>JAQBGU010000102.1:0-27980 GCA_032128375.1 Deltaproteobacteria bacterium | reverse complement strand
GCATCGTGGACAAGGATCTGCGTCGCACGGTGGAGATTCGCGACGTGATCGGGCGCATCGTCGATGGGTCGCGCTTCGAGGAGTTCAAGCCCCCGCTACGGGCCGACACTGGTTTGCGGCTTCGCCTCCATCCACGGCTATCCGGTGGGCGTCATCGGTAACAACGGCGTGATTTATCCCGAGTCGGCCGAAAAGGGGGCTCACTTCGTGCAGCTCTGCAATCAAATCGATCTGCCACTGGTATTTCTGCAGAATCTGACCGGTTTTATCGTGGGCCGTGCCTACGAGCAGGCGGGCATGATCAAGAAGGGTTCGCAGCTCATCAATGCGGTCACGAATTCCGAGGTCCCGCACCTGACGGTGATCGTGGGCGCTTCGTACGGCGCCGGCACCTACGCGATGTCGGGACGCGCGTTCAACAACCGCTTCACGTTCATCTGGCCGAGCGCCAAGATCGCCGTGATGGGTGGAAAGCAGATCGCCGGCGTCATGTCGATCGTGCGCCGTGGCCAAGCCGAGCGAAAGGGCGAGCCCTTCGACGAGGAAGCGGACGCCCAGATTCGCGCAGCCGTCGAGGCCGCGCAGGAGCGGGGCTCGGTCGCGCTCGAAGCCAGCGGCGCAATCAGCGACGATGGCATCATCGACCCCCGCGACACACGGACGGTACTCGGTATCTGCCTGTCGGTTGTACGCAACAAGCCCATCGAAGGCGCCGCCGGCTACGGAGTGTTCCGGTTATGATTTCGACGTTGCTAGTGGCGAACCGAGGCGAGATCGCCCGCAGGGTGATTCGCACCGCCCGCGACATGGGAATTCGCTGCGTGGTGGTGTACGTCGATGCAGACGCCGATGCGCCCTTCGTGCAAGACGCCGACGAGGCCATGCGACTCGACACCTCCTATCTCGATGTCCCGGCCATCGTCGAAGCCGCCAGGGCGATGGGTGCAGATGCCGTGCACCCGGGTTACGGCTTCCTATCCGAGAACGCCGGGTTTGCGGCCCGAGTCGGCGCTGCGGGCATGGCCTGGGTGGGCCCATCGCCCGAGTGCATCGAGCAGATGGGAGACAAGATCGCCGCGAAGGCGCTGGCAGAAAAGGCGCAGGTTCGAACGCTGCCCAGCGCAGCCGATCCAACTGCAGGGCTCCCGGCCGGAGAACCTTCCAGCAAGAAACGTTCAACAGAAGCGCTTTCGATCCAAGCAGAGAAGGTCGGCTACCCGCTACTGGTCAAGGCTGCAGCGGGCGGTGGTGGTAAGGGCATGCGCATCGTCGAGTCGCCGGACACCCTCGAAGAGTCGCTCGCAGCCGCCAGGCGCGAAGCCAAGAACAGTTTTGGCGACGACCGCGTCTTCCTGGAGCGCTACGTCGCCGTCGCGCGTCACATTGAAATCCAGATTCTCGGCGACGGGTATGGCAACGTCGTACACCTCGGTGAACGCGAGTGCTCCATCCAGCGCCGGCACCAGAAAATCATCGAAGAGTCGCCCTCCTCGCGCCTCGATGCAGAACAGCGAGAGGCGATGTGCGAAGCCGCGCTGCGACTTGCCCGCGAACTCGGTTATCAATCAGCTGGAACCGTCGAGTTCCTGCTCGACGACGATTCCGGCGAGTTTTTCTTCCTGGAGGTGAACACCCGTCTGCAAGTGGAGCACCCGGTCACCGAGATGGTGACCGGAATCGATCTCGTGCGTGAGCAAATTCGAATCGCCGCGGGCGAACCACTTGGATACGCCCAAAGCGATATCCACTTCAGCGGCTCGGCGATCGAGGCTCGCCTCTACGCCGAAGATCCGGCGAACGACTTCCTTCCCGCCACCGGCACGCTGGTCGCATTCGCGCCCGCGGCAACGCCGGAAGTGCGCTGGGACTCGGGCGTCTCGAGCGGCTCGGTGGTCGGGATCGACTTCGACCCCATGCTCGCAAAAGTGATCGCTCACGCGCCCACGCGTGCCGAGGCCGCAGGCCGGCTCGCGCTGGCACTGGCGCGCAGCCATCTCGGGGGTGTCACCAGCAATCGCGACTTCCTGGTAACGACGCTGCGCACACCCGAATTTCTCGCAGGCGATACAACGACGGACTTCATCGACCGTGTCGGACCGGCACGCTCGCTCGAACCCAGCGATGACGAACGAACACGCACGGCCCAGCTGGCTGCGTTGTGGGTACAAGGTTTCAACCGCTCGAACGCCAACGTGCTCGGCACGACGCCGTCGGGTTGGCGCAACGCTCGGTTGTCCGACCAGAAGCTCGTGCTCGACCACGGCGACACGAGTGTGACGGTGCAGTACCGCACACTTCGCGATGGACGCTTCCGCTTCGCTGATGGCACGACCGCCCGGGTTCACGCTTGGTGCGGCGACAGCATCGACGTCGAAATCGGCGGACGGCGCAGCCGGTCGCGCGTGACGCGCAGCGGCAGCCTGCTCATCGTCCAGTGGCGGGGCGGTGACCTCGTGTTTGGCGAGCGACCCCGCTTCACGCTGCCCGTACCCGAAGCAACCGAGGGTGGATTCGTCGCACAAATGCCCGGCAAGGTGATCGATCTGCGTGTGAAGGTGGGCGACCGTGTGAGTGCCGGCGACACGGTGCTCGTGCTCGAAGCGATGAAAATGGAACACCCGATGCGCGCCACGGACGATGGCGTCGTCACCGAAGTGCACGTCACTCTCGAAGAGCAGGTCGAAGCGGGAACCCTGCTGCTGGTGGTCGAACCCGCGCCAGAGAAGTAGGGAATGGGAAATATTGGGTAGATAAAGGAGTCAGCATGGCCGATCCGGTCCGCATCGCAAACTGTTCCGGCTTTTTCGGAGACCGCATCTCGGCCGCCCGGGAAATGGTGGAAGGTGGCCCAATCGATGTCCTCACAGGCGATTGGCTGGCTGAACTCACGATGTGGATTCTCGCGCGTACCCGAGCCAAACGGCCGAACGCGGGTTTCGCACGCACGTTCGTGACGCAGATGGAGCAGGTGATGGGGACCTGTCTCGACAAGGGAATCAAGGTCGTAAGCAACGCCGGAGGTCTAGACCCCGATAGCTGCGCTGACGCCGTCGCCGAGGTGGCGCAGAGGCTCGGCCTGCACCCGAAGATCGCTTATGTGCGTGGCGATGACCTGTTGCCGCGTATTGACGAACTGATTGGCGAAGACCAGCTCATCCATTTTGAAACGGGCGAACCGATCAAGGACTCGTCGGCCTTTCTCACTGCCAACGCATACCTCGGTTGCTGGGGGATCGTCGATGCCCTCGACAGCGGTGCCGATATCGTGATCACCGGCCGCACCACCGATGCCGCCGTCGTGTGTGGACCGGCGGCATGGCACCACGGCTGGGGCCGTACCGACTGGAACGCGCTCGCGGGCGCCGTGGCCGCGGGCCACGTGATCGAGTGTGGAACCCAGACCACGGGAGGCAATTACTCGTTCTTCACCGAGGTTTCGGGTATGGCGCGAGTCGGTTTCCCGTGGGCCGAGATCGCCGAAGATGGCAGCGTGGTAATCGGGAAGCACGACGGAACCGGTGGGGAGGTCTCGATCGGTACGGTCACGTCCCAGCTCCTGTATGAGATCGGCGGTCCTGAGTACTTCGGGCCGGATGTGACGACGCGCTTCGACACCATTTCGCTCGCGCAGGTGGGAAAGGATCGGGTGCGTATGTTCGGCATCCAGGGCGAACCGCCGCCGGCGACGCTCAAGGTCTGCATCAACCGCCCGGGCGGTTTCCGGCAGGACATGAACGTGTGCTTGACCGGCCTCGATATCGAAGCGAAGGCGAAGCTGGTCGAGGAGGCGTTCTGGGCGGCCTGCCCCTACGGGCCGAAGGACTTCGCCTCGGTGAAGACCCGCATCGTCCGCACCGATAAAGAAGATCCGCAATCCAACGAAGAGGCGACCGCATTCTTCAAGATCACGCTCAAGGATTCGGACGAGCAGAAGGTTGGACGCGCCGTCGCGAACGCGATGACCGAGCTGGCCCTCGCCTCGATCCCGGGTTACACGAGCGTGAGTGGAGGTCCCGGTGGCGGTCGACCCTTCGGTGTGTATGAACCAGCGCGAATACTGGCCGCGACGGTTCCTCAGGAAGTGGTCATGCTGGGAGGAGAGACACACTGGGTTTCGTCGATCATTCCGGATGGCGAAAGCTCGGTGGAGCCGGCCCCGGCGCCGAGAGCGACTGCACCTGGCGGCCCGACCCAGCGGGTGCCGCTGGGAACCGTCGCGGGAGCCCGCTCCGGCGACAAGGGGGGCAACGCGAACCTCGGTGTCTTTACGCGCAGTGACGAGGCGTGGGCCTGGTTGGACAGCTTTCTCACCACCGAGAAACTGCGCGAGCTGCTTCCGGAAGCGGCGAGCCTGAAGATCGATCGATATCCGCTGCCCGCGATCCGTTCTGTCAACTTCGTGCTGCACGGCCTGCTCGAGGAGGGTGTAGCGGCTTCGACGCGCCAGGATGGTCAGGCGAAGAGCCTCGGCGAATGGCTGCGGGCGCGGATGGTCGAATTGCCGCAGGCATTGTTGCCTTGAGTTCGGCGTCTACCCGATCGAGCGGTGAATCTCGCGGAGCGCGGCTCCGGTTTCCCGGAGTTCGGGCTCCGAAGCCCCTACTCTCGTCACACGCCGAGCGCCAACTGAGCGCTCGGCAGCTCGAGTTGCTCGATGAGTTGGAGGAGCAACTCCTGCGCGAAGGTTTCGGGGATCTCACGATGGCCGAAATCGCGGCGCTCGTGGGTTGCTCGATGCGAACCCTATATGGCATCGCGCCGAGCAAGGATGAACTGTTGCTCACGGTGGTCGATCGCCGTCTGCACCGCATCGGTCGCGCGGCGATCGAAGCCCTCGACGCGTCGCTGCCTCCACTCGATGCTCTGCGGGCGTACTTGCAGACCGCCAATCAGGCGGTACAGCCGGAAGCAGTGGTCATGTCGGCCGGGCTCGCGAAGGTCGCAGGAGCCGCTCGGCTGTTTGACGCCCACGAAGGCTATTTGATGGCCGTGACGCAGAATCTCCTGGACCGCGCTGTCGCCGAAGGCCATATCGCGCCGGTCGACACCGCAGCGGTCGCTCACGTGCTCGCAGGCCTGGGCCGTGAGTTCGCGCGACCGGGTGTCGGCGAGATCACCGAGGCCTCGCCCAAGCAGACCGCAGACGCGATCTCCGAACTCATCCTGCAGGGGTTGCTGGCGAACCGCTAGACGAATCTCAGCTCCTATCTCATCTCCCATCTCATCTCCCATCTAAGATCCCATCCAAGATCCCAGAGTCAGTCCGCTTCGATTCCGAATTCCTGGTCGATGATGAGTCGCATCTTTTCGACTGCTACCGGCATGACCTTTCGGGCTTTGAACGCGCCCCACAAGAGCTTGAACGTGGAATCATGAGAGGCCATGGAGAGCCGGCTCCGGCCAAGCCACATCCCGAACTCGCGGCCCCAGCTTTCCATGTTTTTCATGCTGACCGACAGGGCTAACGGGAAATCGCGAGAAAATTCGGGGTGAGGCACCACCTGGCACAGCGCGTTCTTGCGTTGCTCGCCGTCGACACGTGCCTCGATATTTCCAATCACCGCGGCACTGAATACCTGTTGACACATGAATAGCGATTGCAGCGTGATCGTATCGCCATCGAAGACGGGGCGAATCTCACGCTTTGCCAGGCCGTCGGCCGTGCAGTCCACATGGAGCACTTCCGAGCCCGTCGGCAGGCTCCCGTGTTGCAGAATAATGGCGTCGGAATCGATGCGTACGACGCGCCCCAGGCGAACCGTGTTTGCGATCGATCGCAATTTCTCGAGCTCGTCCAGGCTGACGGTCGCGCAGCGGTACTTGGTAGGCCAAACATCTTTGTCCAGCCGCAGCAGGCGCTGATCGGCCTCGAGCGACAACAGCAGCTCTGTCAGAGTGCCGGCGCTCGCGATGTTCTGAAACTGTCCTCCCAAACCCTCGTCGAACACGCGACCGGGTTGGATCTGGGCCCTGTCGAGGAACCAAGCGTCATTGCTGATGATCCAGGTGATGTGATCGGGGTCGACACCCTGATTCAGTAGGAACAGCACAGCGTCCATTCCGGTTTTTCCGGCGCCGATGATCACGTATCCAGACCTCGGACGTCGAACGGCCGGGAGCTCGTTGGGGGGCCGGAGGGTAATTTCAGACGAGACCGGATACTCGGGCTCGGTAGTGGAGGGGACCCGGACGTTCATGTAGGTGGCATCGACTGTTTTCTTGCGGACCGTCACCTGGTATTTGAGGTCGGCTTCGACGAGGGATACGAATCGACCGTTTCCCGATGACTCGCACATGGGGAAGTGTCGCAGCCGTCCAGTCGCGACAAGCTTGGCCAGTACGCGCTCGTAGTAGGCGAGGACTTCGCAGCCCGAGGCGAGCGCAGCCCCTCCACTGCCGAGCTTCTCGGAGTTGACACCATAGAACGCGGCAGGCTGGTGGAGCGATACGAACGAATACGCGTCGTTCCAGTGCCCTCCAGTCTTGGCATGTCTGTCCACCAGGATTACCAGGTCCGTCGAACTTTGCGTCAGGATCTCGTCGACGAAGGCCATTCCCATCGCGCCCGCACCAATGACCAGGTAGTCCGCTTCGAGGAGCTGAACCGTCATGTTTACCTCTCGCACTGTGCTAGGTGTCGACTGAGCTTGGCTGTTCTCAGTCTAGGTGCGGCTACGATCTGCTTCTACCGCGGCCGATCTCATCGGAACCCCAGCCAACTTGCTCTTGGATCGACTCGATATCAATTCACACGCCGGGCTTGGAACCTGGTCCTGCCGGGTTCATACTGGATCGTGACAATGAGACTTCACCAGCGCCTCACCGAAGAAATCCTCAAAGGGCCCAAAGGCCCGAAGCTAGGAGCGTTTTTCGACCTCGACCAGACGCTGCTGGCCGGATTCTCGGCGACGGCCTTCTTCCAACAACGGATCTTCTCGGGACGCATGGCTCCGCGGGATATAGGCGAAGCGCTACTGGGCACGCTTTCATTCGCGGTTGGGCGTACGGGTTTTTCGGGGCTGATGTCCACCACGACGGCAGCCTACCGGGGGCTCGCCGAATCAGTGCTCGAGGAAGTGGGTGAAGAGGTCTTCGAAAAACACCTGGCCACCCAGATCTATCCGGAATCGCGGGCGTTGGTCGAGGCCCACCAGGAGATGGGACACACGGTTGCTATCATTTCGTCTGCCACCCGTTACCAGGCCGAACCGCTGGCGCGCGACATGGGAATCGAGCACGTGCTGTGTACACAGCTCGAGGTGAGTGGCGGTGTCTTTACCGGAAACGTGGTTCGGCCCACCTGCTACGGCGAGGGCAAGGCCGTGGCCGGACGCAAGCTGGCCGCGGAACACAGCTTGGATGTCGAGCAGAGCTACTTCTACACCGACAGCCACGAGGATCTGCCACTACTCGAGGTTGTGGGCCGCCCGCGTCCCATCAACCCCAACCGGCAACTGGCCCAGATTGCGAAGGAACGTCAGTGGCCAGTGCGCCGCTTCACGAGTCGCGGTCGTCCGAGTGCGGGCGACCTCGTTCGCACCGGGCTCACCTATGCGAGTCTCGCTCCGTCACTCTGGGCGGGCGCGGCCGCCGGTTTGATGAATGGGTCGATGAGAGAGGCCATCAACGTCGCAGGCTCGGTTTGGGGTGAGCTTGCGACCTCGTTGGCCGGGATCGATTTGCGCGTCGACGGCGAAAAACACCTTTGGTCACACCGCCCGGCCGTCTTCATCTTCAATCACCAAAGCGCATTGGATGCCGTCTTGATGATCAAACTGCTGCGCCGCGACTTGATGGCGGTGGGCAAGAAAGAGATCCGACGCAACCCGATCTTCGGGCCGGTGCTAGGTGCGGCGGGCATGGTCTTCATCGACCGCACGGACACCACCCAGGCCATCGAGGCCTTGAAACCGGCGGTAAGCGCGCTGCGTGAGGGTCGGTCATTGGTGATCGCGCCGGAGGGCACGCGCTCTGTGACGCCACGTCTGGGGCGCTTCAAGAAGGGTGCTTTTCACATGGCGATGCAGGCGGGGGTGCCGATCGTTCCCGTGGTGTTCCGCAACGTCCTCGACGCATTGCCGAAGGATGCTTTCGTAGTCCGGCCGGCAACGATCGAAGTGCTGGTCTTACCGCCGATCGACACCTCCGATTGGACCGTGGAAGGCCTGGATGAAGAGATCCGCGCGATCCGCGATCGCTATGTGTCAATTCTCGAACCTCACGGATGAGCCCTCCAATTGCCTATGAGCTCGTCCAACTTCAAGATCCTCGCCTATCTGACTACGCCCCTCGGCGAGCTGTGCCTGCGACGTCGCGAACTGCTCTCGAGTCCCGGCACGTTGATCACAGAGATCACGCTCGATCAAGAACTGTTGATGAGCAGCTACAACACGGCCTCCGAGCGCGCGTTGGCCGAGGAGGCGCTCACCCGCCACACGGGGCATGACCTGTGCGTATTGGTGGGCGGGTTGGGCCTCGGGTATACGGCGAGCCAGGCATTGCAGTCGCCACGCGTGGCGCGTGTCGAGGTAGTCGAGCTTCTGCCCGAAGTGATCGGTTTCCTGCACGAAGGGCTCGTGCCGTTGTCGACTGAGCTGCTCGCCGAGCCTCGGTTCTGCGTCCGCGAGGGAGACGTCTTCGCGACGCTCCGCGCGTCGGCCGAAGTATGCTGGGATATCGTGCTCATCGATGTCGATCACTCGCCACAAGAACAGCTCGGCACGTCGAATGATTCCTTCTATACCGAGTCAGGGTTGGCCCTCGCAAAGCTGCACCTGGCACCGGGTGGGGTCCTGGCAGTGTGGTCGTACGCGGAAAGCTCGCCCTTCGCCGAGGCGTTGCGCGCCGAGTTTGCTTTCGTCGAAACTGTGCCAGTTACCTTCATCAACGACCTCGTCGACGAAGAGCTCACGGATTGGCTGTTCGTCGCCCGAGACGAGCCGATCGCATAGGAAAAAAAGGCGCCGGCAGCAGATCCAATCAATCTCAGAATCAGGGAGTTTCCTAACCTCCATATACGGATCGGATCAGCCGCCGCTCGGGGGGGACTCGGTGTCGAGTGCAGGCTCGAGTCCGCGATGGCCTGAGTAAAGGAGGCCCCGATCCAACGATTGACGCGTTCAACGATCCTCGAGCGCCGCGGCGACCGCGGGCGGGAACGCGTCGAAACGAGGTGCGTCGTCGCGGATCTCGAACCACGGAGCTTTCGACTCGAGGTTGAAGTGCGCCGAGGGCTCCGCGACCGGCTCATCGTCGAGGCTCGTCACCACGAGCGCCGTCGTGTCGGGCATTGCGTCTCCACGATTGAACAAGCGCGACGCGCACCTTGCGCAGAAGAAGCGCCCCTCGTAGTTTGCAACCTGGTCCTCTCCAGCGACGATTCGCAACGCGCTGCTCGGGACCGGCGATGTCGTGACGAACGCGGCGCCGTGAGCGCGACGGCAGAACCGACAGTGGCAGTTTACGAGTACCCGAACTTCGGCGTCCAACACGTATCGAACGACACCACACAGACAGCGGCCGGCTAACGACATGGTACGGACCTCCCCAAAGGTACCGTAGCCCACACGCGGAGGGGTTCGTCGCCTCGCGTTGACGACTGGCACCCTGCTTCCGGAAGCAGCGGTAGGATCGAAACGGGACATTCGAACCCTTTCGGCCAAAGTTCGGAACTCGGCCAGCCCCCGTCCATGATCTGGGATACACGTACTACACCAGCAAGTAGCGCTCGATCGCACGCGCGACGCCCGCTTCGCTGTTGCGCTCGGTGACGACGTTGGCGACGCTCTTGACCGACTCGTGTGCGTTTCCCATGGCGATACCGAGGCCGCTGTTTGCAACCATCGCGGTGTCATTCGTGTCGTCGCCGATGGCGACGATCTGCTCCGCACCGATGCCTTTTTCGTTCGCGAGTCGCAAGAGCGCGTTCCACTTGTCGGTCCCGGACGGGAGGATTTCCAGGAACGATGCATCACGGGTCGGGTTTCCGAGGAAGCGGACGATTGCGACGTCGCCCAATTGCTCCTCGGTTCGCTTCGCGATCGCAGTGAGAGACGCGCGGTCGCCCACCAACGCGACCATCAGCGTGTTCGAGACATCGATGGCGTCGAGGCTCGGGACTTCGTGCGACCACGAGCGATTCGTTTCGAGGTAATCTCGCTGGTTGCTGTGTATGGGTGCGTCTCGTTCCGACTCGGTAATGATGTCGATTTCCGCCGCGACGTCGAAGCTGTCGGCATACACGAGTGGTGGTCCCCACTCGCGGAACAGCGCGATACAGCGGCGCACGACGTCCTCGGGCAGGCATTGGGCGTGGTGAGTGACGCCGCTACCCAGCTCCTTCGTAACCGCACCGTTGTAACAGATGGCCGCGCCGGCGAGTTCCAGCCGGTTGGCGACCTCGCTCATGGTGCGAAAGCGTCGTCCCGTGGCGAGCACCACCTCGACGCCGCGTTGCTGGACGGCGCGCACGGCGGCATTCACGTCGCTGGGAACCTGCTCGTTGTCGTCGAGAATGGTTCCGTCGATGTCGAGTGCGAGCAGTCGGTACAAGCGCGTTGGCCGGGCCGGCTTCAGGAAGGGCGCAGCCGGTAGCGGATCGGCATGCGCTTGACGCCACCGAGGAAGCTGGATCGGGTTCGCTCGTAGGCTCCCGCCAGTTCGACCCACTCGAGTCGCTTGGCCAGCATCTCGAAGATGACCCGCAGTTCGAGCCGCGCCAAGCTGGCACCGAGGCAGAAGTGCTCGCCGATCCCGAATCCGAGGTGGGGGTTGGGCTTGCGGTCGATTCGAAACACATCGGGATCGTCGAATACCGCTTCGTCGCGATTCGCAGACGCGTAGAACAGGCACATCGAGTCGCGCGCGTTGATCTTCTTGCCATGAAATTCGAAGCTTTCTACCGGGGTCCGGCAAAACTGGATCACCGGCGTGGTCCATCGGACGATCTCTTCTGCAGCCGTGTCGACGAGACGCGGGTTCGCCCGAAGCTTTTGGAATTCATCCGGGTTCTCGATGAGCGCCAACAGCCCTCCGCTCGCGGCATTTCGCGTCGTTTCGTTGCCGGCTACCACCAGCAGCAAGAAATACGAGAGCAGTTCCATCGGCGGCATCGGCTTGTCGTCGAAACGCGCGGATGTGAGTACCGAGACCATGTCGTCTCGGGGGTCGTCGATCCGCTGCTTGGCGAGCTTCGCAAAGTAGCTGAACAGGTTGTTGCGTGCTTCGCCCACGCTCGCGCCGGGTACCGCACCCTCGGCCTGGTACTCGGGGTCCGCTGCGCCGGCGATCCGATTGGTCCACTCGAACATCAAGTGCCAATCTTCGCGAGGAACACCGAGCATGTCGGCCAGTACCGCTAGCGTGAGCGGTGCCGTGAAGTCCTTTACGAAGTCTCCCTCGCGGATTTCACCGTCGCCGGCCATCTCGTCGAGCAGGTCGCCGGTGATGCGTTCGATTTCTGCGCGACGCGCTTTGATGGCACGCGGGGTGAACCAATGACTGGCGGCTGAACGAAATTTCGTGTGCTCGGGCGGATCCATGTTCAGCAAGTGACGCGTGTCGCGCTCTTCGATGGGTTGTCCCTCTTCGAAGATCGCCAGTCGGGGGGCATTCAAGAACCGCGTCGGCTGCTTCGACAGCCAGACGATGTCGGCTCGCCGCGTGATCGCCCAGAAACCCACGCCACCAGGGAGATCGAACCAGTGAACGGGCGACTCATGGCGCAGTCGCTTCCAGGCTGCGTGGGGATAGCCATCGTTCATGTAGGTATCGGGCCCGACGACGTCGAGAGAGTCGAGGCTGTCTAGAGAATCCAGCTCTGCCATTCCCGGAGTTTACCGCGTCGCGATCCAATCCTCAGGGGGTCTTCACGATCCGCAACGAGCACTGCTCCCGAGACCCGGCTCAAAACAGCCGGTCGACCCGGTGGTCGCTCGCTGCAGCGCCGAACCGCTGCACATTGGCGCTGATGATTTCGAGTGGTTGCATCTGTGTTGGACACAGGAACCACAGCAGCCCGTGAAGCATGTGCCGCCGATAGCTCAACCAGGCCGCGTCCCAGCTGGGCAGCGGGTCGGCCCCGCCGGCTGCAAGCGCATCGAGATAACCGCGCAACAGCGATTCCTCGCTGACCCGCCGGTCCTCGATGCTCAGCGCACCCGCCAGGAAGTAGCAAACCTCGCGGCCCCAGTGTCCGGCGCGGATGCCCTGCCAGTCGAGAAAACCGGGCCCGCCGTCCGCATCGATGTAGGTGTTGCCGAGATGCGCATCACCGTGCAGAAAGCACCTGGGCGTGCTGTTGTCGAGTGCCCACAACACCGGCACCCAACGCGCCATCCGTTCGCGATCGCCAAACGGCTCGGGCACGTGTTCCGCAGTCGGGCCGGCGACACACGATTCCCAATAACCCGCTTCCATCAGCACTGCACCGAACGCGTTCGAGCCGGCAAATTCGGGGACACCCCGAACCTGACCTTTGCCCCACCACCTGGCGTGCAGGCTTGCGAGCTGTGTGAGCCCGTGGCGGACTGTGTCCACACTCCAACCCGCAATCGCGTCGGTCATCTGGCATCCGCGTACCAACAGGTTTTCGAGCACTATTGCGCCGGGCTCCTCGCGGTGAGCTGTGTAGACGCAGTGAGGTGCCGACACCGAAATCTGTGGGCGCACGATGTCGTAGAAGAGCGCTTCGGGTCGGATGGACACCGGTATCCCGTGATCTTCGAGCGCCGCCTTCACGATCAGCGATGCGGGGAGTCCCGCTGGATTCGACTCGTACACCAGGTCCAGCGCGATCTTCGTCCCGGAGCCGTGTATCACCCACGTCTGAGTGAGCTCTCCGACGCGTGTGCCCGGATGCCGAACGGCCAGCGCGCTAGTCAGCCACGCGGCGGTGATCTCCTCGACGGATTTCGGCAGACGCGGTTCGTTTGGGATGCGGGAATCTGCCATCTGTGCGGTTCGCTCATCTATTGGAGAGATCAGTTGTCGATCGCGAGTGCCGGTCCTGTCGGGTTGCGGGCCAGGCGGATATCGTCGAGACGCGCATTGCAGACATTCCGCCAGGCGCCGCCCTGTTCGGACAGGATGTAGAGCTGGTCTTCACGGATCCCGTTGACGACGCGATCGGCCATCACCGACGGGTCGAGTCCTTGATCGATCGCCGCGGCAAGGCTCGACTCCACCAGTACGGAAGTAGGTTCCTCCACTTCTCCGCGCTTGAGATGCGGTGGACGGTTGCGCTCAGAGAGGCCTATGCGCGTATTGATGACCTCGGGACACAGCATCGAGACGCCGATGGGTCCATCCTGGAGCTCGAGAAACAGAGTCTCGCTCAGGCTGACGACGGCGTGCTTGCTCATGTAGTACGCCGATACGAGTGGCGCGCGGGTCACTCCGGCCATCGACGCAGTATTGACGATGTGCGCCGGCTCGTTCTGTTCGAGCATGATTGGGACGAAGCTGCGAATGCCGTGAAGGACGCCAAAGATGTTGACGCCGAACACCCACTCAAAGTCGGTCAAAGGCACCTGCCACGACGCACCCGCCGCAAATACCCCCGCGTTGTTGCACAGCACATGTACCTTGCCAAAGGCATCGATGGTCGCTTGCGCGAGCGCGCTGACCTGGTCGGCCTGGCTGACATCGGTGCGCACGGAAATCGCCTCTGCGCCGCCGTCGACCAACTCCCGGCGGGCGGCTTCGAGCGCATCGCCTTCGATATCCGCGAGCACCACGCGCATCCCCTCGGTCGCAAAGCGCCGGCAGAGCGCCAACCCGATTCCACTTGCGGCGCCCGTGACGACGGCAACCCGATCTCGAAGCTCTTTCATATCTACGCTCCTCTATTTTCCCGGGTATTGGTTCCAGAAGGTAACCCGGCCCTTCTGGCCGCGATTACTCTCCAGTGAAGACGGGCCGGCGCTTTTCGATGAAGGCACGCATGCCTTCGATCTGGTCCTTGCTGGTGGCGCAGCGCAGCACGGCGGCTCGCTCTTCGGCGATCGCTTCGTCGAGTGGGGCGGCGCCGGCCCCGACGACGCAGCGCAGCACGCCCGCGACAGCCACCGGAGGCATCGCCGCGAGTTCGAGCGCAAGCGCTCGTGCGGACGCTTTGAGCTTTTCGAGTGGGTGGACTTCCTGTACCAGGCCGATCCGGTGCGCCTCGCGCCCGTCGATCTTCTTGGCACGCAGGATCAAATCGAGCGCGTGGTCGCGACCGACGCACCGGGTCAGCCGTGCTGTGCCCCCCCAGGCGGGTACTGCGCCGAGATCGAGTTCCGGGAGCCCGATCTTCGCACCCGTCTCAGCGGCGAGCCGAAAGTGGCATGCGAGCGGCAACTCCAACCCCCCGCCGAGGCAGTAACCGAACAAGGTTGCAATCGATGGCTTCGCCATGTTCTCAATGGTCGCCAGCACGCGCAGACGCTGGTCGAAGACCGCTTCGGCGCCACCGCGGGCCGCCGCACCGGCGCCGAGTTGTTTGAGGTCCATACCGACCGAGAAATTCTGATCACCCACCGCAGTGAACACGAGCACCTTTACGCTGTGATCCCCAGCCGCGTCGTTCACGGCTTGTTCGAGCGCGTCCATGTATTCGAGCGACATGCGGTTGATGGGCGCGTCGTTGATGCTGAGTGTGAGGACACCGGCGTCGCGCTCGATGACGAGAGGTTCGCGATCGGTCACGCAGCGCTCCTTTAGTACCGGCGTTAGTACCGGCGTCAGTACCGGCGTCAGTACCGGCTTTGGCACCGGCTTGAGTTCCGGCCCTATATATAGTTCCGGCTTTGGTACCGGTTTGAGTTCCGGTTTGAGTTCCGGCTTTGGTTCCGGTTTGAGTTCCGGCTCTCCATCCGGCAGTGGGAACGCATCAGGATACGATACTGCTTGCTAAGCTGACGACCCCCAGCGGATTCCTTCTCCGGCAGTGTCCCGAGTGAACTGAACACATGCGACGCGCTCTCCCGACCTTCGCCATCATCGCGGCACTCGTCCCGCTCGGCTTTTTCACAGGCTGTCGGGACTCGCAGACGCCCGGAATCCGAAACGCGGTGTTCATCGTTGTCGATACGCTCAGGCGCGACCATCTGGGTGCCTACGGCTATGCGCGTGACACCTCGCCAGCCATCGACGCGCTGGCTGCGGAAGGGGTGCGCTTCGATCGCGCGTATGCGACTTCGGGTTGGACGATGCCGTCTGTCACCTCGATGCTCACGGGTTTGTACCCGACCGCGCATGGGGTGATTCGTCCGCGCACCGCGCTGTCGGTCGAGATTCCCACGCTGGCCGGGATGCTGCGAGACAAGGGCTTTGCGACCGCGGGTGTCGTCAGCCACATCGTCATCGGCGAGCGCTGGGGCCTCAGTCGCGGGTTCGATTGGTTCGACGAGCATCACGCCAGGGGTCACAATGGCACGTCCACCCAAGGCGTGACGGACTCCGCAATCTCCATGCTCGAGCGGCTCTCTGCCGGTGATGCACCGTTTTTTCTGTTCGTTCATTACTTCGACCCTCACTACACCTATCGGCGTCACGAAGATTTCGATTTCGCCCCGGTTCGGGCCGGTCGGCTTCGGGGCGGAGAAGAAATCGGTTTCCTGCGCGACCTTGGCACGGACTTGACACCCGAGGAGCGGGAATTCGTGCGAGATCTTTATGACGGAGAAATTCGCCACACCGACGCCGGAATCGGCCGATTGCTCGAAAGCCTGAAATCACTCGGCCACTACGACGATACGTTGATTCTGTTGACCGCCGACCACGGGGAGGAATTCCTCGAACGGGGATGGCTGGGCCATACCAGGACCCTCTACGACGAGTTGGTGCGCGTTCCATTGATTGTTCGCCTGCCACAGCCAGCCGCGCGCGCCGAGATCGATGAGCTGGTGTCTCTGACCATGCTGGCGCCGACCATCATGGAGTTGCTCGGGCTCGAGATCCCCGAGTCCTTTGCCCAGCCATCGCTCGTTGCCCTACTGAGTAGCGCGCTCCCATCGAGCGCCGCAGCAAGTGTCATCACAGAGGTGGATTTCGTCCCCGTCTCGCAGTTCAACGCAAAGAAGACCACGAAGCAGGTGTCACTCGTTGGTCCTCGTTTCAAGTTGATCGACAATCTGCTCACCGGCGATACCGAACTCTACGACCTGGAGCGGGACCCCGGCGAACTGGACAACATTGCCGCGCACGAGCCCGCGCGCGTACGCGAACTTTCGGCACAGCTCCATACGTTGCTTCGCGAAGTCGGGTCGAAGCAGATCGATAGCCCGGAAATCGACCTCTCCAAGGGGGAAATCGAAGTGCTGCGAGCCCTCGGCTATGGAGAGTGAAAGGGAGAATGAAGTGGACAATGAAAGGGAGAGCCATAAGCAGAGTAAAACTCTCGAATGGCCACTGAGCGCAGCGGCTTCGCAAGCGCTCGAGGAAATCATTGACAGAACCCCAGGCGTCGCGAACGATGGAAGCCATGTCACACCCCGGCCACGCACCCACGCTCGAATCTCTCCGCAGCCACGCCATCCCGAGCTGGTTCGACGATGCCAAGTTCGGGATCTTCATTCACTGGGGTCTGTTTTCGGTTCCCGGATTCGCGGCGCCGACGGAACATATCTCGGACGCGTTCAGTGGAAGCCACTCGAACTCGATGGTCATGACCCCGTATACGGAATGGTACTGGAATGCGCTGCGGGTGCCGGGCAGTCCGACCGCGGAGTTCCATGCAACGCATTATGGTGGCCGTCCATACACGGACTTTCGGGACGCATTCAACGATGGGCTGCGCGAATGGGACCCTGACGAGTGGGCGCGGCTGTTTCGGCGAGCCGGTGCGCGTTATGTCGTCCTCGTTAGCAAGCACCACGACGGCTATTGCCTGTGGCCGAGCCAGATCGCCAACCCGCATCAATCGAAGTGGTGTAGCGAGCGCGACATCGTCGGTGAACTCGCCGAGTCGGTACGAGGCGTCGGGCTGCGCTTCGGTGTGTACTACTCTGGCGGGATCGATTGGTCGTGGAACACGCGGCCGGCGCGGACCTTTGCGGAGTTCATCGGCTCGGTTCCGCAGGGCGGCTACGCCGCCTACGCCGACGCTCAGGTGCGCGAGTTGGTCGAGCGTTACTCGCCCGATGTGCTCTGGAACGACATCTCGTGGCCCAGTGACCGCGCTGCCATGCTTTCACTCATGGCCGACTACTATGGCGCCGTACCCGAAGGCGTGATCAACGATCGGTGGATGCACCAGAACATGGCCCTGCGCCTGCTCCGATATCGACCCGTCCAGCGCGTGGTCGATGCCCTGATCGATCGGGCGAGCCGGCGCGCCCATGCAAGAGGCGAAGGCCGGAAAGGCATCGTCCCGCCGCGTCCGGCTCATTTCGATTTTCGCACGCCGGAGTACACGAGCTTCGACGAGATCACTGCTTACAAGTGGGAGGCGACACGCGGAATGAGCGCGTCGTTTGGGTACAACCGCAACCATGCTGACGCCGACTACGAGAGCGCTGAAAACCTGATCACGGGGTTCATTGACAGCGTGTCCAAGAACGGGAACCTGCTGCTCAATGTCGGGCCGCGCGGCGAGGATGCGGCAATACCAACGCCGCAGCGCACACGCCTCGAGGCGATGGGTGAGTGGCTCGACCGAAACGGCGAGGCCATCTACGGAAGCCGTCCCTGGCAACGATCTGACGGCGAGACCGCAGAGGGTCTTCCCGTGCGCTTCACACGAAACGAAAATCGTGTCTACGCCATCGTGCTCGGCGTGCCGAGTTCGGACGACGTCGTGATCAAGAATGTTCCGCTACTTGACGAAATGAGGGACGCTCGCGTCAGGCGCCTGTCCGACGGTGAACGGGTCGAGATGACGGTCGTCGATGCGGGTGTGTGCTTACGCCAGGTGATATCGACTCCACCCAACGCGGCGGCGACGTCTTCGGGCTCCCCGGCGGCGCTTTGTTTCGAATTTTCGCACGCCTGACGGTCCGGCGGGCTCGCTGCCGCAAGCCACAGCATGGCAACGTCGAAATCGCGGTGATCCCGGATCGCTGGGGTTGCTCAGCAGCGGGTTTGAATCCTCGCTCTCCTCGACCATCCGGGTGATAATGAACCTTCGCGAAATGCGAAACGCGAAACCGAGCAGGAGATTTTCCCGTGTCCGATGCACTGACGCCGGCGATGCGCGAGTCGTGGGACCGCGATGGCTTTTTCTTGCTGCCCCGTTTCGCTGAGCCGCCGGTGCTTCAGATGATGGAAGCCCGGGTCGTCGAACTCGCCCGCGCGGCTGCGGCGGGCGCGTCGATCGGTGATGCCTACGTGACGAAGGAGCTCGGGCTTTCCGCGGTTGCGGTGAATCCAGAGGACGAAGTCTCCAAACTGTTCCGAATACACCGCGACGAAAAGCTGTTTCGCGATTTCGTTTCGAACCAAGCGCTGCTGGATATTGCCGAAGGTCTGTTAGGCCCCGACATCGACTGCTTCCTTTCCCAGTTCATCGCCAAGCGTCCGGGAGCGCTGGGGCAGCCATGGCACCAGGATTCGTTCTACTTCCCGTTCGACCGCGGCCCGCAGGTCGGAATCTGGTTGGCAGTCAGCGAAGCGCGTATCGATAACGGGCCGCTGTGGGTCGTGCCGGGTTCGCACGCGGAACCGATCCACGACATCGTTGCCGACGCGCGACCGCATGCGAACTACGGCTATGTCGAGATCGTAGACTACGACACGTCCGCCGAAATTCCGGTGCTGATGCAGGCCGGCGACCTGCTGGTGTTCCACAGTCATTTGTTTCACCGCTCCACCGACAACGGTTCGAACGACTCCCGGCTTGCGATGGTCTATCACCTGGCATCGGCCGACACTGTGGATCAGAGCCAGCAGCGCTGGGGATTCACGCCGCCGAACACCGATTGGCTGCCGCTGCGCCGCGACGGCCGGCCGGCCCGAGCAGAGTCATGATCAAGCACGAGCTGAACCAGGGGTTCCAGTGGGAAAGTCACTCCGGGCCATTCAGAGTGCTCAGTGCAGCGCAAGCGCGGCAGTACGACGAGCAGGGCTTTGTGGTCATCGAGGATGTCTTCGACGCGATCACCATCGATGCGCTCATCGAGGAGCTCGATCCACTCGAACGGCAGCTCGAGGAATTGGTCGAGCAGCGTTTCGACGGGAAAATGTTCATCGCCCGCGCAGGTGAGATTACCTTCACGCCACATGTGGTGACTCGCTCGCCAAAGGCCAACGAGTTCACGCGTTGCGCGTTCTTCCGCGATCTCACCCATGACCTGCTCGGTGACGATGTGCGTCTGTATTGGGACCAGGCTGTGTACAAGAAGCCGGGGACAGTCGACGAGTTTCCGTGGCACCAGGACAACGGCTACACCTACGTCGAACCGCAGCAGTACCTCACCTGTTGGGTCGCGCTGACCGATGCCGACGAGCGCAACGGCTGCCCAGTCGTGGTCTCTGGCCTGCACCGCGAGGGCACGTGGGCTCACGAATTGACGGAGTTGGGTTTCGATTGTGGCGTGGGGGCTACCGGAAAGGAGGGGATTCCGGCGCCGGTCCGCGCCGGTGGCGTGGTGGTCTTCTCGTCGCTCACGCCGCACAAGACGGGGCCGAACTCGACCGCGGGCCAGACGCGCAAGACTTACATCGTTCAGTTCGCCCCGGACGGCGCCTATGTCATCACCTACGCGGACGGCAAGACAGCGCGAACCCGCTGTGACGCACCCGAGCGGCAGTACCCGATTCTCGTCCGAGGCGAGCCGCCGGCGGCGAACGATCGATGACCGCAGCACTCCACCAGATGTAAGAAGCGACGCTGCGAGGCGGGCTGAGCGGTGGGACGCCGAACCGCCCTGGGCGGTTGGAGGTG
The DNA here is from genome assembly GCA_032128375.1 of Deltaproteobacteria bacterium. GTDB lineage: Bacteria > Myxococcota_A > UBA9160 > UBA9160 > SMWR01 > JAJDAM01. The sequence goes on along the minus strand of JAQBGU010000102.1, from coordinate 8,116 downwards.
GATCAGCGCTGAGACCCGATTTTGTTGGCGCATCGCGCCAAGATCGATATGCTTAGACCATCTGGTCGAACCACTTGGTCTAGATCCATATGGCCTAGGGATAAAGGTTGATGCGAATCGAGAAGTCGATTGGGGAGAAGTCGTTTGGGGAGAAGTCGATTGGGGAATCGATCAGGTCGAGCTCGACAGGATCGAAAAGAGCCAGGCCGAAACGGGCGGGCCGCCAGTGAGCCCGCGACCGCGCTTCGACTCACTTGCAAGCGAGCGCCAACTGGCGATCTTGCAAGCAGCGGCCGCCGAATTCGCCGAGCGCGGCTTCGACTCGGCTTCCTACAACCGAATCATCCAGCTCTCAGGCGTCTCCAAGGGCGCCATGTACTACTACTTCGATGACAAGCGCGACCTGTATCTCACGGTCCTGCGCGACGCCGAACAGCGCGCGACCGACACGATCGGCCCGCTCGCTGAATTCGACGACGCGAATTCATTCTGGGACGCACTCGCCGATCTCTATCTCCGAATCACCGGGTTCGTCGGCGATGAACCGCTGGCGGCCGGGCTCATCAAGAGCGCGTACGGCGGCGGGCCCGTCACCGATTCGGCATACGGCGAATTCATCGAGCGCCTCTCCAAGCAGTTCGAAGCGGTGTTGGCCGAGGGAATTCGGCTTGGCGCCGTGCGCTCGGATTTGCCACTCGATTTGCTCCTCGCGGTGACACTGGCGACCGGGGAGGCGACCGATCGATGGGCGCTGCAAAACCTCGATCGCCTGACAGAACTCGGTCCGGGTGGGCTCGCGGAAATCGCGGAGCAACTACTCGAGATGCATTTTCGGCTGATCGCGCCGCTCGCGCTTGTGAGTGGCCGCGAGGTCGGCAGGAGGAAAGAATGAGCGAACCGACGATCACTCACGCTACGGCGACCCAACCCACACGGATTCACGAAGGATGGCTGCCCGATCAGTGGTACCCGCTGATCGAATCGCGTCGGCTGCGTCGCAAGCCGATCGGCGTCCAGCGGCTGGGGGAACGCATCGCACTGTGGCGCGATGCGTCGGGTGCGGCAATCGCGATGCGGGATCGCTGTCCACACCGCGGAGTGGCGCTGAGCCGCGGGTCTGTCAAAGGGAACCGCATTGCGTGTCCCTATCACGGCTTCCAGTTCGACAGCTCAGGCGCTTGCCAGCTGATGCCGTGCGAAGGGGAACAGGCAAAGATTCCCGCCGGTATGACAGTAGATACCTACCCGGTGCGCGAGCAGCACGGTCTCGTGTGGATCTACTGGGGCGAGCAAGCAGAAGAGTTGCCGGAGATTCCGTGGTTCGACGAGATCAGCGGCCGTCGCGGCGGCGCGAGCACCTCCAAATCGTGGCCGATCAACTTTGTGCGGACCATCGAGTCCAATTTCGATATCCACCACACGCCGATCGTACACGGAGCAGTGATGCCAGGCCTCGGGTCGCGGCTCGATCCCTACCACGTCGAAGTGAACGGGTCACACATCGCGACCCGGGGTGAGCTTCGCAAGCCCGGCGCCGATTCGGGGTTGGCGTTTCGGATGGAATTCAAAATGCCGTGCGTGACGCTCATCGAGTTGACGCCGAAAGTACTGTTCGTCGTAGCGGATTGTCCAATTGATCAGCACAGCACCTGGCGCTGGGCGCGCTACTACGTCGACTACCTACCGGTTCCGGGCATCCACCAGGCTTTGTCGTGGCTATTCTTGCAGGTGGACTGGGTGATCTTCCAATTCCCACAGGACTTGAAGGTGATGGAGACACAAGAACCGAACCTACCAGATCGGCACGTCGATCGACTGGTGGGCGCAGACGGCGGGACTACCGCCTACCTGAAGTTGCGACGACAGCTATGGGCCGAGGCGGAAGCTCGACGCGATGCTGGTGGCTCGTTACCGCTCCGGCACGTTTCGTAGCCGCGGTAAGGGCCGCCGCTTCGGGAGTCATCCCTGACATTCCGCTCGAACCTGCAGGTGAGCGAGGGCCGCCGGAACGCCACTTCGAGTCGGAAGGGTTCTACGTTCTGCTCTCAGGCAGCTCATCCGGCCGAAGGAATTCATCGATCAATTTTGGGAGGGCTGCACCCATCTCTTCCGCAACGAAATGTCCGACTCCGGGCTGAACCTCGATTCGACACTTCGAACACGCTGGCGAGCCGGTTGCGCGTCGGTTCCGGAAAGACGTCGCCCCAGACCAGCATTGCCGGAATTTTTCGCAGCGCCTCACGCCGCTGCCAAATTTCTGCGAGCCAGGGAGCCCGGAGCATCCTGGGAAACAGCGCACCGCCCATGCGCTCCTCCGGTCGAGACAGCGGCCCAGCGTACGCGGCAGCAATGGCGTCCCACTTGCCGATCAGTGCGGGTCGCATGAACTGCGTGACGAACAGGTTGTCGCGGCGCGTAGCCAGACGACCGAGCGGATTGCCTAGCAGATGGCTGAACAAGAGAGTCGAGAGCTGCTCCGGCATTGACCACATCCATGTGTCGCGAGCCACGATTCGGCCAACGCGATCCGGGTTGTCCACCGCCCAGCCCAAACCGATCGGTCCTCCCCAGTCGTGGACGAGCAGATGAGTCCGATCCAGCTCCAGATGGTCAACTAACACGCCGATGTGTGATGCATGCTCCTCGGGGCGGTATGACCACTGCTCGGGCTTGTCTGAAAGTCCGAAGCCGAGCAGGTCGACCGCGATGCAGCGAAAATGCGGCGCCAACCCGCGGATGACCTCACGATACATGAACGACCAGGTCGGCTGGCCGTGGACCATCAAGATCGGCTCCCCTTCACCCTCGTCGACATAGTGAAGGCGCCCAGCGGGCAGCTCGATGTAGTGGGACGCGAAGGAGTATTCAGTTCTGTCGAGCCAAGCAGGTGTGCTCATGATTCGCCTCTACGGGGTCGCGGTCTGTCGCGATGGCGGCCGGGCGACGACGCGGAAGCTTCGTTGCGCAGCGGCGAACGCGCAACTAGCGCGTTCTTCGATACAGCTGGTACCTGAGAGGACTACGTCGACTTCTGCCTGTCAGGTGCAACCCTCATCGAAGGTTCTAAGCTCGCTCGAACAGCGCCAGCGCGGAGCCCAAATAACAGTCCGCTGCAGATCCGCTAGTCTGGTATAGTGATAGATGCTGGAGCTGCCATGACATTGAACTCGCCCCTGCTACGCGCATTGTCCGGTCGATCGAGCGAGTCTGTCATTATCGACGGCCAGATTCAACCCGATTTTGGCCGTGTCGCGGATTTGCTGCACCGGCAGATCGAACGTCTCGGCGGAGGTGCCGCGGTCTGCGTCTATCATCGCGGAGAGTGTGTCGTGGACCTCTGGGGCGGGCGCCGCAACCGCGGTGGCGACCCTTGGCTCCACGACACCATGGCTCCGAGTTTTTCAACAACGAAAGGTGTTGTCTCGACACTGGTCCACGTGTTTGCCGACCGCGGTCTGATTGACTACGAGGCCCCTGTCGCGACCTACTGGCCCCAATTCGCTCAGGCGGGGAAAAGTGCCATTACGGTTCGCCAGGTGCTCTCTCACCAGTCAGGCCTGTATCACATCCGACAGATGATCGACCGCGCCGATCGCATGCTCGACTGGGATTACATGGTGCACGCCATCGAGCGGGCGGAGCCCATTCACCCTCCGGGCGCTCGCACCGGCTACCACGGGCTGACGTACGGCTTCCTGGTCGGAGAGATCTTGAAGCGCGTCACCGGCACGTCCATTCAGGACCTCGTCGCGCGCGAGCTCGCCGAGCCGCTCGGGCTCGATGGCCTCTACGTGGGTACGCCCGACGACCAGCTCCCGCGCGCAGCAGAACTCATGTGGCCCCAGCGAAGCGAATTTCTTCGCCGTGTACCCAGCGGACCCACAATGCGATGGCTAGGAGAGGCCGCCGGCGGCCTGATGGGAGCCTTCAGCAAGGGCCTCCAAGATTTCGGCGTCGATATGGACGTCCCCAGTATCCTGCAGGCTCTGGCGCCGCGCGGAATCAGCTCATTCGACTTCGGATCCGCAGAGACCCTACGCCAGCCGATTCCGGCGGGAAACGGCCTGTTTACGGCCCGTTCGCTCGCGCGCATGTACGCCGCCCTGGCGGAAGGTGGCGAGATCGATGGGGTGCGCTTGCTTTCCCGTCGCACGCTCGGCCTGGCAACGGAAGTCCAGCAGGAGGCTCCCGGCCGCGCGGTACTCCCCTTCGACATGCGCTGGCGGCTCGGTTACCACGGCATCGCCACCTCGGAGGGCTTTGCGCCACAGGCTTTTGGCCACTTCGGCTTCGGCGGGTCGGGGGCTTGGGCGGATCCGAGCAGGCGACTGGCGGTCGCATTGATCGTCAATTGCGGAATGGGTACACCGTTTGGCGATATGCGCGTCGCGAGGATCAGCGGTGCGGTCCTGCGCAGCGCGCACGAGCGCGGCGATCCAGCTCCTCACTGGATCCAGCTGCCGTTGCGACGCCGAAGGCGCGCGCCGAGCGCCGCACGACGCGCAGTTCCGACGCACTGATCGGCCCCGAAAAAGACGCTCCGTCTGTTTTTGCCGGTGTCATTCGGATTCTGGAAAATTCCTGCACGAATCTGAGAGAATGTTTCACTTTTCTTTCCGATGCGAATCGACGATCCTGGCGAGATGGATTGGCATCGAACACTTCTCGCGCGCACCGGGCAGCAGGTGGAGGCCATCCTCGACAGAGTCGCGATCACCGCCAGCTCGCCGCCGACGTGGGGCATTTCTGCTCCCGCTATCCTGTACCGGAACTTCGCGGCCCGCTCCCGGCGGGCCCCGCGGAGAGCGAAGTGCCGTCGCATCCGACTTTATTAATAGCAGACTGCTGGCACACGCCGATCGGAACTCGATCTTAGCCGGCAGGCACGGCTAACGCTTTGACCTCCAGAAACTCCTCGAAACCGACGACACCATTCTCTCGTCCGAGGCCGGATTGCTTGTAGCCGCCGAAGGGAACGTCCGGGCCGTACCACATGCCGCCGTTGATCATCATTGTGCCTGTGCGGATGCGACGCGCGACGCGCTTGGCGCGTTCGATGTCGAGGCCCAGGATGCCTCCCGAGAGCCCGTAGCTGGAGTTGTTGGCGATGCGGATCGCGTCTTCCTCGTTTTCGTAGCCGATCAGGCATTGCACGGGGCCGAAGAACTCCTGCTGCGCGACAATGGAGTCGGGATCAGCGATGAAGGCCGTCGGCTCGACGTAGTAGCCCGCCGCCAGATGCTTGGGCCGGCCGCCACCGCACAACAACGTGGAGCCCTCGTCGATTCCCTGTTGGATGAGTGCCTCGACACGTTCGCGCTGGGCGGCACTGCACTGCGGACCTTGCAGCGTCTCGGGATTCGTGGGGTCGCCAACCTTCACGTTCGCCATAGCGGCTTTCAGCTTCTCGCCGGCTTCCGCGAGATGGCTTTTGGGTACCAGGATGCGCGTGAGCATCGCGCATCCCTGCCCGGCGTGCATACACACACTCGCGCCGGCCTGGCCGGCGATGTCCGGGATGCTCGGCATATCGTCGAGCAGAATCAGCGCCGACTTGCCGCCGAGCTCTAGAGAGATTCGCTTCACGAACGGTGCGGTGACGGCGAGGATGCTCTTACCCGTGGCGGTCGAGCCAGTAAACGACACCATGTCGACCCGCGGGTCCACGGTGATCTGTTCGCCGATGCCGTTTTGCGAGGACGTGATGGTGTTGACCACTCCGGCAGGAATGTCGGTGTTCTCGAGAACGAATTTTCCGAACAAGAGGGTGCACCACGGTGTCGCTGGAGCGCCCTTGAGCACCACGCTACAACCCGCCGCCAAGGCCCAGCCCACTTTCTTGAGGTTCAGCTCGTGGGGGAAGTTCCACGCCGTGATGGCACCCACCACACCGACGGCCTCGCGCTCGAGCCATCGCTGCGCCTTGCCCATGCCGAGTGCGTCCGCGACGCCGAGGTCTTCGGACCACGCGTATTTCTCGACGAAGTCGGCGTAGTAGTTGAGGCCACGCACGGGCACGTCGAGGGCGGCGCTGTATGTCATGTTGATCGGACAGCCCACCTCCGCGACGTAGCTGGCGCGCAGGTCTTCGAGATTCTCCTGGAATGCATCGTGGAGCTGCCGCAGGCAGCGCGCCCGCAGACCGTGATTGCTGGACCAATCTGTCTCGTCGAATGCCCGCCGCGCCGCCGCGATGGCACGTTCGATGTCCTCGCGACCGGCATCAGCGGCGACGCCGATCACTTCCTCAGTGGCTGGGTTGATATTCTCGTAGGTGAGACCGCCCGTCGCCTGGACGAGTTCGCCGTCGATGAGAAGTCGCTCTTCTCGAAAAAAGTCCGCCATGTGGGGTTTCCTCCGGTCTTGCGTCGGGGATCAGTCGCTCTGGTAAGCCGCCTCGCTAGTTCTAACCGATTTCAACGCTCCGCGGGAGTTTTACCATGAACGGAGACCATCAAGGGAGTCGAACCACACGGAGTGGTTGGAATGCCGAGCGAATGCTGGAGCTGGCGAACCGCCACGCTCGTCTGGAGGGGCAGAGGCGTCTCGACGATCTGATGGAGACGTTGATCGAAACACCGGTCTACGAGTTTCCCGTACAGGGCCTCGCACTTCGCCGCGGAGCCAACGTACGCCGTTACTACCGCCAGTTCTTCGACCACTATATGTCGCGGGTCAGCGGAGCGCGGCTGCTGGGACAGTGGGCTGACGAGTCCGCGGTGGCGCGCGATGACGCCATCCCCCGACGGACCTCAGCTGCAGCGTGTGATGTCGGTGCTGTTCGCGGTGGGTGACAGACTGGATCGTCATTCGCGAGACGCTGGCGAACTCAATCGGCATCGATGCCGTACAATCTGCATGCATTCCCTCCGAGGGTCTGGGCCTTGGGCCCGCCGGGAGTCTGCGCGGGAGAGCGCCAGCTCTAGCGTGCAGGCGACGACGGTGAAGAATTCGAAGCATTCGCCCAGCCGAATTTCCCGCTTGGAAGCGGGCAGCGCTCGAACCGGCTCGATTTTTCCCCGGATCGTTAGCGTGTCGAACAAGAGAGTTGAGCGTCCCGCGGTCGGAAGGTAGTTTAACCTACCCACCCGATACTTTGTTTGCCCGCCCCGCAGCACGCGATAGGGAACAGGCCGATGTCACTCAACGCCGACCAGCGAATCATCTCCGCCGACGATCACATGGACATTCACGTACTTCCGCCGGATCTCTTTGCTGATCGTCTGCCCGCTGCCCTCAGGGAACGAGGGCCCAAGGTGATCGACACAGAAGACGGGCCCTTCTGGCAAGCCGAAGGCAGGCTACTCAGCCCCAGCGGCCGGAAGGCCAAGGGCTACATCCGCTCGGAGGATCACGGCTTTCGCCCTGGTATTGCCGAGACGCGACTCGAGGATATGGATCGCGACGGTGTCCACGCGCAGGTGATCTACAGCCCGATGACAACGCAGTTGCGGCTCCAGGACGCTGAGCTTCGCGCCGCCTGTATGCGCGCGTACAACGACTGGGCGGCCGAATTCAACCGCGTCGATCCACGCCGCCTGTTGCTGCTGTCACACATTCCCGGTCACAGTCCAAGCGCCGCCCGCGACGAGCTGCTTCGCATTGCGGCGCTGGGACACAAGGGGGCCATCATCGCGCAGGACGAAGGGGTTGCGCCGATCTTCGAGGACGAGTGGCACCCGTTCTGGGATGGAGCGCAGGAAACCGGGCTTCCGATCCACGCTCACCTTGGGCCACGCGGAACCATGCTGACTGGGCAACTCGGTTCGTGGCGCATGCCGGCGTTCGTCGCGGTCATCCCAATGCAGCTCGATGAGACCCTGTGTGGAATGGTCTTCTCCGGGATTCTGGAGCAACGCCCGAACGTCAAGTTCGTGTTGGGCGAAGGGGGTCTGGGCTGGATCCCTTATATGCTCGAACGCATGGATCACGAACACCACAAGTACTACGCCAACACAAAGGATCACCGGCTCGACATGTTGCCCAGCGAGATCTTCCGCCGGCAGATCTACGTCACGTACGAAGAAGAAACCATCGGCGTCAAGCTGATTCCCGAGATCGGTGTCGACAACGTGATGTGGGCGTCGGACTACCCACACGGTGACAGCACCTGGCC
>JAQBGU010000101.1:0-28037 GCA_032128375.1 Deltaproteobacteria bacterium | reverse complement strand
GTTCGCTGGTAGCCGCGGTTGTCGATTGCGATTCGGTACTCGCAGCCCGCGTGCCGACCCACGACGAATTCCCAGGTCCGGCCGTAGGTCTTACGGTCGGCCTCGTACAGAATGTGGGCCGCCTCGTCTAGTGCGAACGGCCGCAGAACGGCATCAACCCCGGGAGCAATCGAGTCGGTCTGAAACTCGAGCACGTTCAATTGTTCGACGACCCCGTGCGCTTCGAGCGCGTGCAGTGCGTTCGGTGGAATGTCGACAACCGTCGTTGCTCTGAAGCCCCATTGCTCGTCGGGGATCACGAATCCCGCGTCACCGCCTCGAAACCCCGATTGCTCGTCGGCAAGAGCGTGATCAAAGTAGATCACCGCATCGGTCCTGGTCTGCATCGACTCGAAACGTATCACAGCACTCTTCGTGAGAATTCTCTCCGGGCAGTAGCCACGCGACCGCAATGCACGTGATCGCATCGCGCGATCGGCGGGTCGTCCGCGATCGATCGCCGATAGCCGCCTGGTCCCTGTTGGCTTCCGATCTCATCGGGTCCGCTCCCGATGCTACGGTGCCGGCATTCGGTCTGCGAGCAGATCGGGTCGCACCGTCACGGGGCTCGTGGCTGTTTTTCCGTTGCGCGGCAAGAGTCGAGCGGCGCGAGCGAAACCACACGAATCGGAGAAGTCGATGTTCACGATGCGATTCGACATGCGCGCTCCCAGCAGCGGGGCCCCCACCCGCGAACTCTATGCCGCGGCGCTCGAGATGGCCGAATGGGGAGAGCGCAACGGTTGCTTGCAGATGCAGGTATCAGAACATCACGGTTCATCGGACGGGTACCTGCCCGCTCCGATCGTGCTCGCGAGCGCGTTGGCCAGTCGAACGCGGACCATTGGCATCCAGGTCGCGGCGCTGTTGGTTCCGCTTCACGACCCGATCGAACTGGCGGAGCAAATGGCTGTGTTGGACATCGTCTCGAGCGGGCGCGTTTCGTATGTGTGCGCGATCGGGTATCGGCCGTCGGAGTACGCGATGTTCGGCCGCGACATGAAGACGCGCGGCCGCCGGATGGATACCTGCATCGAAGCCATGCGAACGGCCTGGCGCGGGGAGCCATTTGAATTCGAGGGTCGAAGCGTATGTGTAACGCCGATTCCGCTTACACCGGGTGGCCCTTCGCTGTTGATGGGGGGCGGAAATCCCAGAGTCGTCGAGCGTGCAGCGCGTTTCGGGATGGGAATGATCGCGCAGGGAGGCGAGCCGGGTCTCGAACCGCTGTATCGCGATGCATGCGAACGACACGGAACCCAACCGGGCCTGTTCATCAACCCTCCGGCCGACATGCCCACCAGTGCATTTGTCGCGGACGACGTCGACCAGGCCTGGTCGCAACTCGGTCCCTACCTGCTGCACGATGCACAGATGTATGGAGCGTGGATGGGTGATGCCACCGCGGCAAGTGGATCGGCGGCTTCGAGTGTGGCTGAGCTGCGCGAAGAAAACGGGAACTATCGCGTCTTCAGTCCGGCCGAAGCCATCGATTACGCGAAGTCTGGCGGCATACTGCTCTTGCAGCCGTTGTGTGGCGGCCTGCCGCCCGAGATCGCGTGGCGGCATCTGAAAATCGTGCAGCACAAAGTGCTGCCAGCACTGGCGAAATGAGAGCCGGCGCGCTCGATTATTCGACTTGACGCCATCGTGTCTATTGCCTTACGGTACGCGCCAGCCGAGTTGGCTTGGCTGTGGCATTGGGCATGACATTGGGCATGACATTGGGCAACTCATTGGGCATGGCATGGCGCCCGTCATCGTCAACAAACCCATTCGAACGAGCAGCGCAGGAGGCGTCCATGAAGGCATCGAACACCCCGTCCATCGCGACCCGCCACCCGATGCTCGCGGACGCCAGCTGATCGAATTCGGGGGATCCAAACGGATTCCAACACGCAAGAGCTGCACCGTCCACAAGATCACTTCGCAACGCCGCAGCCGGCGCTGCGCCCGCGAGCACTCCTGAGCCGAACCGACAAGGCAGAAACTGGCTGCGTCGGTCTTGATGGAGCCTTGCTCGTCGATGTCCAAAAAGCCCGCACTATCGATCTGGTACTTCTTCGCCGTCGCCACTGCGTTTCTGAACGCTACCGCGTTCACTGTGACCGGCATCTACTATGTAAACGAAGTGGGCTTGAACCCACTGGAGTTGGTCCTCCTCGGAACCGCGATGGAGAGTGCCGCCTTCCTGTTCGAGATCCCCACTGGCGTGATCGCCGATGTCTACAGTCGACGCGCGTCCGTCATCATCGGGGTATTCCTCAGCGGCCTCTCGATGCTACTCACAGGTGCGTACCCGCATTTCTACTCGGTCGCAGCCGGTGCGTTCCTCTACGGGTTCGCCTACACGTTCATCAGCGGAGCCGTCGACGCGTGGCTCGCCGACGAGATCGGTCCAGAGAATCTGGGGCCGGCCTACTTCCGGGCGGCGCAACTCGGATACGCCGCGTCGCTGCTCGGAATCTGCGTTGGCGTGAGCTTGGCGACGTTGAGCCTTGCGTTGCCGATCATCGTTGCTGGCGTTGCCGGCCTCGCCCATGGGGTGTTGCTGCTCTTGTGGATGCCCGAAAACGGCTTTCCCAAGAGCCAGCGTTCCGCCGAGGGCTCCGCCGAAGGCGGCGAAAATCGTTCGTGGCGCGCGCTGGCGAGCACGCTCGGGAGCGGCGTGCAGCTGGTGCGCGGCCGTCCGGTCTTGATGGTGCTGTTGGCGATCGCTGGCTTCATGGGGATGTACAGCGAAGGGGTCGATCGACTGAGCGAAGCGCATCTCTTGACCCACTTCGCATTTCCGGAGTTCGGCAGTCTGCAGCCCGTCGTGTGGTTGGGCTCGCTGCGCGCGATCTCGCTACTGCTCGGGATCGTCGGCACAACGATCGCCAGGCGTGTGGTCGACCCGAGCAACCCGCGCCAGGCCAGTTCCGCGCTGTTCGCGATCTCTGCGATCGAGATCCTCGGGACCATCGGCTTTGCGCTCGCGGGGGAATTTGCACTTGCGGTCGCGTGCTGCTGGTTTGCCGGCATGGCGCGCTCCAGCGCCGGCCCGATCTACCGAACCTGGCTCAACCAGAGCCTCGATTCGCGCTCGCGTGCAACGGTCATTTCGATCAGCAGTCAGATGGACGCGCTCGGCCAGATCGTGGGCGGTCCGGCAGTCGGAGCGATCGGCACGGCGTTCTCGCTGCGCGCTGCGCTGGTGACCTCGGGGCTGGTTCTGAGCCCGGCGCTCTGGCTCTACGCGCGCGTCCGCGGCTGATGCGGCGCGCTCGTCTGTGTGATACTAGTGGCAGGCGGACTGACAATTACCCCTGGATCTGAACTCTTTGGAGGCCCCATGCACGATCTGATCATCCGAGGCGGAACCCTCGTCGACGGCACCGGAAGCGCGGCGCGCAGGTGCGATGTTGCCATCGATGCCGATCGAATTTCCGCGGTCGGGACGGATCTCGGACCCTGCCGGCGTGAGATCGATGCCACCGGCTTGTTGGTCGCGCCGGGTTGGGTCGACATTCACACCCACTACGATGGGCAGGTCACCTGGGATCCGCATTTGACACCGTCGGGTTGGAATGGTGTGACGACGGTCGTGATGGGCAACTGCGGCGTGGGTTTCGCGCCGGTTCGACCCGGCAAGCAGCAGTTCTTGATTCAGTTGATGGAGGGTGTCGAGGATATTCCGGGGGCTGCATTGTCCGAAGGGATGAGCTGGGAATGGGAAACCTTCCCAGAGTATCTCGACGCGTTGGATCGCAAGCCGCTCGCGATCGACGTGGGGACACAGGTGCCCCACGGCGCGATCCGCGCCTATGTGATGGGCGAACGGGGAGCCAAGAACGAAAAGGCTACACCCGAAGATGTCGAAGGAATGGCGGCGCTGGTTCGGGAAGGACTGCGGGCCGGCGCGCTGGGTTTTTCTACCTCGCGAACGATCCTTCACCGCGCGAAGGACGGCGAACTCGTCCCAGGCACCACCGCGGACCGTGAAGAAGTCATCGGTATCGGTCGCGCCATGGGTGAAGTGGGTCACGGCGTGTTCGAGGTCGCCAGCGATCTTGCTCCCGAAGAGGCCGAACTCGATTGGATGCGCACGATCACCCAGGAAACCGGTCTGCCGGTCTCGTTTGCGTGCTTGCAAAACGATCTGGATCCGGACCAGTGGAAACGCCTGTTGAAGGCCTGCGAAGACGACGCCAAGGCCGGAGGTCGGCTCACCCCCCAGGTCGCGCAGCGACCCGCCGGCCTGCTGTTGGGCCTCGAGAGTTCGGCTCATCCGTTCCTGTTTCATCCGGGCTACCAGAAGATCGCTGCGCTTCCCATCGCTGAGCGCGTCGAAAAGATGCGTGACCCACTCGTGCGCGCCGAGATCATCGACAGTGCTCCGGACCTTTCTGCGCTGCCGGGCCCGGTGGGTCTGATCGTCAATGGTTGGGGACGTATGTTCCGGCTCGGCGACCCGGTCGAATACGAACCGGCAAGAGACCAAAGCCTTGCGGCCATCGCGGAGCGCGAAGGCCGTCGTCCGGTGGATGTCGCCTACGACCTGCTGCTGGAACGAGGCGGCAAGGGAGTCATCTATCTGCCGTTGCTCGGCTACTCGGGAGGAGACCTCGAGGCGGTTCGCGAAATGATGTTGCATCCGCTGTCGGTCTTCAGCCTGTCCGATGGGGGTGCGCACTGCGGTTTGATCTGCGACGCGAGTGTGCCGACCTATCTGCTGACGCACTGGGCCCGCGACCGAAAACGCGGAGAGAAGATCGCGCTCGAACTACTCGTCCAGCAGCAGACCCAGCGCACTGCGGCATTCTACGGACTCGAAGACCGCGGCGTGATTGCGCCGGGCATGCTGGCCGACGTGAACGTGATCGACTTCGATCGGCTTCATATCCACCCGCCGGAGATGGTCTACGACCTGCCAGCTGAAGGAAGACGACTGGTTCAGAAGGTCGACGGCTACGAGTACACGCTGAAGTCCGGCGAGATCATCTTCAAAAGGGGCGTCAGCACCGACGCGCGTCCCGGAAAACTGATTCGCGGCCCCCAGGCCGCTCCAGAACTGCCGGGCGATTAGCCCGGCAGTTCTTCTGCCGGGCGATTAGCCCGGCAGTTCTTCTGCCGGGCGATTAGCCCGGCAGTTCTTCTGCCGGCGATTACCCCGGCAGTTCTTCTGCCGGCGATTACCCCGGCAGTTCTTCTGCCCGCGACTACCCCGGCAGTTCTTCTGCCCGCGACTACCCCGGCAGTTCTTCTGCCCGGCGACTACCCCGGCAGTTCTTCTGCCGGCGATTACCCCGGCAGTTCTTACTGCCCGCGACTACCCCGGCAGTTCTTCTGCCCGCAACTACCCCGGCAGTTCTTCTGCCCGGCGACTACCCCGGCAGTTCTTACTGCCCGGCGATTAGCCCGAAAGTTCTCACGCCCCGGCGAGTAGCCCGGCAACCGGCCACACGCACACTACGACGCCAGAGTTCTCGCTCGAAGTGAGGGATACACAGCGCCGTGGCACTCGGGCGTCAGCTGCCGGCGTGGCGGCGGTTGTCGATCCACCACAGTGTCGCGCCCAGCAGCAGCAAGCTCATGATGGCCAGACCGAGCTGTCCGAGGGCGGGTATGCCCATCACCGTGTCGTTCGGATCGTTCGGATCGCTGCCGAACTGCACCTCGAAGCCGTCCCCGGCCCCATCACCGTCGGTGTCGGCGTTGAAGGGGTCCGTACCCGTATCGGTCGGGGACACATAGGTTCCGGTGTTCGTCTCGACGACGTCATCGAGTCCGTCGTTATCGTCGTCGGGGTCGCAGACATCTCCGATACCGTCAGCTTCGAAGTCTGTCGTGATGGGACTCGCGAAATCCGGGCAGTTGTCGGTCTCGTTCGCGATACCGTCGTCATCCCGATCGGGGTCGCAAACATCTCCGAGCAAGTCGAGATCCAGATCCTCCTGTCCCGCGTTCGCGTCATCGGGGCAGTTGTCCGCGGCGTTGTCCACAGCGTCGCCATCGCGGTCCGTATCACAGAGATCTCCGAGTCCGTCCTCGTCGAGATCGAACTGGTCTGGGTTGACCGTCGAAGCGCAGTTGTCACAGGCGTCGCCGATCCCGTCGACGTCGGTCGTCTCTTCTTGGCCAAGGTTTGCGACGAACGGGCAGTTGTCGTCCTGGTTCTCGATGCTGTCGGCGTCGCTGTCCACCCAATCGCCGATGGGCTCGAGCGCCGGGCCAGTCCGTTCACAGGCGTCGATGTCGGCTCCGAGATGTTCGGCCGCACCGCGATACCACACCACGAGGTCGGTATCAGCGACGCTCTCGCCATCCGCGTAGGCAGCCATGCGGCTCTTGCAAGCGGCGAATTGTGCTCCGCCGGCCGCGATATCGAGGTCGTCGAGTTCTGCGCCAGGCTGGTACTTGAGAATCCACGCGTCGGCTTCACCGAAATCGCCAACCGGCATCGAAAGGTCTTCACTGTTGTCGCCGCCGCCCGGCACGACGCGATAACCCAATCCCGTTTGGGTATCCGAAATTTCCCAAGCGGTGTCTGCGTCGATCCAATTTCTTGTGGTCTCCGTCTGGATGGTCAGCGGCGCCATCCCGTTGTTGACCTCGATGATGCCGTCGTGCCTGGAACCGTTGATGTCGAAATCGAACCGCCAGAAGTTGTGGTGGTGATGGGTGTGGGTGACGCACATCGCCGGGAGCGTCGCATAACCGAAGAACGGCCAGATCGTTCCATCGGTAAAGAAAGTCCAGGCCTGCTTGTAGCGGTACCAACCCGCTGCCATCTGGGTGGTGAGCACCAGCGCGCCCGGGTTCTTTTCAGCCGCGACACCTTCGAAGCTCCCTACGTCGCCTCCCGTACCGCCGGTATCGCAGACCGTGATGGGGGGAGATGTCGGCTCGGAATAGCCCGGAACGATCTGGTTGTCGGCATCGAAGACGCGCTCTTCGTAGCTCCAGTCCCGGAAGCAACCGCAGCCACCGGGCAGATACTTCACTGCGAGAATCGGCGCGTGGGCTCGCTTGAGCACGAGCTGGCCGCGGTAGTACACATCGCGCAACTCGAGACCCGAACCGTTTCCACCGCTGCTGTTGCTGGGTCGCAGCCAACACATTTCCCACAACGGGTCGGGGTCGGGCCAACTGATCAGATTCTCGTCGCCGGTGCAGTCGGGTTGCCCGGCGGCTGCGCGTTTCGCCGGCATCCAACATGCGAGCAACACTGCGATCGCACCGAGAGCCACGAAGCCCGATCGTCGATTCGCGATCACGACTATTGCGTCAGGCCGCTTCGAAAGCTCCGGTGGGCGATGCGTCGGTTGCCGACATCGACTGCGGAGTGGCGAATCAAGCCCCAGCGAGACTGCGACAGCATGAAGACCTGAATACATCGCGTACCCGGACCGCACGGCTCACCTTCTGCCTCGTCGAGGATGAATCCGCCATCGAGTTGGGCGCCGGCCATGCGAGACACGGCACCCAATGCCGCGTCGTTGCTCACCATCGCGAATGCATCCTCGATCTCTTCTCGGGACGGTTGCGGCTGAGATCCGAGAACCTGCTCGAACAGCAGCACACCATCGGCGTCGTATGTGCGGCGCAACGCCACGGCGGCGGCGTAGTCGTAAACGACTTCGACGGTCCGCATCTGGTCGCGACCGTGGATCTTTACCCGGTCCTGCCACGAGCGCAGCAGCCTCTCGCCGATCGCGCTGGCGCTCGGCCTGATGGATTGTGGTGGCTGGGTCTGCGCGGAATGAAGGGGCACCGAGACCAGCGCTGTTACCAGAGCGAACATCGGGAGCCGACCGCGCCGGGTCTTCATCGCTCGCTCACTCCATATCGATTGCGATTGCGTTATTGCGATTGGGTTATTGCGACTGTGTTATTGCGACACCAATATTGCGACTACAGCGGCGCAACGCCTCTGAATGCCTGCCCGGCGTGACGCAGTGGGTCGCCGAGGTCATTCTAACACACCGTTTTCGTCCAGACTTCTCATCGTCCACGTACGGGTTTGTCTCAACCCGCTCGAGCTTTCGCCGGGTCCCATCCAGGGTCGGGGCTTTTGCCAGTTGAATGTCGCAGACAACCGCGCGTACCCTTCAGCCATGCCCTGTACGGATGGCCGACAGCCGCCACCAAATGGATTACACCCGACTTCTCGCGGACATTCCGATCCCCCAGCACAGCCGGCAAGGGTCCTACGAGGTACTGTTGGAATTGATCGGGGATCTGCCTCGCGGCCGCGCACTCGATGCGCCATGTGGTCCCGGCCTGCTTTCTGAGGCGCTTCGCAGACTTGGCCACGAAGTAACAGCCGGAGATCTGATCGCGGACGGATTTATTCCGACCGACATTCCGTTTTTCGCGATGGATCTCGATGCCGTTTTTCCATTCGGTGACGGCGCGTTCGACCTGGTGGTCTGCGGCGACGGGATCGAGCACCTCGAGAACCCGTTTTCGTTGTTTCGCGAATTTTCCCGCGTTCTCGCCGACGGTGGAACACTCGTGGTGGCCACCCCCAACTACCTCAATCTCGAGCGGCGTCTGAAATTCCTGTGGTCGGGCTCGATCACCAAGCCGCTCGCACGCAGCAGCGGCGGCGCGCCCAAGGACAAGTCGGGCCAGGGTCACATCAACCCACTGACACTGATTCGGATGGCGTACATTGCCGAAACGACCGGTCTCGACCTGGTCCGTTCGACGACAGCCCTGCGCAAGCCGCGACAGTTCGCATTGGCCCCTCTTGCGCTCGCGATCCGGTGCTTTCGACCTTTCCTCAGCGATTCGTATCGACGAGACCTGTTCGCTGAGCACACGCTCACGATGGGTGCATTGCTCGGCGGAAAAGTGTTGCTGGCAGTATTTCGCAAACCCGTACTGGAAGAGCGTGCTCCGCGCCTTCAGGTGCTCGGGACGCGAGCCCTGGTCCAGCCCGAATCGTCGGTCGAGAAGAAACTGCCGACGCACGCGCCAGTCCGCCAACCCGCGCGCTCGAATACTTCGGATACGAGTTTCGCTTCCGTCGCCCATGTGAACACCGCAGTCGTGAATACCGTGAGCGGACGGATAGGTGCTCAGAGTCGACGCGTGAGATGGCAACGTCACCGGCGTGGTTGTGATCGCAGACTCGAGTAACACACCCCGCGATGCCGGATATCTCACCAAGAAGGACGCCGCGGCTGCCGGGTGCCGGCAACGGATCGTTGCCAACGGCGAACCGTTCATACGCCGCGTCGACCTCGGCATTCCATGACTCAGCCCAGTATCACTGCCGCCTGGTTCAGATACTTTGTGAACGGATCGCGGGTCGAGTCTTCGGCCCATTCGTATTCGGTGATCACTGCGACCTGTTCCGCGCGTTCGCGGCCGTACAGTTTTGCGATCACAGCGAGCGACATATCCGTTCCAGCGGATACGCCAGACGACGTCACGAACGGTCCGTCTTCGACCCAGCGCGCCTCGGTCACCCAATCGACCGCGTCGCTCTGCGAGACGGCCAACTGGAAATAGAGCTTGTTCGACGTCGCGCGTCGCCCGTCGAGTAAGCCCGCGCGGGCCAGTAGCGCCGAGCCGGAACAGACTGACATGGTGACTTCCGCCTCCAGCGTGCGCTTGCGCAGGAACTCGAGCAGCGGCTCGTTCGCGAGTTGCTGCAATGTCCCGAGACCGCCGGGCAAGAGCAGCAGGTCGAGCGGTGGGCAATCGTCGAAGTCGAACTTCGCGATCGTTTCGATACCCGGCGTCGATGCAACCGCGCCGGCTCGCTGTGCGACCGGGATGATCTCGACGTCGGGTGCCAGACATCCGAACATTTCGAGCGGGCCATACAGGTCGAGCAGTTCAAACTGGGGGTAGAGAATCGCACCGAGAGTGCGGGGCTTGGCTTCGGTCATGCTCTTTTGGGACGCCGTTGCAATCGGCTGGTTCTCGACGATCTCGATTTTCCTCACGGATGCTCCACCGCGGTGAACCGGGTTGTACATCGGGAAGGGTGCCAGAGCTGGTGGTCGCGGTCTATCGCTCGGCTCGCCCGCCGCGCTGCTTGGGACTTTCGGCCGGCGTGCGCAATCCGCAATGAATGAATGAATGACCGCTCGACAAAGCACACGGCGCACGAGGGATCCCGATCATCAATGAGATATACCGCCGATGCGAAACCCCCCCGCGGGATTCGCTCACTTGACCGTAGCGCACCGTGGGGCGGGATTGAATCGGCAATCTGCTGGGGCTAGCCTATAGAATCAGCCAGCGTCGGGCGTTCTCGAACGGGCAACCGTCTGTCGTCTGTTTCTGTAATGAGACCAGTGTGTTGATGCGAGTATGTACTGATGTTCCAGTCTCACCGACATGTTTTTGGTTACTGTTTTTGGTTACTAATGGGACTTGAGTGGGTCAGAGAGACCTAGACCTAGGAGGAAGGCAACATGAGATCGACCGTATTGATAACCGTGTTCGCGTTGATGATTTGGGGCGCAGCGCCGACTCTCGCGGGAGACTGTGTGTCACTCGATAGTGACGGCGACACGGTCAATGACTGTGCTGACAATTGCATCGCGGTGGCGAACCCCGGACAGGACGACTCGGATGGCGACTCCTGTGGGAACGTGTGCGACGGGGATTTCGACCAGGATTCAATCATCGGCTACCCCGACATGGGGGCGCTGTCGGCCAACATCGGCACGACGAACTCGAACTTCGATCTGACCGAGCCGGTCGGCGACACCGTCACGGTCGATGACGCCAACGCGTTCTCAGGCCTGTTCGGCACCACACCGGGCCCCTCGGGCACGACGGCAGGAACGCTGGCATGCCCGTAGCCACGAGCCGCACAACGAACCTCATTGGGACCGGGGCGAGAACCGAATCGAATCGCAAGCGGAAAGGGGGAAACAGCATGCGCAGCATCAGTGCCGTCATCGGACTTCTAGCCATCGTCAGCTTCGCGGGAGCCGCGAACGCGGGCCACACACTCGATCTGTTGTGGGGAGGCGTATCAACATCCACTTCCGTCTCCTCTTCCAGTTCCGTCACGCTGAATGTCGTCCTTACGAACACCGGTCCGGAGTTGTCAGCGGGCGGGGGGATGACGGTCGACTACAGCGCAGCGGTAGGCTCCCTGAGTGTGGTTACGTTCCGAAATTTTGTGGGTGCGCCAATGGGACTCTCATTGGGTATGCTCACTGACACGGGCACGCAGATTCGAAACATCAATGCGGGGGCTCTCATTCCGTTCGTGGGAACGGGCTTGGGCGTTGGCGCGACCTACCTGTTGGGTACCGTCACGTTCCACGCGGAGTCGGTTGGTGGAACTTTCGCCATCACATCGGCCATTACGGCCACCGACGGGTTCGTCGTTTTTCCGTCTGGCGCAACGCAGAACCCGCCCACTGCAGCTGCGATGATCGTTGTTCCCGAGCCCGATACTATCGCCACTACGCTCGCCGCGGTGGCGGCTCTGATTGGCGTCGGCTGGGTTCGACGCAGCGATAGAGCCTAGCCCTTAGGCTCCACGACTAACGCCCGCCGACTCCAGATTCGACGTCGGAGTCGGCGGGCGCGTGTCTGCCGCGTATCCGGCGGCCCCCCCAAGGCGTTCAGCGGCAGGCCCGCGATGCCCCACGCGGACCGCGCACTGAAGTCTCGCTCCGGGTCCCGGGGTGCTCTCGCAGTCCTGAGCGACCGAGCAGGGGTCGCCGCCGAGCGGCCCAGCGCGCATTTTGAATAGAGCTGAGGCACAATCCAAGATCGCGGATGCCGTCAGCCCATTACATCGTCCCGCTCTTGGCATTGCTCGTGCTGTGGTTGCTCTGGCTCCCGCTGGAGAACCACGTAGGCTTTGTGAAGCGGCACTCCATCCAGATCCTCGTCTTGATGGCAGCGTTGACTCTCCTCACACACATGAACTACCTGCAGGGTCGCCGGGAACTCCCGCGCCACGGCTGGGACTTCTACCACTACTACGTGGGTCCCAAGTACTTCGCCGAGCTGGGGCACACGGACCTCTACCGGGCTCAAACCGTCGCGGACTACGAGGACGACCGAGAGTCCTACCACCCGAAAGTCTGGATACGCGTCCTCGACGACTACTCGCTGACCGTGAAGGCAATTATCGTCGCCAGGCGCGAAGAAGTTGTCGCTCTGTTCAGTCCGGAGCGCTGGCAGGAATTCAAATCGGATGTCGCTGCGTTTCGTCATCCCGACTTTGATTATCGGCAGGTGCCGCGCTGGAGCCAGGATCACGGCTACAACGGATCGCCGCTGACAACCGTCATCAACCGATGGCTGATTGGTGTGCTTCCCTTCTCTGTGCCGGAGTTCGTCCGAATCGTGTCCTGGTTCGATCTCATACTCGTTGGCGCCGCCGCGTTGATCACTGGGCTTGCGCTCGGAGCTCGCTTTGGCCTGTTCTCGATCATCTTATTCAGTTTGAATCCCCTCAACAGTTACGTGACGCTCGGCGCCAGCTACCTGCGCTACGTCTACTACGTCGCGCTCGTTCTCGGGATTGTCGCGCTGCTGCGCAATCGGAACGTCGAAAGCGGAGTATTGTTCGCGATTTCGACTCACCTGCGCCTGTTTCCCGTCCTGCTCCCGCTGGCGCTGTTCGCCGGCCACATGCTCAGCCCGGACCGGTGGAGCTTGCTCCGGGCCCGACAGGGTTTCTACATCTCATTCGCTGCGACCGGTGCGCTGCTCCTCGGGTCGACCGCCTTTGTGGGGACTCCCGATGGCGAGCCGGTCTGGAAGGCATTTTACGAGAACTCCCGCCTGCACAGTGGTGTCATCTCCGTCAACCAGGTCACCTTGCGTTATCCGTTCCGCTACTCCGAGCAGGCCAACCGGGAAGTCGAGCAGAAGACCGAGAAGGCCATCGAATGGAGTGCCGAAATCCGCCGTACGTTCGAGCAGAATGCGGCCTGGTTCTATCTGGCCGTCTCCGGTTTCGTGGCACTCTCGATCGTTTTCCTGCGCCGAGTGCACCGAGACGAGGAGGCCTTGTTTGCGGGATGCGTCTGGCTTTTCGCGTGGGCTCACATCTCGGTTTACGACTACCTGATACTGAGCGTCGTGCCGCTGATCTTCTACGATGATCGCCGGATGTGGCAGCTATTGACCCTCGCTTGGACCTTCATCGGCGCAGTCAATTTCCTTCCAGCGGCGCGTGCATCGCTGGATTGGGGATACCTGACGATCAGCATCGTGGTGGGGATCTACTTCGCCACGGCGCTCGCGCTGCGCGCATTTGTATGGCGCAGTTCGCCAGTTTGTGCCGTACCCGTCACCGTGCCCAACACGCCGCAAAAGGAGTAACCGCCGCGATCGTCCGACTCGCGTCTCGGTTGGTGTGTGCCGCTGGGCGCGTACCTCGACGATTGGCGGACGCGCTATCCGCAAACCGAACCGACACTCATTGGAACCGAACCCTCCGAGCGCACACAGGAGCAGCTGCGCGCACTCGGCTACATTGACTAGACTATTGACTAGACTATCGACTAGCTGCGCGTTCGCCGCTGCGCGGCACAAGCTTCCACGTCGCAGCCTGCCCCATTCTGGGTGACGCTTGCAGCAGATCGCTCGCGTTTCAGTCGCTCTGCTTTTCCGCTTGCTTTTGGCGCGCGAGATTCAACAATTCACGCGCCTGCTCGAGTTGCGGATCGATTTGCAGCGCTGTCTCGAATTCGTGGATCGCGTCGCCGAGGCGACCCGAAATCGCATGCACGGCGCCGAGCTGGACGTGGGTAGAGGGATTCCGTGGATCAATGCGTAGGGCTTCTCGAAAGTGTCGCACCGCCTCCTCGAACTCTCCCTGGCTGGCCAGTAGCGAACCGAGTCCGAGGTGCGCAGAAGCGTGGTGCGGGTTGGCATCGACCGCTCGACGCAGATTTGCGATTGCCGCGTCCAATTCACCGCGTTGGCGGTGGATCAAGCCGAGGTTGAAATTCGCAAGCGCGTGCTCGGGTTGAATCGCCAAAACGTGCGAAAGCTCTCGCACGGCATCTCCGGATCTTCCCAACCCTCCGAGGTCGATGCCGAGATCGACGCGCGCATTCACGAAGTCCGGCTCGATCTCGATTGCGCGTTCGTAGTGCTCGATCGCCTGCTCGCGCTTCCCAATGTCGGAGAGGGCGAGACCGATATTGTGGTGAGCGACCGCGTTGTCGGGCATGACCCGCAGTGCGTGCTCGTACAAGCTGAAGTTGTCGTGCCAGTGCGCCACCTGCAGCCGCGTTGCATGCGTCAGGACCAACGCGAGCAGCAGGGCGGTAACACCGAGTAGGGGCTTGCGGTAGCGCCAAGTCGTCGTCGCTTCGGCGATGCCCCAGACGATCGCCACGAACACTCCGATCAACGGGACGTAGGTGTAGCGGTCCGCCATGGCCTGGCGTCCAATCTGGACGAATCCGATGACCGGGACCAGGGTCCCCAAGTACCAGAGCCAGCCGACGGATAGGTAGCGATGCTCACGCGCGATCCAGACCCCCACCGTGATAGCCGCCAGCAGCAGCGCGGCCCCCGCGACCTCACCCACTCCGAGCGAGTCCACTGGGTGTGGATAGAAGAAGATCAGATCTCGGGGCCAGAAAGTTTTTTCGATGTATTTCGCGTAGGCGACGAGTGCGTTGGTCATGCGCTCCGCAACGGAGAGGGGTCGCAACATCTGCGTGCCCCCTCCCGAAGTTTGGAACCAATAGGCGATCGCGGAAGCTATCAGGGCCAGTCCGAGCAGCGGAACTTTCTCCACGACGACCCGCGCGATCCGGGCGCGTCCACTCGGCACTTTCCAGTCATCGCGCGCCAGTCGAGCCAGCGGCCAGTAGTCCAGCAGCAGCAATGTAAACGGAAGTGTCACGAGCATCGCCTTCGACATCAAACCCAATGACAAGAGTAATAAGATCAACAGATAGCGTCCGACACCCGGAGTCTCGACGAAACGGAGGTAGGCCCATGTGCACAGCAGCCAGAAGAATGTGCTGAGCACATCTTTGCGCTCCGAGGCCCACGCAACCGATTCCACGTGGAGCGGATGAATCGCGAACAGCGCCGCCACGGCGGCGCTCTGCCAGGAAGCTCCAGTCGCGCGCCGCAGCACCTGGTACAGCAGCAGCACGTTGGCGAGGTGAAACAGCAGGCTCGATCGGTGATGCCCCCCCGCCCACATCTGGTAGAGCTCCACGTCGAGCATATGAGAGAGCCAGGTCAGCGGATGTTTGCCGGAGCCAAATGCCCTGCGAACCCCCTCTACCGTGAACCCGGAAACGACGGCGGGATTCTCGACGATGTAGACGTTGTCGTCGTAGTTGATGAACTCGTGGTCTTGGATCTCCCAGAAAGCCACCACAGTGAGCACCCCCAACAACACGCTCAGCCACGCATGGACGGGTACTCGCGGTAGCGGCTTTTCTTGGAGAATCGTCATTGCCGCCCAGGTCGAGCGGATGACAGGGGGGTCGGGGGCATCAGGATTTTTCGTCAGCGTACGGCAAGAGTCGATCGGCGAGACCCATGTCGCGACCCAGCCGGTGCACAAATGTCGACCCAGCTACTCGGTTTCGACTCATCGTTTGAGGACGCACAACCAGACTCCGTGCCGACAGATCCTCGGACACGAACCGTGACATTAGCTCGACCCGAGTCAAGCGATCAAGCGCGAGAGGACCTGAGCAACCGGGCGGCCAAGCACCGTCATTGGGATGTTGGTGCGACTTATGCCGGATACACTGGCCCGCCTTATGGCTACGTCGGTCGGAGACATGATCTTCTTGGTATGTGCGACTCTCATGCCGGCGGTGTTCGGCTGCGGTGCGCTCCTTTGCGTGCGCAAGTCGACGCGCAGCGGCGAAGCTCCGCAGCATAGCGGGTTGGCGTTGCTGACGTTGTTGGTGGGGAACGCCTTTGTCCTGTGCTTTCTGTTTTCGCTGCTGCTTTTGGGCGCCGAAGGCTACTACCGCATCGTATACGATACGACCGACGGACTGAAATCAGACCCGAGTTTCTCGGCGCTGGTTCGATCGCTACTGGGTGTTGAACAACATCAACGTTCGCGACACTCTCGACTACGCACTGAAGCGCGAAGCCGAACGGACCCGGCTGACGATTCTCGGCGACTCGTTCACCGCAGCGCGGGGCGTCAAGAACGTCGAGGATCGCTTCCTCAACATCATACGCCGCGAACGACCCAGCTGGGAGGTGCACAGCATCGCGCGACTGGGTATCGATACCCCCGGTCAACTCGAGGCGATCTCGACCCTCTCCGATCTCGGGTATGAGTTCGACCTCGTCTTGTTGGCCTATTGCTGGAACGACATCCTGCCACTGATCGACGGCCTCACGCCCTTCTTCGAGGCGATCAACGAGCCCCGCCCCGACGCTGGCGCGTTCTGGATCGACCACAGCCTGGCGATCAACGCGGCCTTCCACCGATACCGCGTCAACCTTGAGATGCGGTTGCTCGGGGCCGAGCTGAGCGAGGCATTCGAAACGGCCTATGCAGGGGATCCCTGGGACACCCAGCGGATGCACCTGCAGCAGCTCAAGGAACGGGTCGAGTTGGCCCGGGGGGCGCCTGGCCGTCGTCACATTTCCTCGCCTCCACCCGCTGTCTCGGGGTGAGGTTTCACTCGAAATCATGCATGAGCGCTTGGGCGCGATCTGGGCGGGGCTCGACGTCCCGCACCTGGATTTGCTGCCGACGCTCAGAGCTCACATGGGACCGCAGCTGATTGTCAATTCACGCGACGACCATCCGAGTGAGTTCACTCACCGACTCGCGGCTGACGCCATCGTGCCTTTCCTCGACCCGCTCGTGAGTAGACCCGCGAGCTAGAGATTTCGGCGAGTTTCGAAGTAGCCACTCCTGTCGAAACTCCGGAACCCTGCGGGTTCTATTGATCCCTGGAGACCCGTTCCAGGATCAGCTGCACCTCCTCCTTCCGAGAAACGCGCGGCGCAAAAAAGTGGTGTACCAAACCTCCGGGATTGACCGGGGACAGGCCGGGGATGTTATTCGCCATGAGACTCTTCACGGGAAACGACTTGATTTCGTACTCGCCACGCTCAGCCAACTTCCGAAGCGAATCTCTCTGGTTCGCCCAAGGTCTCGGTACGATGATATCCGGGTAGAGTTCGATGTCGGCGGCGAGGTTCGCCCCGTAGTATCCGACGATCACGTGGCTGCCCAGATAATACATGTAGGCCGGATCCTCGTAGTTCGTTGCGATCACGAGTTCCTCAGGGTTTGAGTAGTTCTGTTGGAGATACGGAATGACGAAGTCGAGCGGCCCCTTGAATGGGTGGGTAATTTCGTACATCCGACCACGGAACTCGGGAATCCGCAGCCAACAGCTGGCCGCGAAAACGATTGTGACCGCTGCGGCAGTGGTCGGGGTGACCCAGCGGTGCCGGGGCTCGCCGATCCGATCTCGAAACGTCCAGGCGTCCAGCAATACCACGACAATCAGAATGGGACTCAGGACGATGAAGTATCGCTCCCAGATGAACGGGGAGCGGGAGACAATCAGCCAATAAATCACGATGAACAGCCAGAGGAATCGAGAAATCTGCGCGCGTGGTTCGCGTGTGCTCGCGCTGTGCGCTTCGGTCTTGCGAAAGCCGCGCTGGAGCAGCAATCCCAATCGAATAGCGAGAGCGGGCACCAGGAACTCGAATCGAAGGAGGTTTGCCAGCGTGACCGAGAGACTCGAGACATAGGCTCGGATCGCTGCGTCACCCAACCATCCCTGGGTCTGCCCCAGAAAGTCGAAGTACAAGAGCAGCGGCAGAGTCGTGAACAGTGAGAGCAGCAGCGGTGAACTGCTACGCAGCAGCCATCGCCAGCGCACTCGACCGGATTCCTTCACAAAGAAGGCTTCCCAGAGGTGGTGTATCCCAATGACAACGAGGAACACCGGATACGCCGGATAGAAGGTATTGAAGATCAGAAACAACAGAAGCGTTACGCATCCACAGTAGCGGCCGAACGCCATGCGGCCGTAGATGTGATGGCGAACGAAAACCAGCAGAAGCGCTGCAGACAAGAAGATGATCAAGCTGTAGTAACGCGCTTCGCGCAGATGCAGAAGCAATGAAACCGAGTACGTCGCCAGCGCCCAATATTGGATCGAGAACAGAATCCGTCGGCTTGCCTTGCTGCCGACTGAATCGAGCACGCTGATCAGGAAGAGGAACATTCCCAGCGCACCGATCACCGCGAACGGGATGCGAAGCAGAGCGGTTTTTCCGTACAGATCGTCTACACCGCGAGCGAGAGCAACACCGATGCTGCCGAAATAGTATGCGCTCCATGGCGCGCCGGTGTAGGCGTCGGTTCGGGGGTCGACGAGGAGGTCCGGGCCTTCCAACCCATACACGATGTTCTTCGGCCCGTGAACTTTCGGATAACCGTACTCGAGCACACGCTGCGCGAACATCACAGTGTCAGACTCGTCGTGCCAGATCAGCGGGTAGGAGATGTGCTTGAACAGCGCGGTGAGAAAAAGGAAAGCCACCGCCACCAAGAGCGGCCAGCAAAGGCGACGCAGAGAGGGCCGAATCCGGTGATGAAACCCTCGCCTCGCTACCGGATCCGTCGAGGGTCGCTCTGACACACGATGAGCCTATCAGATCGCGGCACGACGAGACGCGAGAGGAACGGATCGCTCTATCGATCCCGCGAGTCGCGGGCGGGATCCATGCGCCGGCCGATCAGAAGCCAGGAGCCGTCGCTATGTTTGGGGGCGGCCGCCGGATCCCAAAATACTTCCGACCCGGTCAGGGAAGTCACAGCCATTCCTACGGGTTCGTAGTGGTGAGTCATGAACTCTCGAGACCACTCGAAGATTCGGCGTGGGGCCGACGGCTGGGCACGCCACGAGGATGCGATGTTCACGAGGACCACGAACTCGGGCATCGCGCCCTCAATCTCGGCGATCATCTGCTCCTGCATCCTTAGTGCGTAGGGTTGGTCCTCGACCAGCGGGTAGGTGTAGATGAAGCCCGTCGCTGCGCGTCTGCCGGAGTAAAAGTAGATCTGGGGCTCTGATCCGATGACGGCGATCGAGTCGCTCGGTAGCGAGTTCTCCTGAATGTAACGTGCGATCTCGACGGACTCGGGAAACGGATTCTTACCATACATGCGTCGAGAGACCGCTTCGGGCGGCAGTTCGAACAGAATCGCGCGTTCGTGCGCGATCGCGGTACCGAGCGCGAGAGCAAGTCCCACCGCAACGATCGCCGTCGCCGAACGTCGTGTCGTGCCCCGCGCGAGCGTGCGGTACAGAACATCCACACCAACGCCCACGAGGATCGACGCAGCGGGCAGTAGCAGCATGTAGTAATGCGGGCGGAAAAACAGCCCCGGCGCGATCGCAACCGCCGAAAGAACCGCCAAAAGCAGCAGAAACAGCCGCCGGTTTTCCAGTCCCCGCCCAAAGGGAAGCGCGACGAATCCGACGAATGCCAGACTCCAGAGAGCCGGAGCACTCAACGCGACGGGAATCGCGGAACGCAGGAATCGGTACACGGCGCCGCTCAATTCCATCTGTCCCGTGTACTCGATGGCGTAGGTCACGGTCCAGAACCAGAATGGATCAAGCATTCCCGTTGCGACCATCCACGCGCAGACACCCAAATAGGGCGCCAGCGCGCCGAGGCCGAAGATGCATAGGCTCGACACGACCCGCCGGAGAACCGGACGCTTCAGCGTCAGCCGGAGCGCGACGGCCAAGCCGCCCGCGGCCACAAACACAGCGCCATGTTGTTTCACCACGAAGCCGCATCCGAGAAGGACGCCACCAGCGAATATCGCGCCGCGTCGGTCCCGATCGAGGCCGCGAAGCAGCAGCGCCAAACCCGCCAACGCCGGCAGGATTACGAAGTGTTCGTTGTTCGCGATGATTCCCTGCACCGCCTCTGAGCACGACAAGACGACGAAACTCGCCGAGGCGACCACCCCGGCCAGCTCGGAAACCAGCCTGCGGGCGACAACGAAAAGCAACAACGCGCTAGCTGCGTTCGCGAAGAGCAGCCCGAGATGTATGCCCGTGGTCGTCTCGCCGAAGACGGCGAGAATCAGCGCATACGCGACGTAGATTCCCGGCAGGCGCATGTCGTAGACCAGCCGGTACGGCGGAACTCCGTCGAGCAACAGTTGCGCGCCATAGGCGTAGACCCCCTCGTCGCGTTCTAGCGGAACGTCGAGCGCCCCCAGCCGCAAGACAACGCAAAGCAGAACCACTGCGATCAGCGCCAGTGGAAGCCTGAGACGCTTCGTTCGAGAGACCTCGCGCTCGGGCGCGATCTGCTCGGCTAGCATCAGCCCCGCTCCTTCTGACGTTCAGATTCGCGTCAGCATCGGCGAGCCGGGAAATCGGTTCGGCCGCTGAGTAGCTTAGCCACACAGGGAGTCGGCGCGAAGCGGACCGCACAGATTCGCAACCGCGCAGCAGCCGCTGTTCGGCAGCGTCGGCGCGGTGCGTTTGCCAGGACCGGCGATCGGGACAATCCAGCGCAGCGAGT
This sequence comes from Deltaproteobacteria bacterium, assembly GCA_032128375.1. GTDB lineage: Bacteria > Myxococcota_A > UBA9160 > UBA9160 > SMWR01 > JAJDAM01. The sequence goes on along the minus strand of JAQBGU010000101.1, from coordinate 7,490 downwards.
CGTTTCGACTGAGAACCGGCTCGGAAGCTGTTCGAGAGCTCCAGTCTCTGCAGGGTCTTGTTGCTCGCAGAAGCCGGTCGGTCGCGCTACCGATCGGGAATCAGATTCAACGCAACCGGGGGGCATTCGTCACTGCCGGCAGTCGCGAGCGAGTCGAATGCCGCTGAACTGCCAGCGGGCCTCTGGAGGAAAGAAGTTGCGGTATGTGCGGCGCATGTGATCGCGCGATGTCGCACAGGATCCGCCGCGCAGCACGTACTGGTTGCACATGAACTTTCCGTTGTACTCGCCTAACGCTCCGGGGGGCGGCGCGAACCCCGGATAGGCGGTGTATGGACTGGCAGTCCATTCCCAGACGTCGCCGAACAGCTGTCGAATCGGAACGTCGCCGTCCATGGCGCCCGCCGGATGGATTGCGCGCCCCTCGGAAAGCAGCATGTCGACGAATCCACCTTCGATCGGCGCCGATGCCGAAGCCAGCTCCCATTCCGACTCGGTGGGTAGCCGCGCGCACGCCCAACGGGCGAAAGCGTCGGCCTCGAAGTAGCTCACGTGGCACACCGGGGTCGCGGGATCGACTTCGCGCTGGCCCGCGAGCGTGAACTGGTAGAAGTCGCTTCCGTCGCGCTGCCAGTAGAGCGGCGTGTGCCAGCGATGCAGCTGGACGTGATCCCATCCGAGCGATAGCCATAGTTCCGGTCGCCGATACCCGCCATCCTCGATGAACTGCCGGTACTCCCCACAGGTGACCAGGTCGCGATTCAGCTCGAACGCGTCGAGAAACTCTCGGTGACGTGGGAGTTCGTTATCGAAGCTGAAGCCCTCGCCGGTTTGGCCGACCCAATACGTACCCTCCGGGTGAGTCATCCACCCAGCGACCGGCGGATTGACTTCGACCGGTCGCTGAACGCTATCGAGTGATGCGCCACTTACCTCGCTCTCGATTCGGGGCTGAAGGCTCTCGATTCGGGGCTGGCTTCCGACCGCGCGCTGAAGGGTCTTTGCAAAGGTTCCATGCCGATAGACCGGAAGCCGGGGATTGTGAGCCAGCACGTGTTTGATATCCGTCAGCATCAGTTCCTGGTGCTGCTGCTCGTGGTTCAATCCCACCTCGATGCTTCCCGCGGCATCGATGAGCGCTTGCTTTGAGTCGAACACGCGGGTCATGCGCTCGTCGACGTAGCGACGGTAGGCGAGCACGTCGGCCAGGTCCGGACGCGACAAGAGCCCCCGCTCGTGCCGGGGATATTGCTCGCCGATCGTGTTGTAGTAGGAGTTGAACAGGTAATTGAAGTTCGGATCGAACGTTTCATACGCTGGGCGCTTCGCCAGAACGAACGTCTCGAAAAACCACGTCGTGTGAGCCAGGTGCCAGCGGGTCGGGCTGACATCGGGCATGGTTTGTATCGCGCAGTCCTCGGCTGAGATCGACGCGCAGAGTTCGACCGAGAAGGCGCGAACCTGCACGTAGCGGGCGGCGAGCGTGCCTTGCGGCGGATCGTGAGCCGTCACACTTTCCTCCTCAGTGATGTCCTTCTGGGCAATGCTAACACGACCCTACTCGACGCCACCGACTCGCAGACCGCGCGCAACGCCATAACGCTCGGCCAGCTCGAACCCGCCCTGCATCAGAAGCGCCAGTGCAGCTGCGGGGATCGCGCCCTGCAATATCAGCGCCGTATCATTGAGTCGAATCCCGGTGATGATCGGTTGGCCATACCCCGCCCGCGCCAATCAGAGCGCCCAGGGTTGCGAACCCGACGTTGATGACCGCGGCGGTCTTGATCCCTGCGAGGATGCTGCGGGCAGCCAGTGGCAGCTCGACCCGAACCAGCCGGTAACCGGCGGGCAGGCCGAGTGCCGCCGCCGATTCGCGAAGCTCTTCGGCGATGTCGTTCAGGCCGGCATGCGTATTTCGGACGATGGGCAGCAAGCTGTAGAGAAACAGCGCGATTACGGCGGTCGCCGATCCGAGTCCGACACTGCTCAAACCGAGAGACGAGATCGGCGGCATCAGCAGCACCAACAATGCAAGCGCGGGGATCGTCTGAACGATGCTGACCACGCCCAGGATGATCTGGCCCGTTCGCGGGTTCTTGGCAGCCCAGATCCCCAGTGCGATCGCGATCATGATGGCCGGGATCAGCGATTGCCGTACCAGATCGAGGTGCTCGACCGTGCGCGCCCATAACTGAGCAGCGACGGTTTCTTCCTGGATTTTCTTCGCCACGCCGAACCGCGTCGACACGAAGTCCGCGGCCACGCGAAGCTCAGAAATGCCGTCGAATTCGACGCGACCGTTGGCCGACATGATCTCGGCGCGCGAGATTCTTCCTTCGAGCCTGCGCACCGAATCGACGACGTCGGGAAACCGGCTCGACAGGTCCGATCGGTGCAACAGCACCGCGTCGTAGCGGGGGAAGTAGGCGCGATCGTCTTCCAGGATCGCCAGATCGTAGAGTTCGATCTTCGCGTCGGTCGTGTACAGATCGATCACATCGAGTGCGTCCAGCCGCAGCTGTCGATAGGCGAGATCGTGATCGAGCCCACTCACCGCCCGCTGGGGCAATTCGTAATCTCGCTGCAGACCGGGCCAACCGTCTTCGCGGTCCATGAATTCGTTGCTGAAGCCGAAAACCAGATCGGGGAAGCGCATCAGATCCGAGACGCGTGCAATGGCGAGCTCGGCTGCTCGTGATTTTTTCATGCCGAGCGCGTAGCTGTTGTTGAAGCCGAGCGGTCGACTGATCGACACGTTCAGCTCGCGAAGTGCCGCCGCCATCTCGGCATCATCCGCCAGCGCACGGCCCGCCAAGATCTCCGAGCGGATCGTACCGGAGTACTCCGGATAGATGTCGATGTCACCGTTGCGCAGGGCTTGAAACACCAGCTGGGTTCCACCCAGTTCGCGATAGTGGGTCGCGGAAGTTCCCGCGTCCTCCACGAGCACGCTGATCATCTCTCCCAGGATGATCGACTCGGTAAACTTCTTGGATCCGATTTTCAGCCCCTCCCGTTCGCAGGACAGCGGAATGAACGCCAGCACGAGCAGGCCGACTGCGGCAGCGCTCCAGCGGATCAGGAGCCATCTCCTACGAGCGTCGATTGTTGGGCCAAGATGAAGCGCGTTACGAATTCATCGGCCGGTGTTTCCATCAAGCTCGCGATCGAACCACGTTGTACGACTCGGCCGTCGCGCATCAGAATCACTTCGTCGGAAAAATACGCGGCCTCGTTCAGATCGTGGGTCACGATCACGACCGTCTTTTCGAGCTCGCGGAAAATCTGTCGAAGATCGGCTTGGAGATCGCGACGGATCATCGGATCGAGCGCGCCCAGCGGTTCATCCATCACCAGCAGATCGGGGTCGAGCATCAGCGCGCGCATCAGGCTCACGCGTTGGCGCTGCCCGCCTGAGAGCTGGATCGGATACCGGCTCATGGCATCTTTCGGCAGACGCACGAGGTCCGAGAGCCATTCGAGACGGGCTTCGATGCGGTTGTTGTCCCATGCGAGAAATTGCGCCATCACGCAGGTGTTTTGTCGCGTGGTCATGTGCGGGAAGAGTCCGCCGTCCTGGATCACGTAACCGATGCGTTGGCGCAGCTTCAAGACGTTGGATTCTGCGAGATGCTCGCCATCTACACGAACGGTTCCGGTGTCCGCCCGGAGGAGTCCAATCGCGAGCTTCAGCACGGTGGACTTACCGCAGCCACTTGGGCCGATCAGCGCGCAGGTCTTGTGCGATTCAACATCGAGATCCAGCGGATGGACGGCCGTCAACTCACCGTATTTTTTCGACACATTGGATAGTTCGAGGAACGCCACGGACCCGGCTCGATCAACTCGCTGTAACGAAGTGCAGCACCCCAAACCACTGCCGCGCGTCGGTCCAGTATCGGTGGAGCGCCAAACCCGCTGCTGCTGCGAGGGCGGCGAATCCTTCGATTGTGTACTTGTGCGAGAATTCCGTCCAGATGGCCTCGCCACGTGCGACTTCAAACGTCTCTTCTTCGATGGTTACGCGCTGTTCAGTCTGACTCACGAGGGAGATCTCGATCCGGCCGAGGTCCTCGTTGTAATGCGCCGAGTGCGCGTACTGGCCGAGCTTGAAATCTGCTCCGAGTTCGCGGTTGATTCGGTGGAGCAGATTCAAGTTGAAACGCGCCGTCACGCCAGCAGCGTCGTTGTAGGCGGCTTCCAGAACCGAGACATCTTTTTGCAGATCAACTCCGATGACGAGCCCACCCCCCTTGCCACAAAGCGACGTAATCTGCGCGAGTAGCGCGATCGCATCGCTGGGCTCGAGATTCCCGATTGTCGAACCTGGAAAGTACACTGCAGTGTGAGTCGGCTTCCGAGTAGGTGAGGGCAACTCGAAGCGCTCGGTGAAATCGGCGCATACCGGCAGGATCTCGATGTCGCGGTACACGACACTCAGCAGATCCGCCGTGCCTTGTAGGTGTTCGTGCGAGATGTCTACCGGGACATATGCAGCAGGCGCATCGAGATGATCGAGCAGGATCCGCGTCTTGGTGCTGCTGCCACTGCCATACTCGACGAGCCGGACGCCACTCCCGATCTGGGCGGCGATTTCCACGGCATTGTTTTCCATGATGCGCCGCTCGGTACGCGTCGGGTAGTACTCTTCGAGTTCGCATATCTCATCGAAGAGTTTGGATCCGATGGCGTCATAAAAGTACTTGCACGGCAGCGCGCGTTTGCGCTTTCGCATTCCGGCCAGGACGTCCGCCAGAAACTCACGCTTTGCGGGGCCCCGGTCTTCCAACTCGAACGCGTCGACAGCCGTCACGATCCGCCTCGGTCCCTTCGAGGATCGAACCGGGGCGCAGCGCTCGGGAGTTGACCGGTCTTTTTTGGAGATGAGCCCGCCATGGCACCGGGCATATATCACAGACCACTCGCAGCCCACCAGTAGAAAAAGGCGAACGACGGCTCTACGCGTCAGCGATCCCTCTAGGCGATCAATTATTTGGCCATCTCCCCAAGCCGATCAGCCAACTCTCGAGGAGCCGATAGAAAGGGCGAGTGATCCGTTTTCATCGTGATTACGCGGCGGATGCATCCGCGCGCCGCCATTTCGCATTGATAATCGAACGAGATGGCCCGATCCTCGGTGCACACGATGCAAGCGCGCGGAAGCTCGACGGGCGCTTCTCGATCGAGTCGGGCCAACATCGGCCGTACCGGGTCCGGCTCGAGCCGGCCGATCGCCCAGGCGGCATCGCCTGCACTGCAGGTGTTGTAGAAGACGGACTGTGCTCGCCCGGTTCGGATGCGAAGCCCCGCCAGACCCGGCAGGAGACTGCGGGCGACGCGGCTGTTTGGATCTTGTCGCCCAAGTTTCAACAGTGAGTCACCCATGCGCGGAATAAATGCACACAAGTAGACAAGCCCGGCGAACGCTTCCGGTTGGGATCCGGCTGCATCGGTGATCGCGATACCGCCCATGCTGTGTCCCACCACGAAGGGCTTCTGCGAGAGCCCACGCGCCGCGCTGACGATGCACTCTGAATAGCTCCGCAGCGTGGCGCTCCACGGTGCGCTGCGATCGGCACCGTGAGCGGGCAGATCGATCGCGACCACTTCATGGCCCGCCGCTTGCATTGAGGGGATTACGCGCTCCCAACACCAGGCACCGTGCCATGCCCCGTGGACCAGTACAAAACTCGCCATCTTCGCTCAGCTCCGGATGATTCGAGGTTCGTGCGCAGTAGGCTATCGGCTCGACAGGCCGTCAACTGCTGCGCTCGTCGGCCCAACTCATCGCCACGAGCTGAAGTTCCCAAGCGTTCGCACGTCGTGATCGCGGCTCCCCCCGCCTTCACCAGATTGGCCCGGCCGGGCGAAGGCGGCACTTCGCATCCCCGTGCAATCCCCGGCCGCGCCGCCATCGGGCGCGGCAAGTTCGCAAACCCGTCTGCGGGAACCCGAGCCCATTTGTGGCTGCTCACCCATGAGTAGTTCGCAAGCAAAGGACGACTTGATCGGCAGCTTCAGTGCCGCGGACATCATGCTGGGCCATTGCCGCGCAATGTCGGGTCGGCTGGGTTTGATTGGCGACCAGATGCCCCGTCTGGCGGCGTACGTGGCGTGGCTGGAACGCACGCCCGGCAGGGGTCGAGGCGATGGCCACGTAGCTGGGCCGTGATGGCCGCTCGAAGTAGCGTGAATTCCAACGAATTCATACCGCAAATAATCGCTCCAGCTCGCGGCACCAGCGGCCGAATGGAATGAAGTCGCAGGTCCCCACTGGCGGGGACGTCGCGAAGCAGCTAAACCACACCACATCTCGCTGGGCATTCCTGCCCAGCAGCGGCGAGCAACAGGACCCATTCTCGGTCGCGCCGCCAATTCCCTTCTTACCCACTACTGTTGTGCGGGTCAGGACCATCACCCGCGGGGTGCACGCCATGGCGTGCCGCGCGGGGGAGATCAATCTAACTACATGTCTGCATCACAACCTGTTACTACTGCTACTGGCTTCGACCTGTTCGAGCTTCACCCTGACCTCGAGCGCGGCGTGCGTGCCGCGGGGTTCGTCGAGCCGCGACCCATCCAAGCCGAAACCATTCCCGCAGCCCTCGAAGGGGCTGACGTACTTGGCCTCGCACAGACCGGCACCGGCAAAACGGCTGCGTTCGCGTTGCCTCTCCTCGATCGGCTGCTCGATGAACGCAAGCCCGGACCGCGTGCACTCGTGCTGGCACCGACACGCGAGCTGGCAACCCAGATCGACGCCGAAATCCAGCTACTCGCCAAGTTCACGCGGCTGAAGACGACCCGCGTGTTCGGTGGAGTGTCCATGCGTACCCAGATCGATGCGCTGCGCCGCCGCCCTGAAGTGGTGGTGGCCTGCCCCGGACGCCTGCTCGACTTGATGCGGCAGAGGGTCGTGCGACTCGACAGCATCGAGACGCTCGTGCTCGATGAGGCCGACCACATGTTCGACATGGGCTTCTTGCCGGATATCCGACGCATCCTTGCGGCGCTACCCAAAGATCGCCAGAACCTGCTGTTCTCCGCGACCATGCCGCGGGAGATCCGAGGCTTGGCCGACGAACTGCTGCACGACCCGCACGTCGTCGAACTCGCAGGCTCGGGACCCGCAGACACGATCGATCACGCGCTGTATCCAGTGCCCGAGACGAACAAGCGCAATCTGCTCAATCACATTCTCGAGTCAGACGGCTTCAATTCGGCGATCGTCTTCACGCGCACCAAACACCGAGCGCGGCGCCTCGCCGAGCAGCTCGACAAATCGGGCCACCGCGCAGTCGGGCTCCAGGGCAACATGTCCCAGGCGCAGCGCGACCGGGCGATGAACGGTTTTCGCCGCGGCCAATTTAAGGTCTTGGTAGCAACGGACATCGCGGCGCGCGGCGTTGACGTAGCGAACGTCTCGCACGTTATCAACTTTGACGTTCCGACCACGCCGGACGCCTATACACACCGCATCGGCCGGACAG
>JAQBGU010000100.1:0-4271 GCA_032128375.1 Deltaproteobacteria bacterium | reverse complement strand
GTCCGACAACGTTTGCGCCGGGTGACAGTCGCTCCTCTATGGCGCGACCATGGACTTCGAAATGCGGTGCGCTTCGGTTCCATGCCAAGACTCGAGATCGTTTCAGCCACCTTGTCGGAGAAGATCGAGTCGTTGTCGAATATCAAGTAGCGCGGCGCTGAATCATCTGGAAACGCCTCGCGAAGTTGTTGCATCACCCACTGGGCCGTTGGATTTATCGCAACATTGAAATGGATGATCCGACGTCGTCCATGATCGATCACGAACCACACAGAGAGAAGTCTAATCCCACAGTCGGGACCACGAAGAAGTCCATCGCCGCGATTGCTTCCTTGTGATTGAAAAGGAAGGTCATCCATCGCTGCTGCTTGCCTGGATCGGGTGCCCTCTTCGGGAGATCACGCCAGACGGTTGCGAGGCCGACTGTGAAGCCGAGCTTCTCGAGCTCGCTGTGAATCTTCCGAGCACGCCAGCCATTTTCGTCTGCCAGTCGACGAATGAGTACATTCAACTCCTCAGGGATCGGCGGCCGCCCTGGACCACGCTTCGAAATGGCCCGCCAATACAGGCGGAACCCCTTGCGGTGCCAGCGAATCACGGTGTCCGGCTTGACGATGACGAGGGTGTCTCTCCAGTGCGACCCGAACCGGAATGGCACTACCCAGAAGCTGCGATCCAGAGGCGTGAGCCTGGGCTTCGATCCCGTCTGAGCGTACGTTGCGAGCTGCTGGCGCAGAGCAAGCTCGACGACCGCTTGCTGATTCCGACTTCGGAAGAAGGCGGCGCAGCAGCGAAGAAGCACCGAGATGAGGAGAAGGGCTCGCATCGAGGTGAGATCCTGCGTGATCTCTCCGCCGAAACACAGACTGATTCTCCGCCCGAGGTTGCCGTACCATGAGCGGTTGACTGAGCGAGATCCAGGAGGGGAAAAGCCAGCAATATCGTGGCGCACCGAAAATGAGGACCGACAGCTCTGCTGTTGATACCTGTAACGTTACGGGTTACAGTAGCTCGGACCGAGATCCAACGAATCCGTCACCGCGGGCTCCGAAAACTGTACCAGGACGGGACCAATCGAGAGTTGAACCGTGGCCATGTCGCGAGACTTCGACTGATCCTTGCAGCACTCGATGCGGCTGAATTGCCAAACGATATGGACGTCGCGGGGTGGCGTCTTCATCCCCTCAAGGGGGTGCGGAAGGGCGAGTGGTCCGTGTCGGTCTCGGGGAACTGGCGCGTGACGTTCCGGTTCGAGAACAACAACGCAACCGACGTAAACTATGAGGACTACCACTGATGGCAATGAAGAATCCTCCTCACCCGGGAGAGATCGTCCGGGACGCGATCGAGAACGGGCTCGGGCTCACGGTCACTGCGGCAGCGGAGGGGCTCGGAGTCTCGCGCAAGACGCTCTCACAGATTCTCAACGGCCGCGCGAGCATCACGACCGAAATGGCGATCCGGCTGGAAAAGGGGATCGGGAGTTCGGCCGCCGCCTGGCTCCGGATGCAAATGGCTCACGACTTGGCTCTGGCCGAGCGATCAGCAAAGAAAATCAAGGTTCGACGGCTCGCGAGGGCGAGCTAGCTCGACGCACCGCCGTAGGTTCTCGGACCGTTCCCGGGTGTGCGCCCGAAGTCTCCGCAACCCCAGACCGAATGGCGGAGGGGGCAGTCTGGTGCGAACTCGTCTCTGCGGTCAGGTCCCTGCTCTACAGGGAAAGTACAGGGAAATTCTCCGATGTCCGACTCCTTCTGACGCAAGCAGAGCCGAAGTTCGCAAGCCTTTCCGCAGCCGCAGCTCCTCGTTCACCTTTTTCACGATCGCATCGAGAACCGTGGGCGTTACGAGCTTCTTGTTGAGGGTGGCCGGTGTCTTCTAGGCCGGAACCCAGACGCAGCTGGCAGAGTGGATGGAGGTCACGCAAGGAGCGATTTCGCAGCTCGAAGGCCGTCACGATGTCCTTCTCAGCAAGCTTGCGGAGTACGTGCATGCGCTGGGTGGCAATCTGGAACTCGTTGCGCGCTTTCCGGACGCCGATATCCGCATCACCCAATTCGACCCCGATGACGAACGGACGGCCGCGACCGGGACATAGCACTGCTTCCTTTTCACAGCATTCTGGACTTCAGTCATTGCGGTTGCTCTGCCGTGCCGTGCGCTTCGTAGCCGTCTGTTGATGGGGGAGAGGATCGGCACCGATCACGTAGCGCAGGTCGATCTGCGCCAGCCGCTCCGCCTTGATTGATCGGAGGAAACGGTCTGTATGGGCGAATCAAGAGCGAATCCGAACCGCCCAACTTGGCAACAGAGAAAAATACGGGCTGCTGCGTCATCGGCGCCCGGAACCCACAGTCTCTGGTTCGGGTTCGCGAGGCCCATACCCCGAAACCCCGCGAAGACACGGGGTTTCGGGGGGCCTCTCGCGTTCCGGCGTCATCGTCTCCGATGACGCGGACTAGCTGGCGGAGCAAGTAGAATTCGAACTCTCAGTACTGTTCGGCGAATCCGAACCGCCCGACTTGGCAACAGAGAAAAACACCGGCAGCGGTGTCTTCGATGCCCGGAGCCCACAGTCTCCGGTTCGGATACGCGCGGGCTTGACGGCCAAGACCCCGCGGAATCGCGGGGAATCATCAAAGCCAGCAGGACATGAACAGCGACGTCCCTAGAGAGACAGCGTGAGCGGTTCGTGGTCCGGTCATCTCGTGTACTGGATCGGTCCTGTAATCGGTGGGATTCTCGCGGCGCTCGTCTACGACAACTTCCTGATGGAGAAGAGGCAGGGCGTCTGAGCGCAGGCATGCTTCTCCGGACAGTGAATCCCGCGCCACGCGACAGCGAGCTACCCAGAGGGTGATCGAACCCAGCGATGACCGCCCTCGATCGCGCGCTCACAGCTCGGAGAGCTTGTCGAGCGCTTTCTGGAAGCGTCCCGCGTGGGACTTTGCGGCCTTGGCGAGTGTCTCGAACCATTCGGCGACGTCGGTGAAGCCCTCGTCGCGCGCGACGCGAGCCATGCCCGGATACATCTTGGTGTACGCGTAGGTGTCCTCGGCGACCGCGACCCCCAGGTTGTCCGAGGTGCTCCCGATGGGACTCTCGGTGGCCGGATTGTCCACGGCCTTGGCGTGGTCCAGGTGACCGTGGGCGTGATCCATCTCGGCCTCGGCCCTGTCCCGCAAGAATCCCCCGACGTCGGTGTAGCCCTCACTGTCCGCCTGGCGCGCGAAATAGAGGTGCCTGCAGCTCGCCTCGGACTCGATCCCGAAGGCATCCTTCAGGTTCCGGTACGTCTTGCTGCCCCTGTCGAGGTTGGGCATCGGCCGCTCCGCCCTACCATTGTTTCCGGGTCGGAGCAAATCCTAGTGGATCCCCAGTCGCGCGCCACACCAACAAAGGCCCCCTGAGACCCATAGGATCCAGGGGGCCTACAGGGTAGCGGTGGCTCGCTGAGATCCGCGCACACCGAGCCGATCCGCGGGATTCCGCTGAATGCTGGGACAAAAACTCCAAGATGTGACGGGCGGCGACCCCGTGGCTCGTCGAGGTCTCCCGATAGATCCGCCGAAGTTGCCCCCTGGCTGGACGAGCAGGATACCTACGGAAACATGCGGTCTACGTCCCGCGAATAATTCTTGACACTGTCCAAAAGTGGGCACATGGTGCGATCATGTCCATGCACCCGTCCAGCGACGCAGCCAGCCTCCTTCGCGAACACGGTGTCCAGATCACGGCCCAGCGCTTGGCCGTGCTGCGGGCGGTATCGGGTCGGCCCCACGGCACGGCGGACGACGTCGCCGAGGTGGTCCGGTCTGAGATCGGCGCCATCTCCCGCCAGGCGGTGTACGACGCCCTCGGGATGCTGGCCGAAAAGGGCCTGATCCGGCGCATCCAGCCCGCCGGTTCACCAGCCCGTTTCGAGGACCGGGTCGGAGACAACCATCACCACTTGATCTGCCGCAGCTGCGGACGGATGGTCGACGTCGACTGCGCGGTCGGTGTCACCCCTTGCTTGACCGCCGCCGCCGACTCGGATTACGAGATCGATGAGGCCGAAGTGGTCTACTGGGGCCGCTGTCCCGAGTGTCTCACGGTGTCTCCGGTTTCGGCCGGAGACTGAAAGCGCAGACCCGCCCGTCCCGTACACGAGCGACCAACAACGACACCAACAGAGCACCGCACGCACCGTCATCAACAGCGAACATAACAACGAACATCAGGAGGACCCCCCTTGTCAGAAAATACCGCAAGCAAGTGCCCGGTGATGG
>JAQBGU010000099.1:0-81078 GCA_032128375.1 Deltaproteobacteria bacterium | reverse complement strand
GCTGGGGGGGCGGCTTCACAGTCGGCAAGTCCGAGATCATCGGCGGTAAGGGCCAGTTCTCTGCGGTCCGCGACATCAAAGAAATCTACGGCAGCTTCGCGCAAGCCGAGGCCCACGCGGGCGCCTCCAAGGCTGTGGGCGCGCAGGCACTGACCAAGGGCGAGATCTCCTTGGCCCTCGCCGGTACAGGCCGGGGTGTTGATGTCGGTATCTCCTTTGGCCGCTTCGACATCCAGCCGAAAAAATAGATCGTCGGTTCCAGCGTCATTTCAGTGTCAACTCTGGCAAGGGGCGCCAGCAAGCGGGGATTGGATGCGCGGCGCTGAGTCAGACGGTCTCCGACCCGACCGCTTTCGACGCGCGCAGCCGTTCGATCTCGCTTGTCGAAAATCCCAGTTCCGAGAGCAGCACGTCGGTGTGTTGACCCGCGAGGACGCCGGCGCCGAGTGCAGCATTGCCGCCATTGCAGATGACCAGTGGTCCCCAGCGCCGCGTGTTGCCGAAGCGCAGGTGTTCGACTTCGGCTGTGAGGTCGGGGCGGCTCATCAGAAACACGCCTGGGTGGTTCGCAACGCGAACACATCCAACCCGCGACGGGACCAACAGCCGCTCCCAGGCGTCCGCGCCGCGACTGGCGAACAACCCCTCGAGTGTCTCCGCGAGCACCGCGTCGTTCGATTGGCGAGCTTCGGCAGATTCGAAACGCGAGTCGCTCGCGAGCGACGGGTGTTCGACCGCGGCAACGAAACGCCTCCACTCGACATCGGTGCCGATGGCGAGAAAGATCCAACCTTTCTCAGCCTCATACAGCCGGTAGCACGCGCCGAGCCCGTGCAGTTCAGCATCGACTGTGGGCCGGTCGGGCTTGTCCGCATAGCTGAGCATGTCGTCCGCATTCGCGTACGCGTTGGCGGTCATCATGTTGACCGAGATTCGCTGGCCGATCCCATACCGCGCACGCGCCAACAAGCCGAGCAGTACCGCAGAGGCGAGTACCACGGAAGTGTTGGGGTCTGGGTTGGCCTCGTTGGCGCGCATCAAGCGCCGGGCGGCGTCGCGAATCGCTTCGATGCCCTCGCAGTCGCTGGGCGGCATCCCGGCGCCCGCTTGGAACACCACGCCCCCCATCGCGGCCCCGGCCACGGGGTGGGCGCAGGGTCGATTGGAGCCGGGCGCATCGGGGCCGTAGCCGGTCGCTGCGACCCAGATGAGTTCGGGCCGCAGCTCGCGGAGCTGTTCGTACCCGAGGCCGAGCCGTTCGGGGACGCCCGGGCGGAAGTTGTGGACCAGTACATCGGCGCGGGCCGCGAGCTCGCGCAGGATCGCGCGGCCCGATTCGGTCTTCAGATCGACACAGATGCTTTCCTTGCCGCCGTTGGTCTTGACGGCCAAGAGCCCTCTGGCGAGCAGGTGTCGGTACGGGTCGCCCCCGATCGCCTCCACCTTGATGACCCGTGCACCGAGGTCTGCGAGCATCGTGGTCGCGAGCGGAGCAGCGATGATGGTTGCGACTTCGAGAACGGTCACGCCTTCGAGGGGTCGGCCAGAAGCGGCCCCCGCAGCTGCAGCGCGTGGTCTGTTGGGCGCGTTGCTCCATTCGTTGATGGCCGCTTCCGTGTGTTCGCCAATGCCGGGTGGCAGTCGGCCAGGCCGGCCCTCGGTCCGGTCGAGGCGAGCCAGCACGCCGAGTTGCCGCACGAGACCCAAGCCCGGGTGCTCGCGCTCGATCACATCGCCGTTTCCGACCAGATCGGGGTGTTCGAGCGCTTCTTGGGCGGATCGATAGGTTTCGGCGACGACATTGCCGTGGGCGCGAAAGATTTCCATCCACTCGTCGGCGTTGCGTTCGCGGATTCGGCCCAGGATCCGGTCTCGCGCCACCTCGATTGCTTCGCGTGACCAGGTCGCTGGCGGGCTTTGGAAGCGCTCCTCGGCCAGCAATTCGGGTAGCAGGTCGGTGGCTTCGAGGAATCCGTACAAATGGTGTTCGAGCAGGTTCCCGAGCTGGATCCAGCGGCCGTCGGCGGCCATCACGGGGTGGTAGTTGAGCGTTGGCATGCCGCCACCGACCTTCTTGGGATCCGGAATTTCGCCGGGCCAGTTTTTTTCGAGTTGGACGATCAACAGCGAGGCCAGGTCATACGGAAGCATTCCGCGCAGCAAGCTGGTCTCGACTCGCTGGCAGCCGCCATCGCGTTCGCGGGAGAAAAGCGCAGCCAGAATTCCCTGCACCGCCCCCAGCGAGGCGGCGTGCGAGCCGACGGGCAGTGCGGCGAAGACCGGCCCCTCGCGGCGCGCTTGGCCGGCGAACGCTTCCATTCGGCCACTGTGTGCGGCGACCAGCCCCTCATATCCCGGAAGCGCTGCGTAGGGACCCGCCGCGCCGAAAGCCGTAATGTGGCAGTGGACAATCGACGCGTTGCGGCGGGAAACGGTTTCCCAATCGATGCCGAACGAGTCGAGGGCGCGTTGGGTCCCGGATACGGCGATTACATCGCAGCGATCGACGAGTCCTGCGAGCGTTTCGCGATCGACGGCAGTCGCCAAGTCCAACGCAACGCTGCGTTTCCCCCGGAGCCAGAACGCGGCGGCTGGCTGTGCGCGGAACCGGTCGCCGGCCGGGCATTCGATCTTGATGACATCGGCCCCGAAGTCCGCCAGTACCATGGATGCGAGCCCACCGACCGGGCCGCTGGTGACATCCAGCACGCGGATTCCGGCGAGCACTTCCATGCTGTTGCTAACTCCGACCGCGCCGGGCCCTCTTCAGTTTGTCGAGCCTCGGAAAATACGCGAGCGGATCAACGGAACCCTGGCCATCCTTGCGCGAACCGTTCCAATGGGTCCCGGCACCTTCGCCGCGCACGATCTTGTACTTGCGCTGGTCGAAGCGCTGCAGGTTCCACTCCCACTGGCACTCGGTGCTGGCGAAATGGGCAGAGATCGCGCGGCGGAAGCCCTGCGTCTTGTTGCGTCCGGAGCCGTGCAGCGTGATGGGATGGAACAGGATCGTGTCTCCTGGCTCCATCTCCACGTAGACCCGTTCGGTTTCGGCGCCCACGCCCTCGGCACCGAAATACGCAGCGTTCAGATGCTCCCATTCGGGGTTCTCGTGCTTGAGCAACCCGTTCTTGTGCGAACCCGGCACTACCGTCAGGCAGCCGTTCTGTTGGGTGATGCGCTCGAGCGCGGTCCAGCCGGCGACGATCTTGTCGGCTGGGCGGAATGGGAAATACAACAGGTCCTGGTGGAGCGGGTGCCGGCCATCGACGTTCGGTGGCTTGTTGATCAGCATCGTGTGTAGCGTGAACAGATCGCGGCCGATGAGTCGATCGACGCAGTCGAGCAGGCGTTGATCAGTCACGTACGACCAGAGCACCTCGTCGCTCTCGAAATCCTGGATCTTGGCAATCTCTTCGGCGCGGTTGCGTGCGTGGACTGCGCCCTTGGCGACCATCACGTCGCGCATGATGAGCATGTTGTCCGCCGGCGGAATCGTCCCGTCGACGAGTCCGCAGAAACGCTCGAGGTAGCCTTGGATGCGCGCGCGGTCGAATAGACCCGGCACCAGCGCATAACCGTACTCCCAGTAGTGTTCGATCATCGCGTCGGTGAGTCGGCTCTGGCTGACTGCACGCGTGTCGCGAGCACTGGTATCTTCACGCACGGTACTCATTTTGGTCTCCTTGCTCTCCTCGCTCGCCTTGCTCTCCTTGCTCTCCTTGCTCTCTCGCTCGCCTCGCTCGCCTCGCTCTCCTCGCTCGACTCGCTCGACTCGCTCGACTCGCTCGACTCACTCTTTCCCTCGCTTCAGACGCGCTCGCCACCGACGTAGGTTGACAGTACTTCGATGTCGCGGATTGCGCTCGGGTCGGCGAGCGGATTCGCATCGAGTACTGCAAAGTCGGCGAATTTTCCGACCTCGATCGAGCCCCGTGTGTCCTCGAGGTGGAGCTGCCACGCAGCGTCGATTGTCATCGCACGCAGCGCCTGCAGCGGTGTCAGGCACTGTTCGGGGCCGAGCGTTTCGCCGCTGGTGGTTTCGCGGTTGACCGCCGACCACATCAGTAGCATGGGCGTCATCGGTACCACCGGCGCATCGGTATGGATCGTCAACCGCATGCCGCGCGCCAGCGCCGACCGGGCGGGGCTGATCCGGGCGGCGCGGTCTGGCCCGAGAAAGATTTCCCGGTGGCGGTCGCCCCAGTAGTAGGTGTGCAGGGTAAAAAACGACGGCACGACGCCGAGTCGTTGCATCTCATCGAGCTGGTCTTCGCGGGTCATCTGTGCGTGGACCGCGATGGGGCGCGCATCGGTGCGCGGATGAGCGCGCTGCGCGGCATCGACAGCGAACAGGAAGTCATCGATGGCCGCGTCACCATTGACGTGTACAGCGACCTGTCTCCCGGCCGAGTAGATCTCGCTGACCTGCCGGGTGAGTTCGTCGCGCGACATCGCCGCATAACCCCGGTACTCGTGCTGCCCCTTGAATGGGACGTGATACGGGCTACAAAGATGCCCCGTGTAGCCCTGGATCGACCCGTCCGCGAACAGCTTGATGGCACCGATCGTCAGTCGATCCGGCGAGGCCTCGATGGACAGGCCCCCCGATTCGAGCTGGCGCATCACGCCGAGGCCTGGCCAGGCGACCACGCGAATTGGAACGATGCCGTCTGCGATGGCCGCATCGAGATCTTGGAGTTCGTAACCCAACGTGAAGCCGTTTTGCGCTGTCGTGACGCCCTGTCGGGCGTAGTGTTCGGCCGCGTATGAGATTGCGGCGAAGCGTTCTTCATTCGAGCGCTTCGGCACGCGGGCCAGCACCGCAAACATCGCCGATTCTTCCAGTACGCCGTCGACTTCGCCGTCCGCGTCCTTGCGAATCACGCCACCGGTTGGCGCCTGTGTGTCGCGTCCTATCTCGGCGATCTCGAGTGCGCGACTGTTGACCGCTGCGAAGTGTCCAGAAATGTGTCGCGCGACGACTGGGTGGTCGCGCGACACAGTATCGAGATCGGCACGCGTCGGGTGCCGGTTTTCGGCCATCAGCGTGTCGTCGTAGCCCTGACCGACCACCCAAGCTCCGGGCTCGGTGATTTCGGCGCGTGCGGACAACCGCGTGACCACATCGTCGATCGAGAGCACCTCACCGATCGGTGGAGAGTTCAGGTCGACATTCAGTGTGGCCAGTTCTCCACTCATGATCAGGTGACTGTGTGCATCGACGAAGCCCGGGATCAGCGTATGTCCGCCGAGATCCACCGGTGTCGCGTGGGGTAGGGCGGCTCGCACTTCGCGGAGGCTGCCGAGTGCCACAATGCGACCGTCGACCACGCCGACCGCATCGACGACGCGGTCTTGCGGGTCGACGGTCAGAACGTTCGCGTTGGAGAAGATCCGCTGCTGGGGCATCACGGCAGCCTATCACTTGGCCTTGCATTTAGTGGCATTGTCCATGACAATAGATCGCACGTCAGCGCTCCGGTTCATTTCGCCGATGGTCTGGACCAGGGATCAGCATCGCACATCACCAACAGGGGCGACCGAAACATGACTCCTCTCGCGACTCCTCTGAGATTTCTCGGAGCTCCCGGTTCTCCCTACACGCGAAAGATGCGCGCGCTGTTGCGCTACCGGCGCATCGAGTACCGGGTATTCGGGCAGGGGGCCGCTGCTGCGGCCGGTTTGCCTCGACCCAAGGTACACTTGCTCCCGACGTTCTACCTGCCCGACGCAGACGGAAAGGAAGTAGCGGTGGTGGATTCGACCCCGCTGATCCGGAGGTTCGAAGCAGAGTTCGACGGTCGTGAGGTCGTTCCGTCTGACCCGGCGGTTGCGTTCGTCGACTACCTGCTCGAAGACTTTGCCGACGAGTGGGTCACCAAAGCGATGTTCCACTACCGCTGGGCCTACCAAGCGGACGTCGACAAGGCGGCAGCCATCTTGCCGTTGTGGCAGCGCGTCGACGTATCGCAGGAGGAACTCGGGCCGATTTCGAAAATGATCGCGGAGCGCCAGATTGGCCGGCTGTACGTGGTGGGCTCGAACGAAACCACCGGACCCGTCATCGAAGAGAGCTATCGACGCTTCCTGCGCGCGTTCGACGCGCATCTGATTCGACACCCCTATCTGATGGGCCGTCGGCCCGGCGCATCGGATTTCGGCACGCTCGGACAGTTGACCCAGCTCGCGCTGTTCGACCCGACACCGGCCGCAGTTACGCTCGAAGAGGCTCCGCGCGTGGTCGCGTGGGTCGAATTCATGGAAGACCTTTCGGGGCTCGAAGTCGAAGAGGATGGCTGGATCTCCCGCGCTGACGTGGCGGAGTCGCTGCGCGAAGTCTTGGTCGAGGCGGGACGCGGCTACACGCCGGTGATGCTGGCCAATGCAGACGCAGTGTCGCGAGGTGCCGACCAGGTCGAGTGCACGGTGGAGGGTAAGCCGTGGGTGCAACAGCCGTTCCCATACCAGGCGAAGTGCCTGGAGTGGCTGCGGGAGCAACGCGCGGTTTTGTCCGCGGACGATCGAGGGGCGGTCGACGGTTGGCTCGAAGGAACCGGCTGTGAGGCGTTGTTCGCCGGCACTTGATCCAAACCCAGAGATTGACATCCCAATCACCCGGCAGGGCCCGGTCGCACCGAACCCCCTACTCTCAGGCCGTGTTTTATTCCCACGAGCTCCTGCGCGAAGTGTCGTGCGATACTTGACGCGTCGACGGATGCTGTTGGCGCTGTCGGCGGCGAACCTGAACCTGCTGCCGGTCTGGAACGAGCTGCTCTACTTGGGAGAGGACCAGCTCTACTTCACGCCAGTTCCCAGTCGGGCCGACTTCGGCTGGTTGCTGGTGAGCTGGCTGGTGCTGGCCGCAGGAATTTTCGCTGTGTTGCGGGTGGTCGAAACCGACAGGGTGGGCGGCGTCTGGCTGAGGTTGTCGGTCTGGGGCCTGTTGGGCGTGAACCCGCTGAATTTCTTGCGGGTGCAGCTCGGCCTCACCCTCGACACGGCGGGAAGCGTTGGCACCGCAGCGTTGGCGGCTGCGTCCAGCCTGCTGGTCGTCGTCGCACTGCGGGCGCCTCGGAAGCTCGCGGCCGGGGTCGAACTCGTCGTGTTGGTCGTCTCGCCCTTGTGCCTGACTAACGCTGTGCAAGCCGTTTGGTGTGCCTCGCCTTACTCGCCGCAGCCAAGCCTTGCTTCCGCGTTGGCACCTCGAGCCGCAATCCCGCGTCCGCCGTCGCGCAGCCTTCAGCGCGTCGTTTGGATCGTGTTCGATGAATTGGACGGACGCATGCTGTTCGACCAACGCTACGGACGCGCCGAGACTCCGGCGTTCGAGGCGCTTCGCAACGAGGCCAACTTCTATTCCCGGGTGAGCCCGCCGAGGGGCCACACGATCGAGGCCATGCCTTCGTTGTGGCTCGGCGAGCGGGTGGTGAAAGCGCGCCCGCGGGGCGCGTCGCAGCTCGACGTGGAGCTAGAGGGCCGGCCGGGCTGGCGCCCGCTCACACAACAGCCGCATCTGTTCCGGCAGGCCTACGCGTCCGGTGCCAGGGTTGGGTTGGTGGGCTTCTATCACCCCTACTGCCGTCTGTTCGCTGATGTCGCGCAAAGCTGTTCGAGTGGGTCGTTTGCGGTGACTCGCGGCTGGCAGCCACGCAGCGTGGCGGACGTGCTTGGCGCCCAGTGGCGCGCGCTGACACCGCTCTGGCGGCGCTCCGTCTACTTGGCCACACACCGCCATCTCGTGGAGCAGGCCCGCACGGGCGCCGCCGATCCGGGTCTCGACTTCGTTGCGATTCATCTCGGGGTGCCTCACGACCCGCCGATATTCGACGCCGAACAGGGCGAGCTCACCCGGTTCCGGCCAGGAATCGGCTATCGCGACAACCTGGCCCTGGCGGACCGGACCCTCGCCGAAATCACCGATGCCATGCGGGCTGCGGGGATGTGGCAAGACACGGCCGTAGTGGTGAGTTCTGATCACGGCTGGCGTGGGCGCGATGGGTACGATCGACACGCGGCGGGTGCCGTTCCTGTGTTCGTGAAGTTGCCGCGCCAAAGGCGCGGCGAGGTCGATCCGCGCGACCTCGATGCGTTGGTGGTGCCCCGATTGCTACGTGCGCTGTGGCTTGGAGAACTGACCGAGCCCCGGGGCCTGACCGCGTGGATCGACGAATCGACGCTTTTTGCCGACTGATTTCATCACAGGCCACTTGCCGCAGCCGCGCAATGAGTGGCGGTCAGGCCTCGATCACAAGACCACTTCGAAGCCCTCGAAGTTCGGATGTCCGCGGTAGGTTCCTTCCGGGGCGCGGGCTTTGGCGTGGGCTTTCTTGAAGTTGTCCGATTCGCGCCACGCGTCGAACGCGGCGATCGATTCCCAGATCGTATGCGACGCATACAGCGTTGCCTCGTCGTCGCTGGGGCCCTTCAAGAGATGGAACTCTTTGAAGCCCGGGACGCTCGAGAGTTGCGAGTCGCGCGATCGCCACAACTGTTCGAAGACTTCTTCGCGGCCGATGGCGATCCGAAAGCGGTTCATCGCGATGAACATCGATATTCCCCTCGCTGTATGCAGCAGTGGAGCAGGAGGATAGGCGAATACCGGTGGAATCAATTATCCGGCCGATTGCGCGACCACGGTCACGGGGATTCCATTCA
The DNA here is from genome assembly GCA_032128375.1 of Deltaproteobacteria bacterium. GTDB lineage: Bacteria > Myxococcota_A > UBA9160 > UBA9160 > SMWR01 > JAJDAM01. The sequence goes on along the minus strand of JAQBGU010000099.1, from coordinate 72,420 downwards.
GCACGCTCGTGCCGCTGGGAACATCGAGCGCGGCATCGTCGGTAATCTGGTTGGCGTTGACGCCGGGGCGCTTGCGTGCGGTTCTCATTTCAGTACCCGGAAGGTCGTGTCCCCACCCGTGTGGCAGGCTCACGACGCCCGGCATGAGCCGGTCGCTGATCTCGACCGGCACCTCGACGTGTCCGATTCGCCCCGTCACACGCGCTGGGTCACCGTCTTCGAGCCCCAGTCGTGCAGCGTCGTCGGGGTGAATTGCGAGGGTGCAGCGCGACTTCCCCTTCGCGAGGCTGGGGAGATTGTGCAGCCATGAGTTCATCGATCGGATGTCGCGACGCCCGATAAGCGTCAGCTGTTCGCCCTTCGCTGGGTGTTTGTCGCATTCGGCAACAGAACGCATTCGGACCCAGCTTTCGAGGCGGGGCAGGTCGGCTGTGATGCGCGCAGGCGTGAGTTCGATGGCTCCACTCGCAGTCGCAAGCTTTGCCGGAAGCGCCGGCTCGAGGCTGCCGAGGTCCAACCCGTGCGGGGAACGCTTCAGTGCTTCGAGGGTCAGGCCCCCCTCGCGATGACCGAAGCCATCGCCGTAAGGACCGATACGAAGCAACAGGTCGAGCAGTCGCAGCGGCCCGGGTTCGTCGCCGAGTGCGCTCAGCGCATCATCGGCGCTGATCTCGCCCGCAAATGCGCTCGCTGCAATCGCCTGCGACGCGAACTGTGCGAGAACGAACCCGTCGAGCTGCTCGATCGAGACATCGTGTAGACCCATCAGGCGCTTCGATATTTCCAGCAAGGTTTGCCAGATGGGCCTGGTAGTCGATTTCAACGCGCCGGCCGAGAGTTTGGCGACGTTTCGAATCGCGAAGTGGTTCAACGCGACATCGTAGCTGGCGTGCTCGAGCGGGGCGGTTGGCGGGATGATCAGATCCGCGTGGCGCGTGGTCTCGTTGACGTAGAAGTCCAACGCGACCATGAATTCAAGAGATTCCAGTGCGCTGGCAAGTCTACGGGAGTTTGGAAACGACGCGACCGGGTTTCCCGCGATCGTCATCAGCGCGCGAATCTGGCCATCGCCCGGCGCTTCGATTTCTTCAGCCAGCGCGACCACCGGATATTCGCCGAAGATCTCATCGTGTCCACCCGCGCGGCTGGTGTGGCGCCCGAATTCGACCCCGCCCTTGCCGAGCGAGACGGCAAAGTCCAGTGAGGCGGCTGGTCGAGTAAACATCGCACCACCTGGACGGTCGAGGTTGCCCGTGACGATGTTCAACAGTTCGATCGCCCAACATGCGAGTGTTCCGAATTCCTGGCAGCAGGTCCCCATGCGTCCGTAGGCAACCGCTGACGGAGCCGATGCGAACTCGCGAGCCAGGCGGCGAGTCGTGGCGGCGGAGATTCCGCAGGCGCGTTCGACGGCTTCGGGCGAATAGGGGCGGACCCGATCCGGCAGATCCTCGAACCCGAGCGAGAACCCGGCGCAGTGTCGCAGGTTCACGAGGTCTTCGGCGAACAGTGTGTGGATCATCGCGAGCACGAATGGGGCGTCACCACCTGGTGTGATAAAATGGTGTTCGCTTGCGATGTCGGCTGTTTCGGTGCGGCGGGGATCGATGACGACGACTTTTCCACCGCGATCTCTAATTTCCTTCAGCCGCTTCCTGATATCGGGCGCTGTCATCAGGCTGCCATTGGAAACGACGGGGTTCGCGCCGAGTATCAGCAGGTGATCGGTGCGCTCGATGTCGGGGACGGGAATGTGCAGCATCCCACCGAACATCGAACCCGCCTGCACGTAGCGAGGCCAGGTGTCGACAGACCCGGCGGAGAATTTGTTGCGCGTTGGGATCGCCTGTCCGATCACGTTCCAGTACATCAACGACGCCATGTCGTGTATAGTCGGATTGCCGCGGTACAACCCGATCGCGTTCACTCCGCCCGCGTCGCGCACGCGAGCCAGGCCATCCGCGGCCAGATCGTAGGCTTCGTCCCAGCTGATCTGCATCCAACCGCGCGCGGTGCGGCGGATGGGCTGGCGCAAGCGGTCCGGGTCGTTTTGCAAGTCCAGTAGGCCGTGCGCCTTCGGGCAGATGTGACCGCGCGAGAAAGGGTCGTCGCGGTCGCCGGTAATTCGGGTCGCTTCGTCATTTTCGACGCGGACCGTGATGCCACAGGTGGCTTCGCACAGAGTGCAGGTTCGATACACGGTTCGAGCACCGGGTTGATTCGTCATGGGGGCAGGCTAGGATTTTAGTGGTTCTACTAAAAGGTCCAATTATGAACAATTTGATGATACCAATCAGGGACCTGCCCCTGGACGGCACAGGTCCGGCCTATCGCCAGATCTATCGCTCACTGCGGGCCGCGATCCTCGCTGGGCGGGTGCCGGCGGGCGGCCGACTGCCCTCGAGTCGCTGGTTGGCCGACGACCTGGCCGTCTCTAGGAACACCGTCATCGCGGCGTATGATCAATTGCTCGCCGAGGGCTACGCGGTGTCGCGGGTTGGCGCCGGTATCTACGTGGCGCCACAACTTTCAAAGGTACGCGATGGATCGTCGGGTCCGCCCGCGAACGGCCGCCCTGCGGCGGGGCGGCAATCAGCCTATGGTGTCGCGTTGCCTCGCATGTCGCGCTATGGCGCGCGAGTCTCCGCCGACATCCAGCGTCGGGTGTACGATGCGCTGGGCTCGCGGGAATCTGTTTCGATCGACTTCATGCCGTGTGTGCCGGGTGTGCGGGTGTTGTCCAGCGATGCCTGGCGGCGAAGTGTGTCTCGAGAACTCGCCCGTGAGCCCAATCCAAACCGCAGCTACGGAGATCCTTCGGGTGTTTGGAAGTTGCGAAAGCAGGTGGCCGGGTACTTGCGCCGGAGCCGTGGTGTGGCGTGCAGTCCGGACGACATCGCGATCGTTTCAGGCGTCGCGCAGGTGCTGGACTTGTGTTCACGTCTGCTGCTCGATGAGGGCGACGCTGCGCTGATAGAGGACCCTCACTACATCGGCGCCAGGCGCGCATTCGAGGTCGCCGGTGCACAGGTCGTAGCTGCAGCTGTTGACGAGCAGGGAATCGATCTCGAGTCCGTTTCGCCGGTCGACCGAGACCGGTGCCGGTTGGCCTACGTCACGCCGTCCCACCAGTTTCCGAAGGGCAGCGTGATGTCGTTGGCCCGACGCATGGCGTTGCTCGAATGGGCCGATCGGGCGGGCGCGTTCGTGATCGAAGACGACTACGACAGCGAGTTTCGCTACGCGGGTCGTGCGATCGAGACACTGAAGAGTCTCGATCGATCCGAGCGTGTGATTTATGTCGGGACGTTTTCGAAGGTGCTGGACCCGGCGCTGCGGCTCGCCTATGTCGTGGTGCCGACGGGGCTCTCGGAAGTGTTTCGCAACGCGAAATGGATGGCCGATTGGGCGAGTCCTGCGTTCGAACAACGAGTCCTCGCGCAATTCATTGCGGCCGGCGAGTTCGAGCGCCATCTGCGCCGGATGCGAACCCAGTACGGCAAGAAGCGAGCAGTACTTCTGTCTGCGTTGACCGATACGCTTGGCGACCAGGTGAGAATTTTTGATAGTCGCGCTGGACTTCACCTACTGGTCGAGTTTCCTTCGATTCCGGAAAGCCGCACCCGAGATGTCGTCGGGCAGTGTCTGCATCAGGGAGTCGCGGTCTATTCCGCTTCTCCCTATTACTGCATGCCGCCCCAGACTTGCCAGCTCATCCTCGGCTTTACGCTCCCGGATGAGAATGCCATCGCGGTTGGCGCACGCATCCTCGCAGAGACGTTGCAGTCGCTCTAGGAGTCTGCGCGGTGGAGCGGCAGCTCTAGCGTGCAGGCGATTGGAAGAATTCGAAGAATTTGCCCGATCCATCGGTTTGTGCAAATTCGGATCAGGCTCAGCTGCTGCTCCTACGCGATCCCCGTTACCAAGAATTGCGGTAACACCAGCAAATACGTCTCCGCCTCGATGGCGGCGCGCACGTCGTCGACGAACGCAGCCACGCTCGCCTCGTCGATTCGGCCAGAATGGCGAGCGTACTTGGCCATGTTGAACAGGATTGGCGCAGCGCGGCCCTTGGTGTCCGGTCCGGCCAGCATTTTGACGCGCACGTTTTGATAGCCGGCCGCCCGCATCAAGCCGTAGAGCTGTCGTCCCACCAGCGGCGTCTTGTACGCGATGCTGGCAGCGGCAAACACCTGCGCCAGTCGGTCGGCACCGATCGGCTCGACGACCAGCATTCCCCAATCGCTATCGATGGCGTGGACGCGACCGCCCGGCTTCAGCGCGCGCCGAAACTCGCGGAACGTGGCAGAGATATCGTCTACGTATTCGAGCACGTTCTTGCAGATGATTCGATCGACGCTCGCGTCTTCGAGCGGCAGCTCGCTGGCTTCGATGCGATGAAATGCGATCCGGTCGCCGAGGCCCTCGGCCGAGGCGTTCTTGGCTGCACGTTCGACAAACATCGCGTTGATGTCGACGCCGTGGATGCGGCCACTTTTCCCCACTCTGCGCGCCAATTCGATCGACAACATGCCGGGGCCACAGCCATAGTCGACCACGGTCTGCCCCGGTTCGATCTCGGCCGGAGCCAGCAATGCCGCCATTTCAGGGCGCCAGCGGAACATCTCCTCATAGCCCTCGATGCGCTCGGGATCGATGTCGAGCCAATGGTCGCGGTAATAGGTCTCGTCGCTCATAGCGACCTCCAACGCCATCCTACACCAAGCGTTCCTGAACCGCGCAATCCGGACGGACGTCCGCAGTTTTCGTTCCCTTTGCCTACCCTCGCAGTCTCTCAAACGAAAATCAGAGGCGCATATGAGTCGACGCTTGGAGGGGAAGGTCGCGGTGATTACCGGGGCCGGTAGTGGGATCGGGGCCGAGACGGCTCGGCTGTTTGCCGACGAGGGCGCGAATGTCCTGGTGACCGACATGCGCGCGGAGCACGCTGAGCAAGTGGCTGCCGATATTGGCGCTGCGGCCGCGTTTCTGGCAGTCGATGTCAGTCGCGAGACCGACGTGCGCGTGATGGTCGAAACCGCAATGTCGCGCTGGGGTCGAATCGACGTGCTGTTCAACAACGCGGGCTTCGGGGGCGCGATTGGTCCGATCGAATCGACGAGTAGTGAAGACTACGACATCACATTCGACGTGTTGCTCAAGGGGGTCTTCCTCGGCATGAAATACGTGGCCCCCGTGATGAAAGAACAGCGGGCCGGGAGCATCATCAGCACCGCGAGCGTCGCCGCGATGATCGGGGGTGGATCGCCGCATTTGTACGCCGTCGCCAAGGCCGCGGTGATCAAGCTGACCGAGACGGTGTCACTGGAACTCGGCGCTCAGGGCGTTCGTGTGAACTGTATTTGCCCGGGCTTCATCGCGACCCCGCTCGCCGCGGGTCACCCCGATGCAGGCGAAGAGTCCTTCGACAAATTGCGCGGGGGCATCGGCCGCAGCCAGCCCATCGGCCGCCTCGGTGAGCCACGAGATATCGCCCAGGCCGCGCTCTACCTTGCCAGCGATGACTCGACGTTCGTGACCGGTCATGCGTTGGTAGTCGACGGCGGCGTAAACGCGGGGCCGGCGTGGGATCAGTGGCCGAAGTGGATGACCGAACCCCGCCCATTGAAGATGTACCGCCCCAAGGGTCGTTAGGCGTTCTCCAACACAGCGCAAGCGGGAGGCCACAAATCATGGAACTCGAGGAACTCGAACGGCGCCTCGAACCGTTCGTTCGCGATCGCTACGCGGACCCGCAGGCGATCGCGACCGGAGTACACAAGATGCCCGGGCACGCGGGGTTTTCGTACGGATTCACGGCCCAAAGCCGCGGTGGCTCGGAGTCCTGGTTCTTGCGCCTTCCGCCGCCGAACGTGAATTGGCGGGGCACGGCCGACGTGTTGCGTCAGGTCGCGGCACTCGCTGCACTCGAGGGAACTGACGTCCCGCACTGTCGCGTGAAATGGTCTGGCGACGACCTGGAATGGTTTGGCCGGCCGTACTTCGCTGTCCCGGCACTTGCGGGTGACGTCGTGCGGCTGCAACCCGGCGGCTGGGCGTCGAAGCTCGAACCGGCGCAGCGCAGCCGCATGGCCGAGCAGGCGATGATCGCATTGGCCGGTATCCATCGTGTCGACCGAGCTTCAGCCCCATACCTCGGCGACCCGATCCCGTTCGCCGAGGACGTCACACGCTGGGATCGCTTCTACGAGCGCGCAGCGGATCCCGAGCGGCTGGTATTGGTTCCAGAACTTCGCGAGCGCCTGCTCTCGAGCCTGCCCGCCGACGCGCCGATCGGGATCTTTCACGGCGACTTCCAGTGGTCGAACCTGTTCTACTCGTTCGATGGCGTGTTGCTGGCCGTGATCGACTGGGAACTTGCGGGTATCGGATCCACACTGAATGATGTCGGATGGATCGCGACCTTCAATGACGCGAAGGCGTGGTCCGACTCCAGCCCGGTCGGCGTCGGAATGCCGGGCGCGGATGAGCTGGTATCGATGTACGAACGCGCTTGGGGCGCAGATCTGCCGGACCTCGCTTGGTACCGCGCGTTAGCGGCCTACAAGTTCGCGATCATCGCGGGTTTCAATTTGTCGCTTCACCGCCGAGGCAAGCGCGTCGACCCGCAGTGGGAGCAGACCAAGAACGCGATGTCGACACTGACGCAGCGCGCGCTCGGGCTTCTCCGATGATGTGGCTCATGAGTCAGATGGGCGCGTGACCCGCTCTATCGCGGTGTGAATCGCTGGCCTGCGTCCAGACGGATCGTGGTGCCGTTGAGCATCGGGGTCTCGACGATCGCCCGCGCCAATCGTGCGAACTCTTCCGGCTTGCCCATTCGCTTGGGGAATGCCGCATCTCGGACGAGCGCCGCTTTCATGTCGTCGGGAGCCAGCTTCGTCAAGCCGGTGTCGAACAAGCTCGGTGCGATTGCCAGCACGCGAATGCCCAGTCCGCCGAGGTCGCGCGCGGCTGTGAACGTCATCCCGACGATGCCACTTTTCGCGGCCGCGTAGGCAACCTGGCCAATTTGTCCCTCGAATGCGGCGATCGAAGCCGTGTTGATGATCACTCCCCGTTCGTCGTCTTCGTTCGGGTCGTTGCGGGACATGCGATCCGCCAACAGTCGCACCAGGTTGAATGTCGCGATCAGGTTCAGTTCGACGACCCGACGAAACTCGGCGATTGGATGCGGACCCTGCTCACTCCGATGTGGATCGCGCCGAACTCGTCGACAACCCGATCGATTGCGACTTCGACCGCCTCGTCGTTCGTGATGTCGAGCGGAATGAACAGTGTCCCGTTTCCAATCTGCGCGGCCACGTTTTCGCCGTCGGAACTGGGCAAGTCGAAGATGGCAATCTTCGCTCCCCCTTCGGCGAGGTCGAACGCGGTAGCCCGCGCCATGCCCGAAGCTCCACCAACGACGATTGCGACGCTGTCTTTGACCTGCATGGTTGACTGTCTCCCTTTGATTCGAAATTTCACGCTTCGGCGAGCAGCCGAACGGAAGCGCAACGAATGATGAGAAAACGGGACGATAGACCATCGAACTATCGGTTGCGGAAAGTCGGTTGCGGAAAGTCGGTTGCAGAAAGTCCGTTGCGGAAAGCCGGTTGCGGAAAGCCGGTTGCGGAAAGCCGGTTGCGGAAAGCCGGTTGCAGAAAGCCGGTTGCGGAAAGCCGGTTGCGGAAAGCCGGTTGCAGAAAGTCCGTTGCGGAAGGATCTCGCCCCATTCCGCGGCTTCATCGCGTATCCTCGAGTCGCACCCGTCCCGGCAGGACGTTGACGCGGTTCGAATCTCACACGAGCCAAGGAGTCGATCGATGGTCCGAGTCATCAAGTTGGGGATCAAGCGTCCCATGGTCCACGAGCTGTTGCCCGATCCAGAGCCGCGCGAGGTGAAGTACACCTTCATCTCTGTCGACGACCATCTGCTCGAGCCGCCCGACACCTTCGAAGGGCGTTTGCCGCGAAAATTTCAGGACCGGGCTCCCCGCGTAATCGAAACCGAAGAGGGCCACGAGGTCTGGGAGTTCGAGGGCCAACCCTATTTCCAGGTCGGATTCATGTGCGTCGCCGGACGCCCGAAAGAGGATCATCGCTATGAGCCTGCGCGCTTCTCGGAGGTGCGTCCCGGCTGCTACCAGATTCACGATCGGATCAAGGACATGGATATCGGTGGTATTCACGCATCCGTGAACTTCCCGTCGGGAGTGACGGGCTTCGGCGGAACACTGTTCTCCGAGACAAAGGACTCCGAACTTGGCCTCGCGTGTGTGCGCGCGTGGAACGACTGGCTTTTCGACGCGTGGTATGGCCCGTATCCGGACCGAATCGTGCCGCTCGGGATCACCTTCTTGTCGGATCCAGAGAAGGGCGCTGAAGAAATTCGGCGCAATGCGAAGCGGGGCTTTACCGCGGTGACGCTACCCGAGCAGCCTCATCGCCTCGGTTACCCCGCGGTTTTCGATAGACACTGGGAGCCGATCATCCAGGCCTGTGCCGAAACCGAGACGGTTTTGAATCTCCACATTGGTGCATCTGGCTTCGCCGAGATGCCCCCTGGCGCCCCGATGCTGGAACTCGGGGCGACTCTATTCGGACCGATGGCGGTATCGGCCTGCGCTGAATGGTTGTGGAGCGGTTGGCCGGCGAAGTACCCGGAGCTCAAGATCGCGATGTCCGAAGGTGGCATCGGCTGGGTCGCGATGCTGATCGATCGCGTCGATAACATCATGGCCCGGTCCGGCTATGGGCAGGGCTGGCCCGACAAGCGCAATTCCCCCAGTGACGTGCTGCGACGAAACTTCTGGTTCTGCATGATCGACGATCCGTCGACGATCTCGACCCGACACACGATCGGCGTGGAAAACATCTTGTTCGAATCCGACTATCCGCACGGAGACGGTACCTGGCCGGACACCCAACAGGTGATCGACCGTACCATCGGCCATCTACCCGTGGAGGAGATCCGAATGATCACCCATGAGAACGCCGCGAAACTGTATCGTCACCCGCTGCCGCAGAATCGCGTTCCGTAATCCTTCCCGTACTAAAAGGGCCCGGCTGAGTCTCCTTCGAGATCTTTCCCGAGAAAGGAAGCCGAGAAAGGAAGCCGAGCAAGGAAGCCGAGAAGGGAAAGCCGAGCAAGGAAGCCGAGCAAGCAAACCGAGCAAGGAAGCCGAGAAGGGAAGCCCCGACTGAAGTCGAGATCCGAGACGGCCGTCTCTACAAGCGTCTCGCGCGCGCCGCGAGGATTTCGGCGAGAACCATTCGCGGGTTCCAGACCGCTCGAAGGTTGCTGTTCCCCGCGAGCGGAGCCGTATTTTCGAACTTCGCGTAATCATCCCGCCATGTTGCGGGTAGTGTGCCGAATACGCGATCCCAGATCCGCGTGGTGACCCCCCAATAGGCGCGCGGATTTTCGAAGTGGTGCGCAAGATGGTGGGATCGCCGCGAGCGCTCGCGCGGGTTGCGCGGCGTCTGGAAATGGATGCGCCAGTGGGCGCGCTCGTAGCGGATGAAGCCACCCAGCACGGCCGCGACGAACACTCCCGCGGCCAGCGGTCCCGCCACCGCGTGACCGATCGCGAACAGCAACGCAGCCACCGGAGCAGCCGCCAGTGGAGATGTGAATACATTGCGCGGGCTTCTGTGGTGAGTCCAGTGCAATGGTGACACGAACGTTTTCCAGCCGTGGGACAGCGGACCGTGGATCGCGTATTCGATGAGTGTCCATGCGAACAAGCCGAGGCAGCTGGCGGCTGCCAATTCGAAGAGAAGTCCGCCGTTCATGCCGAAATCTCGTGGCTCATGGTCATGCTCATGGCGACCGTCCCCATGGACAACAGTGTAGGTCGAGTGGGTCGGAAATTCTCCGCCGTCTCGCTGTAGCGGCGGTCAGAGCCGCCCCCGCCCGCCCACTGCGTGCTGCTTTGCTCTACATTCGCCAGCGTGGACCACCAATCCGATTTCGAGCATCCGACCGTTTGCGCCAGTGCCGATTCCTTGATCGAACATTTTGCCAGCGAGCGTGCCCGAATGCGCAAGCCGCTGCGCAACCCCCATCACGAACCGCGCGTATCCGCCGATCAGAGACGCGACGCGACCCCGGCGGCGGTCCTGATCCCGATCGTGGTGCGAGATTCCGGGCTGAGCTTGCTGCTCACCCGCCGCCACGAGAATATCTCCTACGCCGGCCACATCTGCTTCCCCGGGGGCCGGGTCGAACCGGGGGATATGGGGCCCGTGGAAACCGCGCTGCGCGAGGCGCATGAAGAGGTCGCGCTTTCGCCCGCCAACGTACAGGTCATTGGAGAACTCGGCGATTATGTGAGCCACAGCGGATTTCGGATTCATCCGGTCGTGGGTCTCGTGCGTTGCGTTGGGACATTGCAAGCGGCCGAGGGTGAAGTCGAGGAAATTTTGGAATTTCCGCTCGACCACGTACTGGACTCGTCGTCGTATCGGCTGCGCGGTTCGACCGGGTCCGCGGCAAGCGCTCATTTCTATATCGCGTATCAAGGCGCGATCGTGGCGGGACCGACCGTTTCTGTGATGATGGGATTCTATGAGGAACTGCTGCACACCCATGCTACGAGTGCCTGATCGACGCAATCACTTCCGCGCCAAAGTTCGTTGCTCGTGACGGTTCGCGCCAAGAATCCTCACGTCGTCTGGCCGGCGGGTTCGGACCTGCGGCAGCGGGTCGCCTGCCGTCATGAATTGTGAAACACAGGAGGTAGCCGCGATGCTCACCCGGATCGATCGAATTCAACTCGCAGTCCCCGACCGCGCGGCCGCCTCCGTTGGTTGGATGGAGCTGTTGGGCGCGGTCCCTACTGGAGAAGACCGCGTCGATTGCTTGGGGGCATCGCGCAGTCGTTACCGTCTCGGCCGCGGATTCATCGAGCTGCTCGAGCCCGATGGTGCCGGCCCGCTTGCCGACGCCGTCGGCAAGCGGGCCGGTCACCTGTTCGCCGCGGGCGCAGCGACGTCGGACCTCGATGCTCTCATCGGCCACTTGAAGACGCAGGGGGTCGAGCCTGTGCGGGAGGGCGGTCAGGCATTCATCGATCCCGCCGCAACCGGAAGCGTTGGCTACCGCGCGGTGTTGAGTCCGGACGAGGATCTGCCGCGCGTCGGCGCGATCGATTTCTTGTATGAAGTGACGCTGCTGGTCGCGGAGGCGAAGTCGGCGGTCGAGCGTTGCTCGACGCTGTTTGGTTTGGATTCGGGTGCTTTCGTGCCGATCGACTCGCCCCACTATGGCTATACAGGCGCGCTCACGCTGTTCGATCCTGAGCGTCTCCATCGTTTCGAGGTGATCACACCGACAGATCTCGAGAAGACGATGGGGCGCTTCTATTCGCGTTTTGGTGAATCGTACTACATGGCGTTCGCCGAGACGGACCAACTCGACGAAATCGAACAGCGGGCGCGCGAGCTCGGGCATCGCGTGACTGTGGTCCCGGCGCCGGATCACAGGGGTGCAATCGACACCGTCTTCGTTCACCCTCCGGCACTGGGCGGGATGATGCTCGGGCTGTCGCGGCCGACACTCGCGTGGAGTTGGTCGGGATCACCTGCGCGCGTCGAAGCGCCGCGATGAGCGAATGCGACGAGAAACAACCGTTGCGGATCGAAAGACGCGGTCGCGTCTTGCTGCTGACATTCAACCGGCCCGACGCACTCAACGCATTCAATGACGCTCTGTACGATGCGGTTGGCGAGGCGCTGCGCGATGCTGCCAATGATCCGCAGGTCGCGGTCGTTGTGCTGACGGGTGCGGGGCGCGCTTTCACGGCGGGCCAGGACCTCGGCGAGTTGGAGAAGCCGACGCGCCATCCCGAGGGCGAGCGTCACGGGTTCGTTCCCTTTATCGAGACACTCGAGGCATTTCCGAAACCGCTGTTGGCTGCGGTCAACGGGCTCGGGGTGGGGATCGGGCTGACAATGCTCCCGCATTGCGATCTGGTGCTGATCGCCGAGGGCGCGAAGTTGCGCGCGCCGTTCGTGAGCTTGGGTGTCACCGCCGAGGCCGGCAGTACGCACCTGCTGCCGGCGGCGATCGGGTGGCAACAGACCGCTCACTTGCTGTACACCGCCGGGTGGTTGGACGCGCGCGAGGCCGTCGATGTGGGACTCGCGTGGCGCGTGTTTCCAGCGGACGAATTGCTCGGCGCAGCGCTCGCGCTGGCCGACCAGATGGCGAAGATGCCGATCGCATCGCTCATGGGTACGAAGAGGCTGTTGCTCGACGCCCGCCTGGCTGCGGTGCGCGATGCGCGGGATCGGGAGAGCGTAACGTTTGGAAAACTCGTCCGGGGCCCGGCGAATCGAGAGGCGATCGCGGCGTTTCGCGAGCGTCGGCAACCGGATTTTGCGTCGCTCGATGGAAACTAGTGCAACACCCGCCAAGTTTCGGTACCCATGATTGAAGCCGACAGAACGCTCTTCTCCGTCGGACAACGCGACGGTGATCCCTTTGTCAGCATGTACCAGAACTTTCCGGATGTGCCACTAGTTGCGCGTTCGCCGCAGCGCGGCGAATGCCTCTACGTCGTCGCCCGACCCATCTTGGTCGGGCTCTCGTTCCATCCGGCTGGCAGCCCGATGCCGCCGAATTCCGAAGTTCGGCACCTCCGAGTCAAGCGGCCGGTTCGGCGCACCCGATCCCGTCGCGGGCGGGACTGAGGTCTTCCGCCGAAAGTCCGAGCAGCCGGAGATCGGGCGGTAGCGCTCCATCCACGATCAGGCCGGCGGCACTTCGCGCGGCGGAAGACGATGTCATGATTCCAAATCCGCCTTGGCCGGCGAGCCAGAAGAATCCCTCACGAACTGGATCCGGTCCGATTACGGGTGCACGGTCGGCAACGAAACTGCGCAGTCCGGCCCACCGTCTGCGGATGTGTCGCAGCTCTAGCGTTGTCGCGGCCATCACGCGTTCGGCCGCGAGCGCAACCTCGAAATCGTCCGGCGTGACGTCGCATGGTGGAAAGGGCGTTTCGTCGCACGGTGATGCCAACAGCTGCGCGCCTTCGGGCTTCAAGTAGAATGCCTCGTCGGCATCCATGAGGCACGGCCATCGGTCGATCTCGACGCCTGGTGGCGGATCGAAAGTGATGGCGGTGCGGCGCATCGGTTCGAGCCCGATCGACACAGCGCCGGCGAGCTGGCCGATCTGCTCGGCCCAAGCGCCGGCGGCATTGACGACTACAGCGGCGTTGTAGCGCTGCTCACCAACGCAGACTTCCCAGGTCCCCTGGTGGCGTTGCAGTTGGCGGACTTCGGCTCGCGTGTCGAGCGTCCCGCCTCTGGCACGAAAGCCGCGCAGGTACGCGTCGAGCAGGCCGGCAACGTCGATATGCCGCGCATCTGGTTCTACGACCGCCGCGCTCGCGTAACCCTTTCGCAACACCGGACATAGGTCGTGGGCGTCTGCGAGATCGATGCGGTCGAGTCTTGAACCCGCTGCCACGGCGCGGTTCGTAGCGTCGATCAGACGCTCGGCCTGGTCCGGTCGGGCAATCCAAAGCACCGCGCGGGGCTCGAGTAGCGGATGCGAGGAAAAGCCTTCGGGCGGTTTCTCGAGGAATTCGCGCCCGCCGCGGGTCAGTAGCTGGACGACCCGGTTTCCGTAGCTCTCGACCAGAAACGCGGCGGAGCGACCGGTCGTGTGGTGGCCCGGCAGTGGCTCGCGCTCGAGAAGGAGTGTCCGGCCGCGCGCTTGGAGTTCGTATGCCGCCGATGTGCCGGCGATTCCGGCTCCGACGACGATGAAATCAAAGGTCCGCATGATCAACCATTCAATGCGCCCGTTGGAACATTCCGGCCAACACGAAAACTGCAGTCGCGAAGCCGAGGCCCGCGCCAACGGCGGCTGACCATCCGGCCCGGTGGTGCCAGCGAACGGTGGCCTCGGGCGCGATCGGGTCATCTGGAGCGTGTGTGACGTTGCGGGTGGCCCGCATTTGCCTGGCGCGGAACAGCGCCACCGATCCCGCGACGACCATCGTCAACACACACACTTCGTGAAGGCGCAGGTTCGAAACGGCCCCCGAACTCCAGACCGAAAGTTGCTCACGCCCCAGAAACGTCAGCTTCAACACATAAGAACCGAGAAATCCCGCCACCAACGACGCGGAAATTTTCATGCAGCGGCGGTGAATCGCGACCCGACCTTGCCGGATATGGAAGATTCCCACGCTCACCAGAACCACGATGACGAACAGGTTCACCAGTGCAGCAGTCCAAAATGCTAGCTTCGGATCCATTCGAGTCTCCTCTGACCCGCAGGAGTATACCCAGGCGACGACCGCGGAACGCGTTCATGGATGTCGATCCGGCGCTCAGGGGAAGGCTCAGGGAAAGGCTCAGGGAATATTTCTTCGTCAGCTCTGCTGACTCGGATAGCTGGTAGAGTGAGTTTGTTACAAGCGGGTCCGCGGCACCCGGGAGCCCAGGCATTCACCCGATTGCGACGCTCATCCGGGGAGCGAGCAGAGGCTTACATATGAACAGAACCGGCGGGTTGTGGATCATCGCACTGGTCTCACTGTTGCTCGCGACGCCGGCTTCGGCCGATGATATTCGCAATGAGATTGAATCACAGAACCAGGCCTTCACCGTCGCCATGCTTGCAGGAAACGCCGAGGCAGTGGGCGAGCTGTATTCACAGGACGCGCTGGTATTTCCTCCGGGTGCCAAGCTGGTGAGCGGTCGCCCGGCGATCGTCACGTTCTGGCAGGGGGGCATCGACGCGGGGATCAAGGATTTCTCGCTCAAAATTGTGTCGATCGAATCGGAGGGCGATCTGGCGTACGAGGTTGGCGCGGTGAGGATCGTCGCCAGCGACGACCAGACCACCGACGCTCGCTATCTTGTCGTCTGGAAGCGTGTGATGGGAGTATGGAAGTTGCACCGTGACATCTGGAATTCTCGATAGACAATTCCAATCATTCCGGTAACAGGGAGTTGATCGAATGGCAGACGCGGCGCCGGTGCTGAGCGGGCTGAACCTGATCGTTCGCGATATGGACGCTACGCTGGCGTTCTATCGCCAGCTCGGCTTGGACATTCCGGATTCCGCCGTATGGCGGACGGATAGCGGCGCTCATCATGTCGTCCTGTCGTTGCCCAACGGTTTCGGCCTTGATTTCGACTCTGTGCCGCTAGCGAAGAGTTACAACGCCGGATACAAGGAAGCACAGGGCGGCAGTCGCAGTGTGATTGGCTTCTCGGTGGACTCGCGGGACGCGGTTGACGCGCGCTACGCCAGGTTGACCGGTGCTGGCCACACAGGCCTTCAGCCGCCCCATGATGCCTTCTGGGGGGCGCGCTACGCGATTGTCGAGGATCCCGACGGAAATCATGTAGGGTTGATGAGTCCGATCGATCCGGCGCGCAGAACTGGCAGCCCAACGGTCTGATCGGACCCCCGACTATCGCTTCGCCGCTCAGCGCAGCGCGAAGATTTCGAATTCACCCCGGTGGTATACGCGCTTCGCCGCTTGCTCATCGTCGAGCAGCTCGCGAAGGGCCGGGGGATACTCGAACCCCCAATCCTGGTCGAAGCGGAGCACATGGGAGATGCCCCGGGTTCTGAGCCGCGTCATTACTTCGTCGCGACTCGACCCCGAACCCAGCCATGCTGCAATCTGTGAAGCTTCGAAGAAGCTGTCGGCGAGAAACTCTCGGCGACAATAGAAACCCTGGTTGGTGTTCAACATCAGCAGGTGGGCATCGAGAGGCAGTTCTCGATCGATGAAGGCATAGACGGGGTCGATCGCCGCTTGTTCCAATTCGGGCATTCGCATCTGGTACAGGACGGCGAACTTGAAGCCGTCTGTCCACGAGTCAAGATGAACCCACATCACAGTGGCGGTGCAGACGGCAAGTGCCGCGTTGCGAATCAAGCGCTGCTTCGCCGAGCCCGCGAATCGCTCCAGCGTCTCAGCCAACGCAACCGCGCCGTTGCCAGCAATGGCAGAATCGGGATCAGGAAGCGGGCGTTCTGTGCGGATAGGCTCCAGAACACGAAGAACACACCAGATACCGCGAGGCACCCGCGAACGACGGGGTTTCGCAGCCCGAACGCAATCGAAAACGGGACCACTGCCAGCCAGTGCCGCCCGATCTCGTCTCCAAACGATTCTGGACCATTGCCGGTGTGCAGCATCACCCGCACCGGTAGCAGCAGATAGTCGAGCGCCTCGCGCCCCATTCCGAGCCCTTGCTGCCAGGCATCGAAGCGCGCGCCGAGCATCGCGCTCCAATCGGGCCCGCCAAATGAGTCGAAGAGGAACGGGTAGAACGGATTGCCGGTGTACCAAGCGGCCTTCATCAACCACGGGGTCGATAGTGCGAGGACCGGCACTGCGAAGCTTCGTCCGAACTGGGTCAAGCTTGCACGGGTGCGGCCTGTTCGAATCGAGCCAATGACCTCGGGAAGGTAGAGTACTCCGACCGCCCCCGCAGCCGCGACGCCAGAGACTTTGCAGCCGATGACACCGGCGCAGCAAAGCCCGGACAGGAACAACGCGGACGAGGCTTCGTGTGGCCGAGCCTTGGCGCGCAGCATGAACACCACGGCGGCTGTCAAGAAGAAGGCTTCTGCCAGGTCGATGTATGCGATCGAGAACTCGAAGAGCACTACAGGGCTCGCCATCCACAGCGCGCAGCCCACAGCGCTGGTTTCGGCCCGGTACGGTCGACATGCCAGCGCGATGGCAGCGAGTGTGAGGGCCCCGAACCCGAAGTGCACGAGCTTCGCGAGCACGTAATCCTTGCCCAGCATCGCGGCCGAAAACAATAGCTCGGTCCCGATCGGCCAATTCGAGTAGACGTTCATCGCGACAGCGCGGAATCCACCCGCCTCGTTGTAGAGTCGCGGTACGGTCAGGTGGTAGGCACTCGCGTCCCAGGAAACGCCGGGCGAAAGAGCGTGCAGCCAGATCGCCGAGAGCGACACGAGCAGGGTTCCGTTGAGTGTACGCACGAACGGGTCTGCCCCGTGGCACGAGGGGGCCCGCAAGCGCGGATTGCGCGGCCGCGCCCAGATCCACATCAGAATTGCGCAGAGCAGCAGCGCCTTCAAAGACGCATCATTCCAGCCGCCCAGCGCACTCAGCATGAAGATCGCCGCGGTCCACATCGAAACTCCGACAACGATCTCCGTCAGCCTCGATAGCCCCTGCGGCGCCGTGACCTTTCCGGCCGCGACGAAGGCCCGGCCGGGTAGCCAGAGCGCGAGCGCCAGGCAGGCCAGTGCGCCGGCGTACTCAATGAGACGGAGCACTGCGGATTCCAGGCAAGGGCTCTGCGACGCGTTTGCGCTCGATGATCTTCCCGCAGCCGCGCGGCGGGCTCGCGTCCGCGGTCTCCCGCCGAGCGGAAGTAGTAGCGATCGAGCTGGGCGTAGATGGGCTCCGCCTGTGCGATGGAACTGTTCTCGATCAGCGCTTCTGCGCGCGCGATGACTTTTTCGATCGGTGTGAATGATACGTCCGCGCGACCGAGCAGCGGGTCCATGACCTCGTCCGCATAGACCAACAACTGGCCGCGAACGAGGTTGCCGAAGAGAATCTCGTCGACAGTCTCCGTCGGAACTCGGGAAAGCGGCGGAAGCTCTCGTTTGATCAGCAGATGGATGCGGCTGTCGGCGAACCACTCGGGAGAGGGCGATTTCTCGTGCCCGATGGCACCGCGCTCGGTCAACGTGCGCTTCGCGAGCGAGTACTGGGTGAGGCCCGTCATCTCCGCGAGGTAGGGAAGCCGACTGAAGTATCCCCACATGCACATCCCGCCCTCGAATGCGACGCGCACAGGCACTCCGGCCAGTGCGCGCCCGACAGCCACCGCTTGTTGTTCGCGAACAGCGAGGGTTTCGGTCGGGTAGGAGAGGCGTTCATCGTACACACCGTGGATGGCTCCGGCGGTATCGGCGTAGAGCGGGAAGGGCAGGGCTGCCCGACGAGCAGACCGAGCGCGGCGACCGAGCGCAGGCGGCTGCTCGGCAGCGAATTGATCCGATCTTCGATCGCGATCAGAACCAGAGGGACGATGGGAATCAAGCGGCGGGCGAACATGAAATCACCCCCGACGTCGACCAGGTAAAGCCCGAACGCCGCGGCCGTCGCCAGGTAGAAGCGTCCGTCGCGCGTCCCCTCTTCGGTCCGATGGGTGGCTGTCTGCTTGCCGGCGACGACGCCGAGGATCGCGGCCGCGATGAGGAACCAGTTTTTCCAGAGGTACAATCCCAGATACCACAGCCCCTGGGAAAAGTACGGTTCGAGGACCGACTTCGAGTAGAACGCGGTCGGAAGGAAGTCGCCGTAGTAGCTGAGTTTGGCCGGGATGCCGATGGCAAGGAGCACGAGGACCGGAGTCGCCAGCGTGAGGGAGAAACGAATGCGTTCGGCTCGAGGCAGCGGGTCACGCGGAAACCAGAACGAAAGTGCGCCGGCAGCCGCGAACAACAAGCCGTCTGGACGCGTCATGACCAGCAGCGCGAACAAGATCCCGGCCATCGCGGAGCGCGCTCGCGGGGCTCGCGAGTGAGCATCAGCGCTTGAACGCTGAGCCACGCGAACAGTGATGTCTCGAGTCCCCCGCTCGCCCAAACCTGGAAATCCTCGGATACGAGTACGATGCCAGCTGCGAGCGGTATGAAGGGCCGGCCCGAATCGGCACGACGCCAGCTGCGGTAGGTCAGAGACACGGCGAGCGCCACATACCAGACGATTCCGAGGTATTGGGCCGTCGCAACAGCAGACAGACCCGCGCGGGTCGCTGCGGCGAGCATCAAGGTCCAGAGCAGGTTGGTGTAGCCCTCCACGCGCTCGCCGGCGTTGTAGACGAGTCCGAGCCCGTTGGCGAGATTGTCGGCATAGCGAATCGAGATGAACGCGTCGTCGCACAGCCACGCAAGCTACACGGCGCGAAAGCATGCATAGGACGCGATTGCAGCGAGTCCGGCGAATGTGATCCACGCGGCGTTCGACCCACGGGGATCCGAATCCGCAACCACTCGGGACATCACATCGAAACGTAGCCCACTGGAGTTGTCTTTTGTCGCGGACGTCTCTTCAAGCGCAGAACACGATGAGGCCGAGCGCTATCGTGTGCACAATGGACGGATACGACGGGGCGGTGATACGGGTCGGGTTGCTGGGGGTCTTTGTCGCCGCGGCGCTGTGTCGTGCCCGATGGTCGGCCCTGGATCGCCGCTTTGGGGCGGTCGTCGGTGTGTTGGTTGGCGTCGGGCTGCTGGCCTACGTCGGGGGGGTGCGTGTCCACCCGGGGACCGGGAGGGTTCATATCCATCACGCAGACGTCTACCACTATTATGTGGGGACGAAATATTTCGCTGAACTCGGCCAGGAAGGTCTCTACGAGGCGACCGTGATCGCCGATTTCGAGGACGACCCCGAGCGATTTCGACCGTTGATGCCGATTCGAGATTTGCGCGACACCGGGCATGAGTTCCCGAGAATGACCGTGTTGAAGCGGCGAGCAGAGATTGTGGGCCGCTTCTCTCGAACTCGCTGGCGAGATTTCAAGTCCGACCTGATGTTCTTTCGCAGGGCTGACCCCGCGCGCTGGCACAGCTCGGAGATCCAGCGTGATCATGGCTACAACGGAACTCCGCTGACCACTGCCGTACTCGGCACGCTGGCAAACTGGAACCCTGGAGGGACAGCGGCCTTTCTCGCCACCGCGGTCTGGTTCGATCTCGTGCTGGTGCTGGCGACCGGGGCTTGCATCGGAGCGCTGTTGGGGAGGTACGCGGGGCTCGTGTTCCTGTTCTTCTGGTTTGCGAATCCGCTCAACGACTACGACTTTACGGGCGGTGCCTTCCTTCGATACAACTATTTCGTCGCGCTTGCGTTGGGGATTGCGTTTTATCGGCGGGGCTGGCTCGTCGCCAGTGGCGTCGGGCTCGCCGTCGCGTCGCTGTTTCGGATCTTTCCCGTGCTCTTCCCGTTCGCGCTGCTTACTTGCGACGTGCTGCACCCGGCACGGCGCCAGCGATTGCGTCGAAACCGAGCGCTATACGCAACGACCGCGGCGACCGCGGGGTTGCTGCTCGTTGCGACCTCGTTCCTTTCCACACCCGGCGCAGCCAACCCCTGGCTCGAACAGATCGAGGTCGTGTCGTCGCGCAATGCGCTTGTGGCGCCCAACGGTGTTTCGTTGCGGTTTCCGTTTCTGTACCGCGCCGAGCACAATGTCAGCGCCGTTTTGGCGGCTGCGGCCCGCGGCGAGGCCCTCGACTGGCTGGCCGCAACCAGTCGTACCTTCGAAGCCCGGCGGCCCTACTATTACGCCGCGCTCGGGGTGCTGGCACTCGTAAGCTTCGTCTTCGCACGGCGGTCTCGCGATGTCGAGGGGATCTTTCTGGGAATCGTTGTGATGTTCGCGGTGCTCACCGTCTCACACTATTACTTCTGTCTGCTCGCACTCGTGCCTCTGATGTTCCGAGAGGATCGGCGAGTCATGGAGCTACTCGCGACAGGAATGGCGGCCGTCGTCCTCACCGGTTGGCTGCCGGCGGTCCGCGAAGCACTCGATCTTCGCTACGCGGTGGTCAGCGTCATCGTGTTCACCACGCTGGTCGCGATCCTCACGCTGTGGGTGTGGGTCCGGCGCCGGAGCGATGCCGAGCCAGCGCCTTTCTCATGAGCCGATGGGGGATATCCGCTTCGGAAAATTCTGCGCCCTCAGCGCGATATCCGATCGACTCGTAGAACGGAATCGCCGATGTCTGCGCGTGCAAGACGACTTGGGGAAGACCGCGCCTTTGCGCTTCGGCTTCGATTGCGAGCATCAATTCGGCGCCGACACCACTGCGGCGCGCTTGGACAAGTACGGCGACGCGCTGGGCCTTGCCGGCATCCAGTCGAGGGTGCATGCGAGCGGTACCGACGGCTACTCCATCCAGGTAGGCGAGGAAGTGCAGGCAGGCTGAGTCGAGATCGTCGAACTCCTCTTCGCGCGAAACGCCTTGTTCGTCCACGAACACGACCCGGCGGATCTCGTAGCAAGTCGCGAGTTCCGTACCCGCGGTGCACTGGACGACGTGGACCTCAGTATTCACGATTGTCCGTTCGGCCCATAGCGCGGGCGCTGCGTCGAAATTGGCGCTGCACAGTGTGTGCTCATGATGACCAAGCAGCCGGTGAGCGGCAATCGGTCGACGCTCGCGCGTTTCCCGCAGATGAAGCTCGGCGAGGCGGAAGTCGAATTCCGCGGGCATCCGATCCTGCGGGGGTTGACGTCGCTTCGGGTGCACTGGTAGCGGGCGAGTCACTGCCGCAGAGCGCTTGTCCTCTAGGCGATTGAGCTAGTCGCGGGAAATTCGACGCGCGCGAGCTTGGCGGTCAGGTCGTCGAAAGCGCGCAACTCGTCCGGCACGAAAAACTCGGACAAGATCGATAGACCCACGGCTGGCGTAAGCGAGAGCAACGCCGAGCCTCGCAGCGCTTGGCGCAAGAATCGCCGTCTCGTTGTCGACAGGCCGCGGACGCCGGCACGTGCCGCGACCGCGCCAGCGACGCCCACGGTGGCCCAGCTTCGTTGACCCTGCTGCCGAATTCGGGCTTCGTCACGGCCCTGCGCGAGTAGTGTTCGCGCCAGGGCAACCGCGTCGGCGTTGGGGAGGCCAGGCCCGCTACCCAATTCGGGGATGATCTCGAGGTCGGCGAGCAGGCCCGCGTGGTTCGAATAGCTGGCCGGCCTTCCGTCGATTTCGACTGCTTGATCAAAGATGCGCCTGATCCAGCGCGTCCGCACTGCGTGCGCCGAGCCGTTTCGTGCGAATACATAGTCGATGCGTTTGTCGGGCTTGCTGCGTCCGCGACGGTACGCGTTCTGCCGATATACCGTCGGTTGTCGCTGGTTGGATTCCGCCGCAAGATCACGAAAACCGGTCAGACCGGTCAGCACGCGGTGCCCTGAATCGGTTTCGTTGAAGTTGAAGTCGCCAGTTGCAATCACGGGGATTTCCAGGTGCAGCGTTCCAACGGCGAGTTGGACGATCTGGCCGGTCCGGAGGGCGAGGTACTCGTGCTGGACGCGCTTCGGATAGCGGGCTTGCAGATGGGTATTGAGCAGCGCGATCGGCCCGTTCGCGGTTCCGATGAGCAGGCGCACGAAACCCTTTCCTCCGTAGAAGTCTCCGCCAACTTCCTCCGGAAGGCCGCGCAGCGAATAGCGTTCGAACTGAGCGCTATCGATCGGAAAGCGCGAAAGGACCAACAGGCCGCTGCCCCCGAGCGACGCTACATTGTGCCAGCTGTGTGCCATACCCGCCGTCTGACCGGCGGCGATCAGGGTTTCTCGCGCACTGGTTGTCCAGACTTCCTGGAGCGAGACGAGATCGGCTTCGAAGTCGCGAATGTGGCGGCCAATCGCCGCCATTCGCTCGGACACGTGCTCGCCGAATGGAGGGGGCAGCGCCCACACATTCAATGTAGCGACCCGGATTCGCATGGTTCCTTCTCACTTCGATTCCCGAGGATCTCGCCGGTTGGCCGAAGCGATCGAGGATTCGAACTAACACCATGTGCATGCAAGCCGCTTGCCGTAGGCGGCCGGGCCGGGCCGACTGCGCGAAAGTCGGTAGGCGTCGGGTGCTTGGCCGTGATGCTGCCGCTGGAATGCGCGCCCAGAGGGGAAGCGGGGAGGGAAGTTTGGTTCCAGATTGGCGTCGAGGGTTACACTTGCTGAGCGCACCGTGGAATACGACAGGCAGGCAGTGATGCAGTGATATTGAAGGGTACAATCCGGTAATTGACGGAACTACGCCAGGCGGCAACGCATGCGCAACTTCAGGCTCCGCCTCCGTCGACGTAAATGCGCTGTCCGGTGACGTAGCGCGCGGCGTCGGATACGAGAAACCGAACGGTGTCGGCAACTTCTTCGGGCTGGCAGACGTGGCCGAACGGCATTGCGCCATCCAGCTTCCGCAGGTCGTCGACGCCTTGAGTGGCTTTGACGAGTCGCTTTCCCATGTCGGTGTCGACCAGACCGGGCGCTACGATGTTCACGTGGATGCCATTGCCGCGCTCTTCTTTCGCCAGCGTGTAGGCGAGCGCTTCCATGGCCGCCTTCCCCATGTTGTAGGGGCCCCCGTATCCGGCAAAATAGTGGGTCGCGGCGCTCGAAATCATGATGATGTCGCCGCGCGCCTGGGTTCTCATACTGGGAAGCACGAGTTTCGAGAGATAGTGGGGCGCAAAGGCGTGTGTGCGAACGACGCGTTCCATTTCTGCGGGGTCGGTATCTGCGACGGACCGACCACGGCTGGCCACGCCCGCATTGTTGATCAAAATGTCGATGTGTCCGAACTCGGAGAGTGCGCTCTCTACCATCGCAACGTCCTGCTCCCAATCTCCCACTGAGGCCTGGAAGCTCGCCGCCCTGCGGCCCAGTGCCCGGATTTCAGCGACAGTCGCATCCGCGGAATCGAGGTCCCTGCGGTAGTTGACTGCGATATCAGCACCGTCGCTTGCGAGTGCGAGCGATATGGCCCGGCCGATTCCCCGGCTCCCGCCCGTAACCAACGCGACCCGACCCGACAACGACATGCGCTCTCCTCTCGACTTGCCTGCTGGCCTGTTGGCCTGTTGGCCGATTGGCCCCGTTTGCGACAACGGGAAAACGAACGATTGCCAATCCAACGATCCAGCGGCCTCGAGCCGGGCCATTCTATCCAAAACGAATCACTCGGATTCGGTAACCCGCTTCATGTTCGCTGCGAAAGCGAACGCGCAGCCAGATCGTCGAGCTGACGCTCCACTTCTTGGTAATTTTCGAGTTCTTGACGGACAGTGAATTCTGATAGCGCTGCGAATCCGAGCGCCGAACCCACCCCGACCGCGGCCACCCCTCCCAGCAGTGCTCGCAGGAATTTGCGCCGCGCTAGTGGGGCGCTGCGACGGCTCGCGATCGCGAGCCCGCCGACTCCGATGCCGGCCAGGGCCTCCCAACGCTCGCGGCGCTGTCGCTGCTCTGCCAGGCCTCGGCCCGTCGCCAGGCCTTTCCGCGCCAGTTCCACGGCCGCTGGGTTCGGGGTGTGAGAGGCGCCCGGTTGGTTGCGGATCGCCACATCGACCAACAGCCCCGCATGGTCGGAATAGCTGGCGCGATGTCCGTCGATTTCCAGATCCGAATCGAAGATTCGCTTCGAGGAGATCACATCGATGGATGATTCGACCCCATCTTTGGCGAACACGTAGTCGATCCGCGAATCGCCCTCCGACCGGCCGGCGTGGTAGGGGTTCGAGTCGAGGTTGGTCGGTTGGCGATGCTCGCGTTCGGCCGCGCAGTCCCGCATGCCGGTCAAGCCGGTGAAAGCGCGGTACTCCGGCCACGCCTCTCGCATGTTGAAGTCGCCCGCTGCGACCACGGGGGCGCTGATGCGAGACAGTCCGAACGCGAGTTGCACGACCTGGCCCATCCGGTGGCTTCGATAACTCGGGTATGCAGCCTCGGCATATTGCGCGTGAAGGTGGGTATTGATCAGTGCGATGGGGCCTGCACGGCTCGAAATCTCCAACTGGGTGTAGCCCTTTCCACCCCAGTAATCTGCATGCCTGATTCGTTCCGGCAGGCCGCCCATCAGGTAGCGTTCAAAGCGGGACTGTGAGATCGGGTGACGAGACAGAACCAACAGGCCACTGCCGCCTGTGAGAGCTTGGGCATCGAATTGGTGAATCAGCCCCGCGCGCGTCCCAGCCTCGCGGAGGACCGTCGCGACTTCGCGGGTCCAAACCTCCTGAAAGGTGATGACGTCCGCTTCCAGACCCGGGAGCGCGAGCGCGATTGCGTCCATGCGTGCCGCGATATCTCGCGCAAAAGGCCAGCGCAGACCCCAGACATTCAACGATGCGATCCGCAGCGGTTGCCGGTCGATTTCTGAGCGATGCGCTTGGACAGGGCGGTTCAAGAGTGGAATATTAACCATCCCTGGTTCAACGCCCCACCTGATTGCTGCTCGTTGACTCCGGCAAACGGAGTCGGTTGCCAACGAGCGGCGTTCGGTTCCAGTGGGGTCGAGTGGGGTCGAGTCGGGAGCAGAGTCCCATTGAGAGTCCCAATTGAAAGTCTCAGTGAACGTTCCAAGGGAGTTGCGGGGGTCGAGCGTTGGCGGATTGGCTCAGTTCATTCAAGAAGAAAAATCGGGAAGCGACGCCCGAACAGGTTCTGGAACTCCTGGTTCTCGAAGGCGAGGACGCGGGACAAAAATTCACGATCGACGCGAACAACGTCGCAATCGCCCGGGGAGTCCCACGCTCGGGCCAGCCGGGCTCGATCCTGCTTCGAGATCCGACGATATCTGGACAGCAGGCCATGATCCGCCGAGAGGACGGTGACACGGTGATCGAGCATCATCGTGGTGCGACAAACCCAACGTTGGTCAATGGCCAGGTCATCACCCGCTCGCCGATCCGAGCGGGTGATCAGATTCAGATGGGGCGTGTGATGCTCGAGGTACGCACACGCGACGGTTTCGCACTCGGGACGTTGCTGGAGTCATCGGGCGAGCACGAGCGCCAGGTCGCCGATACAGCGCAGATGGCGGGCGAAACCACTGAAGTCCGCGCCGTGATCGTTCCGGGGTACTCGCTCGTGGTCGTCGCTGGGGTCGAGGGAGCCGAGGGCAAGCGGATGAGGCTCGAGCCGCCCAATTGCGTCATCGGCCGGGACCCCGCATCAGCCGTTTTCCTGGATGTGCGCGCGGTATCTCGGCGCCACGCAGAGATTCTATGGGAGGATGAACGCGTCTTCGTGGTACATCACAGCTCGGTGAACCAGACCTTCGTCAACGGGGTCATCGTCGCCGATCGCCAGGAGATCGTGCCCGATGACGAGCTCCAATTGGCCGACTGTGTCGTGCTGCGCTTGGATTACCAGGGACTCGCTGCGGTTTCTCGTCGTGAATCTCCAGCCCCGGCGCCAGCGGGGACAACGAAGCCTGCGTCGCAACGGACCGACCAGACATCGCTGCAGGTCCGAATGGAAGAGAAACTCGTTCGTGACCGCGAAATCGAGGAGAAGTTCGCGGTCCACGGCAGCTTTCTCGATGTCGATGTCGTGGGCTCCTACGGGATGAAGGCCGAGTCCAGACGCCCCGAGTTGATCATTGTCTCATTCGAGCGTTGGCGCGCCTGGATCACCGCTGTGATCGAAGAATTCAACGGGATGGTTCTCAACAGCAACGGCGACGAGCTGATGTGCTTTTTCGAATCTACGCCGCGTTCCGTCGATGCCGGTCGTGCCATTTTGGATCGACTCGATGCGTTCAACGAGGATCAGAATGCGCTGCCGTCGCCGTTCCGCCTGAGAATCGGAATTCACACCGGCTCGTCGCTCGTCGATAAGAAGCGCGGCGTCGCCTACAGCGAAGTGCTCGACGTAGCGGGACACCTGCAAAAGGATGCCGATGAAAATGGTCTGCTGATATCGGAGCCGACCTTTCGCGCGCTACCGGAAGGGGCTTCGTTCGAACCAGCTGGGCGGCTCGAACGCGAGCAGATCGCCACGTTTCGCATGACTCGCTAACGCGCGGTTGGACGGCGGGCGACCGATGACGCGGACGCGGATCTCGTCAGACGCTCGCCCATAACAGCAGCACCACCAGAAGGCCGGCGCCGAATGCGAGGACCGGTCCCGCCCACCTTGGCAAGCGGGTTCGCATGTTCGCAGCTTTGCCAGCAACGGTGACGCGCGCGTCCAAGGGTAGTGTGACGGACTCTGTGGGATGTGAAACAATGTCGGATTCGAGCGTGAACTCGGATTTGCCGTCCGGCACGATCGCCACCACGACAGTGACATTGTCGGAACCGCCGTTGCGGTTTGCTAGGTCGACTAAGTCGCGTACCGCGGTCGGGGCGTCCGAGCGCGCCATGATTTCGCCAATCGCCGTCGACCCGACTTCGCCCCATAATCCGTCGCTGCACAGCATGAAGCGATCGCCAGGCAGGAGCGGCTGACTCATCACGGAGATTTCGACTTCGGGCGCCACTCCAAGAGATCTGAGCAACACGTTCTTCATCGGGTGCGATTCGGCGTCTTCGGCTGCTAGCCGATGCTGGCGAACCTCCTCCCAGACCCAGGAGTGATCCTCTGTGATCTGCTGGAGTCGGCCCGCCCGCATCCGGTAGGCTCGACTGTCACCTACGTGAGCGATCGAGAACGTCTCCCCAACGCCAATCAGGAGTGCGACGGCGGTGGTCCCCATGTTGTGGAGATCGGGGTCTTGGTTCCCGACCTGGTGGATCTTGGCGTTGGCGCCCTCCAGGGCATCGCGAAGCATCGCGACCGGGTCCTCGAAGCCCGCGCCGAAGATCTCACCGATTGTCTCGAGTGCGAGTCGACTGGCCGTTTCGCCGCCGGCATGGCCACCCATCCCGTCCGCTACGACGAGCAGCTGGCGACCACGGACGTCCGAGAATTCCCCGCACACGTCCTGGTTAGCGGAACGTACCTGGCCGACGTGACTTTGAGATGCCGTCGAGGCTCTTAGCGAATTCGGATTGCTCATCTGCGCCGATTCCGACCATAGCGAACCCGGATGGGCCGCGAGGATTCGGCGAACGGATTCGCCGCTCAGAATTCGTTTTCTGCCCCGATCCCTATCCCTTGAAGGGGGTTCCTTTGGGCGTGCTTGGGATCATGCTGTCGAGTGCAGCCAGCTTCGAGCCATCGTTGGTCTCGGCGAATTTCTTCGCCGCCGCTCCCAGATTGGCAGCAAGGCTCTCACTGATCGGGGTCGCATCTGTAATGCTTGCCGGAACCGCATTGACGGCTCCCGCAATCTCGGGAATCGGCACAGCCTTCAGGATCGCCGCGAGCTGCCCACGGACTTTGTTGGCGCGAGCGATCATCGCGGAGTGGAACTTGCCGCCCTTCTCCTGGGCGACGGAGATGTTCCGCAGCGTGTATTCCAAGTCGACAAGTTTGCCGACAACAAACAGGCGCCGCAGCTGGTTTGCCGTACCCACCCGGTTGGTCGGGTTGTCGGGTGCGCCGGGGGAGGTGACGAAGCTGTGACGCACCTCGCCCTGCGACCAGGACGCGAGTTCGAATTCGTCGCTGCCCGCCTTGTGGTCACCCTTGTTGACGAGAGGCTCGTTGGGGACGGTATGGCAGCCGAAACAGTTCGTGGCGATTTCGTACGTCATGTCGGAATGGATCATGCCCTTCGCGACTGCCGGCTTCAGTCGTGCTGCGCGGGCGGCCGCATCGCCGCTTTTGCCAGTGCCCCACTCGATCGTGGTGCCGCCCGATTTGTTGTGGATCGGGTTCCAGGCGGCCGCGACGCCATGACAAGACTCGCACGAGACGCCCCATTGCGCGGTGAGGTCGTCGTTGCGCAAAACCGAGGTGTAGTGGCATTGCCGGCAGTCTCCGGCGCGCTTCATGCTCTTTTGTCCCATGTTGTCGAGAACTTCTTTGGCGCGGGGTGAGCGGTGGCGATCCTTGATCGTCGCGAAGTGGCGACTGTGGAGCCAAGCGTCGTACTCGGCTGCATGGCAGCTCTGGCAGTTATTCTCGACTTTGTCCGGGCCGATGACGTTGGCTGCGTCGGCCTTCTCTTGCGCGGGTGTTCGGTACGGGTTTCCCCCCGCCAAGGCGTCGCTGGTGATTGCGAGAGCGGCGATGGCGGCTAGCAACAGCCCCCAAGTGATACTCGATTCCGTTCGCTGCATTTACGACTCCTCCCGAAGTTTTGAACGCGATTGGGGATTTTGAACCCGTCACCCGGCCGCCGGACTTCAGACGGGCGGGGCGGGGGGTTGATTCACGGTCCGAGGCGCGATTCTACGCAGACAAGCGACAACGATGTTCAGAATTCGGTGCTCTTTCTGATCCCGTGCTCTCTAGAGAGAGCCAAGCTGTATGGCGTCAACCTGTCGCTTCCCCGACGGCAGCGAATCAGAATGCGTAGCGCCACTCCATTCGACCGCCCCAGCCCGCAGACTCCTTCTGCTGCACTCGGCCGAACAGGTCGAGCTGCATCAGCGTGTGCTGGCCGAACGCCTGCTGGAAGCGCAGCAACGTCGCGCCGGCTCGCGTGTTCGCATTGTTGAGGTCCTGGCGCCAACCGATTTCGAAGACCAGCTGCCGTCGGGCAGCCAAACCGTCGAGAATCATCTGGTAACCGAATACGCCGGCGTAGACATCCTGTGCGAAGTTGGAGATCGGAGCCGCGTAACGGCCCAGGCCCTGTCCTGCGGTCAACAGTCCTGCTCGACCCATTGGGCCTCCGGTCCCCGGGGTTCGCGCAGCCGGCGTGTAGTCGTTGATTCCAATCCACTGGTTCAAGTACACGTAGTTTGCCGAGTGGGGTGGGGTCCAGCCAAGCTCGCCGAATATGACCATCCCGGTGTCGACCGCAGAGGTCGGGCCCATGTTATTCATTCCGATGCGCGGTGCGGGCTCGTCGATTGCGACCGATCCAAGCATGCGGATCGCGGTCGACAGGTGTCCCACTCGCTGAACGAAGCTGATTCCGCCATACATCCCGTCCTGGTCGTCACTATTGTCCTTGACGTAGACGAAATCGAGATTGATGGTGCTCCAGGGCGAGTCGACGGCGAAGAACAACCCGAACAGATCCAGGTTTCGGTAACCCTCGCCCTGAGTACCGTTCTCATTGATCCGGCGCTCGAAGTTGTCGCCGCGGTTGATCTCGTTCCATGCGTACAGGAATGCGATCTGCAGATTCGACATGCCGGGCAACCGGATGCTGTTCTTGGTGACGCCCACCGCATCCATCGTGTCGAAGATCAGCAGACCTTCCTGGTAGAACAGTGCCTGTCGACCGACCGTGAAAGAGATGTCGAGCGGGAGTATGTCTTCGGGGTCGAGATTCGGGAACATTTCACCGATGTCACCCTCAAAGAACAGGTTGATCAGGTCGGCGTTGAATTCCTTTTTCCCGTCGCCCCCCGGATTGAAGTAGTAGCCGGTAAATCGACCGCTCTGCGGCGCGGGACCGGTGAAGCCCTCATCGAAAGGTCGCAGCCGGGCGGTGATCCTTTCGGTACCCGATAGGATCAGGTTGCCGAAAATGTCCAACCGGTTGGCCCACTCGCTGAGGTCGTCTTCTTCATCGAGTGGTGCGAAGCGCTGCAACGCGGTGCGATAGCTGCCGAAAAACAGTAGTGACGGGGTCCAGATGGCTCCCGTCGGAAGTTCCCAGCCTTTCGAAATCGGCCCTGTTCCAACGAAGGCGTTGCCGAGTTCGAGTCGGCGGGGACGCGCCGGGATGAACGAGGAATCGATCTCCGGAACGGCCACGTCAGTCATGCGACTGCTGTGGTAATCGAAACCCATCCAACTCAACGGCCACGGGGTGTGGTGTTCTTCTTCCGATTCCGCTGCCGCGAACGCGGCCCCCGCGTCGCCGAAACCGATCGCCACGATGACGAACGTGACGAGCATGCTTCGAGTCACTGAACCGAACCTGAACGCTTGTGCGCCTTGCATATCGAGGCTTCCTGTGTCCTGGGAGGCGTTGGGTTGATGCCAGATTTTGAAATGCAGCATGTTGGTCATCCGGATCACTGCAGCTTGAATTCACGTTCCCAGACGATCTGGTGTCCGGCAACGACGCGCTCGGCGATTTCCCGAGGGCTCAGTCCATAATCGAATCCGAGGAATCCGACTTCCGCTACGAGGTTCGGTGGGATCATTGCAGCCTTGAGTTGGATGATGGCTGTATAGGGCGCCGCTCCCGAAAGTTGGCTCGCCTTGATGCTGTACTTGGCAAAGCGGTGGCCGTAGGGCTCGATTCCGAGTCGGTGCTTGCGCGCGCCGAAGTGGCGCCCGAGCAGCGCGCTGGAACGGAACTCCGGACCCAAGAAGCGAGATGCGGTCGGTGAGCGCGGAACGGCAATGACCGCCTCTCGCTCGGGGCCTCGCACCATCGTCGTGATGAACTTGCCCTGCAGGTTGAACAACTGCGTGTCGAGCGGCAATTCAGCATTGTGGACGTACAGCGAGTGGAGGTCGCGGATGTCGCCGTTGGGATCGAGGTCGCCAGAGACGAATACTTGCTTGCCGTTCGCATCGATGACCCGGGTGTGCAGCCATACGACTCTTTCGCCGTCGAAGCCGGTCGGAACATTGTGTCCCGGCTGTCCGCTCTTGACTTCGACTGAGAAATTGATGTCCCGCTTACCCGCGCCGAACCAGCTACCCACGGTCTTTGCGATGCCGGGCATGAACAGGAACCCAGGCCGGGCCCAAGCTGCCTCAGTCGTCGAGATCGTCTTGATCTCACCGAGCACGTAGCCGTTGCGCAACAGCTTCAACTGTTCGCCGCGCATTTCCGCCAGCAATGCCAGGTTGCCATCGATGATGGCTCGCGCGTCGTAGCGGTCGTCGACCGCTTCCCATCTTTCCGGGAACTGCGATTCGTCGGGCTCGGTCTCTTCGAATTCGTCGGTACCCCAACCGGCCTTCCAATCGAACGTCAACCACTCGCGAATCGTCGCCAGGCCCTGCGCGGTCGGGTCGTTCTTCTGGGATTCTTCCTTGATCGCGCCGAGCGCCAACGGAAACAGCGCCGGGTGGACGACGCTGTAGTCAGGGCCGACGAATCGGTGATTGGTCAGCTTGCGGGCCGCCGTATCGCGCCCACCCACACTGGCCGCCGGGCCGAACGCGTAGTTCTTTCGATCGAATTCGGGATCATCGCGATCGACGACGATTTTTCCGGGTTCGACACCCATGTGACAGTCCTGGCAGGAAATTCCGGCCTTGGCCGCAGGTGAGTTCTTCCACTCGCTGAACGCGTCCTCGAGCCGGAAGCCATTGAGTTCGACCACATCGTGGCAGATCCCACAGAAGCCTCCTGTGTTGAGCTGGAAGAATTGATCGCTTTTCGCGTGAACCTTGCGGCCCGAACGATCCGGGTCGGTGACGAGACCCCCCGCTTTGATCGCCGCATCCAATTCGGTGTTGTCGCCGACAGGACCGTAGATCGTCCCAGTGATCGGAGACTCTTCGAGGAACAGGCGTCCCGAAATCTTGCTGTATGCCTGCGTTACGCGATGGCATACCACGCAGCTGATGCCCTCTCGCGACGTCGGGTGACGGTCGATATTGCTGTCGAACGTCGGCTCCCCGAGGTTCATGCCGACCTGGTTGTGACACCGCTCGCAGAAATCGCCGAGTGTGCCGTTGGTGAGAACCGAGATGGCACCCTGCATGGTGTTGAAGACGGGACTCAACTGAGCGTAGGCATGCTGGGAAACCGACCACTGTCGATATTGCGTCGGGTGACACTCGCCGCACTCGGTCGCCGATGGATAACCGTCGGGGGACCCTAGGTACACTTTCTCGTGCGCCGCGTTCGGATTCGCCAAGGCGTCCTGTGCCATGGCGGAACTGGTGAGTGAGAGCAACGCGAGGACAGCGACGGCTAACATCTGTGCGAGTGCTCCGGTCCCTGCAGGCTTCTGACGGACTCTTGAGATGGTCGGCTTTGACATAGTCGATTACCTGTAATGGAAGTATCGGGTTGACCTGATCGTTCGAGGGAATGAAGACTCTATCGGCGGATCGAATAAAACGCCAAGGGAATAGGGAGTTCGGGCGGTAGTTTCTTATGGGGTCGTCACCCGTTACTCGGTAATGGTTATTCAAAATGAAGGGGTAAAAAACCCTCACTGATGCTGAGGATTGCGACACCATCGTGATGCAGAGAAAGCCCGCGTCCCGTCTTTGCGTGCGGCGAAATTCGAAGCGGCTGTCAGACCCAGTATGGGGCAGGGCGGGCCACCCGGAAACATTCGCCGCGGTGTGGCGAATGAGAGCTAGTCGACTGCCTTGCTCGTCGTCGTGTCGGTTGCCGTATCCGGGGCTACGACCGTGCTTGCGTGGACCCCGAGCAGTCGGGCGGGGTCCACATGGTAGGTGTGACAGTTCAGGCAACTGTCACTGGCAGCCGTCGACTGATGACACGAAGCGCAGGTCGCGTGATCGATCGGCACAAAGTTGCTTTCGAAAACCTGCGGATCGTGATTCCCATCAGCGAATCCGGTTTGGTAGGCTTTCGCGCTGTCTCGCCGGGTTTTGGCGGGCGTTGCTTGCGTGTTTGTTTCGGGGTTGGCTTCGGATTCATCGTTCGAAGACGGTGTCTCGGAAGTTGCGACCGCTTCGATGGGCATCGCTTCTCCGCCC
The DNA here is from genome assembly GCA_032128375.1 of Deltaproteobacteria bacterium. Lineage (GTDB taxonomy): Bacteria > Myxococcota_A > UBA9160 > UBA9160 > SMWR01 > JAJDAM01. The sequence goes on along the minus strand of JAQBGU010000099.1, from coordinate 39,213 downwards.
AACGAGTGACACGCTGTGCAGTCGGATAGTTCTGGCTGGATCAGATGCGGGCCATGCATGTATTCAGTGAAACCGCGTTCTGTCAAGTCTCGGTGTTTTTGGCGCCAATTGACGACCCGGGTGCTCTCCGTGATATCGATGCTGTGGCATTTTGCACACTTTCCATCGGCTTCTGTCGCCGACAGCGCTTCGAATGCAAACTTCATCGCGTTTTCGTTCGTGTGCTGATCCGGATGAACGACCGCCTCGAGCCAGCTTTGCATCAGCGGGTCCTGGTGGCCTCGCGGCCGATAGCGGATCGCGAATCCATCGAAATCGACAGTCCAACCCCAGATCGGTTCCGCTGCTTCGGAGCCTTCTGAATCGACCAGCTGGGTCTGATGAGAGTGAAGGTCGAAACCTTCGGTGCCGTCCCGCCCCAGATGACGGCGTTGCGCGTCGATCTCGCTCTCGAGGTTCGGGAACCAGGCCTTCACCGCGTCAGAAACCAGGTCGAAGTCGAAGTTGCCCGATAGCTTCGCGAGTTCGTTTTCCGACATCGTGCGTCGAAGCCCACTGTCGAGATGCTCCTTGAGAGCGGGCTGCTTTTCCGTCGAAAGCTGGTACAGCAGCTCCTTGATCGCCCATGCAAGCTGACCGACCGCAGCCGCTTCGTCTGCGTCCGTACCGAGTTCTGCGAGGATCAGTTCATCGATGCCGCCGGGAAGCGTTTCGAATGACCTGGCGCTTGCCGGGTCCGCCGCCAGCATGATCCGCAAATACGGACTGAACGAATCCGTCAAGTCGATATCCGCGTAGGTGGGCCACTGGCCAATCTGGACGCCGAATTCGGAGAGTTCCTCGGTATTGATGCCCGGAAGTCGGATGAACGCGATCCCTTCGGCGACCTCAACGTCCTTTTCGTGACAGGACGCGCAGTTTGCATCGAACCCTTCCAGCAGCATGACCTGGCCACGGCGGTCCGGACTGTGGCAGCCGCGGCAGGTGAAATCGCTCCCTTCCTGCGGAAAGTGGTCCGTCTGGTGCGTGGCGTGGTTGAATCGAATCCGTGTGCGGCGGGCGTAGGGATAGCCGCTGAACGTCGGGTGTCCGTCACCGAAATCGGAAAATTTGTTGCTATGGCAGACCTGGCATTGGCTGTTGGTCAGGTGGGTCAATACGGCATCGCGCCCAGTGTGCTCCTGGTGGCAAGTGGCGCATGCCAGCTCGCCGGCTTCGTTCGTCGCTGGACCCGGGCCAAACCCGGCGAGTGTCAACACGGCTCCGCCGCTGGACGTCGACTTGGCGGCAGCAGCCTGGGTGAGGACCGCGAGACTCGCGGGGTCGACGCCGTGGGGCGCTCGGCCGAATTGGTGGCACTTCTGACAGCGCGCGCTGTCGGAAGTTACAGACGGTTCTTCCGGACTGGCGCCATCGGAAGGCGCGGCCGGGCCGCCCAGCCCGGCGCTGAACCACTCGGCCGGTCCACCCACTGCCGCGCCGTGGCAGGTATCGCACTCGGACTCGTAAGGAGCGTGCTGGTAGGTGACGGGACCGGGAGACAAGATGCTGGAGCCCATCGGACCGGCTACGCCCAGAACCAGTGCCGCCAGGGCGGCCGATGTTACCCAGCGTGTCAGCCGGCCGCGCTTTGCGCGCAATGTGCGCTCCGGCTGGCAGCGTGTCACTGCCCGGCAGCACTCGCCGCTCGGCAGCGGACCGGTGTCACAAGCGCCTCCGTGCGCTGGCGGCCGCGTACAACGCCAGCGCTGCTTGTCGAGCACCGGCGTACACTCGTGGGTGACATCGCAATGGCCATCCGGTGAGGGTCCGCGCGGACACGCACCACCCGCCGCCGTCCAGCCGCAGACCCAGTTCTGCCCCGGCCGCTCGTACGGACTCTGCTGAAAACCGCGGGGTTGGAGCTCGCGGCTCATCCCATTCTCCCATTGAAGCCCAGCACGAGTAGTACATGCGCTGTGACAATCACCATCAGGCCGTAGGTCAACGGGACGTGGACGAAGAGCCAACCCTTCAGAGCCAAGCCCTGTGCCCAACGGTAGTCCAGGTCCTCTTTTTCGATCATGATCTGGTGGATCTGATCGAGGACCTTGCGCTCTTCGTCATTCAAATATCGGTCGAGCGAGAATAATTCGTGCTCGAGCTTGTGAAAGCGAGTGGATGAATCGATCAGGTGGTAGAAGAAATTGCGCGGCTTGCGGAAAAAATCCGCGAGACGTGCGGAATAGAACTCCGCGATGGTCTCGGTGTTCACATCCCTTGCGATCTGCACAACGAGCTGTTCGACTTCGTCGTTTAAGCCGACGCGAATGGCTGGAATTCTCTCGAACAGGATCGCCTCTCCGCGTGCGTTCAACCGACCCGGCAACAAGCGAGTCAAGAACAGACCCATGATCCCGCTGACGGCGACGGAAAGGAACAGTAAGGCGAGTACCCAGTTCAACACACCCTGAAGCGAATCGAACCCGATGTGTGAAAAGAAGATCAGTACGGAAAAAATCCCCGCGTAGGCATGAAATTCCATCCACGCGGTCGCATTGCCAAGCGGCAGAAACGGGATTTTCTTGCGCACATTGAACAGGCCGAGCGCTACCACCAGAAATAGCAACAACCCGCCCGTGAAGAATCGGCTCGACCGCAGCGACGCGTCGAGTAGCTCGATGATTCCCCACGCGGCCAGCGTGGCGGCCGCGACGATCGCGGAATTTTTCCGCCGGCGGCGAGCGAAATGATTCAACGCTCCAGTAGCTCCTGCAATGGCCCGATCTCGGCCATGTCGACACGCTTGAGTGCGTCATGGGGACACGCGTTCTGACACGCCGGGCCGATTCGCTGGTCCACGCAAAGGTCGCACTTCGTGGCCTTGATGATCGGTAAGAGCGTTTCCCGGTCGAGCAGCGGCGCACCCCGGTGATCGCGGATCTCGACCATTCGTATGTTGTTGTATGGGCAGTTGTTCGCGCAGGTCTGACACCCGATGCAGGTTCGGTCGTTGATCGCTACCTGGCCTTCGAGCGAGACCCGGTGAATCGCACCGGTCGGACAACCGATCATGCAGACCGGGTCGATGCAATGCATGCACGCGTTGGCGATCATGAACTTCCCGATCTTCAGTCCGTGCCGGATGAAGCGGGGGTTACCATCGTGTGTCGAGCTGCAAGCCCGGACGCAATCGTCACAACCGGTGCAGCGTTCGAGGTCGATGACCATCGTTGCGCTGCCGTTGATGGTCCGACTCTCCACCAGTTGCTCGATATGATCCGTTCGGATTCCGCTGAAGATCGCTTCGGACGCCTCCCTGGATTGGGACTCGGTCTCGGGGAGCAGGTGGGAGGGCAGGGTGGGTAGCACGATTCGTTCTACGACGTTTGTCGGTATCTGCAGCACATCGACGTAGCCGATGGCGCGAAGTGAGTTCCGGAATGGAACGGGCTCCGAGCTTCGCCAGTTTTCGAAGAGTTCTTCGAAACCGAAGGTTTCCCCACGGCCCAGGTAGCGAATCGTCCGGTGGCCGTTGCCGAACACGTGGCTGACCCGTGCAAAGCCGCTCCGGATCAGGATGAGATGGTTGGGGTAGTGGCCTTCTTCGGCGATGATCGGCTCATTGCGTAGTTGTTCGCTCGTCGTCTTCTGGGCGGCGCGCTGAAAAGCCGCGGTCCAATCGCGGCGCCCATAACTCGCGAAGGATGTCGCATCGGCGATTGCCTGCTGATCTTGATTGCTCAAGTGCGCGAAGATCGGCGTCTCCTTGAGTTGGTTCGCCAGCGCGTTTTCCTTGTAGGCCGTTTCGATCACATTTTGCAAAACAGGGGCCCGCCGCATGATGTCGCGAAGGCCCTGCCAGCGAATTTCGAGTAATTCAGTCTGACTCTCGGCAAACATGTGGTTGCCTCGAGGCGTGCGCCCGAGTGCCGCTGACTCGCCAAAAAACTCGGATTCTCCGATGCTTGCGGTGGCGTACTTTTCGACAATCGCGGGCACGTCCGGCAGGAACAGGCCCTCGCTGTGGCCTTGCGGATCGACAGAACTCCCCGCGTAGTCGCGCGCTTCGGCGAAACGGGAATTCGTCCACAATTGAGAGATCGCCGCGAACAGGCTCTTCTTGCCGTGGTGGGCGCTGCCCTGGATCTCGGAGGCGAAGTCGTCACCGCTTCCGGTGACGACTCGCACCTTGCCCGAGAGCACATAGTAGACCGAAGTTCCGTAGTCACCCTCGCGGACCACGACGTCGCCGGGGATATACCGCATCACGCGAGTGTCGTTGCGCAGCAGCTCTCGCAGCGGCGTCGATTCGGGAAACAGGCTGGCATCGATCTGGTCGAACGGGGAGCGGGTCAGAATCCAATCGACTTCGCGGTCCGTCAGCGGAAACTCGCCAAACGGTTCATCCCAACGGTTGGGTCTGGCGAGCTCAACGGGCGCAGAAGGCACGATCAATCCTCCTGGCGCACTCGAGTCGAGTGCATCTCGTGCCTAGGCATCGAGAACGAGGTCCGACTTCGGCACGGAAATGCACGTGAGGCAGGTCCCGGAATCCGGGGTGCTGCCAGGGTCCGCGAGATATTCGATTTCACCGTTCTTGATCGCGGTCACACACGTGCCACAACTGCCGGCCCGGCACGCGGAGTCGATCACGATCCCGTTTTCCTCTGCAAATTCCAACAGCGATCCGGCTTCGGGATTCCACTGGATCTCGCTTCCCGATTTCGCGAATTTGACCATCAGCTTTTCGCTCGATTCCGCTCCGACCGCCTTGGCCCGGGGAGTCTGCTTCACGGTCGCAGGACCGAAACCCTCCCAGTGGACGTCTGCGTCGGGCACGCCCCATTCGCGAAGGTCGGTAGTGACGGAGTTCATCATGGGCGGCGGACCGCAGATGTAGTACTCGAAGTTGCTGGAGGGAAGTTCGCGCTTGAAGAGCTCGACGCTGACGAACTCCGAGTGGTATCGAACGTTGGCGTCGACCGGCAATTCATCGACCGGTACGCCGCTGTAGCAGACGTGGATGTGCAAACTCTGCGGAAAGCGCGCCGCTAGCTCCGAGAGATGCTCGCGCTGGATGTGCTCCTCGGCGTGTCGCACGCCGTAGAAGAAATGCACGTCGCGGTCGAGGTCCCGCGCTGCGAGCGTATTCAACATGGAGAGCACCGGCGTAATCCCGACTCCACCACCAATCAGCACGACCGGTCGGCTCTTCGCCATGTCGAGAAAAAAGTCGCCCGACGGCGCCTTGACGTTGAGCAGGCTGTCGACTTCGAGCTGGTCGTGAAAGAACGCAGAACTTTTCCCCCACGGAAGCTCGGGCTTGTCGCGCGGCGGCGGGATTTTTTTGATGCTGACTCGGAAGTAGGTCGGGTCGGGTGCGTCCGATAGCGAGTAGCAGCGAATCACCGGCCGACTCTCCGCCGGAATATCGAGGGAGAAAGTCAGATATTGGCCAGGCTTGAAAGACGGGATTGGCTTGTTGTCGTGCGCTTCCAAGTAGAACGACGAGACGCCACCACCCTCTTCGAGCTTTTTCGCCACGCGAAATTTGCGAAAGCCCGCCCACGAGCTGGCCTCACGGCCGCGGTTGACTGTACGAGTGCGAGCAGCCATCAGCCGCTCTTCGAAATTCTCGAGAGAAAGACTGTAGACGTCCTGCTGGTAAAAGTACCGTCGCACACCCGCGAACAGCACGAGACCCGCTTCTCCCAACACCACGAGCAAAATCAACAGGCTCGCAAGCTGCATGACCATCGGCCAGAAGGAGAACTCCATCGACACCCCCAATTACTTCGCCCACTCGCTGGCGCGCTCGATTCTACTCACAGCTTGTGAAAAACCCAAGCGTTCAACCGAGGTTCGTTGCCGATGTGTATCGGTGCAACGGTCAGCCGCGAGGCAGGATGCTGGAGATGATCCATCTGCCACCCGCTTGGGGGATGACCGTGGCGGTCATCCGTGCGGGCTTGGAGCTGATGCGAGCTCTTCCTTGACTCGTGATCTTCTGGTCGAAGTCGATGTGGACACTTTCGTCCTCAACCGTGACGCCCAGGATCGTAAGATCGAGAGTCAGCGACTTCACATCCTTGAACATCGTGGTCATCGCCTTCTTTTGATTTCGATTCATGATCCAGACGCGGCTCAGGCGACCGACATCGAGCGATTCGTAGGCGGATTCGTATTCGCGAAGCGCAGCGACACCGGAGCTGTTGGGGTCGGCCTTTGCGGCCGTCGGCGGGCTGGGAGCGGGTGTCGGGATCTTCGCCACGACAACCGGGGCGGGCTCCGGTGTTGCGATCGGTTCGGGTGCTCTGGGCTTGGTTACCGCCGGCGGAGGCGGGGCCGTCTTCGGCTTCGCGACCGCGACCTGGGGCGGCGGGGCCTTCGCCGCAACCTTGATTTGGACCGATTTGCGGACGCTCGCTCCGCCCCCATCGATGGCACGAGCGGTGACCTCGAAGGATCCGGCGCGCTCGGCGACGAAGGTGTAGCGGGGTTTGGTGGAGACCTGCTCGCCGTTGACCGCAAACGCGTATCGAACACTCTCACCGTCGGGATCTGTCGCGTTCGCCTCGAACTCGTATTTTTCTCCGACGGATAACGCGACACTCCGCGAACTGGGGGACAGACTCAAGTTGGGCTGGCGGTTGTCGAACGAGAGCTGCCAGGTCTGCTCTATGAGGCCTTGGTGCCCATCATCGACAGTAACCGTGACCTCGGCATCCCGGTCGCCCCGGTATGTGAATGCCGGGGAATCCCCGCCGGCCGTTTTTCCGTCGACGTTCCAGCTGTAGCGCAGGACGTCACTCTGGTTCGGATCGGCTGCCTCGATTTTGAGATTGACCGGCGTATTGCGGAATTGTCGAACGACTTTGTCACTGGGTTCGCGCTTGACCAGAAACGGAGGTTGGGGGCGGTTAGCCAGAAACGCGCGCTCCGCGCTGCCCGCGACCTGATAGCGGCCACGAGCGTGCTCGAAGCTGTGCATCGCGTCGGGCGTATTGCGCTCTGCGAGCGCAGCGAGGCCGAGGCGCTCCGATTCCGTTCCTTCGATGCAGGGTGTCCGAGCGGGTCCGCCCAGGCTCTCGCACTGCCCGCTTTCGATCAGCTCTGCGCCTTGCTTGCGCGTCTTGGCGGCCGATTCGAGGGCCTCAGCCAATCGAGCTGACGCTTTTGCCTTGGCGCTCTGGTAGTGGGACTGCGCGCGAGCAAAACCCGACTCCGCGGAGTCGTAGCGTTTGGCTTCGAGTTCGGCGACCGCTCCGGAGCGCGCCCGCTCGGCGGCAGCCAACTCGTCTCCGGCGGAAAATTCCGCACCATCGCTCAGGGCTTCCGCTCGTTGTTTCGCGGCGGCGTCGGCCGCCGCCAGCGCTGCCGATGCGGCCTTCCGGTCCGCAGCGAGGCCCTGGATCAGTGTTGTCAGGGCTTTGAACTCGCCTGTGGCCTCAGCCCAGCGCTCTGCAGAGTAGAGTGCTTCGGCTGATTTCAGTGCTCCTGTGACCACACTCTGGCTTTTCAAGTCGGCGCTGCTGTCTAGATGCAGGGCCAGGGCCTCCTCGCGCGCTCGGGCGGCGGGGGCGAGTTGTGCTGCCATCTCGAACGATTCGCGTGCTGCGACAAACGCACGTCGGGCCCCCAGAAAATCTTCGGCCGCGAGGGCGGCTTCGCCATCGGCTTTGGATTCCCGTCCTTCCGCCAGCGGCCCGGTATACGCGATCGCTTCGACCGACAGCTCTTGCGCAGAGCGCTCCGCCTGATCGGCAGCCTCTTTTGCGCGATTCGCCAACCGCGGCCATTCGTCCTTGAGGTTGCGCTCTACCAGCCCGGCTTCAGTCGACAATTTTCCACTGACTTCGAGGCGTGCCAGCTGCTGTTGGCCGGCTTCGCATGGCGCCAAGTCTGCTGCGGGAGGTTCGAGGCCGGCGAGCATCGCATTCAACCCTGCGAAAGCATCGGGAAGGAGTTGCCGAGACTCGTGTGTGCTGATTTCATTTACGCGAGATTTCGCATTGTTTGCGGATGCTTCTGCCCGACTGTTCAGGTCCTTGGTTAGAATTTCGCTGCAGACTTTCTGGTAGTAGTCGATTGCGTCTTCGATCAGAACCAGCGCACTGCTCGCGTTGCCGGTTTCGAGTTTCTCGCGTCCCTGCAAACCGAAAATTTCAGCATGCGACATGCGTTTTTCCACTTCTTCCGACAGCTCGTTCGGGATGGGTGGACTCAGTGATGCGGTTTGCTCGACGATCGCGGAAGCGCCGGCTTGCACCTGATCCAGTCGGGCCAAGGCATCGTCTGCGTTCGTTGCCGCGATCTGGGTACTCCCGTACCAGACGATACCCGCCACCGCGGCGATCGCCGCTAGCGCGCCACCAATGAGACCGGTCGACATCCGCAATCCGACCGGGCTAGCCGGCTGCTGGTGGGCCGCGATGAGGGCCTGGCGCATCTCGCCCGCATTCTGGTAGCGATCCTCAGCTTTGAATCGGCACGACTTGAGGATGACTTTGCGGATTGCGCTTGGGAAATCGGAGCTGAATACCATCGGAAGTTCACTTCCGGAGCGACCGCTCATCGCGCCGAGGTAGAACAAGATCGATTGGCCGCTGCCCGAATCGATGGAGTCGACCGAGTCGTAGACGGATTCGCCCGTGACCACCTGATAGAACGTGAGTCCCACCGAAAGCACGTCGCTGGCGGCTCCGACTTTGTGACCTCGGGCCTGTTCTGGCGACATGTACTTCACGGTGCCAATCGCCATCATCGTCTTGGTGAGATCTGATGACATGCTTTCGACACGCGCGATGCCGAGGTCCGCGACTACGGCGCGTCCATCGGTGTGGGTCAGGATATTGGCAGGTTTGATGTCTCGGTGGACGATCCCGCGCTCGTGTAATTTGGCGAGACCCGCCAGCACCTCGATGAAGATGGGAACCGCTTCGTCGACCGACAAGACGCCCTTGTCAGACAGTGCAGGGCCTTCCACCATGTTCATGGTGTAGTAGTAACAACCAGTCTCTGCGTCGTTACCGAGATCGAAGATCGTAATCAGGTTGGGGTGGTCGATGCCCGCAAGGAGCCTTGCCTCGGACTCGAAGCGTCGAAACTGGTCACCCTCAGCCGCCTCGGGCTTGAGCATCTTCAGCGCGAGTCTTCGACCCTCGAAGGTCGGGTCTTCGACCTCGAAGACCCAGGCCATACCGCCTTCGGCGATGAAGCGCCGAACCCGGTAGCGCCCGATCCGATCTAACTCGCGAGGGTTCATACTGACCCGTTCATGTCCCTGTTTTGCGTGTCGGGTCCATCGATTCTGGACTACACATGCCCGTTGTCCATCGGCTCGATAAGCTTGATTGTATCTGCGAACCCGCGATGATCGCTACGCTGTTGCCGGGAATCAACGCACACGAAATGTCTGCCGCGGGGGGAGAGTATAGATGGCCGTTGCATGGAAGCAGTGAGATGCGAGAGATCGCTGTTCATCAGATTCGTCTACATATAGGTCTGCGGGTTTCCACGCAGGTGCGCATACGCGAGGTGATTGTGACTGGTCGGCTGACCCGGACAATTTATTGAGCGACAGCCGATGAGGGCGAGCGCTGAGAGGGTCCGAAATCGTCACGCAGCGCGGATTACTGACCGATAGACAACGATGGCTACCGTATCGATGTTGAAGCGGGTAAGCTGAAACTACCGAGGGGGTTTTGGCACACCCGCCGGGGGGGAAGCCTTGGGATTGATCGATTGGTTGCGACGCTTGGTCGGTGCAGGGTCAGCGAGGACTGCGCCGCCAAAGATCAAAGTGGAGCCCGCGGTCGCTGTTCAGCGCGATCGCGATGAGCTGACGTCATTTATCGGCGCGGCGCCGACGCCCAAACCCGTTGCGGACGCCACGGTTGCGGTATCTACCGCGCCGATACGGGGCGATACCGCTCCCCCCGCCTCGGCCTCGAACGACGCGCTCGCCTTCGAGAGCGATGGCTCGGAGCTTCCGGATACTTCTCCCGTCGCATCGGTGGCTCAGCGAGTGGCGGCCGATGCGGAAGAAACGTTGATGCTCGAGGTCCCGCCGCTGGCTCCAGACCGGCCGGGCCAGGAAGCCACGCTGTTCTTTCAGGTGGCCCGAGTCGTGGTCGGTAAGCTGGTCGTCATCAAGGGCGATCTCAAGGGCGAGGAATTCGAAGTGCGCGAGGGCGAAAACCAGATCGGACGGTCTCCGGAATGCGATGTGGTGCTGCCCAGCATGTGGATTTCTCGCAACCACGCCGTGCTGAGATGCGAGATGGGGCGAATCGAGATCGAGTCGGTGAGCGACAAGATCACCTCAGTCGAGGGCGAGCCCGTATCTGGGGCGGTCGCCGTGGCTGATGGTGCGAAGATTCAGCTGGGCGGGACAGTCTGCCGTCTCGAGCTCGAAGGGTAGGGGTTGATGGACAGCACAACGGTGGTCATCGCAGCGATCGTCGCGGTCGCCGCGGCGGTCGTCTTGATTCTGGTTTTGCGCAACATGGGCGGGGCGAAGGGGTCGTTGGGCCAGATCACTATCGTCAAAGGGCCGCGTCAGGGTGAGCAGATCGAGCTGCTGGGCGGGCGAACTCGGATCGGTGCACTCGATGATAACGACATCGTGATTCCGTCCAAGCAGGTGTCGCGGTATCACGCTGAGCTTCGCGTCAGAGGCGGACGAGTCCACATCTGGGACCTTCAGGCGCGCAATTTGACCTACGTGAACGGAAAGAGCGTCAAGAACTGCGAACTCTCACCCGGCGATATCATCACGATCGGTGACGCCGAGTTGCGTTACGACAAGTAGCGCCGGTTAGTCGCGCGCGCAAACCGCCTGGCGGTGAAGGCCTGCCCGTCGCGGTCAGCTCGTCTTCAATTGCATGAACGGTCGCTCGATCACTGCGTACAGGATACACGCTATCGCGTAGGATGCCGCCATCGTCAGCCCGAACAACGGGTCACCCATTTCGAAGCCCAGGCCGGCCACGGCATCTCGCACGATGATGTGCACAAGGTAGAGGCTGTAGGAGGTGACACCCAACCCGCGCAGTGTCAGGGATGACATGATCCGATGGATCAGGCGGGTTCGACAAACCAGAGTGATGTAGATGAGTAGACCACAGATGAATCCAAACGTGCCCTTGTAGTACAGCCCGAGCTTGACATGGAGCCCGGCAAACCATGACCCGACGAGCGGCAGAGAATTCAAGACCGCCGCGTGGTAGTAGTTCGCGCTCAACACAAGGAATGCGAGAATTACCATTCCCAGCCAGCCGAGTGCGCGATTGATCACCGGCTGCACTACGATCCGCGTGAGTGGGGCGCAGCGATAGGCATATGCGAACGCCATCCCGGTTGCAAAAATCCCCAGCAGGAAGCGCAGCTGCTTGCCATTGCCGTTGAGTGTGAAAACCGACTCGTCGAGAAATAGCTGACATGTGCCCGCGAAGAGAAAGAAGGCGCCGGCGGTGATCGCAAAGTTGTTTCGAAACAACATGAAGTGCGCTTGGGCCAGCAGCGGCAGCAAGACGTAGAAGAGCATCTCCTGTGGAATCGTCCAGAAAATTCCATCGGCGCGAATGAACAGGAAATGCTTCCACAAGTACGCAGGTTCGGCGACGTTGCTCTGGAAAAAGGAGAACACGATCACGCCGTAGTAGATCGGGAGAATTCGGCGAATCCGCCTCGACGCATAATGGCGCAGGCGCTCGGCTGTGATGGCGGTGTCTTGAAAGGGGAGGGTCAGCAGAAATGCGCTGAGGCAAAAGAACAGAAAAACACCAACTGCGCCCTGGCCCTTCAAATGGAAGGCGTCGCAGTGGCTCGCGATGACCAGCGTGACGGCCAGTCCTCGAATGCCATCGAGCGCATCGAGGTTGGGACCGACGCTCGGGCGCTTGACCACGACGTCTCGAAGCGCGGGCACCGGCAGCTGCGCCAGTAGGCTCTCGAATCGGGATTTGAGTGACCCGGCCATCGTTGTGGCCGAAGCTAGCAGTTCGCGAGCGTGCCCCCGTCGAATCTTGGTTCAGATCGGCCAGGGGGGAATTCTTCGAATTCTGCACCGTCGTCGCCTGCAGGCCAGAGCTGGCGCTCTACCGCGCAGACTCCTAGAAGCGAATCTCGAACGTGAGCCCAGCCGTCTTCTTGCTGATGATGGGGCCCTTCACATTGAAGATGATCTTCTCGCGGTCTTTCGTCATGTAGCTCCGACTGAATTCGAATCCGTGCTTCTTCGCGGTGTGAATGTTTGCGCGAAACCAGTTTGGTTCCGTCTCGGGCAAGTTGTCGAGCCGTGTCACGGTGTCGCTACTCAGCCTCTTTCTAGGTGCTTCCACGATGACTTTCTTCCCCTCATCGTCGGCGAATACCGGGCCTGAAAGGCCCAGTATCAACGCAGTCATCGTGACGATCGCATAGGGAGGTAGCCTCCTTGTTCGATGCACTGTTTGATGGATTCGTTGATGCATTGCGCCATGCCTCCACTAGCCCACCGACATGACTCGCAGTGGGCCTCAGAACGGCCCGTCCACTTATTGCGAATAACGTGCAAGGGGCATGCCATGGGCGCCATCTGCTCACCACGAGGCTGGCGGGCGACTGCAATCACGTATCGACTCGATTCGGTGATCGAGCGTCGCGAACTGGGAAACGAAATACACACCCGATGGGAAGTAGCGCGGTCCAAGTTGCACACGCGTTGCGGCATTCGATTCCGGCCTGCGCACTGGTTGCATCTAGGGAGTGCTGGGTGCCGAAAATTGTCGTTTTCGAAACACCAAATTGAAATGATGTTGCCCACCTGATTCAATCGAGAGGTGCGGTTCTGCCGCAGGTGAGTGCCCGGGCGTATTGCGAATTCATGACGCTGCGCCCGGGCGAATCGCTTGGCTCTCGCTCCGGCCGGTGAAACGTGTTCTAATAGCGAGGTGGAAGAGCGATCTCGGCGAATCGTGGCGACTGCTGTCGAACTGGCGGAGAAGGGCGGGTTCGAGGCGGTTCGGCTTCGCGATGTGGCAGCTCACGCGGGCGTCGCGCTCGGGACTTTGTACCGGCGATTTCGCAGCAAGGAGGATCTGCTGCTGGCGGCGCTCGAGATCGAGATGGAGGAACTCGAACGGCGGATCGAGCAGAAACCGCCGCGCGGCGAGACCACCGAGGCACGCGTGATGTCGTTTTTTTCGATCGTGACCAAGGCGCTGTGCCGTCGGCCGAACCTCGCGCGTGCTCTGCTGCGCGCGGTCGCTAGCGGCGAACCGGAACTCACAGCGCGCGTTGCGGCGTTTCACACGCGAGTGTCCGATCTGATCACGCAGGCAATCCGTGGTCCGAAAGCCGCGCGCTCGGGGATCCCACCGAGCGACGAGGAGCGCGCGCTCGCTTTTTCAATGCAGATGGTATGGTTCGCTTCGCTGGTCGGTTGGGCGGGTGGCCTGCATGGCCAGACCGGAATCATTGACCAGACCCAGACCGCGAGCGCGCTGATGTTGCGAGGTGCCGACTACGGAGCGGCACTCAAGGGATCCCAGATCTGAGGATCCCCGCTCGGAATGATGCAGGCGGTGTCGTGTTGGGTTCAGGCGCGCGCCAGCGCCTCACCGATTCTAGTGAGCTGAATGACAGCCGAACCCAGTGTGAGTTCTGACTGTTTGGCCCACAGGTAGTAGCGATATAGCGGGTAGTCGGTATCGATTCCGATCCCGCCGTGCAGGTGCTGTGTCGCGTAGCCGACTCGTTGGCCACCATCGGCGCACCAATATTTTGCCACGGCCACTGAACCATCTTCCGGAAGCTCTTCGCCGAGGCGCCAAGTGGCCTCCAATGTGGTCAGCCGCATGGCTTCGAGGTCGATATAGGCGTCTCCCGCACGCATGTGGACTGCCTGGAAGCTTCCTACGGGCCGGTCGAACTGTTTTCGCGTGCGGGTGTACTCGGCGGTCATCTCGAGCGCGCGTTCGGAAACCCCGAGTTGAACCAGGCAGACCGCCGCGGTCGCGCGGTCGGTAATCCACTGGATGATCTCGGCACCGGTATCGGCATCTCCGAGCATGTCGTCTGCCGCCACCACCGCGCCGCTCAACGTCAGCTGAAACTGCGCCTCTCGGTTGGTGGTTCGTTGAGCGATTTGCTCCACGCCTTCGGCGTGGCGGTCGAGCAGAAACACGCCGACCTGATTGGGCGAGATGCGCGCGGGGACCACGATTCGATCGGCGACGTGTGCAGCTGGAACACAGGACTTCACGCCATCCAGGCGCCAGTGGTCGCCATCGCGCGTCGCAGTCGTTTGCGGCTGGGTCGGGTCTTCGCTGCCCGCTTCGATCAAGGCAGCCGTCAGAATCGTCTCGCCGCTAGCGACGCCGGGCAAGAATCGCTGCTTTTGCGCGTCCGTGCCGAACCGGGAGATGGGTAGTGCGCCCAGCACCAGGGTCGCCGCGACGGGTACGGGGGCGACGGTGCGGCCGATTTCGACCAGCAGTATGCCGAGACCGAAAAAGCCCATTTCGCTGCCGCCGTACGCTTGTTGTATCGCGACTCCGAGCAGGTTCGCGCGTCCGAGTGCCGTGTAGAGTTCCCGATCGATCCCCTCGTCACTCGCTTCCACGGCGACAAGCCGCTCGTGGGTGGCGAGGTCTTCCAGAATCTTGCGCGCGAGATTTCGGACTTCTTCTTGTTCTTCAGTGTATGCCCAGTTCATCTTGTTCTCCGCTTTCTGTCAGTCTCTCAGTCTGTCAGCCTGTCAGTCAGTCAGCTCTCGTTCCCAGCGGGCCGGCATGCCCCGACTCGGATTCTCTAGTGCAACACCCGCCAAGTTTCGGTACCCATGATTGAAGCCGACAGAACGCTCTTCTCCGTCGGACAACGCGACGGTGATCCCTTTGTCAGCATGTACCAGAACTTTCCGGATGTGCCACTAGTTCTTGTAATTGGGCATCCCGAGGCCCGCCATCGCAATGATGTCACGTTGCACCTCGTTGGTTCCTCCACCGAAGGTCAGAATCAGTGTATTGCGGTACATCGACTCGACGCGGCCGGCCAGAATCGCGCCCGGTGAATCACCTTGCAACGTCCCGAGTGTCCCGAAAACCTCCATCAACGCCCGGTAGGCTTCGACGAAGAATTCGCTCCCGAAGACCTTGACCGCCGACGCGTCGGCCATCTCCAGGTTTGCGTGCTGGAGCTGCCAGGCCATCTTCCAGTTCATGAGCCTGAGAACACGAAGCTTCGCGACGACGCGTGCGAGATTCGTCTGCGCCCACGGCTGGTCGATCACGCGACGACCGTCGGCAAGCTTGGTCTCCTGTGCCCAGCGTCGCACATCGTCGAGCAAGACCTCGAGCGGTCCAACGTTCATCAGCGATACACGCTCGTGATTGAGTTGGCCGGTAATCAGTCCCCAGCCGTTGTTCTCGCCGCCGATCAGGTTCTCGGCCGGTACCCGAACGTCTTCGTAGAAGGTCGCGTTGGTTCGGACACCACCGATGGTATGGATGGGTGTGAGTTTGTAGCCGGGTGCGTCGGTGGGAACCAGGAAGATCGAGATGCCGGCGTGCTTCTTGACTTCGGAGTTGGTGCGTGCGGCCAGCCAGATGTAGTCGGCGAAGTTCGCCAGGCTCGTCCACATTTTCGCGCCGTTGATCACGTAGTCGTCACCTTCGCGGACCGCGCGAGTCTTGAGCGACGCGAGGTCAGTGCCCGCTTCGGCTTCCGAGTAGCCGATCGCGAACTGGCATTCGCCCTTCAAGATGCGGGGCAAGAAAAACTGTCGTTGGTCCTCGTTCCCATACCGCATCAAGGTCGGTCCGACAGTGTTCAACGTGAGGAATGGCAGTGGGAACCCCGAACGTTGAACTTCTTCGGAAAAAATATACTGGTCGACGGGTCCCCGTCCCTGTCCGCCGTACTCTTTGGGCCAACCCACACCCAGGATGCCGTCGGATCCCATCTGTTTGAGGATCCGGTTGTAGGTCGGGTTACCGCCCTCACTCCCGCGCATTTCTCTGACCGCCTGCTCGTCGACGAGTTCGGAAAAATATGCGCGAAGCTCGGCTCGGAAGGCGCGCTGCTCCGGTGTGAAGTCGAGGTACATCGGGATCTCTCCAATCAATCATTCATTCATTTGTTGCGGGTGGAAAGTTTGGGCTGGGAGAGGTTGGCAAGACCTCCGTGTGGAACTGAAACGTGTTCTAGTTCTAGCATTATGCGCGGTGGGGGCTCGGATGTCCAGCCACGGGTCCGCGGATGCCGAAGTCGCTTGCTTGCGGGATTACAACGTGTTCTAATCCCGCACGTTCTGCGCGACAGTTGCGCGAGCGATGCATCGGATCTGACGTTGGAATCTGGACACAGGACACAGGACACAGGAAACAGCACACTGGATACCTCAGCCACTAGACGGCAGCCTACGGAAAGCCGAAAACGAACGAAGGGGCAGGCAATGAAGATCGTGGTCGATTACGACTTGTGTGAAGCCAATGCAGTGTGCATGGATGTGTGCCCCGAATGTTTCCGCGTCGAAGAGGACGATAGTTTGACGGTACTGATCGAGAGTCCCGGCGAAGATCTGCGAGACAAAGTGAATGAGTCCGTACGGCTGTGCCCGCGGCAAGCCATTTCCATCGAGGGCTGAGCTGGCAACGATCGACACGGGCGCGCCGGTCCCGTCAGATCGCCGTATCTCGGCCTTCCCAGTACGGATCGCGTAGCTTTCTCTTGTAGAGTTTGCCGTTGGGGTCCCGCGGCATTTGTGCGGTGAAATCGATGCTGCGCGGGGTCTTGTACTTCGCCAGGCGGTCGCGGCAGAAGTCGAGGATGTCGTCGCGCAACGCGTCGGAGGCTTCGGCATCTGCGGCGGGTTCGATCACCGCCTTGACTTCCTCACCCCAATCATTGTTGGGAATTCCGAAGACCGCGGCATCACCCACCATTGGGTGGCTCAGCAATACCGCTTCGATCTCGGCCGGGTAGATGTTCACGCCGCCAGAGATGATCATGTCGGATTTTCGATCACACAGAAACAAGTAGCCATCATCGTTCAGGTAGCCGATGTCGCCGACGGTGAAGAAGCCTTCGCGGCGGTTGTCGTCGGTTTTCTGCCTGTCGCCCTTGTACTCGAAGTCGGCTTGGCCGAGTTTCATGTACACGCTTCCGGGCTCGCCTGTGGGCACCAGCTTGCCTTCGTCATCGAGGATTCGGATCTCGGAATTCACCCATGCGGTGCCCACAGTTCCCGGATACTTCAACCACTGTTCCGGGGTGGCGAGGGTTCCGCCCCCTTCGGTCGCGGCATAGTACTCGAAGATCGATTCGCCCCACCAATCGAACATGCGTCGCTTGATGTCGACGGGGCAGGGCGCCGCTGCGTGCACCATGTGGCGGACCGACGAGACGTCGTATCGCGTGCGCACCTCTTCGGGCAACGACAGCAGTCGGTGGAATTGGGTGGGAACCATGTGGCTCGTCGTCACACGATACTTCGCGATGAGTTCCAGCATGCCCTCGGGTGTCCACTTGTCCATCAGGACCACGGGGTGACCCATGTGCATCGAGGACGACGCGAAGACCAGAACCGCAGTGTGGTAGAGCGGGGAGCCGCAGATGTGAACGTTGCCGTCCTCGGCCTGCGCGCCGAACATGCCCAGAAACCCCGTCGTCAGCGTTGCAATCGTGTCGGGGTCGATCTTCGCGAGTGGCCGCCGCACGCCTTTGGGTTTCCCGGTGGTCCCGGACGTGTAATTCATGACCTGGCCTGCGAGGCGCTCGTCGGGCGTCGTATCCGGTTGACCGGCCTTCAGTTCGGCAAAGGGCCGAAATCCCTCTACCGGTCCCAATGAAAACAGCGCTTCCGCCGAAAGTTCGATCTGCTGTGCGGCACCACGGCAGGCTGTCGCGAAACGCTCGGCACCGATGAATACCTTCGCACCGCAATCGGACACGATGTAGGCGATCTCGGGTGCGGTCAGATGATGGTTGATCGGCGTCAAGAATAAGCCGGCCTGCGCGATCGCGAGATGGAGTTCGATCATCTCTGCGCTGTTGGGCATCACCGCAGCGACGCAGTCACCGTGCTCGAGGCCAAGCGCCCGCAAGCCGTGAACGATCTGATTGCAGGAGGCCAGAATTTCGCCGCGCGTCCAGTCCCGACCGTCGGGCGCGGCGAGTGCAAGTGCGCCGGGATCGCTCTTTGCAAAATTCCAGAAACCGAGCTGTGACATGGGGGCCCCCTTTCGATCTGGCGGCTGACGGAGATGAGGCGACGACACATTTGGACGACTGAAATTCGTGCGGCGAAAATCGAGTGACGGGTTCAGCCGCGCGGTTTGTCACCCAGGATCCACATCGAGAAATACTGCGAACCACCACCATAGGCGTGGCCCAATGCGCGGCGCGCGCCGTCGACCTGGTGTTCGCCAGCGCGTCCTCGTACCTGGTTCGCGACTTCCGCAAACCGCAGCATTCCCGATGCGCCGATCGGGTTCGAGGACAGCACCCCTCCCGACATGTTGACCGGAAAATCGCCGTCGAGCGCGGTCGCGCCCTCATAGGTCATCCTCCAGCCGGTCCCTTCGGGCGCGATGTGGAGATTTTCCATCCACATTGCCTCGAACCAACTGAAGGGTACGTAGATTTCTGCACAGTCGATTTCCTTGCGAGGGTTGCTGATACCGGCCTGCTTGTAGAGGTAGACCGCGCAGTCTTGACCAGCCTTCGGGTTTACCTGGTCCCGGCCGGCGAACATGGTCGGCTCGGTGCGCATCGCGGTTGCGTGGACCCAGGCCTTGGGGCCGGCTAAACGATTGGCGGCCGGTTTGGCGGCGAGCACCATCGCGCATGCACCGTCGGATGACGGGCAGGTTTCGAGATACCGGATCGGGTCCCACAGCATCGGCGATTTCTCGATCTGCTCGAAACCGATATCCGGAAATTTCAGGTGTGCGTAGGGGTTTTTCAGCGCGTTCAGTCGGTCTTTCAATGCGACTCGAATCCCGGTGTCGTCGGGGGCGCCGGAGCGACGCATGTACGCCCGGATCAGCGGCGCGAAGTACCCGCCAGCCCCCGCCACCATGCCCTGCTGGAACGGCATCTTGATCGATAACGCCCACATCGCGTTGCTCTCGCTCTGCTTCTCGTAAGAGACGGTGAGTACACGTTCGTGAACGCCGCCCTCGATCAGGCTGGCCGCGACGATGGCTGTCGATCCACCGACGCTGCCAGCGGTGTGCACACGCAGCATCGGCTTGCCCGCGCATCCGAGCGCTTCGGCCAGGAACAACTCCGGCATCATCACGCCTTCGAACATGTCGGGCGCCTTGCCGATCACCACTGCGTCGATGTCTTTCCAGGTGAGGTCCGCATCCTCGAGCGCGCGCAGCGCGGCCTCGCGAACCAGGCCAAATTGCGACACGTCGACACGCTTGGCGCTGTGATGCGTCTGACCCACGCCAACAACCGCGCAGATTTCGGGCATCAGTTCCCCTCCAGTACGCACACGAGGTTCTGTTGAAGACACGGCCCCTGGGTCGCGTGAGCGATCCCGCGTGAGGCCTTGCCCGAAGTGATGTGTCGGGCAGCTTCCCCTATGCGCGCGAGCCCGGCGACCAGGATCGGGTTGGCTGCCAGCGCACCGCCCGACGGGTTGACGCGAACGCTGTCTGCGAGACCAAGAGAATCGCGCAAGATCAACTCCTGGTGGGTGAACGGAGCCTGCAGTTCAGCGAACTCGATGACGCCATCCGCCGCGCCGGCCTTCTGCGCAGCGAGTGTCGTCGACGCAGAAACCGTCAGGTTTCGTCCACCCGGCTGGTGGGTATCGAGCCGGTGGTCGATCCCGCGAATCCAAACCGGCGTCTGGCACACAGCGCGCGCGACGTCTGCGGCGGCGATCACGATGGCGGCAGCGCCATCGGTGATCGGTGGACAGTCGTGCTTGCGGAGCGGCGACGCGATGTAGGGTTCGGCGAGCAACTTACTGACTTCGAAGTCGCCCGCGAGCTGTGCGTCGGGGTTGTCCTTCGCGTTGCGCCGCGACCGCACCGCGACCTCGGCCATGTCGGCTTCGGTGTACTTGCCCGCGTCGAGCAGTGCTCGGGCCTGCAACGCGGCGATGCTGACCGCGTCCACGCCCAGCGGGGCCAATGTATACGGATCGAGTTGAAGGCCGAGGACCGAGCGAACATTTCCCATCGACGCGCGGCCGAACGAAAACGCCATCGCGCTATCGCAGATACCGGATTGGATTTTTACCCAGGCCTCATAGAGCGCCCAGGCTCCGTCCATCTCGACATGCGATTCCGAGATCGGCGGCCAGGCGCCGAGCGCGTCGACCGCGCCGACGAATGCGAAAGCCTGCCCAGCCAGGTAATCGGAACTGCCGGAACAAGTGAAGCCGATCTCACTTTTGGCGATGCCCGATTTCTCGATGGCCTCGTGGACGACCGACATGATCATCTCGACTTCGCTGCGTGAGTCTTCCCGCCGCAGGTAGGGCGTCTGCGCGTAGGAGACGATCGCGACGTCCCGCATGGCTACAGGTGCTCCTTGAAGTCGTCGAACGGCACGTCCGGTTCGTCGAGTGGTTTGAAGTAGCGGATATTGTTCAGAGTGTTGTCCCACTCTTCCCGCGGTGCCCATACCGCCGCAACCCGCATTCCCATGCGGATGTCCGCCGCGTCGATTTCCTGGACGAGGGCGAAAAACGGAATGTCTGCGCCGTCGAGCACGATGTGAGCCGCCACGTAAGGAAGTTCGAGATTGATGTTCTCGGACGGGACGCGGACGACGCAGTACGTCGTCACGGTACCGGTGTCCTTGACGAAGATCTCTTCACTCATCGCGACGCCGCACTTCGCGCATGTGCCCTTGCCCGGTACGTATACCTTGTGGCAATTGGGGCAGCGGACTCCGAGGATGCGGCCCTGCTTGATCTCTTCCAAAAATCGTGCCGCCTTGCCGCTGACGGTGAAAGTGTAGTCGCAACGGGCAGGTGTGACGATGCTCTTGACGGGTTCCCTCATGAGTTGTCCTCGGGTTCGAAGCACTGGATATCGAGAATCTCGCCCCGGGTTTCGGCACGCCAGCGTGGCCGAACTCGCAAGCCGGTGCGCATCAATGCTTCGTCAGCGGTGTCGACCGCATGCAGCATGCTCGTGGTGGCTCCATCGAGCCGAATCAGCGCGAATGCAAAAGGGCGGTCGAGCGGGTGCTCGGAGAGCGGACTCGCGATCCACGACCAACTCGTGACGACACCAGCCGGTCCGACCTCTACGATTTCGTCGACGGCATCACCGGTGTCCGGGTCGTACTCCGCCGGCGGGACGAGTACCCGGCCATCCGCGGTACGCGTTCCGTAGATTTGTCGATCGCGAAGCCCGGTGAAAAACCGGCCTAGGATCGATCCAACCGAGCGCCGGTAGGCGTATTCGATCGAGTGCTCTGCACTGAAGCTGGCGTTCCGTTGGCTATCGCTCATCGGGGGCCTCCGGTCTGAGAAAGCGCTGACGAAGACGGATCCTAGAACACGTTCTATTTCAGCGACACCCCGGCCGGGGCGAAACGGGCAGCGTCGCTCAAGCGTGGCACGATTTGTGCCGACTCGCTAGAAGAGATCAGAGATCGCATGCAGGGAGTGGTATGAACATCCAATCCGCGAACGAAACGGGCGCGATAGGGTCGGGCCAGAGAATCGAAGATTTTCGAGATGATGCGCGCGCGCTCGCGTGCGATGCCTTCGAAGATCGCCACGGCGGTGCCTTCCTGCTTTTGACTGCGGCCGGTTTCAGGCCCGACGGCGGGAATACGTCGACCGAGATGATGCTGCTCGATGCGCCCGAAGATGCCGGTGAACGGACGGCTGGCGTAAGCGTGCTGGTGTTCCCGGTTCGGCCGGCCCGGCCCTCGCATACCCACCTGATCACGGTGGGCCGCACATCAAAGAACGATGTGACGATTCCAGACATCAGCGTTTCGAGATTCCATGCGTACTTCAAGCGCGGAAGCGACGGCAGGTATCAATTGCTCGATGCCGGTTCCAGCAATGGAACGACGGTCAACGGGCTCACGGTACCGACTCAGGGCGCCGGCTCTCCCATCGACCTGAAGACGGGCGACAGCGTTCGACTCGGACAAACGGATTTCACCTTTCTCGAAGCCGAGGCGCTACACGAATTCGCACGGAAATTTGAAAAGTAGGGGATTGCCGTCCGCTCATCCCAACCCCATTTCGACCAGTAACTCGAAGAACGCTTCCGGGGCGTAGTCGATCTCCACGCCAAAGCCAGCAGCGATGATGGCGGCTGCGGAACTGTGGCTCTTTCGCAGGCGTGCTACGCGACAGCGGAGTGTGATCTCACCGCTGGCTGGCTCGTGAAGCAGAATCTTGATCTCGGTTCCAATTGCGGGTTGTTTCGTGGTGCAAATGAACATTCCGCGTGCCGATAGATCAAAGACGATACCGTTGCAGTCGTGCCCGCCGTGTTCGAACTTGCAGGCCATCCGCCGCCTCTCGCGTCGAAACTGTCTCTTGTTGGAACCCATGCAGGGCGTATCGGCGCCAGTGCGAAGTGCCTTGATTTAGCGAAAACGGTTGCACGGGTATCATAAAGATCGCCTGCTACTCGACACCGCGGGCGATCGATTCGTGATTCAATCGTTGCTGGCGTCGCTTATCGGCGGTGCGAGTCTTCGCGCGAGCACATGGAAGGTCTCGGCGGTTCCCCGCTTCGAGACTGAGGCGGTCGGCACGAGCGCTGAGCCGTGGAAGGTACCGGGGTACGAATGTAGTTCGACAGACACGCCGGCTTGCAACAGGCGAAGCCCGTAGAGAATTCCTTCGTCGCGAAGCGGGTCGAACTCCATCGTTGAAATGTACGCGGCGGGCAGGTTCGCCAGGTTCTGAGCGCGCGCCGGTGCTGCGTACTGCGAAACATCGCCTTCGTGATTCGCGCCGAGGTAGTGGCGCCAGCTCCAGACTGCATTCGGGCGATTCCACAGTGGCGTGTCGTCGAAAGCCAACATCGAGGGTGTGTCGAGGCGGTCGTCGAGTTTCGGTATCTCCAGAAGCTGGAAACACAGCGCTGGCCCACCGCGGTCGCGCGCCAGGAGCGCTGTCGCGGCGGCGAGCCCGCCGCCGGCACTCTGGCCTGCGACCGCGATTCGTGTCGGGTCGATCCCCAATGACTCCGCGTTAGACGCGATATACAACAACGCCGCATAGCAGTCTTCGAGCCCGGCCGGATACGGGTCTTCTGGCGCGAGCCGGTACTCGACCGAGGCGACAACCGCGTCGATTGTTGCCGCGACCTGCTGGCACCACGGGTCCATCATCTCGATGCTGCCCATCAGGAATCCGCCACCATGAATCTCGAGCACGGCCGGGCGATGAGAATCTGAATCGTGATTGTGCCGGGCGGGACGATAGATTCGGATCGGCACTTCCGGCGCGTCGGATGGGCCCGGAACTCTGCGGTCTTCTTTGGTGACGTCATCGCGATCCGGAGCTGGAATGCTCAAGGCGGCAGCACCGGCGCGCATTTCGAGCACTTTTTCGAGGCTGGACAGGTCGCTAATCGCCGGTAGAAGCGGGAGGACGGCTTCGAGCTCCGGGTCGAAGGCGCGCTTTTTCATCTAGAGACTACTCCCTGTGAATACTACTCCGGTTCAGACTTTCGGTTCGATTCCAGGGTCCGCTCGATGCGTCCCAGATGGCGGTTGAGTTGGCGGTCGTGCCGGCTGGATGCTCCAGCTCTACCGGACCGGACATGCGGCGGGAAGCGCGGCGGCCTGGCGGCCTGGGGTATGTCGCCCATCACGGTGGCGCGTTGAATGACCCGTTCCTCGTCGAAATCGTTGATCACGAAGTGTTGCGTGCATCGGTTGTCCCACATCGCGATCGTGCCCTTGCTCCAGCGGTATCGGACCGTGAAGCGGGGGTTCGCGACCCAGCGCGTAAGGTAGCCGAGTAGCATTCGGCTCTCCTCGTGGCTGAGTTCGACGATCCTTCGGGTGAAGTGCTCGTTGACGAACAGGGACTTGCGTCCAGTGACGGGGTGGACGCGCACCACGGGGTGAATGCTGGTCTGGTCCGCCTTGCCGTGCGGGTCCGCGTCGTGAAGTGCCGAGAGTCCCTCGCATAGTTCTCGCAGCGGTTCCGACAGCTCTTCGTAGGCCTTGTACATGTTGGCCCACATCGTGTCGCCCCCGACCTCGGGACACCTCACCATGTTGAGGATCGACAGGATGGAGGGATGCTCGGCAAAGGTGATGTCGCTGTGCCACTCATCGGCGATCCCGCCTTGGGTGGCGGCAAGCTCGAAGATTTCGTTTGATTCGGAAAAGGGGTTGTTCAAATTCGGATGGCCTTCGAGCGCGCCGAAATTTCTCGCGAATGCGAGATGTTCCGACTCGCTCAGATGCTGTTCTGGGAAGAACAGCACCAGGTGCTCGGTCAGCAGGTCGGAGACAGTCTCGGCCAGGGTCGCGCCAGGCCGCGCCAATGCTAAACCCCGAATCTCTGCGCCGAGTGAACCGGACAGCCGAACCACCTGGATTTCCTGGGTCATGATTTTTCAGTCCTCGTGTGGATGCTGGTGGTAGCGCGAAAGGTCTCGATCGGCCGCTTCGGCGATCTCGCAGCCGTCCGCACAGAACGTTACCATGCGCGGCGAGTTCGGCTCGACATGTGTCGTTGCTCGCGATGTCGCCTGCATTCGGCCACGGCTGCGTCGCTGCTACGAAGTTACGATCGAGCGCAGCGCTTTCAGGTGCTTGATGTCCCAACCCTCTTCGTAACCCTGCAGGTTGTCGGCTGCTTCTGCGCCCAATCGTTCGAAGCCATGATGGAAGAGCTCGACCATCGTTGCGTCATATACAGGTGTAGGGAGGCCGATCAACACAGTCGGCCAATCGCCCTTCGCAGAGGCTGCAGTGCAAAGGCGGGCTCCGTTCGGCTCACGACCACATCGTCGCAGGCGTCGAAACGCGCGAACTCGACGATCGCGCGCGCAACTGCGTCGACGACCTGCACGAAGCGAAGTCGACTGGCAACCGCGGGCTCCAGGAACAGCGACTTGACCTGGAAGCGCTTCTGATCGCGATGGGATTTGCAGTCCATGCGGCCAATGAGTCGGTCGCAATGAAGGATCGGCAGGCAGAAGTATCCAAAACGACGCTTCGCTTCCGGCACGTAGCATTCGATCAGAAAATCGAAGCCGAACAACTCGCGGATCCGCTCACGTTGAATCACCAAGTTATCGAACGGCGACAGCAGAGCGATCCGTCCCGCCCTGGGTGCGCGGGAGTCGAGAGCTTCGGTTTCTCCCCACCAGTGGCTTCCGTCGTTCATGGTGAATTTTCGCAGGTCGCCCTCGGCCGTGCGGCGCTCGATTTCGGCCTTGATCGAGCCACGCAGAGGAGTCAGGCGACCTTCGCGTGCGAAGGATTTCAAGGTCGCAATGCCATGTGCCCGCAGTGTGTTGTCGATGAGGTGTTTGGCGGACTCTTCCAATGTTGGCTCGCTAGCGTCAACGGAAGAGGGTAAGACGCGCTCGGTCAGATCGTATGACTTCTGAAAATCCTCACGCGCGCTGATCATCAGCTCGCCGCTGTAGAAGAGCCTTTCCAACGCGCGTTTGGCTGGCTTCCAGTCCCACCAGCCCTTTCTCGATGATCGCGGATCGTCGAAGTCCCGCGACTTCAGTGGGCCCTCGGCGCGGACGCGATCGAGTACGCGCTTCATCGCTCGAAAATCTTCACTGGAGATCTGCCTTGCCCGCATTGCGCGAATGTGCGCAAGGGCGAAGCGGTAGTCAGCCATGGGTCGAAACGCGGCGACCGGGAACCGGTATTCGAAGATGGATCGCTCCTCGAACAACCTGTCGATGTGGTGAGGCTCGAAGTTGGCCACACGGGTTCGCAAGGTGTGGTTGTGGGCGCGCACGACGACGGCAATCGTATCGATCTGTACGTAGCCGAGGTGGCGAATGGCCCGAAGCGTTGCGGCTCGGCCCCGCCCGAACGGGTTCCGGTGGGCGAGCCCTTGCCTTGCCAGCGCGATGCGTCTCAGCTTGGATCGGTCGACCGATTGAGAAGTGATTGCCATGTCCACCCGCCCGGGGTCTCACGTCCGACTCCGAGCGCCCAGGTCGCTTCATGGCTCGCGCCGATCGGCATCCGCCTTCTGACTCTCATCATCTCAAATTCTCAGCGCTTTTGCTTTCGGCAACATGCGACGACTGCCTCCGCAAGTTCCGCAACGGTTGCAAAACTGTCGACCATGAGCGGCACCGCCGATTCTCCCTCCGTGGCGAACCGTTCTGCTCGTGATTCTCCAACCGAAAAAGGAGCCTACCCTCCTTTCCGATCGGTCGTGGTTCGCTCCGCATCCAAAACGATAGCCCGCGTCGCGCAGTTCTTGGACATTCTTAGCGCAGGGAGCAGCGCCAACGGAAATCTCGACACAATCGATTTCCACTATCCAGACGATCACTGGGGCGCAGAACGGGCGGCTAGCGTATGCCGCGCACCGAACTGGGTGTTGGCCCCTGCTGTCAAGGTGGGTCGCTCCCGGGCTTCTGATGTCGTCGCGCCGATGCAAGAGCTCGCGCCTCAGGTTCGCCGACGGTCTGGCCGCTGAGAAGTGTTACCGCTGATTCCGGAGAGCTGGCAGCGGTGCGACCCGCGGCCGTGCAGCTCGTTCCAATTGTTCTCACGGCACTGCCTGCGCGCAGCATGGCACCGCGGGCTCGCCACCGCCCGCTTTTCGTCGGGTGGCAATACGTTGGTGGGTTCGTTTTGGACGAAGACGCCAAGCGCATTCATGGAGGTGCTGAAGTGATATCGACAGCTAACGGGGTCAGGAATAGGGATGGGACAGGCCAGCTTTTCGCGGCAGCCGGACGAAACTTGGGACCCTTCCGTCTGTTGATCCTTGCCGCGGCTTGGGCCTTGCAGGCGACGCCTTCGCCCGCTTCGGCCGAGTCCGGCGTCGAACCCCAGGCAGAGCACTCGATCGAGCGCCTGGCGATCGAACCGGATCCAACGACCACGCTGGATCCGGATTGCCCGTACTTGCGCCTGGTCGTCCAATCTCCCCACGGACTCGATGAGGCCTACCAGAAGCCGCTGCGCGAACTGCTCTCGACTTCCTTGTCCGACGCGGGCTTCGTGATCGTCGACGGCAATGATTCGCACTATTGGTGGACCAGCAGCCTGGTACTCGACAACGGCTCCGAGTCGGCATGGAGCACAGTCGTGCGGGCGATGCCAGAGATCAAAGGGGGCGGGATCCGATTCACGGCGACTTACAAGGAGGTCGATGGCAAGAGAGTGGCGTTCTCCGGGATGCATTCGCTGCGCCTGTTCGACAGGAACAACGCGCGCGCGGCTGCTATGCAAATCTCCCAGGCAATCGCGCGGGATCTTCTCCCAGCCGTGCATCGACGATGTGACAGAGCGGTACTCGCAGCGACCCGAGAAGCCGATGCAGCGCTGGAGCGCGTCCGAAATGAGCTGACCGATGAGATGGATCGGGTTCGAAGTGTCCGACCGGCGGGAAGCCCGAATCTGAAACGACTGGAGCTGGAGGTGGAGATTCAGCAGACACCCGAACGGCTCGTTTCTGTTGAAGCTGCGACCGGGCGTCCGCCGGGTCAAGCGAACGCCACGCCGCAGCGCAACAGCCCACCGGCTTCACATAGCACTGCCCAGTAGAGATCCGAAGAGAAACGTCGCTGCAGTCCCAGCCGAGAAGCGATGGCGGCCGGAGCGCAGGGTGCCCTCGACTTCAAGCAAGTCGGAGATGAATCGGACGCCTATTCCGGAAGGATCATGTGCGCGATTATTCCTCTTCGGTCCGAGCCGCGACGGTCATGCCCGATTCGGTCGAGTGTCATCCGCGCGTCATGATAGGGCCGATTGCGATTCCCATACGGGGTCGTTTCGCGGAGTAAGTTGGCGCGGTCAATGGCTCTCCCGACATTTCGAATGTGACCGAGCTGGCGGGTCGAATCGGATCCAAGCACAAATTCGGACCATCTCGATTGTGATGGTTACGCAATAGGAGTAAAACTATACAATTGGTGTAAGCCATACAGTGAGAGTACAATAGGATTCATCAATAGGATTAAGGCTATCGACTGCTATCTACTGGATGGCGTCGCTGACGGTGAGCAAAACGCTGAAATTGATGGTGTACAAATAGACGCTGATTCAGGCATAATGCTATCCGGCACAAATGTTATGAACGATGACCACCCGACGCCCTGTGACACGGAATTCTATGACAACTGGGTTCATTCACTCCTGCGATGAGTGACCCACTGCAGTCGCTGGCAATTTGTGGATTGGTGAGATGAAGGCAACGGTAGGCTCGGCTGAATGTGTGCCGCGTACATTCGTCGGCGCTGGCGGTGGGTTCACTCCTTCTCTAGTGGTGGAAACTTGAAGGGAGGAAAGTTCGAGTGAGAGCCCTCGTATTGATTCCAGTTCTACTGTTCGCCTTATCTGCCGACGCAGAAACAGGGCTCGTCTTCCCATCTGACAACTCGGATGGAGCCCTTTGCAAATACATGGAAGTCGACGACCACCTCGATGAGACCGTGGCCTTCAAGTGGGATTTTCCGTCTCAGAACGGACTACATTGGTTCGGGCCCGATGATATTGGGGTGACCTACACCTGGGAACTCAAATCCAACTATCAGGTCGGGTACTACACCACCTTTTTCTACTCAAAAGGCGATGGCGACTTCGAGAGTCCGTATGAGACGTACTATGGAGCGCACCCATTCCCGCAGCCCAGCGGAGTCAACATGCCCAACGCCTATTGGGAGATCGCTGGCATGCGAAACGGGGGGGACGAGGTGAGGACTGGACCGTACAACCAGAGAAACCCTCCTCCGACCCAAAGCGAAATCGTGAAGACGGGTATCTGGTTCAAGCAAGCGCTGGTGATCGAACCGTCCCCGGCTAAAGGGATCAGCGCGGGGCAGCATGTGGCAACCTTCTACACCAACCTGCCGAGCGTTGACAGTTTCGATGTTGTTCAGGTCGTATCGGCTAGTGGATATGGCAGCCAAGAGGCTCCACTTACAGACGAAGTGCTGTATTTTGGCAACGCTCCATGGTGTTTCGGCAATGAAAAAATGTCCGGAACATTTCGGAACCTGAAAATCTGGGCGAGACCACTCTCCCAGCAGGAAATCATCGACCAGGCCGGTGACGACGCGCAGCTCACGAAGGGAGTCGGGTCGCTAGGAACAGGCCTCTGGTATCACAACCCGAATCCGACACCCACGGGGTCAGGTGCGGCTCCGGTGGGCATTCGAGATTTGTCTGGCGATCCTGCTCGCAATCCAGTCTGGGTCAATGACGACTTCCTCCCCACCCTCTATTCGGTTCCCGAACCGAGCGCCGGAAGTAGTTTTGCTGTAGGCGCGGGTTCTTGCTGGTGCCTCGCTGCATTAGCGAGGCGAAGAAGAAGGAGATTGATTCGATGAATGGGCTGACGCCGCCGGCGCTCAGTTCGGCGGGCCACCGGGCATCGCGGGCACGGCGAGTGGCAGCGTGCGCACGTGGAGGTCGCGCTGGGGAAATGCGATCTCGATGCCTTCTGCGCGGAAGGCGCGATCGATTTCCATATGGAGTTCGTGGACGATCTTGACGTAGTGACTGACGTCAGGGCTGAAGGCGCGCAGTTCGAAGTCGAGCGAACTTTCTCCGAAACCGCGAAACAGCGCGAACGGAGCGGGCTCCGTCATGACGTTCGGGTTCGCGCGGGCTACTTCTTCGAGCACCCGTTGAGCCTTCCTGGTGTCGGATCCGTAGGCAATTCCGACCGGAATATCCACGCGCAGGGTGCCGTCGGAGAGCGACCAGTTCACGAGGCGGCCGGTAATGAATTCCTTGTTCGGAACCACCAGCTCCTTTCTGTCGAATCCGGTGATCCAGGTGGCGCGAATTCGGATCTTTGTCACCGTTCCGCTGACGTCTCCGACGGTCACGGTGTCACCGACGCGGATCGGCCGCTCGAAGAGGATGATCAATCCCGAGATGAAGTTGGCGAAGATCTCCTGGAGCCCGAAACCCAGGCCGATGCCCACCGCTGCGATCATCCACTGGATGCTCGACCAACCGATTCCCACGACACTGAGTGCCGCCGATGTGCCGATGATCGTGACCGCGTACTTGCCGATCGTGGCATAGGCGTAGCGTTCGCCCGCGCTCGTTTGGAGCCGCCGGAACAGCGAAATCTCCAGCAGCCCCGGCAAATTCCGCGCCAGCGCCAAGGTGGCAGCAGCCACAACGAGCGCCAGCAGCAGGTCGGCCAACGTGATGGCGACGAGGCGTTCTTCGACGCTCGAGATGTTCTCGCCCGCCGCATCGACGATTTCCACGGTGGCAACGGTATGGGTCTGCCAGAGTTCGATCGCTCGCAGCGCGCCCGCCGCGGGAAGGAGATCTGCCCAGATCACCCAGACACCGATTCCGGCCGCGAGCAGTGCTCCAATTCGGAGCAGTCGCCCCGTCTGCGCATCGATGGTCGCGAGATCGACTTCGGGTTCCTCCAACTCAGCAGGCGGGTTGTCCTCGTCCTGGACCCTGCGCTCGCGCCGCTCGGCCACGGCCTTCTGCCAGCGCTGTAGGGCAAGCCGGCGGCTTGCCAGGAGCAGCCAGCGGGAGCCGAGGAGATAGCCGAACACGACCAGAAAGAGAAAGATGAGCGTTACATGCGTGGATGCGGCGAGTTGCAGAGAGGTCCAGTAGTAGCCTCGCACGGCGGCAGCTGCGAGACCGAACACTGCAATCAACGCAGAAGTGCGTACGGCGCGCCAAGCCCACGAAGGAACCGAGAACTCCGAGCGCGCCCTCTCGATCCGCCGCAGGTCGGCCCCCTCGTCGCCGCGCAGGATCCGATGGTTGAAGACGAACAGTGCCGCCATCAGCAGCAGGAAGGCGAGGCGCCCGAGTGATTCTTTCCACGCCTCCTCCGCGCGCACCTCGAAGAGCGCGATCACGAAGACGGCGGGGATCACCAGCGCGGTCAACCAGCGGATTTTTCGGCGCAAGTCCCGGCTGGGTGCTTCCGGCCAACCCAGATGTGCCACGGCGATGCCGCCGGGCCGAAGCAACTGGCGCGGGATCTGCAGCGTGGCCCACACGAAGGACGCGGCCATGATTGCCGTCGAGACGCAGCGCACGAACTGGGTGGCACTGACCGAGACGCTCAGGTGCCAGCCCAGAAAACCGAGCAGCACCGGCGCCCAGAGCGCCAGCAAGAGTGACAACAACATCGCTCCGGCTGTGGGCGCCATGCTGATGCAACGAGGATCGCCGGCCTGTTCACCGAAGCGCACGATCTGGCTGCGAATGCGCGGCGACGCGAAGGGCAGTACGAGTAGCAATAGCCACGTGCCAACGAAGGACAGCGGCGTCCGCTCGAACCAGCTGACGAGCGCTGGCAGAAGCTGGCCCCAGTAACGCGGTGTCATCAACCAGGCGAGCCCGCCCTGCAGATCGGTGCTGAGCGTGGGCGGGATCGGCTCGCCGCTGGGGATCCAGAGCACGCGCTCGTCGATGAAGCGCTTCAAGGCCTGGGAGCGACTCACGAGTTCCCGCTGCCGCGCATCGAAATCGACGAGCTTTTGGAAATGGGACTCGGTATCCGCGATCAGCGTGTCGAGGTAGACGCGCTGCGTCTCCAGCAGATCGCGAAGTGGCGTCTCCACTATGACGCGGTCTTCCAGCGTAACGGCCGGCTCCAGTTCGGTCAGCTTCCGCTCGACAACCGCAACTACATCGTCGAGCGCCCGGCGGCGATCGACCAACTCGATCTGCGCGACCTGCGCCTCACTGATCTGATCGCGCCGCATACGAATGAAGCGGCGGTACAGCCTCGCGTCCGGAACGTCGGACTGGACCCTGCGGAGTAGCAGTCCCACCGAGCCGGACAACCCCGCGGCCTCTACGTTGCGTTGCAGGAGTTCGAGATCCGCCGACACAGCGGCCAACTGCTGCTCCGCCCGGACGAGTTTGCTGCTGGTTTCTTCGATTTTCTGGAGCAGACCATCGGGTCCGGTGCGCCGCTGCGCGAGTTCCCGGTTCTCGGCTGCGAGGCCGCGCATCAGCTTCAGCACGGCCGGCGGCATCGTCTCGGGATGCTCAAGCTCAAAGGAGAGTTCGGCTTCCCGGGCTGTAAGCTCCGCTTCGCCCTGGCGCCGCGCGGCGAGCGCCTCCCGCAGTCGTTCGACGCGGGCGTCCAGCGCGGCCACACGAAGGGCCGCGCGCTCGCGACGCAACGCAAGGAGCTGGCCGCGCACATCGAAGCTGCGGAGTTCCTCTTCGTAAGCGGCTATCTCTGCGGACACCGAACGGCGTCGGGTTTGGGAAAGCCGCTGCCGCGCCTGGGCGAGCGCGGGTTCACTCGCCGGGGCGGCTGTCTCGGCCCCGAGCGAAAGCAGCCGCTCCCGGGCAGCCGCCAGCAGGTCGGGAACTTGCTTGCGGCGCGCGGCGCGCAACGAGGTCTCGGCCTCGAGCTCAACGGCTAGCTTGCGCGCCAGGTCGAACTCCTGCTCCTGTCCGAGCAGCTCCAACTCGAGCTCCGAAGACGGAAGATCGACGTGGATCTGGGTCGGTTCGCGGAGCCTGAGCTGCACAAGGTCGACCTCGATCGCGGCGAGCGTTTGCGGGGAGCCCTCGCGTGCCTGCGCGAACTCGGCGCTTCGCGCCTCCCATTGTTCCGCGAGCGTTTGGACGCGAGCCGTCTCGGATTCGAGCTCGGCGATCCGACCGCGCACGTCCTCCGTGCCCGGCGACCCCGCCGAAGCGCCCGACTCGGGCGCCGCAGATCCCGAATCTGGATTTCCTTGAGCCTGCGCGAGCTGCATCGGGGCAAACACGACGCAGCCCGCGAACACAGCCAGCGCCAACCGCTGCGGTAGTTTGAGACAAGAGAGCGTCATGCCGAGAGCTTAGGGTACCTTTCGTGCCAACTGATGGTACGCCCGTTCGCCAGCTCGCCTCGATCCGCATCTCCGTTCGGCACGATTCGGCTCGGATCGTCGAGCGCGATGAGGTAGATCATTTCGGCCACGGCTTTCACATACCCTGATTTACACCACCATTTGGAAAGATCGTGCTCTCCGATTCGAGTGTTCCAATTTCGCCTGCCGGCTCCATCCCGTGGCGGTCACCTGGCGCCGGATGACTTCTTCTTTGTCGTTTGCTTCGCCGCGGTCCGCTTCTTATTCGCCGTCTTCCTCTATTCCAGGGCTGAAGCTCCACTCACCGGTCGGCCTCATATTCTTGTGGACGCAGTCGCGCAGGAAGCTATTGATGAGCGTCTGGTAGGGGTCGCCGGTCTCCTTCCCGAGGTCGCGAAAGTAGTCGATGACCTGTTCGTCCAGCCGAATTGTGACGGCCTTCTTGGCTCCGAGGCTTCGCGCCACCTCGGGCCGCTTCTTTGCGTCGCTGAAATCGTACTCGTCTCTCATCGTCTTCCCTCGTAGCTTGCTGTTTCGCCTCGGGTCGCTCTCCGGGCAGATGATTCGGATTTCGTCGTCTTTCATGCGTGCGCTCTTCGCCGACCCGCGCCGCCGCGCCCGCATCCATCATGGCGTGCAACGGGCGCAGTGTGGCTCGGTAACGGCGATCCAGCGATTCGGCTCGGCTTTGAATTTGACACCCCATTTTTACAGCATTGTACTCGACGGAGTGTATGGAGGCCCACCCGATGCCTTGCCACCCGCTACCTGGCTGGGCACGCTGAAACGCAGCTTCTTTCACCTACCTGCTCCCGCGCCGAGCTGGTTCATACCGCGAAGAACGAAATGGTGGTGCACCTTGAAGATTTTGTGCGGCGGCGCTCGAAGTTGGCGCTCGTGGTCTACCGCGAAACCATCCGCAACGCTCCCGGTTCGAAAGAAGCCGCCCGGATACTGTTCGGCGAAAATGCCGAAACCGAGATCGTGCGATATTTCGGGTAGCTACACTTGTTCGAATGCAGCCATGGACCCCTGTTTGTTCATGATGCACGCTTCGTTCACCACCCCGACACGCACCCACCTCTGCCACTTCAGTTCCTTTCGCGTGATCAGCCGCTTGATACTGCGGATCAGTGCCTGCAACTCAATCATGTCCATGGCATAGAACACCAACCAGGCCACCGGTGCGATCAAGACAAGATTTCGGTGAAAGCGCCTCTTTGAATCCAGCAGAATCTGCATGCCGATAACCGATGTGAGCAGCACGACGAGAATAGCGAGAGGAACATAGTCGCTGGTGCCCACGGTATAGACGAAAAAGACCGATAGTATGACGGTTTCGGCAAGTAGCAGCATTTCGGCATACACCGCCAAGGGCAGCAGCATGAACGTCAGGTAGGGATTGTGCCGGGGCCGAGGGCTGAAGAATAGTTTGCGATGCTTGATGAACGTCAGGATGCGCCCATATTTCCAGCGCAAGCGCTGACTGCAAAGCCCCTTTAAATCCGACGGTCCTTCCGTGTAGATCACCGCGTCGGCGGCATAGCGCGTCTTGTAGCCGCACGCCAATATGCGGGTGGACATCTCGATGTCCTCCGTGATGATGCTGTGGTCGAAGAGCCCTACCTGCTGAAGGACTTCTCTACGGTATGCCGCAGCGGCACCGCCGATGATATAAACCGAATTGAAAAGGGAATCGGCGCGCTTGAAAAAGAACCCGTAGAGATACTCCAACTGCTGCATCCATTCGATCGGTTTTTTCCGGTTCCCGACAATTACATTTCCGGCAACGCCTCCGACGGTCGGGTCGGTAAACTGCTTTACGAGATTTGTGATGGCCCCCGGATCCATTACGCTGTCCGCATCGATGGTGATAACGATGTCTCCGATGGCATGGACGAGTGCGCGGTTCATCGCCCGTGCTTTTCCGCCATTGGTAAGGTTGAGGTATTTCAGCGTTACCCCTTCGTGAAGATCCAGCAGGTGGTCATCGATAAACCGAGTGACCTTTTCATGCGTCGCATCCGTTGAGCCATCGTTGATAATCACGATCTGCAGCTTCGGATATTGCGCATTGAGCACCGACTGGATGGTTTTCACAATCCCGACTTCCTCGTTCCACGCGGGGATAAGCACCGAAACCGACGGTGTCAGCTCGGCCAGGCCCTGCTTCTCCCGGTGATTTACGACAACCGAATAAAACGGCGCGCAAACCAGTTGGAACACATATTTGATCAATATGGGTAGCAGTAGCAACAGTATGACCAGCCGGATGGTATCGCCGCCTGCAATGGGATGGTATTCGCGAGTTGCGGCCAAATAGAGCAAACCACCGGTCACCGCATACAATGCTAAAAGACTGCCAACAAGGATCTGATTTTCTCTGGTAAACTGTTTCATAGAATTTTTAAGGATCTGTCCCGGGTTCAGTGGAAAATGTGAGGTGGCGTAACCTTCCGAGCTGATAGAGCAAATCGCCAAGAAAGGCGATGGAGGGCTACGCCATGTCGAACGGTACCACGAGCGGGGCGGATGTGATCCGCCTGCGTCAGAACATTCAGGATCTACTTCGCCGCCGCGTTCTCGAAGCGGTCGGGACGGTTTTCAAGAAGGACTCAGTGAGGCGCTCGGCATCAGCCGCTTCGAGCGTTCGGAGGAGCGTCTACCGCAACGGTCACGAGACGCGCCGGATCACCACAGCGCTGGGCACCGAGGATCTCGATGTGCCGCGTGGCCGGATCGTCGAGGACGGGGGAAGTACGCGGGAGTTTTCACAGCGAGATCGTTCCTCGCTACCAACGGCGGACGCGCGAGGTCGACGAAGCGATCCTCGGTGCGTATCTGGCGGGCGCGAATACGCGGCGCATCCGCAAGGCGCTTGAGCCTTGCTGGGGTCGGAACATCTGTCGAAGAGCGCGGTGTCGCGTGTCGCCGCTCGGCTCAAAGAGCAGTTCGCACAGTGGACCGAGCGGGGACTTTCCGACGAGCGGTACGCGATCGTGTTCCTCGACGGGATGCACCTCAAGGTACGGATGGCGCGTCGCGTGGTGAGCGTGCCTGTGCTGGTGGTACTGGGTGTCGCGGAGGAGGGAACGAAGCGCTTGCTGGGGCTTCGAGCTGGCGGTAAGCGAGGCCGGAGAGCACTGGTCCTGACTGGTGTGAGATCTCGCTCGACGCGGGCTCCCAAGTCCGTTGCTGGTGGTTTCGGACGGACACCGGGGCCTTGCCAAGGTGGTCGAAGTCTGGCCGGAGGCCTCCGTACAGCGGTGTACGTTGCACTAGTGGCGCAACCTTGAGAAGTGTTGTCCGGTACACGCGCGCCGCGAACTCAAGCGCGATTACGACGGGATCGTCTACGCAACCGATGGGCTCGCAGCGCGTGAGGCGTACACCGCGTTTTTGAAGAAATGGACCTCACTCTGCCCGACGGTGGTCAAGAGCCTGGAGGAAGCCGGAGCGAAGCTCTTGACCTTCTACACCTTCCCGAAAGCAATGTGGAGAGCGCTGCGCACGACCAACTCGATCGAGAACCTCAACCGTGAGTTCCGTCGCCGAACCAAGACGCAGGGCTCGTTCTCGAGTGAAGAGCCGCTGTCACCCTGCCTATGGCCTCGTCGCCTTCGGGCAGATCCAGATGCGCCGGATCGATGGGTGGCCTCGCGTCGCGGAGCTGCTTGCTCCCGCCCAGGAAACCGCAGCATGATGAACCGTAGACACCACATCGCGTTGAACGACGGCTTGGGCTCCTGCGCTATGTTCGCTTTTCTTCAACCAGCGGTTCGGTAGGCCGTCGCCAATTTCCACGGGATTCGGGGCACATCCCAAGTCCGAGTCCGCGAGACTTTGTGCTCGCTGATGTCGATGATGCGAACTTTCGAAAGCGTGAATGGAGGCGCATTCTGAAGCGCGCTGACATAGGTCAACGTGCCATCAAGGATCTCCGGGACACCTTCGCTTCCCAGCTGCTGACGGCGGGTGTGCCGCATGGATACGTTTCGTCACAACTTGGCCACGCTGATGCTGGCGTGACGGCGCGGCACTACGCGAAGTGGATCGAGGGTGACAGCTATCGCGAACCGGTGTCACTCGACCCCGGTGAAGTGCCCGCCGACCTTCTCGCCAGGCTCGGCGCTCACGAGAGTGACCCCTCAAGTGACCCCAGCACACAACCTCGTGTTAGCCCGGAAAGACATGAGGCGCGACAAGTATCTGCCGCGCCTCATGAAAAAATGGTGGAGCTGAGGGGGATCGAACCCCTGACCCTCAGACTGCCAGAACGCAAGAAGGGTGAGAAGTGACGCGTAGTTGAGCGTAGTTACGTCTCCTGCCTTGCGAGCGGTGGCAGGGAGCGGCACAGGACTGCACCGGCGCCGGCTCCCGGCT
The DNA here is from genome assembly GCA_032128375.1 of Deltaproteobacteria bacterium. Classification (GTDB taxonomy): domain Bacteria; phylum Myxococcota_A; class UBA9160; order UBA9160; family SMWR01; genus JAJDAM01. The sequence continues at coordinate 1,873 of JAQBGU010000099.1, read as the reverse complement.
CTATCCGGCTCCCGATTTGAACGCGCGCTGCATCAAAACCGTCGGATCACAGCAAAGAATCGGACACGCGCCGACCCGGAGAGGCTCGTCCTCTCCGATCAAAGTGATGCGGGACCTGGTGATCGGCTACGTCTATCCCTGGAGATGCCGGCAGCTGCGATGCTCGCCGGATGCTGAGAAGTCCGGTCCTTCAGGCACCACTGGACCTTCGAGAAGGTGCGATTTATACCTCGCAACGAGTGTTTGCGGCTCAGATTCATCAGCGACAGTGTGGGCGCTTCGAGCCAGGATGTTCCCAATTTGGCAATGAATGCGGAGAGCGTGTCTCAAACGAAGGAGCGGCTGTGCAGCGGGTCTACATTCTGGCCGGTCCCAACGGGGCGGGGAAGACGACCTTTGCGCGTGAGTTTCTAACTCATGAGGCGGCCTGCCCGATCTTCATCAATGCCGATTTGATCGCCGCGGGGCTCTCGCCGTTCGCTCCGGAGCTCGCATCCCTGCGTGCTGGTCGAATCATGCTGGACATGATTCGAGAATCTGTCCGGCGCTCCGAGGGCTTTGGTTTCGAGACGACCCTCGCAGGCAGAGGCTACGCGCGTGCCATTCCGGAGTGGCGCGCAGCCGGTTACGACGTATGGCTTCATTTTCTGTCGCTACCTACCCCGGAACTAGCGATAGCGCGGGTTGCCGAACGGGTCCGTCAAGGTGGCCACTCGGTGGCCGAAGAGGTTATCCGAAGGCGGTTCTGGGCAGGAAAGGACAACTTCGAGCGGCTTTACAAGCCGATCGTGACGAGTTGGATACTCTATGACAACGCAGGCGACGAGCCGGCGGTAATCGAGCACGGAGAGAACACATGACATCGAAGGAGCCGAAACCTGCAGCCGATTCCAATCCGGAAATTGCGGGTGCACTGGCTGCGCTCAAGCGGGCTCGTCTTCGGGCCGAGGCTGTGGCGGCGGCTACCGGCACCGCGCTCGTGTTCGCGATTAATGGGGAACTGGTGAGAGTTCATCCCGAGTCCGCTCGAGTGGACTCAGCCTAACAGGGTGAGCCGCGCGCCCGTCTCGGAGACACCGGCGACGTTTATCCCTCCGCCTATCCCCGGACCCAGTGCTCGATCACGCCTACGCGTGGCCACGTCGCCAGCGGCGACGTTGGCCGGATGCGGCCGATGTCTGGTCCTTCCGGCGCGACTGGTCCGAGGAGAAGGTGCGGCTGCAAGCGGAGCTGCGCAGCGGGCGCATCGGCTTCGGCACACAAGAGCGCGTACCCGCGAGAATGGCGAGCATATCGACCTGTGGTCAGCCAGGGATGCGCTGGTACTCGAGGCGATGCCCGTGGTGCTCGGCGAGCACCTGGCCCTTTCGAGGCGCTGCGTTCATGTGAAGGGCCACGGGGGAGCGAAGGCTGCCATTCGGCAGATCGTGCAGCGGCTGCCCACGGCCCGCTTCGCGGTTGATCTCAGCTTTGCAAGCTTCGACGATGGCGCAAAACGGCGCTATCCGGCTGCAACGAAAAGCGGGGCCGACGCCGAAGACGCCAACCCCGCGAATCAAATGGTGGAGCTGAGGGGGATCGAACCCCTGACCCTCAGACTGCCAGCCTGATGCTCTCCCAGCTGAGCTACAGCCCCACGAACGAAGCAAAATACATCTACCCCGGGGGGCTGTCAAAGTTCTAGCGTGGTATGCTGCGCGTCCTTGGCGGAGTGGCGGAACTGGTAGACGCAGGGGACTCAAAATCCCCCGGTTTCACGGCCGTGCGGGTTCGAGTCCCGCCTCCGCTACCCATTTTGGATCCGATCGGGCCCGCATGGGAGCCAGGTGAATTCGCCATTTGCGCGTTCGTCTGACAGTGGAGCGGATCGATG
>JAQBGU010000098.1:0-4390 GCA_032128375.1 Deltaproteobacteria bacterium | reverse complement strand
CGTCGAGATCAAGCGCTCGGCTCTCCACGAGCTCGAGCGCGTCGAACCCCGCGCACACCGACAGCGCCTGGTCGCCCGCATCCGCTCTCTCGCTGCCGAACCCCGGCCCGTGAGCGCGGTGAAGCTCGCTGGCAAGGCTGCACTCTTCCCCGCCGGGCCGCCCGCGGGCCCATTCTAGCCTCCTCGTGAAGTCTGGGAGTTAACCTAACAGAGAGGGTTGTTTGCGGAGTCGCGGAGCGATTCCGTCAACGGCCTGTTGAACGGAGCCGCGGGCCTGCGAGCTGGGTCTATGGGGATTGTTCTAGGTCTCTGGCGGGTCGAGCGTTCTCTGTCAGTCGTCGCAGTGGCCGCGGAGGGAGACCGATTGCGTCTGAGATGAGATCCTTGGCCCCAGATGCGGACCGCGATAGTGCACCGGTCGCCCCCTGGGACTCGGTCTTGGCGTGGCTGCGCAGACGGGTGCATCGACCGCAATCGCGGCGACCAACGGTGCTGAGGGGGTGCCGCTAAAAGCGTTCACGGTGCTCGTGCTCGAGGCGACAACGAGCCGATCAGGACGAGGCGACCAGTTTGGCATCGCGGGCAGCGGTTGGCATCACGCTCAAGATGTTGTTCGGTTCGCTGGTGCGAGGTTGGTGGGACAGGCTGGTCAGGCTGCTCGTGCATCTCGCCCATGAGTTGACGACATCGAGCGAGGTGTACGCGTCGTGTCGGGTTGGCAAGCAGTCCGTAGTGTCGGATGCGCATCAGTCCTGAAGGCAAGATGTGGAGCAGGAAGCGGCGGCGAAACTCCTGCACGTCGAGGGTCATGAGCCGTTTCGGGTTGCCCCGTGCGCGGTCGTTCCAGCGGAAAGTTACGTGGTCGTGGTCGAGGGCGACGAGCCGGTGGTTGGAGATGGCCACGCGGTGGGTGTAGCGGCCGAGGTAGCGCAGTACTTGGCGGGGTCCGGCGAAAGGCGGCTTGCTGTAGACGACCCAGTTCTTACGGGCGGCAGTTCGAAGTCGAGCGTGCGGGTCGACGTCATTGCTGCACAGAGTTTTGTCGTTGAGGCCCGACTCGAGCCTACGCAGCAGCTTGGCGCGGAAGAGTTGCGCCAGGATCCGGACGGGAAACAGGAAACCGCTCCGGGCCGCAATCCAACGGCGGCGATCCGGGTCGAGCCCACCTCCGGTGACGATGCAGTGGATGTGCGGATGAAAGAGCAGCGTCTGGGTCCAGGTGTGCAGCACGCAGGAAAAGCCGATCGTCGCGCCGAGGTTTTTCGGGTTGCGAGCCACGTCGTGCAGGGTCTCCGCGACGGCGGCGAAGAGCAGGCCATAGCAGAGTCGGGGATTAGCGCGGAACAGGGCGTGGAGCGTGTCGGGCATGGTGAAGACGACGTGGTGGTACTCGATGGGCAGCAGATGTTGCTGCTGAGCGTCGAGCCAGCGGAATTGCTGGCTGCCCTGGCATTTGGGACAATGCCGATCCCTGCAGGAGTTGTAGGCGATCTCCTGGTGATCGCAGCGGTCGCACTGGTGGATGTGACCGCCGAGCGCCGCTGTGCGACAGCCGAGGATAGCCCGCACCACGCGCGCCTGCCGACCGTCGAGACGCGACACTGGATCGCCACACTGACGCAAGACGTCGGCCAGCTCCAGCTGCGGTCGATCTCGACGGCGGTATTGGACCGCCGAGCAGGGCACGGGTCAGTTCTTGGCCGGGGTGACGCTGCTCAGGTCGGGCAGGATGTCGAGCGGACTGGGTGTGTCCTCGAGAAAGTCCCGAGCGACGTGGGTGTAGATCTGCGTGGAGCGCAGACTGCGGTGGCCCAGGAGTAGTTGGATCTTGCGGATGTTGACGCCGCTTTCGAGCAAGTGCGTCGCGAAGCTGTGGCGCAGACCGTGCACCGAGACTTTCTTGGCGATGCCCGCCTTGCGCCTGGCCTTCTGGAAGAACTTGTGCACCGAGGCGCGGGTCAAGGGCCGCTCGGGATTCTGACCGGTGAACAGCCAGTGTCTTGTCTTGAAGATCTTCCAGTATTCTCGAAGCACGGCCAGCAGCTTGTGCGAGAGCATGACATAGCGATCCTGCCGCCCCTTGCCCTGCTCGATGCGCAGCATCATGCGCTGACCGTCGACGTCGCTGACGCGTAAGTGAGTCACCTCCGATACGCGCAGCCCGCCAGCGTATGCGGTCATCAGGATCGCCCGGTGTTTGATGTTGGTGACAACCTGAAACAGTTGCAACACCTCTTCGCCGCTCAAGACCACGGGCAGCTTGCGACCCGTCTTCTGATACGGAATACGCCGGATGTCCCAGTCCTTGTTGAGGGTCACTCCGTAGAAGAATCGAATGGCGCCGACGGACTGGTTGAAGGTAGCCCAGCCGATTTGTCGGTCCCGCGTCAGATGCAGTTGATACGTGTGGATGTCCTCGAGGGTCAGTTCGTCCGGCGGACGCATGAAGAACCGAACCATGGCTTTCATGCGAGCCAGGTAGCAGTACTGCGTCGAAGGGCTGAAACCTCGAATCTGAAGGTCCTGCTCCATTCGGTCTCGGAACTCTCCCATCGCACGTCCTCCTCGACGGCCGTCGGGCCGAAGGCAGACCCCGGCAGTGGGGTCGAGAGGACTGTAGAGAGATGCGGACGAAGGCAGAAGGAAGCGAGGTAGAATCGCCAGTGGCTATGCGGCTAATTTCGAGAGTTTCACCGCGAAGCGGTTTCGTTCATCGCCCATACTCGGACTCTGGTCCTTCAAGAACGTGGATTGAATCTCCTAGCCGCATCAATGAAGGCAACGGAGGCGACCCGCGCGCTGCCGTTCGGGTCCGTTCACGAAGCGATCGCCCACTGCAGCAAATCCCAAACACGATCCAACTGTTTGGGGTCAGGTTGAGCTGGAGGATCTCCATCGCATCCCCGTGACGAATAGCGTGTCGCAAGTTCACTCGTCACCTCGCATTGTACGATTCGGGGGGATTCGATCGACTGCGATTTCAGGAAAGAGCAGAATCGTGCCCACTCTTGCTCGAAGGACGGCCTGAGGTTGTGATAACGGGAATACGGCTCCAGCCCTACAGCCCGGCGAGCCAGTTCTCGACCAGCATCACCTCGTTCGGAGTAGCCTCCGGTTCCTTCTCCGGAGCGACCAGGACGAAGCGCCGCGCGTCGGGGGCGACGTCGAACTGCAGCATCTCCTCGGGCTTCCAGTCGAACAGGGCGCGCGGCGTGCCGAGCCTCAGCGTCGGGACCGTCTCGACGTCCACCGCCATCAGCGTCCCCTCGTTCCTCCAGAACAGCTCGTCGCCCTTCGGGCTGAAGCGCGGCCAGGAGCCCCCGTTCACCGATGCCTGCCACTTGCCTTCACCGGACGGGAATCGTTTCACGTAGACCTCGCTGCGGCCGGACTCGTCGGACTGGTAGGCGATGTATGCGCCGTCGGGGGAAACCCGGCCCCTGCTCTCGTGCGCGGCGGTGCCGACCAGGAGCCTCGCCTCGCCGTCTCCCTCGAGCTGACTCACCCATAGATCCGTCCCCGTCTTCTCGCCTTCCACCTGGGTGATCAGGTACCGGCCGTCGGGTGAGAGGCTCGCCCAGGCGGACTCCGCCAGCTTCTGCGCCTCGCCGGTGCCGTCGGCGTTGACGATCATGACGTGATCGACGTCCTCGCTGATGTTCTGGACGTAGAGCACGCGCCGCCCGTCGGGCGTCCACGTCGGGTAGGACTCGCTCCGCTCCGCGGACGTCAGCCGGGTCCGGGTGCCCCGGGCCACATCGACGATCCAGATGTTCTGGTCGTCGTTGCCCCACTCTCCGTCCCTGACCGCGAGCCGACCGCCATCGAGAGATAGGCTCGGTGTCGCGAAGCCCTCCTGGTACGAGCCGATGGTCTCCAGGATCTCTCCCTGCCGGTCCACCCACACCAGGCGCCTTTTGCTGGGATCGTCGGCGTGCGTGTACACCAGGGTGCCGTCCCGGGCGACGCTGGCGCCGCCGGAGTTCGCCGCGACGAGGAACCGCTCGCCGGTCAGCTCCAATGTGTCCAGCGAGAAGGGTCGGGCCCACAGACCGCGATTGGAACCTCCCCGGTAGTAGAGGATATGGCCGGTGGAGGAGTACATCGGTTCGACGTAGAAGTTCGTCTTGACGGCAAACAAAGCCGTGAGCTTTCCGTCGGCGAGCACGCTGACGCGCATCTCGGGCCGGGCGTGGAGCGTCGCCAGCAGGCCCCGTCCGTCGGGCAGCGCGTGAGCCCCGTGGAAGTGGGTCTTCTCCTCGGCGAGCAGCACCGCATGCGGCTCACCGCCCCGCTCGGGGAAAGCCCACAGCCCCGCCTTGCCGTCCACCGTACCCGACATGACGATGGTGCCGTCGCCGGTCCATGTGGCGCCGCCGACCGATCCCGG
>JAQBGU010000097.1:0-35325 GCA_032128375.1 Deltaproteobacteria bacterium | reverse complement strand
CGGGGCCTGCGTGTCGGCCGCCGTGATGTTGACCGTCAGACTCAGCGTGCTCGAGAAGCGCGCGTTGCCCGCTGCGTCAATGGCCCGGGCCGTCCAGCTGTGCGCGCCGTTATCGGAATCGGTGATCGGCCAGGGGTGCGTGTACGGCGCCGAAGTGTCGGTGCGCTTGAGCACGCCGTTGTCGCGAAACTCGACCGCCGTGACACCCACGTTGTCCGAGGCCGAGGCCGCGATCGTCAGCGTCTGGGCGCTGGTGTAGGTCGTACCGTTGGCCGGGCTCGTGATCGAGACCGTCGGGGCCTGCGTGTCGGCCGCCGTGATGTTGACCGTCAGACTCAGCATGCTCGAGAAGCGCGAGTTGCCCGCTGCGTCGATGGCCCTGGCCGTCCAGCTGTGCGCGCCGTTATCGGAATCCGTGATCGGCCAGGGGTGCGTGTAGGGCGCCGAGGTGTCCGTGCGCTTGAGTACGCCGTTGTCGCGGAACTCGACCGCCGTCACGCCCACGTTGTCCGAGGCCGAGGCCGCGATCGTCAGTGTCTGGGCGCTCGTGTAGGTCGTACCGTTGGCCGGGCTCGTGATCGAGACCGTCGGCGCTTGCGTATCGGCCGCCGTGATGTTGACCGTCAGGCTGCGCGCACTCGAGGTGCGCATGTTGCCCGCTGCATCGAAGGCGGTGGCCGTCCAGCTGTGCGCGCCGTTATCGGAATCCGTGATCGACCAGGGCTGCGTGTAGGGTGCCGATTTGTGGATGGCCGTCAGCACGCCGTTGTCGCGAAACTCGACCTTCGTGACGCCCACGTTGTCCGAGGCAGACGCGACGATCGTCAGCGTCTGGGCGCTGGTGTAGGTAGTGCCATTGGCCGGGCTGGTAATAGACACGGTCGGCAGCGTGCTGTCGTCTTGTGATGTAGTCGCGCTCGCGACCCCGGAATAAGAGGAGTAGGTCCGACGCCCCGTATCTTTGTACGCCCGCACGCGAAAATAGTAGGTGGTGCCGCTGGCGAGCTCGGTGTTCTGGTAGCTGGTGGCGTTCTTTCCGATTGTGACCAGCTGGATGAAACCGCTCGTAGCGCTCAGGCTGCGCTCGATCGAGTAGCCGGTCTCGCTGCTGTTGGTGTCGACCCAGCTGAGCCGGACAGCGCTGTTCGAGGTCGCGCTGGCCGCCAGGGACGAGGGTGGTGACAGTCCTGGTGCCGCTGCGGCGGCGCTCGCCAGGAAAAGGATTGCCGCTGCGGCAACGGACCCGAGACGGAACTGGCGAAAACTCACTAGGCGACCTCCCACGCATCGCCCCCCAGGGCGGTGCATAGGAATCGGCTCACCGGCGCGGATGCGCTGTGACGGAGGTCACCAGGGGGAAAGATTGTGGCCCACCGACCGAATCGCCTCATGCTGTGTCCTTCCACTGTCGTACCGTCGTGTGTGCCGTGGTGCCGTGTAGACGACTTCCAAGATCGATACGTGGGTAATTACACTCATTACGAAGAAAGTCCACGAGCGTCCCCGAGATCTTCCAACCAGCGTGTATCGCTTACACCGATTGGCGTTCCCTACCAGATCGCTTGACTTCCGTGCGTGCACCATGAGAGACTTTTCCTACATCCATTCAAGAGGGGGAATAATGCTTCGTATCGTATTGCCCTCGGAATGCATCCGGGCCGCCGGCACGAGTATTCCGTTCTGCGACAACCCGGCGATCTCGGCGACCCTCGACCAGAACACGGCTGGATTGCTTCCCGAGCGATTTGTCCCCGTTGCTAGAAGCTCGAGCTGAAGCGGATGGGTGCTTCGAAGCGCCGCGGAAGCCTGCGACTCGACCAGCTGATCGGTCAGCTCTACGACGCGACGCTGGACCCGAAGGGGTGGCTGGCTGCCGCAGAGGAACTGGAGCGCTGCCTGGGTGGTGTGGTGGTTCTGTCGTTGCCCCACCCACGCCCGGGCGACCCGGGACGAGTCGTCACCGCATCCATCGCGCACCGTTTCATCGAGTCGTACAAGCATGATTACTTCATGGTCGACCCATTTCAACATTCCAGAGATCACGCGTCTGCGGGGATCCTGGAGTTCGGCCGGGAAAGCGTCGCCGATGAGCAAGTAGAGAGTTCGAGATTCTTCCGGGAATGGATGCAGCCGCAGGGTCTGCTTTCGCATCCCTTCCTCGGAGCCCTGATCGAGTGCGACGACCTGATGGGAAACGCGTACCTCGCGGTATTCCGAAGCCGAGACCAGCCTTGTTTCGGGGCCGCCGAGCGGCGCCTGGGCCAGCAACTCATGCCGCATCTCCGGCGCGCGATGCAGATCTATTTTCGAAACGCCCGGCTCGAGCAGGAACTCCAGGCGCACGCATCAGTCCTCGATCATTGGCCGACGGGGCTGGTCCTCATCGATCGACGCGGTCATATCCATTCGATGAATCAGACGGCCGAACGGCTGGTAGGGGAAAACGACGGCCTGTCGATCGGTCGCGAAGGACTGAGGACCGCAAGCGCCCCTACGACACACGCGCTGCAGCAGCTGCTCTCCGACGCATCTGGCTCGATCGAGGGGGCCGCGCCGTGGCGCCCCGTGGGCCTACTGCTCCCACGTCCGTCGGGTCACCGCGCGCTGGAGGTCGTGGTCACCCGCATCTACCAACCTGGCGAGAGCGGTGGCGGGCGGCGCGGCATGCTGGCGCTTTTTGTGAGCGACCCGGAGGTCGAGATGGAGACCCCGTTCGAGCTGCTTCGTTGCCTCTACTCTCTGACTCCGTCCGAGGCCGCGCTCGCTCGGGAGCTCTCGAGTGGCCGCAATCTCGAGCAGGGCGCAGCGAATCTCGGCATCACACCCGGCACCGCCCGGCAGCGCCTGGGGCAGATCTTCGCCAAGACAGGCACGACCAGGCAGGCCGCCCTGGTTCGCTTGCTGTTGGTCGGGTCTGCGCAACTGCGCTGGCCCAGGAATGAAACCGAAGCGGGCGATTGGCACACCGCACTGCGTGCCCCGTTCGCTCAGTCGGCGACGGCCACACTTGGTTCCATCGGCGTCCACGGGGCGGCTCGCAAGATGCAGCCCGTCGCGGCATATTTTCGAGAAGAATTCCGCGGCGGACTCAGCCGGACGCCAATTTGCCTATGACACCAATCGAGGAGTCGCCCATGAGCAGTGGTGCAATCACAGTCGAGCCCCTTTCGCCGACCATCGGAGCGGAGATCAGCGGTATTCACATGTCGAAACCGCTCGACGAAAAGAGCACTGCGATCGTCCGCCAGGCACTACTCGATTGGAAGGTGATCTTCTTTCGAGATCAAGACGTGAGCACCGATGAGCACATCGCATTCTCGCGCCACTTCGGCGAGCTCGAAGTTCACCCGTTTGGCCAGAACAAGGAAGGCTACCCCGAGGTGCTCGTGCTCGAAAACGGGCCGAACAGAAAGAGCTACATCAACGTCTGGCACAGCGATGTGACGTGGCGACTCGAGCCTTCACTCGGCTCGCTCTTGCGGGCGATCGAGGTACCGAACCTCGGCGGCGATACGATGTTTGCGAATATGGAAGCCGCCTACGCTGGCCTCAGCGCCGAGTTGAAGGAACGCATCGACGGACTCGTTGCCACCCACGACTTCATGTCGGCCTTTGGAGGCGGGCTGAACGAAGAAGATCAGGCGAAGATGCGGAACGAGTACCCGATCGCAGAGCATCCCGTAGTCCGCACCCATCCAGAGACCGGGCGAAAGAGCATCTATGTCAACGCTGCCTTTACCAGCGGCATCAAGGGCATGCAGGATCAGGAGGCATTCGTGCTGCTCCATCAGCTCTATCAAACCGCCCGCATTCCCGAGTACCAGGTGCGATTCAAGTGGCGCAAGAACTCCGTCGCTTTTTGGGATAATCGAGCAGCGCAGCACTACCCGATCTCCGATTATTTCCCCGCCGTGCGGCGCATGGAGCGGGTGACGGTGATGGGATCGAAGCCCAATTGAAGCTTCGCTTCGCCAACCGCTTCGGAGCCGATCGATCCCCGTGAGCAGGGATGCTTCCGCGTCAGCCGTCGATTCCGACGCGGTCGACCCAGATACCGTCGATGCTGCGTCGCCAGCCCCCACTCCGCTGTGGAGGAAGCTGCTGCCATGGGTCGGTACCGTGGCGGTGATCTATTTCCTCTCCACGCAAGTCCCGCTCGCGGATGCCTGGGCTGCCACAAGTGATGCGCGACTGGAGCTGTTTCTACCCGAAATGGCCGCTGCGGTGATCTTTTGGTTCCTGGTTGAATCACGCGCCTTTGCCTATCTGTTCACTCGCTTCAACGCGGAGTTCAGCTGGGCCGAGGCCCGCTCGCTGCGCGGCATGAGCTATCTGCTGACGCCCATCAACTGGAATGTCGGAACCGCGGCGATCATCCTCTACCTGCGTCGCTCAAAGTCGATCAGCGCGATCGGCTCCGGAAGCTCGATGCTCTTTTACGGGATGATCGACGCTGTCGCGCTCGGTAGTTTGGCGTTGGTTGGTGTATCGCTGATGCCTGACTCGCCGGAGCTGGCGACATTGAAACACGTGGTGGGGGCGATGATGCTGTGCCAGATCGCGAGCTTGACGATCTTCATGGCTCCGTTTCCCAAGTGGACCCGGCTGGAACGCATACGCGGGGTCGCGCTGTTTCGCAGCGTAAGCATGGCCACGCTGCGCGATTTTTCGATTCTATCGGGTCTGCGGATCGCCTACTTCTCGGGCTTTGTGCTGATCTTCTGGCTCGGCAGCGCGTCGTTCGGCATCGAAGTCCCGCTGGTGCTGGCAGCCGCAGCTACGCCTGCGATCCTGCTGTTCGGCTCACTACCGATATCGCCAGCCGGCATCGGAACCCAGGCGGCCGCAATGCTGTATTTCTTTGCGCCCTACGGCGACGACGCGGCGATAGTCGCCTTCGGCCTGAGCTTCCCGGTTGCGATTACTGTTGCCCGCTGCCTCCTCGGTTTGGTGTACGTAGGCGACATCCGGATCAGACTGCCCGCCGTTCCGTGATCCGGGGCGCGAGGATGATCAGACGCGCAGCATTTCTGGCCGAATTCGAAGCCCAGATCTTGCGCTGGTCGCGAGATGGTAAACACTGGAGCCCGTGAACCGAAACTCGTTTTACCTGCTGACCACCACTGTTCTACTCGCGGTGCCGGTCGGCTCCGCGCTCTACACATTTCATTTCGCGCAAGGCGCGTCCTACCTGAGCGATGATCCGAATGCCTGCGCGAATTGCCACGTGATGCGCGAAACCTTCGATGCTTGGAGCAAGGGCGAACACGCACACGCAGCGACCTGCAACGATTGCCACGTCCCGCGCAATTGGCTGGGAAAGTGGTACACGAAATCCGAAAACGGCTGGAGCCACTCCCTGGCGATGACGCTTGGGAACGTGCCACCCAACATCACCGCGCGCACCGTCTCCAGGCAGGTTGCGCTCGATAGCTGTGTTCAATGCCACGCGCCGCTACTCGGCGATACGCTGCACGGTGGCCCAAACGAACGACTGGACTGCCTACACTGTCATCGTTCAGTTGGTCATCCACATTGACCGGGGGGATCCAATGAAAGGAATGGGCGGATTCTGGAAGCTCGCGGTGCTGTTCGTCATCGTGGCGGGAGTCAGCTTCGGCATTTCAATGCTGCGGACGAACATCATGATGAGGAAGCTCGAGGGGCGGACGTACCCGATGATGCTCACCGAACTCAGCGATGACGATGTGAATCCAGAAGAATGGGGAAAGAGCTTCCGATCTCAGTTCGAAGCCTATCTGAGGACGCAGGAAGACAGCGCCTACACAGCCTACGGTGGGAGTCTCCCCTACAGCAAATTGATCCGCTACCCACAGCTCACACGGCTGTGGGGAGGATATGCGTTTGCGGTCGACTTCAACGAAGAGCGAGGCCACTACTACACGCAGGTCGACCAGATCGAAACGATGCGCAACAACCAGGGTTATTTGAACGCCAATGGGTTGGTGAAGTTCAAGGGGCAACCGGGCGCGTGTATGAACTGCCACAGCGGTTGGGTGCCGAAGCTGGTACGGGACATGGGCTGGTTGGAGATGAACAAGAAACCCTACCTCGATGTCGTGGCCTACCTGAAGCAGAACATCGGAGAGGGACCGCATGGCGCCGAATTGGGGAGCGCGTGTGCGGACTGTCATCACCCGTTGGACATGTCGCTGCGCGTGACGCGTCCTGCGTACATCAACGCGATGAAGATTCGCGGCTACGAGACCGATGAAAAGTCCGGCATCGTGGCACCGAGAAATGAGATGCGTTCGCACGTCTGCCAGCAATGCCACGTCGAGTACTATTTCAAGAAGGGCTCCAACGAGCTCACGTTCCCCTGGTCGAAGTGGCCCAAAGACGCGCCGTTCGCGATCGAGATGCTCGACGCCTACTACGACGCGTTGCAGGACGTCCCCGATGCGTTTCGGCAAGATTGGGTTCACAACGAAACCCTTGCGCCGATGCTCAAGATCCAGCACCCCGAGACGGAACTGTTCTCGAGCGGCGTTCACGCCCGCAGCGGGGTTTCGTGTGCGGACTGCCACATGCCCTTCAAACGCGAGGGCGCCCTCAAGGTTTCGGACCACCAGATTCGCTCTCCGCTGTTCGATGTGCGGACGTCATGCGGGACCTGTCACAGCCTCTCGAAGGAAGCGATCTTGGCCCGGGTGGCGCTGATCCAGAACAAGACCGCTTCGAGCCTACGCGAGGCGGAGCGGAGCATCCTCGCGCTGATCGACGATGTGGCGGCGGCCCGAATCGAGTTGCAGGGGAAGGACGATTCGGTGATCGATGCGGTGCTCGCCAAGCCGCGCGACTTCCATAGGCGCGCGAGCATGCGCTGGGATTTCGTAGCCAGCGAAAACAGCACGGGTTTTCACTCGCCCCAGGAAGCCAGTCGAATCCTCGCCCAGGCCATCGATTACGCGCGGCGTGGCCAACTACTCGTACAGAAGAACCTCCAGGAGCAAGGCATCTCGCTTGCTCCAACCACTGGCGCGGGACGCATCCCGGAACCCGGCGCAGTGATCGCAGAGCATCAGCCGCCGGTCGGTTCGGCACCTCCGGCCTCGCTTCGGAAGATCGACGCGCTCGCAGGACACTGATCGATCCCAGAAATCTCACCCCACGAAGCGAGTGGTTGGGGAGTGCTCGCCGCCGCCATGGCGCGCAAGCGCGGACCGATCGTCATCATCGGGCTGGGCGGCGGAACTCAGCCGGTTCGATATGGCGCCCTGCCACGCGTGTGCACCGTCGTGTCCACGCGTACGATCGGGATCTCATCAGGAGAATCTGGTCGTCGCATTTCGAGCGCGAAGTCGATGCGGGCTTGACACCGGTTCTCCGACGGGAGCATTCTGATCGCGTTTGTGGAGGGACTCCACAAGCCTACACGCAGCCGTGGGTCCTGACGAGGCAAGTCATGAAGAAGCGAACGTCGCAATGGGCACTCTCCATGCTGGGCCTCGTCGGGTCAGGGTTGCTGCTGGCATGCGGCGAGGGGGACGCTGTGCTCACCGGTTTCCCGGTTTCGAGCAGCCCGATCGCTGTCAGCGCCGATGGATCGACGGTCTGGGTCGTGAACCCCGATTCGGACACCGTGGGCAAAATCGACACTGCCAGCGGCGAACTCGTCGGTGAGGTCAAGGTCGGCGACAACCCTCGCACGCTGACGCTCGGCCCGCTGCCAGGGCCCCCTACGGTCTACGTCGCCAACCAGGACTCTGACAGCGTCTCTCGCATCATTGCCGACCGGGGCCGCGCCAGGCGCGCCGGCCGCGCCACCCGAAGCGTCGAGTTCTCTCGCGGGTCGGCTCCCTATGGGGTTGTCATTCCGACCCACGGGGAGATCCTGCTCGTTACGCTCGAGCGATCCAACCAGCTCGCCTTCGTCGATCCCAACTCCCTCGAAGTCGAGCAAGTGATCTCCGTTCCGCCCTCACCCCGAGGGATTGCCGTCAACGCAGCCGGCGACCGCGCCTACCTGAGCCACTTCATTACCTTCGAGCCTTCCAACAGCTCCACCCTCACCGAGATCGACGTCGTAGCTCGCAAGGTGTTGCGCACGATCAAACTGCCGCCCGACTTCGAAACCTGCGAAACCGACGCCTCCGGCCAGGGCGTCACCAATCTGTGCTCGACCGTCACGCTTCCGCCAGCCGGCGCACCCGGACAGCTGGGCAACTACGCGTGGCTCGGATGCCAACGGTCCAACAATATCGGCAAAGGCCTGCTCTCGCGGAGTTCGGCGATGGGCGGTCAGCCCTTCCCCAGCGACAACTTCGCCGGGCGCTCGCGAAATATATTCAAGGCCTCCTTCCACGACATCATTCGATCGATCATGGTTCGGGTCGACCTCGCAACCGGCAGCGTCGAATACATCGACGTCGACGATGGCGGCCTGGTCTCCGGTATCGGCTTCAGCCCAGATGGCGAGACCGGCTACCTCACCGACCAGCCCTTCAACTTCTTCGGCGTGTTCAACCCCGCGAGAAAGTTCGCCGGGGGGCCCAGCTTCAGCATGTTTGGCTCCGACTCTGCGCAAGCGCCGGGGAGCTGTAACGGCGTGTTCAACGATGCGCTCCGGGAGACGGCTTTCGACCACTTTCTACCCCCCTCGGTCGAGTTGGAACCCGCTGACGTTCCCCAGTTCGCCGATGGCAGCACGGCCCGGACCGGGCTCGATCCCTTCCTCGATCGCGCGATCCCAGACGGAGTCGGAACGACGCCCATCGGGCTCGCAGTCTCTCCCGATGGTGGTCACGTCTACACCGCGAATTTCCTGTCGCGCAATGTTACGGTGATCAATGCGAACGAGTTCGTCTGCGAGGGGAATCCGAGCATCAGCTGCCAGCAGAACGCTGATTGCGAATCTGGCAAGTGCCGGGTCGTCATCGAGGCCGTCATTGCCAGCACGACCCGGGATCCACTATCACCGGAAGTCCTCGACGGGAAGATCCTGTTCAACACTGCCGCACGAGACGCCAGCGTCGCGAACGATTTTGGCCTCGGAGACCCGCTGCCGCCGGAGAACCTGGACAGCCCCGATGTTCTCGAGCCGCCGGGCGAGGTCGTGAGCACCTCGCACGATGGGACCTATTTCTCCTGCAGCGGCTGCCACCCCGACGCGGGCTTCGACGGTCGCACCTGGGACTTCTCGCAGTTCGGCGCGAGCCTGCGAAACACCATGTCGCTTCTCGGTCGAGCATCCTTTGCGCCGGGTACCTGTGGCAACGATTCTCGCCTGCAGTGCGTCGCGGACTCCGACTGCGGCGTCGCCGTGCCGCTTGGCACTTGCATCGCCGACCCGAGATTCATTCCGAGCTGGAATCCAGCCGTGGCGGCGAGCCCCGGTGCTTTCTTCAACCCGATGGGAACCGTGCACTGGAATGGTGACCGCGATGAAGTGGAGGATTTCGAAAATACGGTCCGCTCACTGATGGGCTCCGGAGATTGCGAGGGGTCCGAAGACCTGCTCGAGAAATGTTACGGCGGCCTGATCATGCGCAACAGCACGCTCGTGCCCGTCGACGTCCACGCCGACCTGGCCTCACTCAATCGCGGGCTCGGGCCACGCCTCAATCATCTGGCCGACTATGTGTACTCTGTCTCTGATTTCGTCCGCAATCCGAACCTCCGCGACGATGGTACGCCGATCGATGTTGCGGCAGAACGTGGCCGCGAACTCTTCAACGATTCGGTTGTCGGATGCGCCGGCTGCCACCGCGGGCCGTCGTCGAGCAATGAGCAATTCACCAACAAGGCGCAGCAGAACCCGCTGTTCGATCCGAGCCGGACCGCCGATGCGCGCAACAACCCATTCCTGCGCCACGATGTCGGGACGGCCAATCTGTTCGACGAAACCGATCCCCAAGTCGTGGCGGTCGCCGACGATGTTTTCCACAATCGCCCCAATCTCGCCGATCCCGACGACATCATCATGCCGGCGTCGCGCGCTCCGCTGCGTGCGTATCTCACCCCGACTCTGGTAGACGTCTGGCTCACGCCCCCGTATCTCCACGACGGCAGCGCTCTGGCGCTCCGCGACGTGGTCCGCTCCTGTAACTCGGGCGAAGAAGCATGCTGTAACCCAAAGCTCGAGGAATGTGCGGGCAACAACACGGGGCGCAACATCGATGATCAGCATGGAGTGACGTCGCACTTGAGTGCCGCTCAGCTCGACGATCTCGTGGCGTTCCTGTCGGCTCCGCACGGAGCGGTTTCCCAATTCATAGCGGCCGGTGCGCCCGCTGCGACGCTGCCGCCGTCCATTCCGCCCGAGCTTCCCGAACCGCCCGAGTTCCCAGACACGGGGCCACCGCCGCTTCCCGTGGGCGAGCCGGGCTCCTTTGCCATCCGGTCTCTGGGGCGTTTTCCAACGGGCTTCACGCTAGATCTTCTGAGTGTAGGCTTTACGCTTCCAGTCGCGGCGGAGGGTCTGGTGATCGCGGTGAACATCGCCGAGGATGACGGTGTCATCCAACTCGATGGGGCCTCCATACCCATACTCGACTTCATGACGCCGGCGGGCCCGGCATCCGTGCAGTTCGCAGATCGCCTCTTCGAGGGCAGCATCGACCACGAGACCGGTGAAATCTTGATCGAAAACGTGCTGGTCAACCTCGAATTTCTGAACGTGCAGCTCCCACATGTGTTCAATTTGACGACGGGTACCCAGTCCCTCGGTCCATTCATGGTGACCGGCGAGCCTCACGATGAGGACACCGGAGAAGTGATCCTGGTAAGCGTGATCCTGGGGCCGCCCAGCCCCTTTTCGCCCGGAATCGCAACGGCAATCATCCTCGAGGGCATTCTGATCAGCCACGACTAAGGGCGCCTACTGCGCCTACTTCGAATACTGGAACGGAATCAACGCTTCGCGACTCGCAAGCGCTGCTTGCTGCACCCCGACCGGCTGTCTAGAAGGCCGCGGTTCCATCCAGCGGGCTCGATGCCGATGCGTACAGCCGTCGCTCCATCCGGCCCGACTCATAGGCGAGGCGCCCCGCCTGGATTCCCAGGCGCATCGCCCGCGCCATCTTGATGGGATCCTTCGCTGCGGCAATGCCGGTGTTCATCAATACGGCCGTCGCACCGAGTTCCATTGCAATGGCAGCATCACTCGCCGTGCCGACACCGGCATCGACGATCACCGGGACTTCGACCGTTTCGATGATGATGCGCAGGTTCGCCGGATTGCAGATTCCCATGCCGGAGCCGATCGGGGCCGCGAGTGGCATCACGGCGGCGCATCCGAGCGCGGCCAATCGTTGGCAGGCTACGGGGTCGTCGGTCACGTACGGCAATACGGTGAATCCCTCGTCGACTAACACGCGTGCGGCCTCGATCGTCGCGGCAACGTCCGGGAATAGCGTTCGCTTGTCTCCGATCACTTCCAACTTGATCAGGTCCGTGTCCAGCAACTCTCTGGCCAGGCGCGCGGTGCTGATCGCGTCCCCTGCTGTGTAGCAGCCTGCGGTGTTCGGTAGGATCGCGAACCGGTCCGGCGAGATGAAGTCGAGCAGACCCTGGCCTTTCGGTGCGTCGAGTTTGGTACGGCGCAGTGCGACGGTCACCATTTCGGCGCCACTCGCCTCGGCGGCGGCGAGGTTTTGTTCGAACGACTCGTATTTGCCGGAGCCGATGATCAATCGCGAGCGGAATGTGTGGCTACCGAGTGAATAGGTTTCGTCGGACACGTTTTTCAACCTCCTCCAACCGCTTCCAGGATCTCGACGTGATCGTCCGGTTGCAGACAGTGCGTCGCGAAACGGGAACGCGGGATCACGTCGCGATTGATGGCGACCGCGACGCGGCGATCGCTCAATTCGAGTACATCGATCAGCCGCGCCACCGTGCACCCGGTCGGTAGGTCTCGCGGGTCTCCGTTGACATGTAGGGATAGTTTTCGGTCGTCCACGGCACCCCGTCGGTTTGTGTCCGCGAAGCTATCGCGTTCGCTTTTGGCGAGCCAGCACCGGGGACAATGAGAGACGATCGATTGACGGACGGGGGCCGCGATTCGATAGGCTACCGCTAATCGGCGTCCCCATGGACGCGGGCAGCCCAGGAGGATCCGGCGTGGTCGAGCGGCCCACCATCGCGACGATTCACCTATCGGCGATCCGCGCCAATTTCGCGGTTGCGCAAAGGCAGTCTTCGGGACGAGACCCGATTGCCGTCATCAAGGCCGACGCGTACGGTCACGGCGCCGTTCGTGTCGCGCAGGCCCTGACACAGGCCGGCTGCAGTCGCTTCGCCGTGGCCACGGTTCCAGAAGCCGAGACGTTGCGAGATTCGGGCGTTCGCGCGCCGATTCTCGTGCTGGGTGGTGTCTGGGGCAGCGAAGAGGCTCGAGCCGCGGTGGCGAGGGAACTCGTACCGGTGATCCACCATTTCGAGCATTTCGAATGGCTTGCGGCGGCCGCGCGCGGTCGTGCGGCCCCGCTGCCGGTCCAGGTAGAGATCGATACCGGCATGCGCCGCATGGGGGTGGCAGCTGAACACGCCGCACAACTGCTGGCTGCCGTCGTGGCGGAGCCGGCGTTGACGCTCGAGGGAGCCTATACGCATTTTGCGCGGGCCGACGAAGTCGATCTTGGGCCTTCGCTCGAGCAACTGGCGAGGTTTCGCCGCGTCGTCGCTTCGGCCGGCGTCGAACTGCGCTGCATTCACGCGGCCAATTCCGCGGGGATCCTGGCTGGCGAACCGATCTGGAACGCGATGCCGGAACAAACGGCGACCCGCCCCGGGCTGATGTTGTACGGCGTCTCGCCCGCATCCCACCTGGGCGCCGACCTGCGCCCCGCCATGACACTGAGCACTCGCGTGGTGGCGCTGCGATCGGTCCGCGCGGGCGAATCGGTCGGCTACTCGGCTGAGTTTCGCGCCTCGAAAGATACCCAAATCGCCACACTCGCAGTCGGCTACGAAGACGGCGTGCCGATCTCATCGGGCGGACGCGGCGCGGTGATCATCCGGGGCACGCGTCTGCCGATCACGGGCCGGGTGTCGATGGACTACCTCGGGGTCGATGTCGGCAGCGTCCCGGTCGAGATCGGAGACGAAGCGATTCTGTTCGGCGCATCGCGCGCACCCGACGAGAAAGACTCCATTTCGGCGGAGCAAGCCGCACAAGCTGCCCATACGATCGCCTACGAATTGCTGGTGCGCGTCGGCCAGCGAGTGGTTCGGCACTACCGCGAATGAGCCGTTCTGATGAGTTGGCTCTCGCCGCGTCACACGGCGTGGTCGCCGATCGGCGGCTTCGAGACGGTGTTTGAGTACGGCGTTGCCAAGTCGTTGACTTCGAACAATCGTCTCGGTAAACCTGCGGCCGCAAGTTCTCACCACTAGCTCGGATGATTCATAGATTATTCATCGAAGGTGCGACCGCGGTAGCACCTGCATGAATGGTCCGGGTTTACATCCCGGAGAAATGCACGATGGCCCCCTCGTCGATGCGCCCAGTCAAGCGCGCGCTGTTTTCTGTTTTTGATAAAACGGGGCTGGTCGAGTTCGGCCGGGGCCTCGCAGACCTCGGCGTCGAGCTGGTCGCCTCTGGCGGGACCGCCGATGCGCTACGCAACGCGGGACTCGATGTCGTCGAGGTGGCAGATCTGACCGGGAGCCCAGAGATGCTGGGCGGGCGGGTCAAGACCCTGCACCCCAAGGTGCATGGCGGCATCCTCGCTCAACGCGATCTCGAGCAAGATCGGCGCGATATGGCCGACAACGACATTGCACCGATCGATCTCGTCGCGGTGAACCTCTACCCGTTCGAGCAGACTGTCGCAAACCCCGACGTCAGCTTGGCCGACGCGATCGAGAAGATCGATATCGGTGGCCCTTCAATGATGCGATCGGCGGCCAAGAACCAGGCCTACGTCGCAGTCGCGGCCGATCCCGCCGATTACCCGGCCATCCTGGAAGAACTCCGCAAAGGCGGCCTGTGCGGCGAGACCCGCGCACGACTCGCGTTGAAAGCATTCGAGCGAACTGCGGCTTACGACGCTGCGATCTCCGCGTACCTGGCCGCGCAGTCCTCTCGGGACTCCGGCGACGCGGGCGGCTTCCCGTCGACGCTATCCGTCGACATGCCGCTGAGTAAACTGCTTCGGTACGGCGAAAACCCCCACCAGCGCGCGGCGCTCTACGGCAATTTCTTGCAGATCGCCGAGCCGCTACACGGAATAGAGCTGTCCTACAACAACGTGGTCGACGTGCAGGCTGCGCTGGCGCTGATCGGCGAGTTCGATGCCGAGGCCGAAGCGACCGTTGCGATCTTGAAGCACAGCACGCCTTGCGGTGTCGGAAGTGCCGACGACCCGACCAGCGCCTATCGGCGCGCGTTCGAGACCGACCCCGAATCGCCATTTGGTGGAATCATCGCTTGCAATCGGCCGTTCGATCTCGAACTCGCCGAGGCGGTGGACGAGATCTTCACCGAGGTGTTGGTCGCACCGGGCTTCAGTGATGACGCGCTCGCCTTGTTGAAGAAGAAAAAGAACCGACGCTTGCTGCGTTTTCACAGTGACCGGATCGATCGCACGCAGCTCGATTGGAAGCGTGTCTACGGCGGCATGCTGCTCCAGGAGCCAGACGCCGCGTTCGAGTCCATCGCTGCCTGCCAGGTGGCGACGCAACGCAAGCCGACCGAAGACGAGTTGCGGGCCCTGGCGTTCAATTGGAAGGTGGCGAAGCACGCGAAGAGCAACTCGATCGTGTTCGGCCTGGCGGATCGCACGTTGGCACTGGGAGGGGGTGCGACGTCGCGGGTCGACGCGATCCACCAGGCCGTCGCGAAGGCCGGTCGGGTGGGGCTCGACCTCTCGGGATCGGCGCTTGCGAGCGATGCGTTTTTTCCGTTTCCTGACGGCCTCGAAGCGGCCGTCGCGGCGGGTGCGACGGCGGTCGTTCAGCCGGGCGGTTCGGTCCGAGATGATGAGGTGGTTGCCGCGGCCGACCGGCTCGGCATCGCGATGGTCGTCACAGGAGTGCGACACTTCAGACACTGATCAGGCATCTGCACCTGAAGGGCGGCCAATCGGGCATGACTCACACCGAGGTAGCTATGAAAGCCTTGATCGTCGGCGGAGGAGCGCGAGAACACGCGCTGGCATGGAAACTCGCCCAGAGTGACGAAGTCGACTCGGTGTTGGTGGCACCCGGTAGTGACGCCATTGCGGCGGTCGCGCAGTGCTTTCCCGGTATCGGCGAATCGGACTCGGCTGGGTTGATCGCGCTGTGTCGGGAGGAAGCTGTCGGCCTCGTCGTGATCGGCCCCGAAGGCCCGCTCGCCGAAGGATTGACAGACCGGCTTCGCGAGGCTGGGATTGTGGTGTTTGGCCCATCTCAGGCCGCGGCGCAGCTCGAGTCGAGCAAAGCCTACGCCAAACGCTTTATGGCGCGACACAATATCCCGACAGGGGCGTTCGCAGAGTTCTTGGAACTCGACGACGCGTTGGGCCATGTCCGGGAACTGGGTGGTCCGTGTGTAGTGAAGGCAGATGGTCTCGCGGCGGGGAAGGGCGTGACGGTCTGCGCAACCACAGTCGAAGCCGAACGCGCGCTCACAGAAGCGATGTCCGAACGTCGGTTCGGGGATGCTGGGGCGTCGGTAGTCGTCGAAGAAATGCTGATCGGCGAAGAGGTCTCGTACTACGCGATCGTCGATGGCGACCGTTATGTGACGCTGGCTCCTGCACAGGATCACAAGCGCGCGCTCGATGGCGATCGAGGCGAAAACACCGGCGGCATGGGCGCCTATTCACCGGTTCCGCTGGTGACCGACGCGGTCGAGCGGCGCATTATCGAGCAGGTCGTCGAGCCGACGGTTCGCGGGATGGCGGCCGAAGGCCAGCCGTTTAGCGGTGTGCTCTACGTTGGGTTGATGGTGGATTCGAGCGGTGCGCCGCATGTGATCGAGTTCAACGTGCGTTTTGGCGATCCTGAGATTCAGGCGTTGGTGATGCGAATGGAAGACGACCTGTTTCCGTTGCTGTACGGGGCGGCCTGCGGCAAGCTGGATCTCGAACGCGCGCCCAAACGCTGGACCGGCGCGTCGGTGTGCGTGGTGCTCGCGTCCGGCGGTTATCCGCGCGACTACCAGACAGGCATCGAGATCAGCGGGCTCGACGAGGCCGGCGAGGATCCGAATGTCGTCGTGTTTCACGCGGGAACCCGGAAAAAGGACGGGCACTTCGTCACGACCGGCGGCCGCGTGCTTTCGGTGACCGCGCGTGGTGCGGACATCGCACAAGCAGCGGGGCGTGCCTACCAGGTCGCGGATCGGGTTCGGTTCGATGGCGTGCAGTTTCGCCGCGATATCGCGGGCCGCGCGATCTGCTCGTGATCCCCGACCCGATCGGCGAAGCGGTCGACTGGGTACGCAACGGGGGTCTGCTCGCGTACCCGACCGAGACGGTCTGGGGTCTCGGCGCAGACGCTCGGTCGCGCGCCTCGATCGCAACGTTGCAGCGTTGGAAAGGCCGCGACGCGTCGACTCCGGTTTCGATCCTGGTCAGCGATGCAGCTGAGCTCGCCGCACTCGGGTTCGAAGTGACGGCGATCGCCGAACGCCTCGCTTCGGCGTTTTGGCCCGGCCCAGTGACGCTGGTTCTGCATTGCCGCAGCGAATTTGCGCGCGGAGTTGCGAGAGACGACGGTGCCGTCGGTGTGCGCTGTTCGTCGCACCCGCTGTGTGGCGCGATCGCGCGGCGTCTGGCGATCGAGGGCGTCGGGCCGATCACCGCCACCAGTCTGAACACCAGTGGTTCTCCAGCGGCCCTGAACCTCGCGCAGGCGCGAGAAGCTTGCCGAAGCGGCGACGCGGCTCCCAAGCTGCTCGAGATCGATGGCGCGGAGGCCGGAGGAGACACCGAAAGCGCGGTGATCGACGCAACCGGCGCGTCGCCCGAGGTGCTGCGCTGGGGTGCACTGACCCCAGAAAAACTCGCATCGATCGTCGGGTCGCTACCTTGAGGGCTGGCCGTGCTGCGCTGGTGCCAGGTGACAGATGTCAAACAACGAATACCACACGACGAAGCGTCGGATTCCTACAACGCAGAACACCTCAGAACACCAGAAAGAGACCGCCATCTCAGGAGATTCCAACCCGGTGACATCCGTCCGACCCTTTCGCGCGCTTCGCTACGACACCAATCGAGTTGATCTCGGACGTGTCATTGTTCCGCCGTACGATGTGATCTCGGCAGACGACCGGACAGTCTTTTACAATCGCGACCCGCATAGCGCGATCCGACTGGAGCTCACCGAGAAGATCGAAGACGAATCCGCGACCGACTACGCCTCGATCCGGGAATACCTCGACGACTGGATCGCGGAGGGGGTGCTGACCCGCGACGACCGACCCGCCTTCTACGGACTCCGCCAGCGCTTTTCTGCGCCCGACGGGACAACGCACGAGCGCGACGGCTTTTTCGCACTGCTGCATCTCGAAGACTACGAGGCGCGCATCGTGCGTCCCCACGAGCTCACGTTGGCAGGACCGAAGGCGGATCGACTGAAGGTGATGAAGGCGGCACAGGCGAACCTATCGGTCGTGTTCATGCTGTACGAAGACCGGGAGTGCGCGCTGGCCAGCAGAGTGGCGAGCCAATATGCAACCGAGCCGATCGGAGTAGCCCAAGATGACACGGGCGCGGTTCATACACTGACACGCTGGGAGGACCCGGAAATCGACCAAGCGGTTCGAGACGCGCTCCGCACCCGCCCTGTCGTGATCGCGGACGGGCATCACCGCTACGAAACCGCGCTCGCGTATCGCGATGAGCAGCGCGCGCTGAACCCAGACGCTGGCCCAGATGCTCCGTTCGAGTTCATTCTCGCCTACTTTGCAAACCTGTATGCACCCGGAACGCTGCTACTGCCGATTCACCGCTTGATCGTCGACGGTGAGATGCCGGCTGCCGAGGTGTGGAAGGCCAGGCTTCCCGGTTGGGAGCAGCGCTCGGTCGAAATCGATTCAGCCGAATCGATTCCGCAGCTGCTCGAAGCGCACCTGGCACCGTTGGCCGATCAGCACGCGTTTGCCGCAGACGATGCGTCGGGTGAACTTCGCATTTTCTGTCGGCCGAGAGAAGCTGGCGACGATCTGACGATCCGGGTAATCCACCGAGACGTCATTGGGGGCGTATTCGAACTCGATGAAGCCGCGGTTCGGGCAGGTGCGATCCAATACCCGAAGAATGCGCTGAGAACTGCGCATGACCTGCGCGAGGGCCACGGTGCGGTCGCGCTGTACACCAACCCACTTACGGCCGAGGATGTGTTCGCCGTGACGTCCGCGGGCGAAGTGCTGCCCCAGAAATCGACGTTCTTTTTTCCCAAGCTCCCCACCGGCCTGGTGTTCCGGCCGATCGAGGATCGCGATTGAAAGGCCGAAAGAGCCAACCTGAGGCCGTCGGCGGGTTGATCGCGCAGGTGCTCGAGGACCTGGGCGCGACCGCTGGCGCACGCGTGGCGCGGATTGCCGAGCGTTGGGAAGACGCGGTGGGACCCGAAATCGCGCGGCATTGCCGGCCCACCGGGCTGCGCGGAGCGGTGCTCGAGGCGAGCGTGGACTCGAGCGTGTGGTGCCAGCAACTTCAGCTTCAGGCACCGTCGATTCTGGAGGCGCTGCGCTCGACTTTCGGCGACGAAGCACCCTCGGAACTCTGGTTTCGGGTGGGCCGATAGGTCGAATTTCTTCATTTTTCTTTCGCGTCGGCTCAGCCGGCTTGAGCGAGGCCCCAGTTGTCGACGCCTGCTAGACTGCGCGGCTCGATGTCCGAATTCAATCCCGCTACCCGCGCCTTCCCGGAGGCTCAGCCCCAGGCCGATACGGCCGTGGGTGACGCCTGCGGGCCGCAAAGACTGCATTGCGATTTTTGCGGCGACCTCGTGATGCGTGTGCGCCGGGTCGTGCTCGATGGCGACTACGAGCGTCTTCAGACCCGGCACGCGGTTCGATACGCGTGTGAAAGCTGTTCTGACCAAAAGGAGCGGCAGCGACTCGGGATGGCAACGGCGAACCGATAGAGGAGCGGATCGGGGGGGACGGCCAGTTGACCCCCGCGGGCGCGTGATCTAGCCTACGCGGCCGGCGTGCCAGCACGACGAGGCTCTCGCCGCCGCACCAGTTTCCCCAACCGATCGAGCTAGAGCCAAACGAAACCAAGCCAGATGACAGCGTTCTCGTGGCGCCCACGGGCGCAGAAGCGCAGAAGCGCAAAGGAAAGCGGCAAGCGATGGTCAAGATTCGCCTCACGCGGAGGGGTGCAAAGAAGCGGCCCTACTATCGAATTGTTGCGATCGACGAGCGCAAGCAGCGCGACGGTCGGCCGCTGGAGTTTCTCGGCACCTACGATCCGAAGCCGAATCCGGAGCGGGTCGACATCCAGGTCGAGCAACTCGAAGCCTGGATCGCAAAAGGCGCTCAGATGTCGCCCACTGTGCGCACTCTGATGAAGCGCGCGGCCAAGCGCGCGGCCGCGTCGGCGATCTGATGGCTGCCGAGTACACGCCGGCGGACCTCGTCGAATTCCTCGCCAAGGGCATGGTCAACAATCCAGATGCCGTGTCCGTCACCGAAGTGGACGACGGCCGCACGCTCCAGCTCGAGACCGACCCGGAGGATCGCGGCCGCGTGATCGGTCGCCAGGGTCGTGTTGCAAAGGCCATGCGGGCCGTGTTGGGAGCCTCTCGCGATGGCGGCGACGTCCGACTCGACATCGTCGACTGATCGACCGGCGCAGCGCGAGACTGCGCGGGCGTTGGAACGCGTCGCGGTGGGCCGAGTTTCCGGCGCGCATGGTCTGCGTGGTAATCTGAGCGTCCGGACCTTTGGAGGTGACCCCGACCATCTGCTGCAGAGTCCGACGTTGCTTCTCGCACTGAGCGACGACGATCCGGCACCGGAATCATTCGAAGTCGTCCGGGTGTTCTCGGGGCGAAAAGGAGAAGTGCGAATCACGCTGGCAGGGGTGGAAGACCGGACGGCCGCCGACCGGCTCAGAGGACGCCTGGTATGCGTCGCTGCGGATTGCCTCGGCGCCCTCGAGGAGGGTGAGTACTACAGCTATCAGCTCGTCGGCTGCCATGTGGAAACGGAGGCTGGCGATTGGATCGGTACCGTGATCGAGATTTGGTCGACCGGAGCGCCTGACGTGCTCGTGGTCGCCGACGACCGCGGCAAGCAACATCTAATTCCCGCGGCAGAGGGTCTGCTGCGGGAAGTGGATATCGAAGGCCGTCGCATCGTAGTGGAGCTCGTACCGGGGCTGCTCGGCGACAACTCGTAGTGAGGCTCGCATGCTCCGGATCGATGTGATTACGATCTTTCCTGGGCTTTTCGACCCGTTCATCGGCGAGTCGATCGTCGGGATCGCAATTCGCGGTTCGCAGCTCGCGGTCGAAATCCACGATTTGCGCCGCTACACGACCGACCGGCACCGCACAGTGGACGATTCCCCGTTTGGCGGCGGGGCTGGCATGGTGATGAAACCGGAACCGTTGGTTGCCGCGATCGAGGCCTTGGCGGGCCCGAAAGGCCCCAGTCGGAGAGCCAGAGTGGTGATGTTGACACCCCAGGGGGAAAAACTCGATCAGAGCCGTCTCGCGGCGCTGTCGTTGGAGCAGCGATTGGTGCTGGTCTGCGGGCGCTATGAGGGAGTCGACCAACGGGCGATCGATCTGGCGGTGGATGACGAGCTCTCGATCGGTGATTACGTGCTATCCGGCGGTGAGGTGCCGGCCATGGTGCTGGTCGAGGGGGTGGCTCGCTTGTTACCGGGCGTACTGGGAAATCCGGAATCTGTGCAGAATGAGTCGTTTCAGGGTCCCACTCTCGAAGGACCGCAGTACACTCGCCCCGCCGAATTCCGCGGCCACGGCGTTCCGGAGGTGCTCCGATCGGGGGACCACGGTGCCGTCAGGCGCTGGCGGTCCGAGCAATCATTGGAATACACCCGGCTGCGCCGCCCTGACTTGTTCCGGCCGCCGGAAGGAGAAACACAGTCATGAGAAGTATCGACATCGCCCATCCCGGGGGATTCCGTCGCGATCTACCGCCGTTTAGAAGCGGTGACACCGTTCGCGTTCACGTGCGCATCCGCGAAGGTGAGAAGGAACGGATCCAGATCTTCGAAGGGGTTTGCATCAGGCGCAAACGAGGCGGTTCGGCCGCCACGTTCACCGTGCGCAAGATCTCCTATGGCGTCGGTGTCGAACGGGTATTTCCTACCGAGTCGCCGTCGGTCACCAAAGTCGAAATCAAGCAGCGCGGTCACGTACGACGCTCTCGGCTGTACTACCTGCGAGACCTCTCGGGCAAAAAGGCCCGCTTGCGCTCGAAGGTCCGGGACCTGTCGGGCCTGATTTCGGAAGAGGAATCAGATATCAAGGCGGGCATTGCTCCTGCCGTGACGCAGGTTGAACCCGACCTGGCCGAAACAGACGTAGCCGAAACAGACGTAGCCGAAACAGAAGAGGCAGCAGACCAGGCACCGGTCGACTCGTCCGGGGAAACGCTTGCGTTCGATGTATCGATGATCGAGGGCCAAGCTGACAAGAGCGACAAGTCGGACTGAGCGTCGACTTCTCGGATAAACTCAGCTCGCGGGCTTGTCCGCTGTGCCGGTCGGCGCCGGGGCGCTCGGCAACTCGACAACGATCGTGGTTCCGCAAGAATTGGTGTCGACAGTGATCGAGCCGCGGTAGCGCGTCACCAGCTGGTGGGTAACCGCGAGCCCGAGGCCAGTGCCTTTGTCCCTCGGCTTGGTCGTAAAGAACGGGTCGAAGATGCGAGGTACGAGGCCCTTCGGAATGCCCGGTCCGGTATCACGCACGACCAGCTGAACCGAGCCGTTCTCGTTCGACGTCGACACCGTAACCTGATTCGATTCGGGGTCGCCTTCGGGTATCGCCTGGATCGCGTTCAGAACCAGATTGACGACCACCTGACCGAGAAGTCGCGCATCGCCCAGTACGTGCGGCACGGCTGCGAGCTGAGTCTCGAGCCGAGTGCGATAGCGCGCCTCGTTCGCGAGCATCCCGAGTGCAGAGCGAACTACCTCGACGAGGTCGACTGGCTCTTCGAACCCGTCGCTGCGCCGCGCCATCGAGAGCAGGTCGGCGACGATGCCGCGTACCCTGTCGACCCCCTCGCGGCACTCGAAGATGATCTCTGAGACTTCTGTGAGTTCGATTTCTTTGGTGATGCGCTCGAGGTGATTCAGGTTCGACGAGACGAACGCGATCGGGTTGTTGATCTCATGAGCCACGCTGGCAGCGAGCGTTCCGATGGTTGCCATGCGCTCGCCGTGCGCGAGCTGCAAATCCTTCTGCCGCAGCTCCTCGGTACGTTGTGCGACGAGGTCGTAAAGCTCCACTGCGCTGCGCTCCACTTCGTCCATCGAGTGGACGAGTCGTCGCAGCAGAATCGATGAGAGCGCAACGAGAAAGCCGGTGTATCCGAATACGATCAGCAAAGGCGCCTCGTAAAACCGCAATCCCACGGCCATGTCGCTGATCCCGGCCAGCAGCAAGAGCGAAAACGCCGCGATCCGCAGATTGCTGCCCTCGCTGATCTTTCTGCGGTGTACGAACCAGATTCTGACCACGAAAGTGATGTATGCGCCGAAGACCGCAACCGTTGCGAAGCCAAACGGACCCAGGTCTCGCGCATAATAGTGTAAGCCCAGGTAATCGACGTTGCGCTCGATCGCGGCCCCGCCGAACACGAGCCCGGGCCACAACATCTGAATGACCATGGCGCCGGCGACGAACCCGAAGCAACGATCGAGTCTTGTACTTCGACGTCGAGCAGACTCAATGAGAAATAGTGAAAGCCGAAAAACGTGGGCGCCGCCGCGCCTAGCATTACCCGTTGCCACAGTTCAGCATCCGCGACGTTGCGGGCCTCGTAGAGCAGTGCGGTCGAGATTGCGATCGCAACGATTCCGAGCGCGCTGGTGGCGAGCCAGAAATGCGCAGGCTCCTTGCGGCGCAACGCATAGGTGAAGGCGTGGATCGCTGCGGCCGACAACGCGATCATCGAACACAGCAAGGCCTGGACCGACGCAATCCCCATTTACACATTCTCGGAACGCATACACAACCACTTGAGCCAGCACCCGCCTGCTGACCCTTGGCTGCTGCCGAGCGCGACATTTCTACACCGAATCGACGATTCGTGACGTTCAGCCAGCCTGGACGATCCGACTGTAGACCGCGACTCCCTATCAGTCGCTCACTAGAGCCGGAAGATCCACTCCAAACGGGCGCCATACGACGGACCGTTGCCATGCTGGACCGCAACAGAGCCATCGAGGCGCATCAGCCCGTGTTGGCCGAAGGCTCGCTGGTAACGGGCGCCGACTCCGAACACGCCCTCGTCGCCTCGGGTCGTGCGGATCCTCGCGCCGACTTCGAGTGTGAGCTGGCCTCGGATGCCAGAGTGGAAGCCCTGGAAGCCCAGCGCGGCGCCGGCGGTATTGTCGATGGACTGGCCCAGGGGTACCCCATAGCGGCCCATTCCGACCGGACCCCACAGGATCCCCAGCCCGGACACGGGGGTGCCTTGGTCCCGACCTCGAGCCGCCGAGGAGAATTTGCCGATACTCCAGAAGCTGTTCAGATAGACGACATCGTCCGAGTTCGGCAGCGTTCGTGACAGCTCGGCCATGAGCAGCGCGCCGCCGCTCACCTCGCCCGAGGATTCCTTCATGGGAATCGATCCGGCGACGCGGAACGTCGTGTTGATCGATCCCAAGCGTTGGGTAGTACCGACGCCGAGGTACCAGCCGCTCGTTTCTCCGTGGGTATCGAGGACGAACAGCAGATCGGCGGACGTGGTGGTGTCCCATGCCGTGTCCGCTCGAGACAGCAGACCGAACAGGCGCGCCGAGCTCTCGTCGAAGTTGTCGGCGCGGTTGACGCCGTTCCATCCGAAGATCCCGGTGATGCGAAGATTCGGCACGCCCTCGAGCGTGAGTGAGTTGCGGGTCACGCCGACCGCATCGACGATATCGCTCACCAATACGCCATCCTGAACACTCAACGGCTGGCGACCGACGGCAAATCCGTAGTCCAATGTGAGCCTGTCGGCCGGATCCAGTGCGCGAAAAATCTGGCCGAAGTCACCCTCGAAGAACAGGTGTTCCAGTTTCGCGTTGAACTCCTCCATCCAGCCGCGGTCCCCACTGGGCCCAATGCTGTAACCGGTGAATTTTCCGTTTTCTCGATCGATCGGTCGCAGTGTGGCGACCACGCGCTCGGTTCCTGAGAGGTTGAGGTTGGCGTTCAGCTCGATGCGGTTGGCCCATTCGGACGTCGTGCGGTCGCCGTCTTCGTACACTTGCAGCGCCGTTCGCATCTCGCCAAAGAGCAGGAGCCAGGGTTGCAACATCTGACCGGCAGGCGTCTTGATTCCGCGTCGGATCGGGCCGCGTC
This sequence comes from Deltaproteobacteria bacterium, assembly GCA_032128375.1. Classification (GTDB taxonomy): domain Bacteria; phylum Myxococcota_A; class UBA9160; order UBA9160; family SMWR01; genus JAJDAM01. The sequence continues at coordinate 10,869 of JAQBGU010000097.1, read as the reverse complement.
CGAGGAAGCGATTCCCGATCTCGAGCAGGGGCCGTGGGCGCTCAGCCGCGGTCGCCGGGTAGGGGACTGCTTCGTCGGAAAGCAGCGGGGCGTCGCCCTCGGTGTCCAGAGTCTTCAGCTCGAAGAATTCGACCGCCCCCCGGCCCTGGGGCACGCTCGTCCTCTCGCGATCGGCGCTGTCCGCGTCTGCTTCTGTTCCGCCGGCAGGAATCGCAGCCAGGGCGAGGATTGCGACCGCCCTTGCGACCGCCCATGCGAGCGCCCGCCATCGGGCGACCGGTCCGACGGCGCGGCGTGCTGCATGTGTCACCACACCCCTCGCGGCGCGCCCTGTTGAGGCTTGCTCAGTGTTATTTCGCATCGAGCACGACGCTCCGCTCCCATAGCACGCGGTATCCGGCGACGATGGCCTCGGACAGCGTGCGTGCGCTCAATCCATACTCGAAGCCAACCCCCGAGATCGCGTGAATCAAGTGTGGCGGGAGCTGGCCGGCGACCAGGGCGACTCTGACGGTGTAGGGGGCTTTGCCCGTGAGCTCTTCGGTCTCTACGGTGTAGCGTGCCCAGCGGTGCCCGAGCGCCTCGATGTTTCGTTTCTGCAGCCTGGCACCCCGAACGCCTCCGAACAGCACCGAGGGTGTTGTCGACGGCCGGATGAAAACCAGGGGATCGAACGAGTAGTTGGCCGGTAGGACCTGCTCACGCTCACCGCCGTGCGCGAGGCGAATCATGAACGGCGAACGCAGATTGAACAGCTGCTTGTCGCGTGGCACGACGCCGGAATGCACGTAGAGGGAATGCATGTCCCGGACGTCTCCGTTCGGATCCAGGTCTCCGGACCGGAAGACCACGGCTCCCTCGGCATCGTGCACGCTGACCTGCAGGAATACGTTGCGCTCCGCGATCAGGCCGGTGGGTACGCTATGTCCGTACGTCTCATTGCGTACCTCGATCGCGAATTTCAGTCCGTCTCGCGCCTGGAGGTTCTGGATCTCGCCGAGGCCGTAACCGTTGCGGAGCAGGGTGGTTCCGCGCTCATGCGCCTCGGCCCGCAGCGCGAGCTGCCGATCGATGATCGCGCGGGCGTAGGAACGCTCATCCGGATCGGCCCATAACTCTGGGAATTCCGCAGGGCCGGGCTCAGTTGCCTCGAACTCATCGGTTCCCCAGCCGGCCTGGTAGTCGAAACTCACCCATTCGAGGGGTGTTACGTATTCGGCCGCTTCGGCGTCGTGAGGGAAGATCCCCGGGTGCACGAGCGGATCATCCGGCCCGACGAACATGTGATTGGTTCGACGAGCCGGCCGAGTCTTGGCGCCACCGACCACCGCCGCGGGAGCCGGTGGATACTCCGAGGGCACACCTGGGACCGGTCCCATGTGGCAGGCTTGGCAGGACTCGCCGCGCTTCGCGGCATCGGTCTGCTTGTACTCGCTGAGAGCGTCCTCCAATCGAAAGCCGCTCGGGAGGCGCACGTCGTGGCAACGCCCACAGAAGCCCGGGTGGGACAACTGCTCGAGCATGCGGGCCTGGCGGTGAATCTTTCGCTGGCGCGTCCCGGTCTCCGGGGAGAATCCCTCGAACTCGTCCGGGCTCGTGAGTACACGGCGCAGCTCGTCGTCCGGTCGCGGACCATAAATGGGGCTCTCGATGTCTCCAGCTTCGAGCGGCAGGCGTCCGCTGATCTTTCCATATGCTTCGGAGACCCTGTGGCAAACAACGCAGGTCACACCTTCCCGTGCGACGTCACTGCGATTGGAGTTGGGCGTTATCACCGGCTCGGCCGCGGTCATTCCGACCTGTGTGTGGCAACGCTCGCAGAAGTCTCCCAGGGTGCCGTTGGTCAGTACGCCGAGTGTGGCGTGGTAGGCGTTGAACGTCGGGCTGATCTGTGCGTAGGCGTGGGGAGAAACGGACCATTCGCGATAGTGCTCCGTGTGACAGACGCCGCATGCCTGCGCCGAGGGGAAAACTGCCTCATCAAAAACAGCCGCGTGCGCATGGTCACCTGTCGTCGATCCGGCTTTGAGGGCTGGCTCATTGTCGGATGCCCGCGGCGCAGCAGTCGGACACGCGACCATCGCGGCGAAAAGCCAGAACAAGGCGCTCTTTTGAATTCGCTCGATCTGAGGCGCGCCGGGCATCCCGAGCCCCCCCCGGCCGGTTGCTATAAAGAGAGCAATTTGGTCGCCCGCAGCATCGACTGATCGGGGCTCCCGCTTGAACCAAAGCAAGCCGAGGCAGACCGGATGTTGTATTACCGACGTGCGAATCGAATGCAGCGCCGACGAACGGCTGTCGCTTGGGGCGTTTCGCCCCTTTGGAGATGCCGGACCGTTGACGCTTCGCTCTCCCGGCGTCGCTAGCTACACATCCTCGCTGAAATCCTGAAGCGTGAGCAGATAGCCGAAGACCGAGTCGATTTCTGCCGCCGTGATGGGTCCGCTGTCGTGCATCAACCCGCGCCAACCGGGCATTCGCAGTGGCGGCTCCGCGCCGTCGGGGTCGCGCTTACTGGCCTTGTCCCCACGCAGGACAAGGAGCCGCATCTCGAGGTAGCGGTCCAGGAATGTATCGAACTCCGGCATCGGCGGGTCGTCCGCCATCGCCTCGATGCCAATGCCTCGCTCGAGTCTTTCGAGCAAGGCGGAGACATGCTCGGGCTCGAATATCTCGAGCTTGTCCGCCAGGTCTGTCAGGGCCGGAACGTAACCACCGGCGGCGTTGGGGTTGGGAACTCCGCCCACGCCGTCGGGCCCGTGGCACGTCGCACATCCGTACGTACGGTAGAGCCACGCGCCTCGCTCGACGGGTCCCAAAATCGAGGAGGCATTCGAATCGGGCGCTTCCGCAACCACGTGGTCAGTCTGGCGCAGCCACTGGATGAAGGAGACCAACGCTTCGAGTTCGTCATCGCTGATGGCATCCCGATAGGCCGGCATCTGGATGGCCTGGCGGTTCAAGAAGAACGACGCAGCCGGGTTTCCGGCAAAGCGCTGACTGACACCGTCGAGAATCCACTCCCGCACCTCCTGGTCGTCGTGCACAAGCTCGTGATAATCGTTCCCGTCCCACGGTGGAATGATGCCGACGAAGCTGCCCGGGTTGGGCAGCCCACCGCGGCCTTCGGGACCATGGCAGTTGAAGCAACCCAAGCGTTGGGCAGTGCGGCGCCCCTCCGCCGGGAGTTTACCAACCGGGTGTTCTACCTGTGACACCGACTGCACGTAGGCGACGAGGTGGTCCACCTGCTCGCGAGAGAGCCTGCCCTGGTAGGCGGGCATCTGGATGAGACCACGCTGCCACGACTTCTCGCGCTCCAATCGCGCTGGAATTCCGCGAAGGATCCACTCGCGAATCTCCTGCTCGTTTTGCGCATAGAACATCATCGCGCCGCTCGCCCGCAACGGAGGCACGTCGCCGTCGACCGAGCCAGGGTTCGGCCCGCCCCCGACCCCTCCGGGTCCATGGCAGCCGAAGCAGCCGGCTTGTTGCGCCACCACGAGTCCGCGCACGCTCTCCGTCAGAGCGGGCTGTCGCAATACACTGAGAGTGGCGGCACCCACTCCCGCAGCCGTCATACCGAGGACCCCAGACAAGACTACGAGACCCCGAAAACAGAACAGTCGCTGCTTCAACGAATTTTTGATGTTCCCAGTCTCCATCTTCGATTCCAACCTTGGGCCACTCACTCGGTCTTCAGGTTTCTCACGCAGCCAGAGAGAATTACGGTTTCTCGCCGCCTGACTCGAGCGTTCGCAGGTAGTTCACGACGTGCCAGCGATCTTCGTTCGAAAGCAGCTTGCCGTAGCTGGGCATCGGCTTCCGGCCCAGAGTCAGTTTCCAAAACAGCGCTCCGTCCGGCTCTTCCATCGCACCGGAGGTCGTAAGGTCGGGAACACGTGCTTCGAGATCTCGAGCCTCGGGACCGTCGCCCCGCCCGCCCCGACCGTGGCAGCTCTCGCACTCGGCCAGGTAGATCTCGCTGCCCTTCGCTAGCGAAACGGCATCCGATAGCAGAGGATTCTCATCCTTCGCCTTGCGGGGCGAGATCCGCCATTCGCGTCGGTCTTGATTGTCGCTCCGGCCGCCGTCGTGCTCAGTGCCGCGATTGTCTGCGCGACTCGCAGGACCGGGTGACACGAGCGCCACTGCCACCAGGCAGAGCACAGGGGTGAGGAGCGTCGACTTCAACGTCGACTTCAACTTGATGAGCATTTCGAATCCAGATCAACATCAACATCAACATCAACAAAGGGCCAGGGGAGTACAGCCGTATCTTCTTGGACAACAGCCAATAGGAATTGGCGGTGTCCACTGATTCACTCAGCTTAAACGAACATATTTGACCAAGTCAACTTGATTCATATGATGGCGATGAAAATGTCGGCTCTCGGTGCAATGCGTTCTTGCGCAAGATTCGCGCAACTTCGTATGAAGCTCGCCGAGTTGGTTGGGCGACTACGATCGGGCACCGCAGCCGATCCCGATGCTGTAGAGTTCGCAAATTCCGCGATCGGATGGTCCGCGCTGCGAGAACGTTTCAACCCAGCGAGGTCGCCTATCTCAACGACCGGTGTTACCGCCGCGGCGCTCACTGGCATGTTTTTCCTCGATCATCGCGAGCTCGCGGAAAGATTCGGGTTCTCGATGCGGGCCGCCGCTGTTCTCGCTACCGCTAGGCGTAGAGCGGACGCGGGTTGTCGAGGTACCTCGCGATCTCGTCTGCGATCATTTCGCTGGCGCTTCCGTCGCCGAAGACGTTCTGCGGGGCGTGAGTCGGCGAAAAGTCGCGGATCGCAGTCAAGATCGCCTCGGTGTCGGCGTCGACGCAGATGTTCCAGCCGTCTTCCGCCGTCTCGGGCCAGGCGGTGAACGGAAACAGCGTGAGGCAGGGGCGGCGAGCGAAGTAGGCTTCGCGACACACCCCTCCGGAGTCGGTGATGATCATCCGGGCGTCGAGCTGCAGGTTCATGAATTCGACATAACCCTGCGGCTCCAGCAGACGGATGTGACCCGCGCCCGCGACCCGGTCGTACCAGCCAATGCGCTGCAGGTTCTTTGCGGTGCGCGGATGAAGCGGCAGTACCACGGGCTCCTGCGCCTGTAGGAACGCTTCGAAAATCGATTTCAACCTCTCGTCAGAGTCGGTATTCCGCGCGCGGTGGACGGTCGCGAGCAGGTACTCGCCGGGCGTCAGATCGAGACTCTCCAATATCGATGTGTCACGGGCGCTCTCGCGCATGGTCATGAACAGGTCGAGCATCACATCGCCACTGAGAAATACGCCGTCACGGATGCCTTCGCGTGCCAGGTTCGAGACGTCGGTCCGTGTCGCGCAGAAGAGCAGTGCGGCAAAGCGGTCCGCGACGATTCGGTTGACCTCTTCGGGTTCCTGCCAGCTGTAGAGGCGCGGACCGGCTTCCACGTGAGCGATCGGCAGGCAGAGCTTCACGGCCGCGAGGGCTGCGGCGAGCGTGGAGTTGGTGTCGCCGTAAATCAGCAGCAGGTCGGGTTTTTCGGCTTGGAGCACTTCCTCGATGCGAACCAACGCATCGGCGGTTTGCTGGGCGTGAGAGCCCGAGCCGACGGCGAGGTTGTGGTTTGGCGCGGGCATGCCGAGTTGTTCGAAGAAGACACCGGAGAGCCCGTGGTCGTAGTGTTGGCCCGTATGCACCACGACCTCCTCGAAACGAGACCGCAGCGCGCGAGACACGACCGCAGCCTTGACGAATTGCGGCCGCGCTCCGATAACCGTGACGAGCTTGTACATGTACCCGTGCTCGGGGGAGGGGATGATCCGAGTCGGCGGATTATAGGAGACGACTGCGCCGGCGCTACCGGTACAGACCAGTGACGGGATCCGAAGTATTGGTGGGTGGCTCGCGATTGGAGTTGCACGGCCTTTCGGAACGGACGCAAGACGATCGAAGCTGCTATCGTGGGTAGCCCGCAAGCGACGATTGCAATTGGGGGCATCACAGTGGTGCGGACACTTCCGAGAGCCGCGCCCCGTCGTTCACCGCGGGAGTGAAGCCAGAGTCGTGTGTAACGGCGCGTCGAAGGAGTCGGGGGTATGACGGACAACCAGCCCCCGCCGGCCTTCGAGGATCGTTCGCTTTACGATTCCGACTTGAATCGATCGCTGCGGATCTCCGGCGAGAATAGTTTCTATTTTCTACAGGGGCGTGTTCTCGATCTCGAAAGACAATTGGGCCCGCATCGAAAGCCGCGCCACATCCTGGACTACGGGTGCGGGACGGGTGATACCACCGCATTCCTCTCCGAGATCTTTCCAGAAGCGGCTGTCACCGGGTTCGACACGGCGGAAGGTGCAATTCGCGAAGCTCGGTCCCAGCACGGGTCTGCGCGCGTTCACTTCGAGGCGAGCGCAGAGCTGCCCAGCGAAGAACGCTTCGACCTCTGTTATGTGAATGGTGTATTTCATCACATCGAGCCGTCGGAGCGCGTCGCAGTCGTGCGTCGAATTCGGGGTTCCCTTCGACGTGGTGGGCAGTTCGCCTTGATGGAGAACAATCCCTGGAACGTGGGTACGAGAATCATCATGAGTCGTATCGAGTTCGATCGGGATGCGATTCCGATCTCCCCACCCGAGGCGGGTCGCCTGCTGCGCTCGGGAGGATTCAGCCAGTGCGGCAAGGCGCGCTGGCTGTTCTTCTTTCCGCGTCAGCTCGCGTTTCTGCGATTCCTTGAACCTTCATTGGCGCGCCTCCCCCTCGGAGCCCAGTACTACTACCTGGCGACGAAGACATGAGGCGCGAACGGTCGCTTCTGGCGTGGCTCGCCGATCCGTCGCATAGCCGCCGAACGCCGATGAATGAAAAAATGCCAGTGGGAATACGAACGGGTTAGAGTCGGGTATGGTCCCAGCACGCGGCGCGCTGCCCTCCTCGCGCTGCGCGACGAATCCGGAGGGCACGGAGGGTCCATGGGCGTCATACCCGGTCTCGATATGCCCCTCGAAGAGGCGATGCTGACGCAGCGCGCGATCCGGAGACTCAAGCCGGACCCCGTCGACGACGCGCTACTCCGACGGCTTCTCGAACTCGCGTTGAAAGCTCCCACCGGTTCGAACGCGCAGAACTGGGAGTTCATCGTGGTGCGGGACCCGGCGGTCAAAGCGAAGTTCGCGAAATGGAACCGACAAGCCTTCTCGCTGTACGGCCGGTTGGGGCGCCGCTCGAATCAGCACGATCCGAAGATGCTGCGGGTGCTCGACGCGGTGCAGTGGCAGGCTGATCATTTCGAAGAGATCCCGGTGTTGATCATCCCGTGCCTCAAGGGCCCACGGACGCCGTTTCCGGCGATCGCCGCGACGAGCTACTACGGCTCGATCTTTCCGTCGATCCAGAATTTCCTGCTCGCAGCGCGTGCGGTCGGACTCGGGGCTGCGCTGATTACTCTGCCGCTGTGGAATACCTTCGCGGCGCGGCGTGCGCTCGGCCTGCCGTGGAACGTGACACCCTGCGCGGTGATCCCGGTGGGTTGGCCAACGGGTCGCTACGGCCCGACGACGCGGCTCCCCATCGAGGACGTCGTCTCGATCGATCGATATGGAAACCGACCGTGGCGCACCGATCGATGAGTCAGGGGCCAGCGGGTGCAACCGGTGGAAAGTCTGCACATCCCTAGCCGCCAGCGTCGAACGCGCCCTTCAGGTGGCGAAGCTGCCACTCCGCTCGATCCGAACCACATTGGCAGACGATCACATCGAAACGGATGCTCTGGCCCGTGCGTCGCTGATCCCGGTTGCCGTGTAGCCAGGCTGCCGCGCCGCGTACCAGACGAGCCCGCTTGCGGGCATCGACGGCATCTTCAGGATAGCCATACGCATGGGTGCGTCGGGTCTTGACTTCGACGAAGGCGAGTACGCGACCACGTCTCGCGATGATGTCGATTTCGACCCGGTCGGCGCGTACGTTGCGGGCCACGATCCGATAACCTCGCCGCATCAAATAGTGGGCGGCGCGGCGTTCGCCAGCCGCACCCAGTGCGATTCGGCTGTTCACGGCAGTCCCCCAGGACCGGGGAGACAGGAGGCTAGCGAACCCCATGCTTGGCGTACTTGGTGGCAGCGGAATCTACGAGATCGAAGGCCTTCGCGACTCGCGATGGCGCGACGTGAAGTCATCATTTGGGTCGCCCAGCGATGAAATCCTGGTCGGCAGGATCGGCGAAACTGAAATCGCTTTTCTGCCCAGGCATGGTCGCGGTCACAGGATTCCGCCTTCGGAAATCAACTACCGGGCAAACATCGATGCCCTCAAGCGCGTGGGAGTGACCGACCTGATTTCCGTCGGTGCATGCGGTTCGCTCCGCGAACTTCTCAGCCCGGGTACGTTCGTTCTCGTCGACCAATTCATCGATCGCACTTTTGCCAGAGAAAAGACGTTCTTTGGTTCCGGACTCGTCGCGCACGTGTCGATGGCGCAGCCGGTATGTAGTCGGCTCGGCGACCTGCTCGAAGCGGCTGCCATTGATCTCGGGATTCCTATCGAGCGCGGTGGCGTATATCTGGCGATGGAGGGACCGCAGTTTTCGAGCCGTGCCGAGTCGAAGCTGTATCGCAGTTGGGGCGCCGATGTAATCGGAATGACGAACATGCCCGAAGCCAAGCTCGCCCGCGAGGCTGAAATTTGTTATGCGAGTGTCTCGATGGTGACCGACTTCGACTGCTGGCACGACGATCACGCCGCGGTGGAAGTGATCGACATACTCGCCGTGCTCACATCCAACGCAGATCTGGGGCGAAAATTGGTCGCCAAAATTTCGCCGAACCTCGACAGTCGGCCAACCCCGTGTCCGGCTGGTTGTGACCGATCGCTGGACGGAGCCATCATCACGGCCCCCGAAGCGCGCGATCCAGCCGCCGCCAAGCGACTCGACGCCGTCGCGGGCCGGGTCCTGTAGACTGCCGGAAGGCCGATACCTGACGCAGCCACACGAGGGCGACCGATGGACATCAAGGCATTGATCCGCAGCATTCCGGACCACCCCAAGCCGGGAATCATGTTTCGAGACATCACGACACTGCTATCGAACGCGGTCGGCGTACGAGAGTCCGTCATCGCACTCGCGGACCCGTTTCGCGACCAGCAGGTCGAGAAGGTCGCTGGAGTCGAGGCGCGCGGGTTCATCTTTGGACTCGCCGTCGCCATCGAACTGGGCGTGGGGTTCGTCCCGGTGCGCAAGCCGGGCAAGCTCCCCTTCGAGGTCGTGGGCGAGGACTACAAACTCGAATACGGCACCGACCGTGTCGAGATCCACAGCGACGCGACGCTGCCCGGCGAGCGAGTGCTGCTGGTTGATGACCTGATCGCCACCGGCGGCACCGCCGCGGCCGCTGCCAACCTGATCCAGAAGATTGGCGGCAAAGTCATCGCGTGCGCGTTCGTGGTCGAGTTGCGAGAACTCGGCGGGCGTGCCCGACTGGAATCGAGTGGACACCAGGTGGTGTCGCTGTGTGAGTTCGAGGGCGAATGAAGCAGCGGCAGCGGCGATGATCGTCGAGGGGGTCGCGCGCCGCAGTATCTGGCTGGCCGATGACGGTCGCAGCGTCGAGATCATCGACCAGACCCGCCTGCCGCACGCATTCGTGGTTCGCACACTTCACCACCTCGATCAGGCAGCCGAGGCGATTTCGGCGATGTGGGTCCGCGGAGCGCCGTTGATCGGAGTCACCGCAGCCTACGGAGTGGCTCTGCAAATGGCTGCGGATCCGAGCGATGCAGCCTTGGCGCACGCGCTCGACAAACTGATCGCTACCCGACCGACCGCGGTGAATCTGCGCTGGGCGCTCGACGAGATGCAGGCGGCTCTCGCTGGAATCACAGCCATCGATCGAAGCGAAGCGGCCTATCGGCGGGCCGGGCAGCTGGCCGATGCCGACGTCGAGACGTGTCGCCAGATCGGAACGCATGGCGTGTGCCTGATCGAGGCCATTGCCGAGCAGCGGGGCGGCAACGATCCGGTGCAGATTCTGACTCACTGCAACGCCGGCTGGCTGGCAACGGTCGACTGGGGGACGGCTCTCGCACCGATCTATTTGGCTCATGACCGCGGTATCCCGGTCCACGTCTGGGTCGGCGAAACGCGTCCACGCAATCAGGGGGCGGGTCTGACGGCGTGGGAACTCGGACAACACGGCGTCGCGCACACGGTGATCGCCGATAACGCCGGCGGCCATCTGATGCAGCGCGGACGGGTCGACCTTTGCATCACCGGCTCCGATCGCACGACTGCGTGCGGCGATGTCTGCAACAAGATCGGAACCTATCTGAAGGCGCTCGTCGCGCACGACAACGCGGTGCCGTTCTATGTGGCGCTACCGCACTCTACGATCGATTGGACGATCGACGACGGAATCGCGCAAATTCCGATCGAAGAGCGCGACGCTCGCGAGCTCAGTCATGTCAGCGGTCTGGCCAGCGACGGTCGGCTGGTCGAAGTCCGGCTGCTTCCGGAATCGAGCGCGGTTGCCAACCCCGCGTTCGATGTGACACCGGCGCGGCTCGTTACCGGGCTGATCACAGAGCGGGGCATCTGCGCAGCATCGCGCCAGGGGTTGCTCGAGCTGTATCCCGAGTGCGCGCAGGTGGCGGATGATTCGCGCGCGTCGCCCGAGTCGTGAGTGTGCTGTACATCGTCGCGACGCCGATTGGGAACCTCGAAGACATCACCTTGCGCGCGATTCGGGTGCTCGGTGAAGCCGAATTGGTGCTGGCAGAGGACACCCGGCGCACGCGGGTGCTGCTCGACCGGCACGGCATCGATGCGCGACCGGCCTCACTGCACGCGCACAACGAGGCTTCTCGAATCGACCGAGTCCTTTCGACTCTCGAAGCGGGG
>JAQBGU010000096.1:0-72272 GCA_032128375.1 Deltaproteobacteria bacterium | reverse complement strand
ATGGAGCACATCGAACAGGCCGGCGTGCACTCGGGCGATAGCGCGTGCGCACTGCCGCCATACTCGTTGACCAAGACCATCATCGACGAGATTCTGGAATCGACGCGGAAGTTGGCCGTCGAACTGGGCGTCAAGGGTCTGATGAACGTGCAATACGCGGTAAAGGGAGGCGAACTGTACGTGATCGAGGTGAACCCGCGCGCCTCGCGTACCATCCCATTCGTTTCGAAAGCCATCGGTCGGCCTCTCGCGAAGTTGGCGAGCCTGGTGATGGTCGGTCAGAGCCTGGAAGAACTCGGCTTCACCGAAGAGATCTGGCCCAAACACGTCTCGGTGAAAGAAGCGGTCTTCCCATTCGTAAAGTTCCCCGGAGCCGATACGCTGTTGGGCCCGGAGATGAAGAGCACAGGCGAGGTGATGGGTATCGATTCTGACTTCGGCCGTGCCTACGCCAAAGCGCAGGTGCAGGCTGGCAACAGCCTACCGACGAGCGGCAGGGTTTTCGTGTCGGTTCGAATGGAGGACCGCGCGCCCATCTGCGAAGCGATTCGAGAGCTTTCGTCGTTCGGTTTCAGTGTGCTGGCCACATCGGGTACCGCCGATTCATTGCGCGGGCTCGGGATCGATGCGGAGAGTGTGCCGAAGGTCGGCCACGGCCACCCCGATACTGTCGAGCGAATCGACGCAGGCGACGTGGATCTGGTCATCAACACCGTGGATTCAGACATCACCTCGATCCGAGACTCGGCGTCGATTCGGCGGTCGGCGTTGTTGCGAGGTGTTCCCTACTTCACCACCGTGGCCGGCGCGCGCGCGGCGGTGGGTGCCATCCGCGCATTGCGAGAAAATACGATCGGTGTGAAATCGCTGCAAGAGATTCACGGCTAGAAGTCTGGTCCGATTGTGTGTCAGCCTGCCGCGCTGCCAGTTTCGCCGGCCGGCGTTGACGCGAGTAGTTCGACGCCCGGCCAGCGATCGATCGCAGCATGCACGACTCGTTCGCGCGTTTGCCGTTGCGCGACGAAAGCTTCCACGTCGTCGCCCGACCCGTCTTGGCTCGGGCTGCTAGCCGATACCGCCCGTCGCCGCACACGCGATCGCGTCACCCAGCCGGTCGTTCCCCCAGTACAGCTCAGTCCCCACGACAAAGCTCGGCGCGCCGAAGATGCCGATCTCGCGGGCTCGATCGGTGTTGGCGCGAAGTCGCTGCTTCGCGACTTCACCGCCGGCTTCCCGCAGTATCGCCTCGCTGGATTGGCCGAGGCCGTCGAGAAGCCCACGAAGCACGCGGGGGTCCGCGATGTCGAGGTCGTGGCCGAAATTGGCCTCGAAGGTCGCTTTGATAAAGGCCGGAAGCCACGGCTCGCCGTCGCCCACGCAGCAGATGCGCGCCGCCAACAGGCCATTACGCGGGAACACGGAGGGCTTTTGGAAGGGCAGCTGATAGCCTTCGCACAACCGCTGCATGTCGCGCCACATGTAGCGGCCCTTGACGGGGTAGAGATTGAACGGCGAATCGTCCCATCCGAATTCCCGAAAAAGCGGGCCCAGCAGGAATGGCTCCCAGCGAACTTCTACGCACACGGCGTTGGCCACCGCGCCGATTCGCGACGCTGACAGATACGAATAGGTACTTCCAAACTCGAACCAGCACTGAAGAGTTGTCAATTCGACGAGCCAACATTGCCAGTGGCGGCGGACGCGGCACTGGATACGGGAGCGCTGTCAGATTCGATTCGGCCGTCAACGACGCGGATCACCCGGCGTGCGCGCTCGAAGACCTGCGGGTCGTGAGTAGAAAAGATGAACGTGACACTTCGATCGGCGTTGAGCCTCTCCATGATGTCGAGCAGCCGATTGGCGGTCTCAGAATCGACGTTGGCGGTAGGTTCGTCTGCGAGCACTACAGCCGGATCCGCTGCGATGGCTCTGGCAATGGCAACACGCTGTTGCTGGCCACCCGATAGCTCGCTCGGGCGCCGGTCTTGCATGCCTTCGAGTCCGACGTCTGCAAGCAGCTTCATGACCCGCTCTCTGCGTTCGGCGAGCTCGACTCCCTGAAGGGCCAGTACCAACTCGGCGTTCTCGTAGGCAGTCAGTACCGGCAACAGGTTGTAGGCCTGGAACACGAACCCGATTCGATCTCGGCGCAGGTGGCTCAGTTCGCGACGGGTCAGCGCTGAGAGGTCCCGACCTTCGAGCATTACGCAACCGCTCGATGGTTGATCGAGCGCGCCGATCAGGTTCAACGCGGTGGTCTTGCCTGAACCTGACGGGCCACAGATCGCCGTGAACTCACCACGCTCCACTTGGAACGACAACCCACGCAGTGCATGAACCCGTTGAGAACCCTGCAGGTATTCCTTGCTGACGTCGCTGAACCCGACGATCACGCTCGCTTCGGTTGCGCTCATCGGGCTCCCCGGGCTGCGCGCGCAAATTTGTCCACGGCCAGTTCATCCCACTCGAATCGCTTGGACGGGCGCGACGCGGCCGGCATTCCAAGCCGGGTAGAGCCCCGACAACAAGGTTGCCAACAGCGCCAGTGCAGCGATGATCAACACGTTCTCAGGGTAGATCTCGGCATGCATCACGGTCGAGAGCGCAACACCCGCGATTTCACTGTTTTCGATCGGGATCTGGGTGGAGATATCGATGCCGGTCGTATACAGGTAGTGGTAGGGCCAGGCGGTGACGATGCCAGCGAGCAACAGGCCGCACAAGCCGAGCCACAGGCTCTCGAACATGACCAGCCCAAACAGGCGCCCCGGGCTGAATCCGATCGCCATCATCACGCCGAACTCGCGCAGTCGTTCCATCACGCTTACGAAGATCGTGTTGAAGATCCCTGCAGCTACGAGCACCATGATGACGGCTTCCATGAACTGCGCCCCGGCGATCTTCATCGCGATGAAACCGGCCAGGTCCGGCTGGACCTCCTGCCAGGTGAGCACCGCGGAGCCGCGGTCGAAATGATCACCGAGCCGCGAAGCGACATCGTCGGCCGCACGTTGGTCCGATAAGAAGATGGCGAGCTGTGTAGCCTCATTGGATGTGTAGCGCAGCGATCCGCGCAGACGGTCGATTGCCAGCAGGGCCAAGCCCGCGTCGATGCTCGGCGATCCGGTAGCGATGATTCCGATAACGCGAACGGCTTCCTGGATGATCTCTCCGTTTTTGTCGGTCAGCGTGTAGACGACTTTGTGCCCGATCTTGGTTTCGAGATTCTGGGCGAGCTTTCGGCCGAGAATGATCCCGCTGTCATCGGCGGTGGCGAACAGCTCTCCTTCGACGAGTGCGTCGAGCACGGATAGTGTCGTGGTGTCTTCCTGCGCCGGGTCGTACGCGATGAAACCCGATCCGCGATTTTGCGCAGCCGTCAGCAATAAGATGTTGCCGCTGATCCGCGATACGGCGCGCTCGACCTGTGGATCGGCCAACGCGATTTTTCGCATGTCAGCCACATTCGGCAGCGTGCGGCTGAGTGTCGGCGTGTCCAGGAATTCGGGGTGCTGAACGGTGACGTGGCCGCCACCCATTCGGGCGGCGAGGTCGATCATGCCGCGCCAATTCGAATCGCCGATACCGGTAAACAGAACCGCCAAGCCGGTACCGAACGCGATCGAAGAAAGTGTCAACACGGTACGGCGTCGATTCCGCCACAGGTTGTGCCAGGCCATCGATGAGAGATTCGAACGGGCCATCTTGTTCTCCATCCTGGAGTCGTTTGGGTAGTTGTAGTTTGTTCTGAGTTGTTCTGAGTTGTTCTGAGCTATTCTGAGTTACTGTCGGTTGCCTTGGGTCGTGGAGCCAATCGGACCAGAAGTGCCGTGGCTCGACTACTGGTGTCTCATCGCAGCGACCGGTTCGATCAACGCAGCCTTCAGCGCTGGGTACAGCACCGCCATGGAAACGATCGCGATGAGCACACCAATTGGCATCGCGAATACTCCAGGCGACACGGTTGCTCTCCAGATCGGGTCCATCGCGATTCCCATCATCGTCAGCCCCGCTAGAGATTGCAGGTTGATGCCGGTTTCAGCCAGATACGCGACGGCTGGAATGCTGAGCCCCACACCGACCGCCACCGCCAGGCCGGTCTGGATCGCGCACTCCGCCACGATCAGCCGCATCACGTCGATCGGTCCAGCGCCGATCGCTTTGAGCACGCCGAATTCTCGGACCCGCTCGAAAACGGCCATCAACATCGCATTCAGGATGAGGATTCCAATCGCGATATAGACGATTACGAACATCGCAATCATCGCGCCCTGCGCAGAATCGAGCAGCGAGGCCAGCGTCGGGAGCAACTGGCGCCAGGTTTTTACGTCGCGGTCTACCGCGAGGTTGCGCACGATTTGCGCTGCAATGTTGAGTTCGAGTCCTTCGGGGCGGCGGACGATGATCTGGTGTATGCCGCCCGGCACGACGATCAACTCTCTGAGCACATCGATGTCGACGAATACACCACCGCGGTCGGTGCCGTCCCCGATACCGCGCAATATGCCGCGCACCGAAAACAGGTCATACGCCATCGAGCCGTCTGCTCCTTGGGTCAGCACCACGAGTTCCGAGCCAGGGTCGACGCCAAGTATCCGCGCCAGGCGTCGGCCGATCACGACTCCGGTCGGGTCGTTCTTGTCGAGCCAGCTTCCGGCTGCGACCTCGCGATGAATCTCGCTGACCGTCGCGTCCTGCGCGATATCGATTCCGCGAAAGGAAACGCCGGCTGATGCGTCACCGGCCGCCACCATTCCGAACGCCAGTAGCCGTGCGGTCGCTTCGAATCCTGTCTCGCGAAGCGGCGAAAGCAGCGCGTCAGGCTCATCGATTCGCGTGTAGATCGACGGATTGTCGCGATAGTCGTTCGGAAAGATCTGCAGGTCACCCACTTCGAGTTCGAGAATGTTCCGTTCCATCCCCTCCAGGTACCCGACCAGTAGTCCGTTCCACAAGATCATCACCGTGAGGGCCAGGCTCATCGCACTGATCGTCACGATCGTGCGGCGCTGATTGCGCCACACGTTTCTCCATGCGATCTTGAATATTCCCAAAAAGATACCCAGCGCGAGCGGTTCTCAGACAGGTTGGTCGGATACGTGCGTGGAGTTGAACGTCACGACGTGGCCGGCCGGAGAAGTCAGCGTAAACGAGCGATGGATCGTCCCGGGTTGGATCTCCGAGGGACGGATGCCCTGGTCGCGAAAATTCTCGATGAACTCTTGGTGGGTCGCGTCGATGTCGTCGACCATGAGATCAAACGGGACCGGTCCGACGTCAGCGGAATCGGACTGGAGGACGACGAGGTGGGTGCCGCCGCGCAGCTCCAGGACCGCGAATTCGCTGCCGTCCGCGATCGGGCGCATGCCCAACTGGATCATGAAGTCGCGGGTTCCCGAGAGGTCGCGCGTGGCGAGCGTGGTGTGCCCGATCCAGACCGGCGGGCGACCGTCTTGGCTGCTCATGGTCAAATCCTCTCCCTACAGATCGGGCTCCTTTGCGTAAATCGAGGCCCAGACCCAAACCGGCCCATTTCCAGTCCGGCGCCTTTTTCCAGATCGGCCCTTGTTTTGCCGACCGGCCCTTGTTTCCCAGACGGGCCCGTTTCCCGAAAGCCGGTCCCTTTAGGTGACCGCCTGCGCGAATTGACCCATTCCGACGCTACCACGTCCGTTCCTGCACCGCGTCAGTGGCGCGGTATCCTGAGCGAACGGGGCAAACGGCAGCAAGGCCTGGATTGCTCAACCAAAACGCCAACTGAGATGCACACGAGGCCCGACGGGAGCTGCACGAGTCGATGATACGCGGGCAGGCAGCCCCGCAATAAAGGGTTCGGGACGCGAACCGAAAGGTTCCGCGACGAGGTGATTCACGTGGGCGAGAGCCCGTTTCAATCCGCAATTCGGGAGGTGCTCCGCCCACTCGAGTTCGCCGCCCAGGACGACTACGCAAGGCTCTCGCGGGTTCGCGATCTGCCGCGAACCGTCGCTTCCGGGCTGCAGAGGATCAGCGAGATGTCGATCCCACCTGATCTGAAAGAGCGGCTGTTGGGCTTGGCGCGCGATTTCTTGGACACAGAAGCCGCGCGCGAATCGGCTGCCACGGCGGATGCTCTCGATTCGCAAGTCGCATGCATCGCCGCTGCACAGCAGCTTATCGCCCCGATGGCGACGGCGGAGTGGTCCGAAGCGCAGCTTGCCAAGTCGCCCAGCGTACTGCCGGGTTTCGGCAAGAAGCGCGCCGAGTCACTGGCGCGTCGCGGACTCCGCACGGTGGGGGACCTGCTCTTCTACCTGCCGGCGCGGTACGAGGACCGACGCAGTCTGGCGAGGGTGGGGGAACTCGAGGTTGGGCGTCGCGCCAGCTTTGTCGCGCGGGTTTTGGGCGCTTCGTTTTCTGCCAGCCGCGGTCGCTTCGGGGGGCGCGTGTTCGAGGCGCGCGTCGGAGACGATACGGGTTCGGTGTCATTGAAGTGGTTTCGCGGCGGGGAGTCGCTCGCCAAGCAGGTCCGCAAGGATTCACTGCTCTTCGTGAGTGGTGATGTCAAGCGCTACCGCTTCGACAAGGAACTCACACACCCAGAAATTTCGGTGCTTTCGGAATCCGATCGCGCCGTCGTGGAGTCGGTTGACGGGGGAGGGGGGAGCGACCCGGACCGGTTGCAAGATGCACGTCGGATCGTGCCCGATTACTCGACACCTGACGGTGTCCACCCGCGCGGATTGCGGCGCGCGATCGCTCTGGCGGTGGAGCGCTATGCGGATTTCGTGCCGGGGTACCTGCCAGACCCGCTGTGTGAGGAGTTGGGGCTGCCAGCGCCCGCGCAATCGCTTCGTGAACTCCATCTCCCCGGCCCCGAAGCCGATATCGATGCGCTGGTCGAAAGTCGGTCGCCAGCCCGCACACGCTTGGCGCTCGAAGAACTCTACCTGCTGGAGTTGGGTCTCGGGTTGCGCCGCGCGGGATTCGCGGCGCAACCCGGGACACCGATTGCCCCGGGTCGCGAGTCGGCTCGCGCGATGGCGCGACTTCCGTTCGCTTTGACATCTGCGCAGGATCGGGCGCGTCGGGAGATATTGGCGGATCTCGCGCGACCCCATCCGATGCATCGCCTTTTGGAAGGCGACGTAGGCTGCGGTAAGACCGCGGTGGCGTTTCTCGCTTCGGTGGCTGTTGCGGAAGCCGGCTATCAAACGGCCATGATGGCGCCGACCGAACTGCTCGCCGAGCAGCACGAGGCGACGCTCAATGGGTTGGCGCAGAAAGGCGGTGGAACGTTTCGGGTCGCGCGGCTGACTGCCTCGTTATCGCGGGAGCAGACAGCACAAACCCGCCGGGCACTGGCGGCCGGCGAGATCGACCTGGTCGTGGGAACCCACGCGCTGTTCCAACAGAGTGTCGAGTTTAGAGCGCTGGCGTTTGTCATCATCGACGAGCAGCATCGTTTCGGGGTGCGCCAACGCGCCGCGCTGTCGGCTAAAGCGCTCGGCGATCGCGTTCCTCACAGCTTGGTAATGACCGCCACGCCGATTCCCCGCACGCTGGCTTTGACACTGTACGGAGATCTCGATCTGTCTGTGATCGACGAGCTGCCACCGGGCCGCACGCCAGCCGAAACGCTGCTGCTGCGAACGGGCGAGGGGCAGCAGGCGGCAGGCCGCCTGCGTGCGACGGCGGATCGCGGTGAGCAGATCTACGTGGTGTACCCACTGGTTGCCGAATCGGAGAAGATTGATCTGCGCGCAGCCAGTGAATCCGCTGAAAGAATCAGGGCATCATTTCCGGATCTCAGGGTCGACCTGGTCCACGGCCAGATGGATGCCGGGACACGGCGCGAGACGATGGCCCGCTTCGCTCGAGGAGAGACTCAGGTGTTGGTGTCGACCACCGTGATCGAAGTCGGTGTCGATGTCCCGAATGCGACGCTGATGATCGTCGAACACGCCGAACGTTTCGGTCTCGCGCAACTTCATCAGCTTCGCGGTCGCGTCGGTCGCGGAGAGGCGCCGAGTACCTGCGTGCTGGTCGCGCGATCTTCGACCGAAGACAGCGAGGCGCGTCTTTCAGCGCTACTTGAAACGAGCGACGGCTTCGCGATCGCCGAGGCCGATCTACGCATCCGAGGGCCCGGCGAATTTCTGGGGACCCAACAGCATGGCCGGTTGCCAGATCTGAAGATCGCCGACCTGGTCCGAGACATTCGACATATCGCCACCGCCCGCGAAGCCGCGCTCGACAAGCTGCGAAATGATCCGGGACTTGCGCGTTCGTCGGAACTGGCGCGGGCGGTCGTCGCGCGGTGGGGTGAACGCCTGGAATGGATTGGGGTCGGGTAGCGTAGGCAGATCGCGGTGCCCCGCGTCAGCTCTGGTGATCCGCTTCGGTCGCGGACCCTCCCGGGTTCCAGACGCGTTCGCTTGTCCAGGCCGATTCGTCGTCGCGAGCGAGCACGTACACGTCCGGGTTGCTGAGTCGGCGCCAGAATTCGAAGCCGATCTCCGGCTCGATGCGCCGGAGAATCAAAGAGATCAGGTTGCCGTGCGCGACAACGGCAGGGCATCGGTGGCCGGCCTCGACAATTTCGTCGATCGCTCGCCAACCGCGCTGTTGGGCGTCGCGGCCAGATGGATGGATGACCGTAGTCGAGGTCTCGAAAGGAGCACTCGAGGAGCTAGCCAATCGGGGAGCGCGATGCTCGCGGGCTCGCGCTCCCGAAACCGCGCGTCCTGGTGGACTTCGAGCGATTGTTGTTGTGCGAACGGCGCGATCGTCTGCAATGCTGGGCTCGACACGATGAGATCGATGTCGTATCGGCTCAAGAACGGCGCAAGCGATTGCGCTTGCGTGAATCCGTCCTCGGTCAGTGGTGACTCGGGAAATTGACCAGAGGATTGGCAGTGCCGTACCAGCAGCAGTCGCGTCACTGGGGCGGGTGACTGCCCAGCTTTCCCATGACGCGCTTGTTGACCGCGGGGGCGTAGAACGCGGTCTTCAGTACGTGCCAGGCTGCAAGGTAGATCTCGGAGTGGTTGATCTTCGATGCGCCGCGCGTACGGTCTTCGAAAATGATCGGAACTTCGTGGATCTTGAACCCGGCGCGGTGCACACGCATCACCATGTCTTCGAGAAACGCATAGCCTGACGAGCGGATTGAGGACGGGTCGACGGTCACCAACACCTCCTGGGTGTAGCAGCGGTAGCCGGCGGTGCAGTCGTGTACCGGGACGCGGAGCAGCAGCCGGGTATAGAAATTCGCGAAACGCGACAGCAATATGCGGCGAGTCGGCCAATTGCGGACGCCCCCACCCGGGACATAGCGTGAGCCCACGACCATATCGCTACCCTGAGCGATCGACTCGAGAAACTGTGGCAGGTGCTTGGGATGATGGCTGTAATCGCAATCCATCGTGAAGACCAGATCGTATCGATTGGCGAGCGCATACTCGAAGCCTGCCTGGTAGGCCGAACCGAGACCCAACTTCCCGGCGCGCTTCACCAGGTGGAGCCGGGGTTCACCATGCATCGCCTCGCTGACCAGATCGGCGGTGCCATCGGGGCTATTGTCGTCGACGACTACCACCTCCAGCGCGCCATCCCGGGAAAGGACGTCGGCGCTCAGTCGCAGTACGTTCTCGGCCTCGTTGTAGCTGGGTAGGATGACGATCGCGCGCATTGCGCGCGCGAACGTAGCGAAAGCCAGCGAGGGGAATCGAGAGGTATCGGGAAGCCAAATGGCGCGCCGTCATCGCAGGTCATGCGACGAAGCAGAGTTGGCCCAGATCAGGTAGCTTGATCGGTGTCTCGACTTCTGCGATGGCCCGGGCCGGTCTTATGGGCCCTGCTCTTTGTGCTGTTGGCGGTCTTCGCAGCTCGGCTCACGCACACCGCGTTCGAGAAGTCGCTGACAGCAGACGAGCCGCACTACATCGGCACCGGGTTGTACCTGTGGGAGACAGGCGACTACCACTTTGCATCCACGTTGAACCTGCACCCGCCGCTCGCCTATCACCTGGCGAGCGTCCCTCTGCTCTTTTTCGACCTGGACGGCCTGGTCCGCGATCGGGCGGTCAGCCGGCGGCTACGGACCCGGGGTATTCCTTCGTCCGAGACGATTCGAGTAGTCAGCCGCATTCCCTTCATCGCGTTGAGCGTGTGGGCTGCGCTGCTGTGTTTTCTGTGGGCGCGAGAGGCCTCGGGCGATGGGGCTGGGCTACTCGCGGCGTTTTTGTACTCGTTTTCGCCGATGATGCTGGGCAACGGTGCACTCGCGCATTCGGACATCACCGCGACGGTGTTCTTCCTGCAAACGCTCTACGCGTTCTGGCGCTGGATGGTCCGTCCATCGCCGCTGCGGTTGGTACTGTGCGGTGTGTCGCTGGGCTTCGGGCTGATCGCGAAATCCACGGGCGTACTGCTGATGGCCAGCATGTTGTTGTTGTTCGGAGTTCTGGCGCTTCGACCCTGGCGGGCGACCGACAAGCTTCCTTGGATAGGGCCCGAAGCCTTCGGCCGCCGAGTAGCCTGGTTGCTCGGCCGGGGCGCGGTGCTTCTCGTGG
The DNA here is from genome assembly GCA_032128375.1 of Deltaproteobacteria bacterium. GTDB lineage: Bacteria > Myxococcota_A > UBA9160 > UBA9160 > SMWR01 > JAJDAM01. Next base: position 61,716 of record JAQBGU010000096.1, on the reverse strand, counting down.
TGTCGCTCGGCGTCTTCTGGCTGGGATACGGCGGGTCGTTCGGGATGATCGCTGTCGAAAAGGGACCGCTTCCCGACGTGCAGCTTCCGGGGTACATCCAAGCGCTCCTCGTTGACGGCGTCATCAACGCTGGCGGGCGGGTAGCTTTTCTGCTCGGCGAATTTTCGGATCGAGGTTGGTGGTACTACTTCCCGCTGGCCTGGGTGTTGAAAGAGCCTGTCGCGATCGTGGGTCTATTGCTTACCGCGTTGGGCTCACTGGCAACCCGACGAGGCAATCTGGGTTGGGTGGTTGGCTTTCCGTCTGCGCTCTACCTGGGAATGGCACTGTTCTGGCTGCATATTCCGCTTGGACTTCGCTACGTCCTTCCGTTGTTCCCCCTCGGATTCGTGTTCGTTGCGACCCAGTTGCTGCCGATCGACGGCCGGCCGATGCGGGTGCTGCTCGGTTGCGCATGTGCCTGGCTCGGCGTTGCGAGCGCGCAGATTCATCCACACTACCTGGCGTATTTCAATGAGCTCGGCGGCGGACCGGCGCGAGGTTCAGGTTACCTGCTCGACGCGAATATCGACTGGGGACAAGACCTATCGACCCTGGCGCGATACCTGGCGGAGCGTGGGAGCCCTCCGGTCGCGCTCGCATACTTTGGGCCCGAGACCCCCGAAACCTACGGGTTCGTGCCGTATCGCTCGGTTGGATGTGAGCGCGTGGCTGGCCTGGTCGCGATCAGCGTCAATGTGATGGAGGGCTTGTACTCGGCCCGCAACCCATTCGAGAGGCCCAAGCCCGGCTGTTATGACTGGCTTCGCGAGTTCGAACCCGTCGCCCAGCTGGGGTATTCGATCCGCGTCTACGAGATTCCGGAGCGCTGAATGGCCGGGCACGCGCACGAGCGCGCAACGCATGTCGCGTTCAGTCGTGGCGTGATCGTCTGCCTGTTCGTCGCGGCCGTGATTCGATTGGGATGGGTATCCGCGGTCGAAGTCGATCCGCGCAAGAGCTTTCACTTCGACATGACCTGGTACGACCTTGCTGCGCTGACCCTGCTAGATGGACACGTGCTGACCGATTCGCAGGGTGCTGCCACCGCATTCTGGCCGCCGGGCTACCCGGCCCTGTTGGCCGCCGCCTACGCGCTGTTTGGCGCATCGATTCGAACCGCGCAGGGGCTGAATGTCGCGCTCGCGTGCCTCACGTGCTGGCTCACCTATGCGCTTGCGCTGCGCGTTTGCCGCGGATCGGGGCACACCCAGGTGTGTGCACTCGTCGCGGCTGCGATCGTCGCGGTGTTTCCCGGCTACGTGTTCTTTGCTCCTCTCACGTTGAGTGAAAACGCATTCATTGCGCTGCTGTGCGGTCTTCTGTTGTTATTCGCGCGGCTGCAGGATTCCGCGAGATCCAGGCCGTTTCCTCACTGGTGGGGCTTCGGCGCGCTACTAGGGGTCGCGATGCTCACGCGCGGTGCGGCGTCGTTCTTCTTCGCGGTGCCCATCGCGCTGTGGTGGATCGAAACGCGATCGGCGAAAATCGTGTTCGTGCGATCTGCTGCGCTCGCGATCGGGGTCGCGGTTGTCGTGTTGCCCTGGACGGCCCGAAACGCGCTGACGATGGGATCGCCGGTGCTCGTGAGCACGTCGGTTGGAATGGCGCTGACCTATGCGCATTCGCCCGTCGCCGACGGAAGCGAGTCGCTTGCAATGGTCGGCTACCGACGAGATCTGCTGAAATCTCTGCAATCGCTTCCGAATCCCGAGCGGGAGATACGGGAAATGCAGCTCGGCGCCCGGGTTGCCATCGGCTACGCGCTCTCACACCCGTTGCGCGAGTTGAGTCTGATTCCGCGTCGGCTGTACTTCCTGTTTCATCACGACCACGCGGGCCTGGAATGGGCGATGACACGGCACGAGCCGATTGCAGGTGCCGCCTCACAGGCGGGCGGGTCGACTGACCGTTTGTTGGGGATGATCGCGACTGGATTCTTTTTTTGGGTGTGTGGGTTGGCGATGGTCGGCGGCTGGGTGTGCAGACGTGACGTTGGGGTGCGGCTGCTGATCGTGGCAGCGAGTTACTTCGTTCTGATGCACACGGTTCTGTTCGTCGGAAATCCGCGCTACCACGCGCCGCTGTACCCGATCCTCGCCGTTCTTGCGTCGATCGGCGGATCGGCGATCTTTCGAATGTTTGCGAAGGAATCGATCAACCGTCGAGTCGAGTCTGCCGCGAGACGCTAGTCGATATAGCCGAGCGCGCGCAGTGCCTCGCTGGTCCGGGGTGAGAGATCGGCGCGCACTGTCTCATCGAACAGCGCCGGGTGTGCACGCTCGATTTCGCTCAGTCGCGCGTTGAGGCGTTCGACTGCTTCGGGTTCCAGGTTGGCGAGGTCTTTCGACTCGGCCTCGTCTGTTGCGAGGTTGAAAAGCTGGATCGTGCCATCGCTGGATGAGATCAGCTTGTAGGGCGCTTCGTAAACCGAGCGCAAATCGCGATCGAATATTTCACCGAACAGGCTGACGTTTTTGTCGCTGCGCCGAACCTCCGTGACGATCATCCCACCCGGCTCATCGGTCGCGCGCAGGGCGACTCCGGCTGGGAGCGGAAGCCCCGCGGCGCGCAGAAACGTCGCGAACAAGCGATGGTTCTGCACTGGCGTCGCGATTCGAGTTCCGGCACCCGCGCCATCCGGGTAGCGAACGATCAGCGGAACACGAACGTTGTCTTCGTACAGGTGGGCACCGTGGGAGGTGTAACTGTGCTCCCCGAAGCTCTCGCCGTGGTCCGAGGTGATGGCCACCAGAACCGGCGCGTTTGATTCGAGCTGGGTCAGTAGACGTCCTAGATGGAAATCGAGATAGCTGAGTTCGGCATCGTAGCCTTCGATCATCGCGTCGGCCGTGTCGCGTTCCCACGGCTCTGGGCTGCTCGGCTCCACACCCGCCGAGATGGCTCGCAGACGTCCGACCGCCGCCATGACGAACGGGCCTTCGTCGAATTTGCGCAACCCGCGGTCGTGCGGGGGCGGGGGCCGGTAGGGGGAGTGCGCGTCGAAGAAGTTCACGAACAGAAAAAAGGGCCCCTCGCCGAAAAGCTTGGCGATTCCGATCGCGCGATTCGCGACGAGCTCTGCGCGACGTCCATTGAACAGTGCGCCGGGGCTCTCGAGATCGTCGTCGTAGTGGTCGAAGCCCTGCGCGACGCCGAGTTCGCGGCGCATCGCCGGCCCCGCGACGACACCGGCGGTTCGGTAACCGGCGGCTGAAAGACTTTCCGCCAGTGTCTCGAAACTTTCCGACAGCGAACGCACCGTGTAGCCAAGATCGGTCGAATTTCCATCCGGAGCGGTCTGCGCGCCGTGCTGCATCGGGAGCAGCCCGGTGAACATCGACGCGTGAGAGGGCAGGGTCCACGACGACGTCGAGTAGGCTGTTTCGTACACGACGGCGTGCTGCGCGAAGCGGTCGAGGTTCGGGGTGTCGGCACGCGGGTAGCCATAGATACCCAGGTGATCTGCGCGGGTCGTGTCCAAAGTAATCAACACGATGTTCGGAGGCCGGTCTTGCGGCGCTTGCGTACAAGCTGCCACTGAAAGAGCTACCGAGGCAGCGATCCAAACGCTTCTTGCAGATTCGGCGCACCGTTGACCGAAGCCGTCAATCGAAATCATCATGAAGGTGCTGGCCACTCGTCGGGGGCTGAAGGCGGCTAAATGCAGCGCGCTTTCGGCTATCGTAGCAGGGTCCCAGCCACGAGATACGCCTAGAGCGCATGATTCAGCCAGAGCGAGAAAGGCTTCGCGAGCATGGTCATCATCACACTGCCGGCATACAACGAGGAGCAGACGCTTCCCCTGCTGCTCGAACGTACGCGCGAGGCGATGCAAGAAAACCAGATCGAATATCGCGTGATCGTAGTCAACGATGGCAGCACCGACGCGACCGCCGATGTCGTGGACAAGATGGCAGTCAGTATGCCGATCACCCGGGTCGATCACGAAGTCAACCGCGGGCTTGGCGACGCGATTCGAACCGGTTTGATTCACGCGATCGAAGGAGCCGAAGAGCGAGACATCATCGTCACGATGGATTCCGACAACACCCATACGCCCGGCCTGATTTCGTCGATGGTGCGCGGAATTCACGAGGGAAACGACGTGGTGATTGCGTCGCGTTTTCGGCACGGATCGCATATCAAAGGCGTTCCGCTGTACCGCCGAGCGCTGAGCCGGGTCGGAAGCGCGATGTTCCGAGTCTTGTTTCCCACGCGAGGCGTTCGCGACTTCACGTCCGGCTATCGCGCCTACCGCGCCGACGTGGTCAAGCAGGCATTCGACACCTATGGTGGCGAGTTCGTAGCCGAAACCGGTTTCAGCTGCATGGTCGACATCCTGCTGAAGCTTCGGAAGCTCGACGCGATCATGAGTGAGGTGCCGCTGATACTCCGCTATGACCTCAAAATGGGTGTGAGCAAGATGGCAGTCCTTCGGACAACGATCGACACGCTGCTGTTATTGGTCCGGCGTCGTTTGGGTTCGCCTTGAGCGAACTCGACGCGAAGGGTGTCGGCGACTACTTCGCCCGAGGCGGTACCGTCAGCCAGTGGTGGACGCCGGGCTCGGGACCGCTTGCGTTCCACTACAACGCGGAACTCCACGTCCTCGAAGACCAGCTGGCAATCGATCCGGACTGGAAGGTGCTCGACGTCGGGACCGGCCCGGGCCGCTTTGGCGCGCTGTTCGCCGGCCGCGGTTGCCACGTGATTGGCGTCGATCTGAATCCGGACATGCTCGAGATCGCGAATGACACCGTTCGGGGACTCGGATTGGAAGACCGCTTCGAGGTCCGCTCGGCAAATGCGGAAGACCTCTCGGAGTTCGCCGATGGCTCGTTCGACGTAGTGTGCTGCATGGAGCTGTTTGATCACCTGCCCGACCTTCACCAGGCGCTCGCCGAGATGCGACGCGTGCTGAAACCAGGCGGTCGTTTCCTGTACACATACGTCCCCAGCGAATCGTTGTACGGGTGTCTCGGCAACATCTATCGCTGGTTGCGTGCGCGCACGCGGCCATCCGAATTGATGATCTCGCGCACCTACAGCCTCGACTCCATCGGCTCACTGCTCGCGGAATCGGGCCTGCGGCAAGAGCGCTACTGGGGGGTCGGGCTGTTCTGCGTGAGTGCACAGACTCGGCTATTTGGAGACAACGCGATCGTTCGCGCATTGACTGCGATCGCACGAGCCGAGTCACGGCGCTGGCGGTACTTCTCGTCACCGATGATCGCACGGCACGCTGCGCATGTGGTCGCACTCGCTCGACCTGTGGCGGCCGCCAGCGCATGAAGGTGTGCATCAGCATCGATCTGGACAACTATCAGGATTATCAGAGCCTGGTCGACACAGAGCTCGATGAAGACGCGCCTACTTTCTATTCCGACGCGGTTCCGCGCTTTCTCGATGTCTTCGACCGATGCGGTATTCGCGCCACCTTCTTCATGATCGGTCGCGATGCGGCGCGTGCGGAGAACCGGGCCGGGATACGCGAAATCGTCGCGCGCGGCCACGAGGTCGGGAATCACTCCTACAGCCACCCCTACAATTTTCGCCAGCTGAGTCGGCAACAAAAGGAGCGTGAGATCGACCAGGGCGGCGAGGCCATCGCTGATATTCTGGGCGAGCAGCCAGTCGGCTGGCGAACACCGTCTTGTGAAATCGATGAGGAGACCCTCGGTATCCTGGCGGAGCGTGACTACCTGTACGATTCGTCCGTGTTTCCAACGCCGTTGATGTGGGCGTTCATGGTCTACGGCCGGCTGTTCGTGCGACGCGACGAGTATCAGCTCGGTCACCCGATCGTCGCGTTCGCACCCAATCTCCCGTACTGGCCGCGCATGGACGCACTGCATCGCCGTCGACCCGATGCCGACCGGAATCTGCCGCGCATCTTGGAGCTGCCTTTTTCGACGCTTTCTGGAGCGCGCATTCCGTTCTACTCGACCCTGTTGCGACGTCTCGGACCGCGATTCTTCAGCTTCATGATGAATCGCTACGGTCGGGGGCACGTCATCTTGCATGCGTTGTTCCACCTGATCGAATTTGCAGACTTCGAAGGGACCGCACTGGAAGTAGCGATTGCGCGGACTCCCGCGCTCGCCGTTTCGTTCGAGGGCCGCAGACGTTTTCTGACGCATGCGATGGAGTCGCTCTCGGCAGCAGGTGAAGCCGTCACGTTGTGCGAGTTCGCGCAATGGTACATCGCTGAATCGGACGCCGGGTAGTGGACGGCCACGGCGGGAAAAAAGACGACCTCGCGCCGCGTGTGGCCGGACTGCAGAATTGGGCCGAGGAAGTCATATACCGTCTCAACGAACGCGGGCACTGGCTTTTCCGGGTTTACGATTGGAGCAACGAGATGTTCGCGGCGCTGCGCTTTTCGGGCTTGCGGCGCCGAGCAGGTACTCTCGACGTCCCTCTGCAGACACGCAAGGGTCTGGCGGCGAGGATTCGCTTCCTGCATCCAGAGGACGAGGTCATGTTCGCGGACCTGTGTGCTTCATTGCGAGCGCGTTATCTACCGCCCCATCCGCTCGATCGTGGCTCGGCCGGGCGCGCGCTGCGAAGGCGCTCCTATCTTCCGTTCGGAATTTTCGTCGAAGACGAACTGGTTGGATATTTGTTGCTGCGCCTGTTCTATCCGTCGCGTGCCGTGACCGGCATCTGGACGCGTCCCAATACTCACAACCTGGGGTTGGGACAGGAGGCGCTCAAGCAGACCGCCGCCTTCACGCATTCGGAGCGGCTTCCCGACTACGCAACCATTCCGCTCGACAACGAAAACTCTGTGCGGATGGCGAATGCTGCAGGCTGGCAGGTGATTCGGGCCAACAGCCGATTCCACGTGCTGCTGTGGAACGAAGAATATGCGGACAGCTACCGGTCCCCTTGATTGTTGTTGGGTCCGCTGAGCGAAGGGCGAGCCCTTAGTCCGGCATCCGTGTCGGATCCCGGCCTCGCGCTCGGAGTTCATCGCGCATTCGGGACGACGGCGCGCTCGCGTGCTCGACTTGGACTTTTCGGTCCACTGAATCGACCGAGAGCGCGAACCATTCGTTATCGATGCGTTGTACCAGATCGAACCGAACGGTGTAGAGCCCCTCACGCGGAGGGGCGCGCACGACGACCGGAGTCCGGACCTGTCGGCCGGCCATCACGTCGGTGTCCAGCGACGCGGTGTCTTCGTGCACGACGTTGCCGATCGGGTCGATGAATCGATAGCGCAATTCGACCAGCCCCTCGGTCTGGATATCGAAGCCGGGCCAGTTCGCGTCGGAATCGTTCTGTATGTCGAGATCGATCCAGGTCTCCATGCCGGTGGCGTTTTGGTACTTCATCGTCGGTGGAGTCACGACCCGGATCAGACCGATCGCTCGCGAGCCGTCGATGGGGGCCCGCGACAGCCCGCTGAAGGTTCGCGGACGCGGCGCATCGGAGGCCAGTACGGCTAGCCACTCTCCGCTATCGGGGTGTTCGGGAACGCGGTAGATCCGCGCGTTGGGCTCAGCGAAAGCGAGTTCGACCAGTCCGCGATCTACAGCGTTGTCCCAGCGCTTCCGCATCTGTGCCGAAGTCGGGTGAACGACGACCCAGCGCAGGTCAGTCAGCCGCCGCAACCGATCGAGTGCACCCACATCGGGTAGGCGCTGCGCGATGCGCTGCAAGAAAAAATGCGACGCGGGGGGATAGGCGGTGTAGCCGTTGAGGATCGGATTCCAATCGAGCGAACTCGCCAACATGTAGCGGCTGCCAAAGCTGGCGGTGTGAAGGTGTCTGAAGCCCCATGGAAGTTCGACCGTGGTACCGGGTGGGAGATCTGCCAATGCCTGGTGGGCGGCCAGGATTCCAGTCGACGGCTTCCATGCGGGTTTGACGGGAAGCTCGAACATCGGCGTGTTGAGGGCGATGGCAGCGGCGATCGCCAGATTCATCCCAATCTGAAGGGGCCGCCAGCGGGCGCCCGCGCGATCGAGTAGCGCGATACCGAACCCCGCCAGCACCGGGAATGCGATTCCAATCACGATGCCCCAGCGGAACTCGGCCCGCATCTGCGAAAAGCCGGGGAGCGACTTTGCCAGTAGTGTCGCGAGGATGGGTACGTCCAGTTCCCCGATCGCAAGCTGGCGGCCCAACATCAATACGAAGGCGCCTGCGATCGCTGCCAGAAGTCCCAGGCTCGCGATGCGGATGCGGTGCTCGGTTGGGTCGAGATCGACCGCGGCACGCCGTGTTGCAAACCTGCTCGCGAATGGCACCAGTGCGAGCGCGAATACGACGAGTGGGATGTAGTAGCTGACGTCCGCGAGGCGTTGGTAGTCCGCGAACAACGTCGGCGAAGGCGCGAGGAACGACAACACGAGAGCGGGTGGTGTCGATTGGGGAATGACCGCCGGGCTCGCGAAGCGATAGGCCGAATAGCGGCTCAGATAGGGCAGCGAAAGAGCGACCAGCAAAGCCATCGGTATCGCGTAGGCGGTGCCCAACCGCGTCCAGCAGCGAAGCGATGGGCGCGTTTGAATTGCCACTGCAGCGGCGAGGCAACCCGCGGAAAACAACACGAAATACGCCAAGTAGAAGGAGCTGAGTAGCTGGATGCCCAGAGCGAACGAGAGCGCGATGACATCTCGCCGCGATCCCTCGCCCATCAGTACTCGAGTGGTCAACCACCATACGAGTGGGATCCACTGCGCGCTGAGCAGCTGCAGATGGCCGACCTCGCTATAGCGCCAAGGCATGTACATCGCGGTCGCACCCGCCAGCAGCGCTGCCCAGGGTGAGCGGCCCGCCCATAACACAAAAACAAAAACGGACAGCCCGAGCAGCCCGAAAGACAGAACCATCGCGGCCTGATGTAACGCGATCGCGCTGTCGGTAAACAGCCGCAGCGGGAGCGTGAGCAGCGCGTTTCCAATCATGTGTTCGGACCCAGCGAGGCTGTTTCGGGCCGGAAAAAACGCGTTGGCGTCGAACAAGCGCGCGGGCTGCGTCCAACCGGCATGTTGCACCCAGCCGAGGATCCACGCATTCAATCGCGCGTCCGGGAGCTCGGAGTTTCCGACCTCGGATCCGTGCATGGAGACGTAGTCGAGCAGGCAGTTCTCGGGGCAGGACAGGATCAGAGAACTCTGGTAAATCGTCAGCCCGAACAGAGCGAGTAGCGCGCTGGCGGTCGCGAAATAACGGCTCACGCCCGCAATTTCTCAGCCGCCGGCCGGTGCCGCGCGATCGCGAACAGCCGATTCTCGAGCCCAGTGAGTCGAGACACCGCAAACAGAGTCCGAAGTACCAGGCGCATCGGAGCGGACAGGTACAGGCGCCGAAGGTCCGTGAGTTCCCGCTTCGCGAACGCCACCTCCAATCCTGCCCGATCGATCGCCGCCTCGAGCGTGTGGGGATCGAAATACAGGAAGTGCTGCTCAAAGTAGATCTTGTCGAGTGGGGTAAATACCGCGCCGCCGGTAACCCGGTAGAGGGTGCCCAAGACGAGATCGAGGATGTTTCGCTGATTAGGTGTCGATATCCCCATCACGCCTCCCGGAGCCAACACGCTGTTCGCGTTCGCTAGCAGCCCGACCGGGTCTCGCGCGTGTTCGATGATGTCCCACATCGTGATCGCGTCGAAGCGCTCGCCGCGCTCGCCGATATCCGAGAAATCGCCGTCGAGTACTTCGAGCTTGAAGTGGTTGCGCGCGTGCTCGGTAGCCTCGAGGCAGTCGTCGATGCCGAACGTCTCCCAGCCACGGCGCCTCGCGACGGCCAGAAACAGGCCGGTGCCGCAGCCGACGTCGAGTAATCGTCCGGTCTGCTGGAAACGTTCCAGTTGCCCCAGCCAGACTTCGTAGGCCTGAACCAAGGGGTTGCTGGGAACATCGTCGTAGGTGAACTCGTAGTAGGTTTTGAGCTCGGGAACAGAGCCCGTGCCTTCCGTATACAGAGTCGTGAACATCTCGCGCACTTCGTCATCGGAAATCAGTGGCCAGAGATAGACCTGCGCGCAGCTCGTGCATCGATAGACGCGGTACTGTGTAATCTGGTAACGCAGTTTCGGGTTCGTTGATCCGCAGATGGGGCAGTGCGTGGGCTGGGACTCGTCCAAGGCCGGTTCAGACTGCCATAGCTGGCTCACGGCGTCACGTCGGTCTCTGAAAACACAAGCCGCGGAATCTCGAACCCGCCCATATTGAGCAACTCACCTGATGGAAGTTCGCATTCGGTCGTGAACTCGAGCTGGACCTCGCTGCCTCCGTATTGGCTCAGGTCGATCTCGAAGTCGAACCAATGCCGATCCCGATGGTCTTGCTGTGGCCGGATCGTTCGGCGGTACAGCGACTGGAGTTCTCCGTCCACCCGGGCGCGAATGCCAAAGGTGACCGACGACGGAGGGTGGTTGAACCACTTGTCGGGATGCACCGAGACCGATGATTGCAAGCGCGCACCAGCCGGGACATCCAGTGTGACGGCCGCGACGCTGCGACGCTGTCCGCTGAGTGGGCGTAGCATGAACACGCGTCGGAACGGCCATTTGGCGGTTGCGAGCAGCTCGCCCCGTTTCGCGTCCGGCACCGGCTGTTTCGCTTCTCCATCGATTTCGATCCACAACTCGAGCTTCGGATCATCGAAATCGATCACGGCCATGCCGGGCGCGCGCGTTGGGCTGCGGCGGATTCCGGCCGCCATGTAGCCCCAACCTCGGCTGGTGAAGACGCGCTCGATTTCGTATCTCTCAACCAGGTACTCGAACAGCTCCGGGGCGTATTCGGGCATTCGGGGAAACACCACGAACTGCGTGAAATGGTAAATCAGACGGTCGTTTCCGGATGCTTCGATTGCGTCGATGATTTGGCGTTCACGGCCCGGGATGTACTCGATCGGCCAAAACGTGTACGCCGCGCGGTGCGGCGCATCGCGATCGGCCAGAAACGAGACCAACGGGAAGTACGGCAGCACCGCGAAAGGTTCGCCAGGCTCAGAGTGGGAGCGCACCCAGTCGACCATCGAACCAATTACCTGCTCTTCGTCAGGAAGCACACGGACGCCCGCCCGATCACCGCGAAGGGGCGTTTGGTAACGGTCGCTCAACCGCTGTGCGAGTGTCGCGGTGTAGCCGATCACGATCAGCGTCGGAAGCAGACTGATCGCAGCCAGGGCCCAAGCGGTTCGAGGTCGACTCCGAAGCAGCGCCGCGAGATACACCACCCCCAAAAGCAAAAGCGGCCAGTAGAGCACCGCGACGTGTACGAAGTCGACGGGCTTGTTCATTGCGAGCACCAGCGCGGAAGCAACGAAATACAGCGCGAGCTCGCAAAAGTACGTCGTGCGCTGTTGTGAGTTGCGGGCGCGTGCCCGGTGCTTCCACAACCGCGCGGCGCCGAACGCAACCATCCCGTAGGGGGCGAAGAAAAAGAGCTTGACCGACAGGTCCCAGATATAGGTCTCGTTGTAGAATGCGCTGGCTCGAAGCGCTGCCCAGTCGAGCTGGAGTACGACACCGGGGGTGTACGCAGCAATTCCGGAAGCCCCGCGGAGGAGCGGCTCCTGTGCAAACAGTGGAAGAACCGGCGGAAGCGACGAGTATTCGAAAGTCGCGATTCCGATCAGATGATGGAGCAACGTGTGTTGCAACAATTCGCCGAACAGGCCCTGTTGCAGGTAGTGGATCGCAACCACTACACCGACGGCGGTAGCAGGGGCGGTGAACCAGCCGAGCGCCGCTAGTCCCCGCTGGGGCGATGCGGCCTCTGCGGTCCGATGACGCACGAGTAGCAGCGCATTCGTCGCAACGAGACTCGCGACGCCATAATCCTGTTTACACGCAACGGCGAAGCCTGTCAGGAGGCCGGCGAGTGCGAGGCGCCAACGTTCTTGGGTGTCGATGAACCGCATCAACAATACGAGACTGGCGGCGATCCAGCACAACGACATCGTCGAGTAGCTGTACATGTGCCAATGCGGGAACGCCCACAGGCGGTACACGAACAACAGCAGCACACCAGCGTACGCGAAGGGCCGCGAAACCAGATGACGCAGCATCAGGAAGCCGAACACACAGAGCAGCGAGAACTCGATCAACGCAATCCAGCGGGCTACCAAGATCGAAGTCCCGAAGAGCTTGAACGCGGCGGCTAGGAAATAGAACGAGCCCGGCAGCGGAAGCAGCGACGCATCGCGATAGAGCTCGCCGCCACGGGCCAGGATGTCCGCGAACTGCAGAATGTGCCCCTCGTCCATTAGAAATATCGCGGTGTCGAAAAACGGCAGCTGGAACCCGGCGGCGATGGTTGCGATAGCGACCATCTCGAAATACGAGACAATGCCGTTCGGTGACTGTCGCACCGGCGGCCCTGCTCCCGCCTGTTCAGCGACCGGAACAACCGGAACAACCGGAACAACCGGAACAACTACAGCCACTACGGCTCCACACGAATAACGGGCACACCGCCCGCCATCAGCGGGGACTGTCCGTGGCTGAGTGCAGTCGTGGTGGCGAATTCCAGTTCGATTCGTTGCCCAGTGTGATTATCGAGTGGCAAATCGAGGTCGAACCAGCCGCGGTCTTCGAGAATCTGGTGTGGATCGAGCTGTTGCTGGAACAGCTGCCGGCGCTCACCGTCCACTACCGCGCTGATCGAAAAGCGGACGCATGTCGGCGGGAATTGTAACCAGAAGTCGGGATGCGTTCCAACAGCTGTGCGCAGATGGGTTGCCGGCGGAACTTCGAGCTGCTCCGAGAGCACGGTCTCGCCGGCCGCGGTCGGTCGAAGAGCGAGCACTTCACGAAACGGCCATGTGGTGGCGGACAAATACTGGTTCCGCTCCGGTCCTTCGATCCTGCGGGAGATTCCTCCCGCGCTTGTGGTTCGAAGCCTCGCGGTCCCCGGATCCTCGATCAATTGTCGGTCTGCAAGATTGCGCACGACTCGGTGGAGCGCGCTCAGCTTGAAGCCGAACGCCCCGTCGCTGAAGGTGCGATCGGTCTCGAAATGTTCCACCAGGTAGTCGTGCAATACTGGCGCATACTCGGAGGCCGGCGAGAAATTCGGGAACTGCGTAAAGTTGTAGATCACGAGGTCGGTGCCGGTTGCGTCCACTGCGTCGATGATGCGTGGGTCGCGTTCGGCAAACGGCCAGATGATGTAACTGGCCCCGTGCGGTCCGTGGCGGTCGGCAAGAAAATGCGCAATCGAGAAGTACGGCAACACGGCTACGGGTTGGTCTTTCGCGCTGTGATCGCGGATGTAGGCGATGAGCTCGGCGAGCATGCGCACCTGGGTTCTGCGTACACTCCGGCGCGAGGGCCCTGAATTGGTTCGCTGTACTTTTCGCGCAACAGCAGGGCCAGTCGACCGGTGTAGGCGGTTGCGGCGCCGACTGGCGCCAGCATCGCGGCCGCGACGATCCAGGTCAGGCGTCGATGCGCGTGGAAAAGCGCGTGGGCTTGCACGATCGCGAGCAGGATCAGCGGCCAGTACAGCACCAGCACCCGATCCATCCCCACGCGATCAACCCGATCGGACCGTAGATGTGTCATGTCGCCTAGAGGCGTTGACCCTGGGTGACCAGGTCCGCGAACAGCAGCATGTGCGCCTCGTCCATCACGCTGAACCAGCGATCGAAAATCGGTAGCTGGACGAGCAGTGTCCGGACTGCGACCCCGGCTGGGGCGCGCAGCTTGCGGCCCCATCGAGGCGCCCGCGCTTCGATTCCGCCGCTTTGGCTGTGCGTACTCAACTGGCTCGCTGTACGGGGGAGGGCGTGCCTGATTGACGCCCGATTGACGTAAGTTATCGAAAACGGTTAGATATTCTCTCTACGACCGGACCCGCCATGCGTTGCGGGCCGAGCCGGTCGAGGCAGCTCGCCCAATCGGCGCCCACTCGCGCCGGCTTGTGGTCAATCGGAGTCCGGGAGTTTTTGCGGTGGCGTCTTCTCGCAGTACCGATCGCCTGACCGTCGCGCTGGTGGTATCGATGTACGCGCTGATGGTCGGCAATTTCTTTTGGTACCAGGCGTCTGCGCTTCCGTGGTTCGTCCACGTTTTGATCGGTGCGATCGGGATTCACCTCTCGTTCACCACTTGGCACGAAGCCGTTCACAAGAACATCTCCGACAAGGGGTGGGTCTGCGATCTGGTGGGCTTCCTCGGCATCTTTCCATACATGGCTCCGTTCTACATCGAAAAGTGGTTTCATCTCCAGCATCACGCGGGGCTCAACGGGCCGGACGACCCAAACAAGATCTACACGGATGGGCCGTTCTGGCAGATCGGATTTCGCTACTTCAAGATCCTGAGCTTCGCGCGAGAGCGGTTGTCGAAGGACCCGCGAACGCGCGGCGAGAAGACTCTCGACAGTCTGCCTCCGCTCGCGATCCTCAGCCTGTACGCGGCCGCGTGGTACTGGGGTGCGTTTCTCGACCTGGTGTTGCTGTGGTTCGTACCGCTGGTGATATCCAAGGTATTCATGGACTGGTACATCAACTACCTGCCACACGTTGGACTCCCACCCAATCGCTTTCGGGGCACGCGGATCATCGACCTGGCCTGGTTCACGCCGCTGGTTCTCGGCCACAACTACCATGCGATCCACCATCTCTGGCCGGACACGCCCTGGCACCGGTATGCGGCTGTGTTTCGCCAGAAGCGGGCGTATTTGGAGGAGCACGGTGTCCCAATCGAATCTCGACTCATCGGCTTCGGCCCAAGCACCGCCCAACACTCCGTTATCGCTGATTGAAACTCACTGTGTGCTGTGCGGTGAGGCCGACGGGGTGTTCGAGGCTGACGGCATCGATTTCGAGTACGCGACCTGCGCGAATCGTTTCCGGTTCGTCCGGTGCCCACACTGCGATCACCTGTATCTGAACCCGAGACCCCGCCCGGAAGATCTCGGGACGATCTATCCAAGCAACTACTACGCCTACGCAGAAGAGTCGAAGGGAATCGTTTCGCGATTGAGGAGACGCTGGGAAGGCAGAAAAGTGCGTCTCTTCCGAGATTGGGTCGGTCCAGGCTCACGCCGGCTTCTCGACATCGGCTGTGGGAACGGCCGATTTCTCGCGTTGCTCGATGAGTTCGGTTCGAGCGATTGGGAACTCGAGGGCATCGATTTTGATACCGCCGCGGCCGAGCAGTGTAGAGCCCGCGGCTTTCGCACCCACCTCGGGCGCGTCGAAGAGTTCGATCCCGGCGATCGGCGCTACGACGCAATCATCATGCTGCAGTTGATCGAACATGTGGAGGACCCGGCCGCGATCGCGAAGCACGTCTATTCGTTGTTGCGCCCAGGTGGCGTGTTCATCATCGAGACGCCCAACACCGGCGGCCTCGACTACCACTTGTTCAAGCCCTCGTGGTGGGGCCACTACCACTTTCCGCGGCACTGGAACCTGTTTTCCACTTCTGCGCTGCAACGCCTGCTCGGCGATTGCGGTTTCGCGATCGAACGGACCGACTATCTGATATCGACTTCTGCATGGACGATATCGCTGCATAACTACTTCCTGGACAACGGCTATCCCCGATCATTCACACGCTTTTTTCACTATCAGAACCCGCTACTCCTGGCATTGTTCGTCTTGCTCGACACACTGCGCGCAAAACTGGGCCAACAAACCTCAAATCAACGCATGGTCGCAAGAAAACCGATCTGAGCCCCGACAAAAGAGAGTCAACGCGACTGGCCGAGAGCTGCCTCAACGATTCAAGGACGGCACGGAGCGGAGATGCGCGGCCGCAGGAGCACCGCTCAGCCTCCGATGATGTCCTTGCTGCGCTCGCCGAATGATGCCCGTGCCGCCGCAAGCAAGATGATCGGACCAACCATGCCGGCGAGCCACGGGAGGGCAATTGGCGCGAACCCGGCAAACAATGGCCGGTGGGGCACCAGCAGCAGCACACCCGACACGAAGAACAGGTGCAGCAGAAAAATCGCGTACGTCGCGTCGCTCAGGTAACGCAGAGCGCCGCTAGCATCCGCTCTCCCACACGCGATCGAATACACGAGCCCTAGGATCGCGTAGACGTTCAACCAGGCTGCCGTGCGAACGCCCAACAGCGGACCGGCCGCCGCGGACTGGACCGCCAGCGCCACGACCGCGATCAGCACTGTCGGCGGGAACCAGGTTCGAGGCGCCAGCCAGTTCGAGACGGCTGGCTGATGCAGTCGGACTTGCCAGCCGACCAGAAAATAGGCCCACCACAGAAGCGGATTGCGCAGGTGCCAATAGAGCGGGATATGGAAGCCGATGGCGGCATCGACGTACCACTGGGCGGCGAGCATCGCGACGGTCAGCGCAGTCAGCGCCGCGCGCGGGAGCCTCGCGAACAGTGGAGTGACCACGATCAACCCGGCAATGACGAATACGTAGTAGAACGGTCCCATCGACGCGCCGAACGCGAGATCGGGCCAGAAGTCCCGCACCTCGGTCGGTAGATCGAGCAGGGACCACCATGCCTGCGCGGCGAGCGACACGATCAGGTAGGGCACCACGATCCGCCTGAGGCGGCGCAGCGTGAGCCGCACGGACACGCGCTCACTTGTGGCATACAGAAAGCCGGATGCGAACAGAAACGTGGGAACGCCGAATCGCGTCAGGTGTCCGAGCCAGATCTCGACCGGCGAGATCAGCGCATCCCAGGGTGTTCGAACGCAGTGGATCAGCACGACAGTCGCAATTCCGACGGTCTTCAGCGCGTCGATTTCGACGAAGCGCTGCTTCGCGATCATCGCGGCCGGCGACAGATCGCGAGCAAGTCCAGGCAGTCGTCGTCGGCCGGACCGGCTGGGAAGTCGCGCCAGGTCACCTGGGGTGCGCCCGAATCGCGCTGCGTCTGGCGGCGCACGAAGATCGCAAAGGTTGCGAACAACCATTCGATCCAGCTTCGCGGCAGGCGCTTGTGGAGCCCGAGCGGGTCGAGCTTCATGATCCGCGCGATGCGCGCGGACCGTTCGCGCATGTAGGTCTTGACCTCTTCCGACGCGCTGATGCCTTGGACTTCGACCTGCTCGAAGCGCCTTCGCAAGCAATCCGCCAATTCTTCGGCCCGGTATTCGTGCACGTGGTAGGGGTTCACGCCATCGGACATCAGCAGGTTCGGCGTGGTAACCAGCGCAGTGCCATCGGGCAGGACCAGGTCGGCGATTGCGTCGACGTAATGCGTCGGGTCATCCAGATGCTCGATAACCTGAAAACTCACGACGAGGTCGAAGCTGCGGCGGACCAGCGGGATGCTGTTCAGGTCTCCGCGCACGAACCGGCAACGGCTCTGCCGGCTGGCGGAATCCGGCGCGACACGATCGATCGCCACGATGTCGAGCGCGTGATCGGCCAGCGTCGCGGCTCCGTAGCCCGCCCCGCTTCCCAACTCGATTACCTTTGCATCCGAACCGGCGTGCGCCAACGCAATCTGGTAGGCGGCATCGTGCCGCGCCAGGTCGACCGAAAACAACTTGTTACCGGCGTGAAGTCGTTCACCCGTGAAGGTCAGATCGCTCACGTGGGGGCACTCCGCGATTCTTCGATCACTTCACGTGTGTACTCGCGCGCAAAAAATAGGCCCATCGACGCGCGCAGCAAGATCAACCCGGCCGACAACACCAGACTCAGCGCCAATAGCTCGGCCGGCGGGGCGACGTCGCGAAAGACATACAGAGCGGTCACCTGGCCGGTTCCGAGCCCCGCGACCGCGATCGGAAGCGCACCGACCACGGCAATCACCATCATGCCAAATATCAACTGCGCGGCTCCGATGTCTATTTCGAACGCGAAAAACACGCTACGCGCCAGCGAGATGAACAACACGGAAAACAAAGAACGCAGGGCTGCGACCTGGCCGATTCGGCGCAACGGAGTCGTGCGCAGCGCGTCGAATACCGCGAGTGTGCGGATGCGTTCCAACGGACCGAGCGATCCTGGCGCTCGAAGCAGCGTCATTCCAACGAAGAAACCCGACACCGCCAGCGCAACGATCCCGGCGCGAATCGCGGGGGCGTCGTCGCCAGCATCCACGCCACTCAGACTCGCAAAACTGAGCACGACGATGATGTCGATCACCGCGATGAGCAACACGATGCTCGCCGATTCTCCCGTTCCGGTTGCTGCGCGCTTGCGCAATAGCACCGTCAGCGCGACCCCGCCGAGTGCGTAGTTCACGATCCCGACCAGGTAGCTGGCAGATTTGATCCGAGCAGCGACCCAGAGTCCGAAGCCGGGCGGGCGAGGATCGACCAGCGTCAATATTGAAGCGGCTTCGATCGCCAATGACAGCGCACCATAGGCCAACAGAGATGGGACGAGTACCGCTGCGATGCGCCAGTTCAGAGCCCCGATCAAGGCCTCGGAATCGATCGACCCGAGCAGCCAGAAGATCGACCCGCCGCTGATCACGATCGGTACACCGCGCTGCAGCCACTGCTTTGCGCTCATCGCGCTCATCGACTCCCGCTCCCTCAATCCGGTGTTTCAGAGTACCCGAGATCGCGGTTCGCGCGGTGGAGCGGCTCCGGCGCGATCATCCGGCGGCTGCGGCGGAGGCGCTGAGTAACGAGTCAGCCATCTCATCGGCTGCTCGATCCCAATCGAATTGACCTGACCAGTTGAGCGCCGCTTGCGACATCTCATCGGCCAGACGGTCATTGGAGAGGATCGCGCCGATTCGGTATGCGAATGCAGCCACGTCGCCCTCGGCGACCAGATAGCCGGTCTTTCCGTCGATGACAGAATCGCGCAGACCCGGAGCATCTGTCGCAACAACCGGGGTTCCAAGCGCGTTCGACTCGATCACGGTCAGACCCCAGCCCTCTTTCATCGATGGACACACGCATACCCGCGCGGTTCCGAGCAGCCGGTCGCGTTCGGCGTCGTCCACGAATCCCACGAAGCGGATCCGATCGGCCACTCCGTGTTCTGCGGCAATCCGTTCGAGCCGGGGTTGATCCGAACCGCGGCCAATCACGATCAACTCGAGATCGCCAAAGCGCTGCCGCAACTGACCCGCGGCGGCGATCATTACGTCGACACGCTTGTAGGGTTCGAGACGGCCCACGTATACGATGCTCTGGCCGCGCTGCGAAATGGGCCGTGGGTCAAAGCGCGGGCGGGCGATCCCGCAATGGCTCACCCGTACCTGGTCCGCGGCGACACCGCGTCCGATCAGGTCGTCGCGTGTGCTTTCAGAGATGCTGACAAAGGGTGCGCGTCGGTATAGAGATGGAATGAGCCGTTCGATGGACCACACAGCCGCCGCGATGGGCCAGCTCTGCTGCTGAAAGGCCGTGACGCCAAAAAGGTGGTGACACAGCGCGACGACTGGGACCGCCGAATAGGCTGGGGCCAAGAATGGCAGCTTGTTCAAGCACTCCACGACGATGTCGTAGCTACCGCGTCGCGTTTCGCGCGCACAGTACGCGGCAGCGCGAAGGTAGTAGAATGGGATCCCTCCCAGTCGCACGACAGCCATCCCGGCGATTTCATCGTGGTCGGCGCAACCGGGATAGGAACTGGAAGCCAGCGTCACGGGAAAGCCTCGCTCGGTGAGCCGCTTGAACACCTCTGTGACATGGATCTCGGCTCCCCCTGCTTTGGGGTGCGAGAGATCGCGTTCGTTGAGCACAAGAACGCGCGGCAGGCGACGCATCGCTTCGAGCCCTCTCAGAGGCGGCCCAATAGGTCGTTGATGCGAAGCCACCAAGCGACCCACAATGCCTCCAGGCCGATTCGAACCGTCAATTTCGAAGTTCCGCGGGTTCGGTCCAGGAAGAAGAAAGGGATCTCCTTGACCCGCGCCCCGAACTTGACGAATCGATAGTTGAGTTCGATCTGGAACGCGTATCCATCGGAGCGGATCCGCTCGAAACCGACCCGATCCAACCACGAACTGCGCATGCAGCGAAACCCGCCGGTCGTATCACTGATGCACAGGCCGGTGATTTTTTTCACGTACCAGTTTCCGAAGTAGCTGATCAGAATTCGTTCGATGGGCCAATTCACGACGGTGATGCCGTTGAGATATCGCGAGCCGAGTACGACGTCCGCATCTCGGATTTCGTCGAGCATTGTTGCGAGTACGTCCGGTGGATGGGAAAAGTCCGCATCCATTTGAACCACCCAGTCTGCCCCGAGCTTCAATGCCTCGGTGAATCCGGCCCGATACGCGGGACCGAGGCCTTGTTTCTTCGGTCGATGCAATACATGGACGCGCGATTCGACATCCGCCAGCTTTTGCGCCACGTCGCCCGTTCCGTCGGGTGAGTTGTCGTCGACCACGAGAACCTCGATGCGCGGGTCCTGACGCAGGACCTCCGGAACGAGTAGCGGGAGATTTTCGCATTCGTTGTAGGTCGGGATGACGACAATGCAGCGACTCAATGCGAAGGTTTCCGTCTCTCTAGTGTCTGGATTCAAGTGTCTGGATTCAAGCGTCTGGATTCAAGTGTCTGGATTGAAGTGTCTGGAATCAGCTCTCTGGAGCAGCCGTTCGGGCTTGCTGCGAATCAGAAATAGTCTACTGTTTTCAAGGGTTTATCACCATCGTCTGAAAGTCGAATACACGTCATGGGCCTGTTCCTGTGGCATGCCATTGGATGGTTCAGGGGTTATTCGGGTGGCCGCCGGGTTTGCCCGATGCGTACTCCGAGCGGGCCACGCGGCACATAGAAACGCAGCGTCTCGGTGTTTCGCAGCACATCGATCGAGGTTGTCTGATCGGCGGATCCACGAGCGGTTGCACTGCGCAATTCTTGGGGTGACAGGATCAACTGCCCGTCGTAACGGACGATGACATCTCCCTTGCGAAGGCCGATTGCCGCCCCGGGAGAGTTCTGCAGCACGTCGTCGACCGCGACCCGGTTTCGTTTCCCCGACGCGTATGTCACGCGGTCGTAGTCATTGTCGCCCAGTTCGGTGCGCAGATCTTGATTGAGACGAAACAGTTCTTTGCGATATCGCGGACTTCCCACCCAGCCCTCTCGGGTGGCGAGATCGTGCAGGTAGAGCTCGTCGAGCTGTTCGGCTTCGTAACGTTCTCGCAGCCGCTCGATATCGTGCTCGGGAACCCCCGCTTCGAGCAAGGACGCAGTGTCGAACCACTTCTTGGTGTCCGGTTGCGCCGTTTGATTCGGGGGCAGCTGGGTACGGCCGGCGGGCTGTGGGGCTGCGCCGCCGCCGTCCGGGGCTGACAACTTGGCCAGCTCGGCCCAGATCTGGTCGAGTTCTTCGGCGATCGCGAAGCGTGCGTCGCGCTCGAATGCCAGCTCGTTTCGGATGGCGGTGAGTTCGGGCGTCTCGACGGCCTCGAGGTGTGGGCTCGGCGCCTGCGCGGCTTGGACGTCGGTACTGCGCGCAGGCGGTGCAGCGGGTAACACGGTCCGAGCGCCGGGACGAAAGCCCGCTGCATATAGGCCGGAGATTACACCGAATGCTGTCGCAAGGATCGCAGTGATGATGTATCGAGCGTTCAAGGTCTCGCAAGGGTCGCGCACGCGTTGGACTCAGTCCAGCGGCTTTCGCGCAACCCGAGGGCTTCCCCACCAGGTCATCTGGCCGGAGCCGCGCGAGCCGTCGGCCCGCTCGTCCATACGTGCTTCGAGTCGCAGTGTCACGCGCTGGTCCGCGTAGGCGCCGAGATCGGCTTCGAAGGGAACCCAGCGCCGCCCGGCGCGAACGCTGTCGTTGATCCGCAGCGACTCGACCTGCTCGAAGCCCTGGCCGGAATCCACCGACACAGACAGTGTGATCCCGTTTGGGTGAATGTACTGGTGGTCGATCGACACCAGTCCGCGGTATCCAACACCGGCCTGGAACACCGCGTTGGCCGGGATATCGATTTCGAAATCGAGTCCACCGCCGGTTGCGCCGAGCGCGACCGGCAGCGGACGGTTGAGCTGCCGCGCGGCGAGGTGCTGGGGCGTTCCCACTGCAGGACGGGTTCGCCCATCGCTATCGCGAACCCAATTTTGGCCTCGATCGCGTTCGTCGACCAGATCGATCAAGGTTTCGCCTCGGTCGGGTCCACGCGCGACGACGACGATCCAGCTGTAGTCGTCGAGCACGAAGTCGGCCGGCACCGAGTAGTGCCGTTCCAGGTATTGCTGGACGGCTGGGAGTTCTTTGTCGTAGTAGGTGTAGAGGGGCTGGTCGATGTCGCTCATTACAACGAATCGAGTGTTCTCGAGCGCGGCGAGAATCCGTGGTTCTTGAAGGGACCGCAGCCCGGGAAGGACGCCGCCGAATGGCGTCGGATTCCGAGTCTGCGTGGCGAAGTAGATCAGTGGCTCCTGGCGGGTGACGAAGATGCTGTCGCCTGGGCGTGTGCGGTTGCCCAGGTATTGGATTACGCGAGGGATCCCGGGTTCTCTGTAGGCGCGAGAGACTGGGCGCAGTGGTACCCGAGGGCCGAAGCTGGCGGGCCCCGCCTGGCTCTCGATCCAACTGGCGGTTGCTGCGGCTGCCGCCACGCAACCGATCGCGATCGAGACAGCGACCGCGCGCGCCCACGGCGGCGTGTTGTCGTTCGTGTCGGCGCGTCGAAACAGAAGCGCCAACTGCACCAACGACGGCGGTAGCGCAACGACGAGATGTCCCCACGACGACCGAGGAAATACGTTCGACGTCATCGCGAGCAGAACCGCGCCGTGCAGCCATCCGGCAGTCGTCAGCCCGCCCCGCCAGGCGCGCAGCAGGGTTGCCGCTACCGCACAAAACGGCAGCGCGTACAGAAATTGGGTCGTCACGATGATGGGCTGGCCGAGCGTCGCGAACAGCCCATGCTTCAGGTAGTAGAGGCCCGGCACATACATCACCCAGTTCTCGCTGACATCCTGTGCCAACTCGCCGAGCGGCCAGATATTCAAATAGGGCGCGCGGTAGCTGCTTCCCATGGAGAGCGGGAGTTCGACGATTCCGAATATCAAATCCGCCAGATCGCCGCGAAGTGCATAGGCTCCGAGCGTGGCGGCCGCGAGCAACGCGCCGCCACCAACCACCGCCAACGCCCGGCGCGGCCGTTGACTCGGCGCGGTCAGCACGAAAAGTGCGATGACAAATGGAACGGCGAAGACCACACCGGTTGTCTGCTTGCACAGCGCGATGACAGAGAGCATCGCACCTGCGCACACAGCCCATCGCTGCGACTCCACGGCCCGCGCTCCCATGTAGGAGGCTGCGAGGGCCAGGTAGAACGCAATCGTCGTGTAGTAGTAATTCGATATCTGTGGGAACAGGAAGACCGGCGCGGTCGCGACGATCGCCGCCGCGCAGTGCGCGAGTTCGCTCGTCCCACTCCGGCGCACCAGCGCGAACAACGCCGAAACCCCCAGCATCTGAAAGCAAACCAACAATGCCCGGGCGACCCAAAGCTCGGCTCCGAACAGCCGGAAACAGGCAGCGAGCAACTCATAGGGAAGCGGCGCGGTGTGGACGATGATGTCTCGGTAGAGATGCTCTCCCGCAAGCATACGCTGGGCGGTGTGTAAAATGATGCCCTCTTCGAGCACATTGGGGTCGAGTCTCGCCGTAAATGCACCAAAGACCCCGGCTATGAGACCCCACAGTAGGGGAGCTGCAATCGGATGACCGAAACAGCGTTCCCAGCTCGTACGTGGCTGGTGGTTCGGGCGGTTCAACGCGTTCGCCTCGGCTTTAGTCGTCGCGGGGGAGGCGCCATTGCTCTCACTGAGCGTCATTCTATCGGCGGGACCGGACCTCGGCAGCAGTAGCTCGCCGCGTGCTCTATGTTGATCCGGGTTTTTTGCGGGGTGTGGTGTGCATTGCCGATTCACCGCGCCAGCCGCGCTGGCGCTTGCGATCCTGTTGGTCGTCTGCCTTTGCTGGGTCGGCTGCGGTAGCGAGCCGAGAGTTCGCGGGCGTGTGCTGCTTGTGGGGATCGATGGCGCGACACTGCGAATCGCACGCCCCATGCTCGATCGGGGCGAGTTGCCTAACCTCTCGAAGCTGGGCTCCGAAGGTGTGTTTGGCGCTTTGCGATCGCACCTACCGCTCATTTCCCCCCGCATCTGGGCGTCGATTGCCACCGGCAAAGTGCCAACCCAACACGGGATCCTGAACTTTTCGAAGATCGAGCCTGATGGCAGCCGTCACTTGTTCAGCAGCCGTGACCGGACCGCGCACGCGCTGTGGAACATCGCTTCGGATGCCGGTTTCAAAGTAGCCGTCATCAACTGGTGGACCACATTCCCTCTGGAGAAGGTCAACGGCGTCATCGTCTCTGACCACCTGCTTCCCATGGAGCTCGCAGGGCGGCGGCGAATCGCGAGTGACACGTCGGACACAGCGACTGGATCGATCGTTTTTCCAGCGCAATGGCAAGAGAAGGTCGACGCGCTGGTGGCCGAAGAAGAGCCACTGACCGAGATCGGCGACCCATTTGCCGACGCGTCCGTGTTTCCGGAATGGATCCTCCCTGGGAAGCTGTCGCAACGCTACCGAAACGATCAGGTGGTAACGCGCATCGCATCCGCGGTCGATCAGGAGCTGCGACCCGATTTGTTGATGGTCTTCCTGCCGGGAATCGATCGCGTGTCCCATCGGCTCTGGTTCGGCGTCGAGCCGGACAGCGCCTATCAGGGTGAATACGGACTGACCGATGCAAAGAAAGCCGCGATGCATGACGCCTTGCACCAATATTATCGCTACACCGATGCGCTAATCGGAGAACTGGCCCGTGGCTTCGGACCCGATGATCTGGTCCTGGTTGTGTCCGATCACGGTTTCGAAGCCGGCACAAAGATGATGGTGCTCACCGGCGTGCACGACTCGCCACGCGCATTGGATGGTCTGTTCTTTGCGAGTGGTCCACATATCTCGATTCCGCCCAAAGATGAATGGGTATCGGTGAACGACGTCACACCCAGCGTGTTGCGCTGGCTTGGAATACCGATCGGCGCGGACATGGCCGGCCGGCCGGCGGCGTTCATCGATCTCCCACCCGGGCCTTCGATCCCGAGCCACGACACAACACCCATCGAATACGTTGAGGACGGCGAGTCGGGAATGGAGGCGGAGATCCTCGATCAACTCCGGAGCCTCGGGTATTTCGAGGGCGAAGAGCCACCTCCCCCGACCGAATGAAGCGTGATGGCTGACTCGCCGCCGAACTCGCTGCGCAATCGATCGAACCCGCGCGGTCGCGACTGGGAAATAGGGTGGCTCATCGCGTGGGTGGTGTTGCCCCTGCTGGCATTTGTTCCCGGGGCGATCTCGATCGACGGTCCCGTGTTCGTCGAGGTCGCTCAGCAGATCTTGATTGACCCCAGCGATCCGTACGGCTTCGAGATGATCTGGGACCCGACGTCACCGAAGGCCGCCGTCTTCAACCGCAATCCGCCGCTGCTTTCGTATTACCTGGCACCGTTCATCGCATTGTTCGGAGAGTCGGATGCGGTGTTACACGCGGCGCTCCTGCCGTTTCCGTTGATCGCGGCACTCGCGTTTCTGGGAATCAGTCGTCGCCTGTGTGGCGACGGGGTCGCGCCGACCGCGCTGCTGGTTGCGACGCCTGCGTTCCTGGTGCTCGCGACCACGTTGATGCTCGATATCCCGACCCTCGCGCTGTGGCTCATGAGTGTTCTTGCGCTGCTGCGCGCGAACGAAACCGGTCTCGCGCGCTGGGGCTGGACGGCCGGGTTCTGCGCGGGGGCAGCCGGATTGATGAAGTACGTGGGCTTTTCCACCGCGCCGCTGCTCGCTGCCGGTGTCGTGCTCCTGTCGAGACCGCTGGGCTGGAAGCCGGTGGCGCAGATGTTGCGTGTCGTCGGGGTGCCAATCGCGATCTGGACTGTGTGGGGAGCGTACACGCACGCCGTTTACGGCGAAGTCCATTTTCTCGGATCTACCGATGTCGTCACCGACATGAAAAAATGGCAGAGTGCTGAGTTCTGGAATCACACTTCGACGACGTTCGTCTACACCGGTGCGGCGCTGCTGTTTCCGATCGCGATCTGGCTGCGGGTGCTGCTGCGCGGATCGAAGGGCATCGAACTCGCGGTGGCCGGACTGCTGATCGGGACGGCCGTGGTGGTCTACGTGCTGCCGGAAGGCGATCCGCCCCGGCGGGTTCCGCTCGATATTGAAGGTTCGATGCTCGCTGCAGTCGGTTTTGCGGGCGGCTTCCTGCTCGTCGCCAGGAGCCTGCGGCCGACGCTATTGCTGGGCGACTCGACGGATCGGTTCTTGTTGTTGTGGCTCGGCGGCACGTTGTTCTTTTCGATGTTCTTGAACTGGCACGTGAACGCGGCGGACGCGCTGCTTGCTGCGCCGCCGCTGCTGTTGTTGTTGTTTCGAGATCAGGACATGCGGCCAACCAGAGCAGCGAGCATCGCTGTCGCCATGGTCGCAATGCCCTTGTCATTTTTGCTCGCCTGGGCCGACATGGAACAGGCCAACTCCTATCGGACGGCAGCCGGGAACATCGCGTCGGAAATCGGTGACCAGGCTGGTGCGCGCTACTTCGTCGGACAATGGGGACTTCAGCACTATCTCGAGCGGAAGGGTTTCCATGCAGTGGTCCCTCCGATGTACGGTCGAACGGATCTCGCCGCCGGCGACTGGATCGCGACCGCGCGCAATGTGGCCCAACTCGATGTCAGCCAGAACATGTCCGAGTACCGTATGCGCCAGGTCTGGAGTCGCAGCTTCCGCAGTTGGTTGCCATTGCGAACGACCAACGCCGACGCCGGTGTGGGTTTCTACAGCCACCGTTCCGGCTACGTGCCGTGGGGTTGGTCGAACGAGCCGATCGAACATTTCCAGCTGGGTCGGGTCAGCGGGCCGCGCTGAGGCGAGGCAGTCCGTCGAACAACGCTTCAGTCGCCCGACGGACCTTCGACCGGATCTCTGCGTTCCGAAACCTCGCGCCAGAGAGAGCTGGGTTACGCGCCGAGACGGCCGGCGATGCCGGCACGCATCGGTGGCCTTGACCGCCACTTCTGGGCCAAATGACCGCAGCTGGCTCGGTCAGGGTTATTCAGCGGACTGCTGGCAAAGCAGGCTTCAGTTTGGCCTCGGAGCGGCCGATTCGAAGCGCATGGGCGCACGCTGGATTCTGGCAGTCATTGCGGCAGCCTGCTGCGGCACGGCGGTCCTTGCGTGCCTCCCCAACAAGGGAACTCCGGTGTTCGTCGATCACTCGGCGGCCGAAGTGTGGTCGGGCATCGGCGTGCTGACCGAAGTCTCATCTGATGAACGACTTTGTCGCGTCGTGTTTCGGGACTCGACTCTGATTACCCGCGACAAATGGGTCGACTGCGTCTCCGTGCATCCGCGCAAGCGCTAGGCCGGCGGCGGCTACTTCAACCCAGCTCCAATTCGATCAAGCGGGGACCCGACTCTGCGAATGCGATCTCGAGTTGGACGTTCAACTCGTCTGCGGTCTCTACGCGAGCGGCTGGGACGCCAAAGCCCTGGGCGAGTGATACCCAATCGAGTGTCGGCCGAGACAGATCGGTCAACGACTTCGCGATCGGGCCCGGTTCGGCTACCCCGGCGCGCCCGAGTTCGACCTGTAGAATCCGATAGGCCCGATTCGAACAAAGTAGGGTGACTACGTCGAGCGACTCGCGCGCCTGCGTCCACAAGGCCTGGACGGTATAGGCGCCGCTGCCGTCCGCTTGCAGCGCGATCACCTGCCGATCTGGACAGCCGATTGCAGCACCGGTCGCACAGGGCAAGCCCTGGCCGATTGCTCCGCCTGTGAGCCCCAGATACGTGTGTCGTGGGGCGCCGGCCGCAGCCAGGAAATACGGCATTCCGCTCGTCGCGCCCTCGTCGACGACGATTGCCCCCTCTGGCTGGGCGGCAGCCAGCGCGAGCCCGAGGCTCGCTGGGTGGAGTGCCCCCTTGGGTGCCTCCGCGCGCGGCTGGCTGGCGCCAGCTACCGGCGAATCTCCGCTTCCCGTCAATGCGTCTGCGAGGTTCTGAAGCGAACCCTCGACGTCTTGCTCTGGACTCGAAAGCGCAACAATCTGTGTATCCGGCCCCGCCAGCAAGCTCGGGATGCCCTCGTAGCCAAAGAACGAAACCGGAGCGTTCGCGCCGGCGAGGACGATGACGTCGTGTTCGCAGATCGCTTCGATCGCCTGGTCGGGGAAGTAGGGGAGTCGCTCGATCGCCGGAAGGTCGCCACCACGCTCGAGCCGCGCGGGGAAGGTCTCGCAGACGATGCGTGCCCCGGTCGAGGCGGCGATCCGAGCGGCCGCGCGAAGGCCTGGCTCGCGTAGCGCGCGTCCTCCGACGAAAAATAGCGGCCGTTGTGCGCCGCGGAGCGCCTTCGCGGCGCGAGAGATTCGGTCCGCGTCGATCCCGGGTGTGGCGCGCCGCGGCGGTGCCTTGACAGGTTGGCCTTCACCCAGTTGGAAGTCGGTCGGAGCGATCAGGGTCGCGATCCGGCCGGGGATTCCGGCTGCTTCGGCCCACGCTTCGGCCAGATCCGAAGCGAGTGTGGCCGCTGAAGTGTTGTTTCGGATCCAGTTCGATACCGGAGTCGCCAGGGAGGTGATATCCGATGTCAGCGGTGCGTCGGCGGCCAGGTGCCAGCTCGCGTGATCCCCGATCAGGTTGACGATCGGCGATCGCGCGCGCCGCGCGTTGTGGAGATTGGCGATCCCGTTGGCAAAGCCGGGTCCAAGGTGAAGCAGAGTCAAGCCGGGGCGATCGGTCATGCGTCCGTAGCCGTCTGCGGCGCCAGTGCAGACACCCTCGAACAGCCCGAGAACCGCCCGGATACCGCCCACCGAGTCCAGCGCCTGAACCCATGCGAGTTCGGTTGTGCCCGGATTCGCAAAACACACGTCGACCCCGGCTCGAATCGCTGTTCGGATCGCGGCTTCGGCTCCGTTCATGGGATCTCCCCGTATGCCGATCGTCGCCCACGGCATGTTTCACGAGCAAGCAAGTCGTCGCAGCCACCGATTCGCAGCGATTGATAGTCGGAAAGTAGCCAATCAGGTAATAGGCAAGATCCGCACCGCTCGCTCGAATGGCAACCGGCCGGACCGGGCGCGTCTGTGGCAAAAGAGCCAGCAAGTACTGGACGATTCGGGCCCAGCCGTCTAGTGTCCCGCCGCCCATTTCCGCCCCGAATGGACGGGCGGCGAACAGTCACCGTGGGAGTTCCCCGGACTGTCACCCGAGGTCGCAGCGTGCGACCGAAGCGCGCAACGACCCCGTAATTCGACAGAGTTGGAGACACCGCCAAATGGTCATCATCGCCTTCGTGGCAGCGCTGTTCGCCCTCGGCACCGGCGCTTGGCTCTACCGCGTCGTGCTAGCCGCACCCGCTACTCATGAGCGTGCCAACGAGATCGCGGCCGCGATCAGCGCCGGGGCATCCGCATTCCTGAACCGCCAGTACCGGACCGTCGCAATGGTCGGCGCACCCATCATGCTGCTGATCGGCGTGTTGCTGGGCTGGTGGTACGCCGGTGGGTTCTTGCTGGGTGCCACCGCGAGTGCGCTCGCCGGCTTCATCGGCATGAACGTATCGGTGAGCGCCAACGTGCGCGTCGCAGAGGCTGCGAAATCCGGTTACAGCCGCGCGTTCAACTTGGCCTTCCAGGGCGGCACCGTGACCGGTCTGATCGTGGTCGGTGCCGGTCTGCTCTGCCTCGTACTGGTCGTCTGGATGATGCATGCCAACGGCAAAACGGAGCCCGACGCGTTGATCGGGTTGGCGTTCGGTGGATCTCTCATCTCGGTATTCGCGCGACTCGGTGGTGGCATTTTTACCAAGGGCGCCGATGTCGGCGCGGACCTGGTCGGAAAGGTCGAGGCGAACATTCCCGAAGACGATCCGCGAAATCCGGCCGTGATCGCCGACAACGTGGGCGACAATGTGGGCGACTGTGCGGGCATGGCGGCCGACTTGTTCGAGACCTTCTGCGTGACGGCTGCAGCGGCCATGCTGCTGGCACACATCATTTTTCCCGGCAACGCGACGATGTTCTTGTACCCGCTCGTGGTAGGCGCGGTTGGCATCATTGGAACCCTGGCAGCGCTGCGCTTCGTGAAGATCGATGAACCGGTCGCCGGACAGCAGCCTGCGGTGATGGGGGCGATGTATCTGGGCTTGGCGGTCGCGACCGGTCTGATGCTGGCACTGTTGCTCGTCGTGAATCTGTTTGTCGATTTCCCGGACAGCGACGCCCAGGGGGTAGATCTTGGGGGTGTCAGCCTTTGGTTCTGTGCGCTAGTCGGCGGCGTCGTTACGGGTGCGATGATGTGGATCACAGACATCTACACGGGCGACGGTTCGCGCTTCGTCGATCGCATTGCGAAGGCGAGCGAGGGCGGGCACGGCACCAACGTGATCAGTGGCCTCGCGGTAGGCATGCAGGCCACCGTCGTGCCGGTCGTCCTAATCGTCGTGGCGATCGTGACGACCTATAGCCTCGCGGGTCTTTGCGGAGTATCGATCGCGGCGATGAGTATGCTGTCGTTGGCCGGCCTCGTGGTCTCGATCGACGCCTATGGGCCGATCACCGACAACGCCGGCGGCATCGCCGAAATGGCCGACCTCGGCGACGAGGTGCGCGCCGTGACCGACCCGCTCGACGCGTTCGGAAACACCACGAAGGCCGTTACCAAAGGCTATGCGATCGCGTCTGCTGCGCTCGCCGCAGTGGTGCTGTTCGCCACCTACATTGCGGACCTGCGCAGCGTCGGGGTGGAGGCAAACTTCGATCTGTCGAATCCCGATGTACTGGCCGGCTTGTTCATCGGAGCGATGATTCCGTTCATTTTTGCGTCCTTGGCGATGGACGCCGTCAGTGTCGCAGGTGGCAAGGTGGTCGACGAAGTGCGACGCCAGTTCCGCGAAATCGAAGGCATCATGGAAGGCACGGGCAAGCCCGATTATCGCACTTGCGTCGACATCGTCACCCAGGAGGCACTCCGGCAAATGATCGCTCCCGCGTTGATCCCGGCGGTGATCCCGATCGTCGTTGGCATCTCACTCGGCGCCGATGCGCTGGGTGGCCTGCTGATCGGATCGATCGTCTCGGGTGTCTGCGTGGCGCTCTCGATGACGACCGGCGGGGCGGCCTGGGACAACGCGAAGAAGTACATCGAGATGGGCCAGTACGGCGGCAAGGGCTCCGAAGCGCACAAGGCGGCTGTGACCGGAGACACCGTCGGCGACCCGTACAAGGATACAGCGGGGCCGGCCATCAACCCGATGCTCAAGTTGATCAACGTCGTCGCGTTGCTGATGATTCCGTTTCTGTAGGTCCGACCTTCGTCACGGTCGACACGGCCGGCGGGTCCGGCTCTATGCTCATCCACTTGCCGACAAAGCGGGGGTAGAACCCTGGCGGGCACCTCCAGCGGAGCGTCGTCCGCTTGGTCGCGAGGCATCTCCCTCGCGGTGGGCCTCGCGTTGTCTGCGGCTCTGCTCTGGCCGGCCGCAGACCGATCCGAACTGGTGGCTCTCGCGGTCGGCCATTTGCTCGGCGACGACCTGCGCGCGATCGGGCAGGCCGAGCCAATACGCACTTCGTTGTTTCGTTCACTGGACGAGCTACTGGCGGATCGCGAGGACCCGTCACTGACGGCCTCGTTTCGGATCGATGGCGCGACGATCCACGAACCAGCGTTCGAACGGGTGCTCGCGGCGAACCTGAACCGATATTCCGAGCAGCGTCGGGCCGATCGGGCGCGATTGGAGGTTGGCTCCGGGCCAGACACAGCAACGGACAATATCGCGCTCCAGTTCGAGATCGTCTCTGTCGGCGACCGCGTTTCGGTCACTGCGACTGTCGCCGACCGCGTCGTCGAGATCGCCGCGGGGGCTTCGCGGAGCCTGCCCGGGCGCAGCGCGCTGTTGCCGCCGCTAATCGCGATTGCGATCGCGTTGGTGACGAGACGCACCTTGCTCGCGTTGTTCATCGGAATCTACGCCGGGTCGACGCTGATGGCCGTGGAGCAGGGAGCTACCGGCATGGCCTGGCTGGTTGGGCTGCGCGATGTGGCAGCGGTCTACCTGTGGAACGAACTGTTCGACACCTTTCGCATCGAAATCATTGGCTTCGTGGTAGCGCTCGTGGCGATGATCGGAGTGATGACCCGCGCCGGCGGTGTCCAAGGGCTCGTCGAGCGGATGTTGCGCTTTGCGCGGTCGGTGCGTTCCGCGTTGTTCCTGACATGGGGTATGGGACTGTTGATCTTCTTCGATGACTATGCGAATTGCATGTTGGTCGGCTCGACGATGAGGCCGCTGACCGATCGGCTGCGGATCTCCAGGGAGAAGCTCGCGTACATCGTCGACAGCACGGCCGCGCCCATCGCGGGAATTTCGTTGTTGTCGACATGGATCGCATTCGAGGTGTCTGTGTTCAGTGCGCAGCTCCCGGAGGTCGGCATCGCACAGAGCGGATATTCGATCTTTCTTCAGGCCCTGCCATATCGCTACTACTGCTGGTTTACACTGTTGTTTGTCGCGTTGACGATCGCCAGCGGTCGCGATTTCGGCCCGATGGCGCGCGCGGAGCGACGAGCCAGGAGCCAGGGGTTGTTGGTTCGGCGGGGTGGACGCGCTCCGATCTCCGAAGCGCTCTCGAGCATGGAACCCGCGCCTCAGATGCCCGGAGACCCATTGATCGCCGCGTTGCCGGTGGGGGCGACACTGTTGGTGACCGTGTTGCGGATCTTTTGGGACGGCGGTGGTTTCGCGGTTCT
Organism: Deltaproteobacteria bacterium; assembly: GCA_032128375.1. GTDB lineage: Bacteria > Myxococcota_A > UBA9160 > UBA9160 > SMWR01 > JAJDAM01. The sequence continues at coordinate 28,989 of JAQBGU010000096.1, read as the reverse complement.
CGCCAGCGCACCGGCCAGCCTGCTATCGCTCGAAGGGCTGACCCCTGTGCTGCTGGCGGGAGGCGGCGCTGCGCCGATTTTCGCAGGCGCCTGCGCCGGACTCGGCCTCGCAGTCTTCTTGGCCGGCTCGACGACCACCCGGCTGGCGATTGTGATCGGCGCGATCGGCTCAGCGGCGTTGGGCGACCCCGTCGTCGAGTTCAGCGGTGGAGCCGTCCCTGGTTATTTCGCACATGCAGGCATCTTCGCGGCTCTGGCAACCGCGACGGCCTGGAGCGCGCCGTTCGCGAGTAGATCAACATCGCGGCCCCATCTGCGCGCATCGGAGCTATTCCATGCCGCTCGCGGAGGGGCCGGCGCGTTGGGATTCGCAGTCGTCTTGTTGTTAGAAGCCTGGATGATCGGAGCAGTCTGCGCGGATCTGGCGACAGCCGACTATCTGGTCGCGCTGCTCTCGGGCGCATTGCCGCCGGTATTGCTGCCCTTGCTGCTGTTCCTGGTCGGTTGCGCGGTCTCTTTCGCAACCGGCTCGTCGTGGTCGACGATGGCGATTCTGCTGCCGAACGTGGTTGGCCTCGCATCCGCGCTGGGACCGGAAACCGCCCTGGGTGCCTTCGGCATGGTCATCGTATCGATCGGTGCTGTGCTCGATGGATCCATCTTCGGAGACCATTGCTCACCGATCTCGGACACGACCGTGCTGTCGTCGGTCTCGAGTGGAAGTGACCACATCGATCATGTCCGAACGCAAACGCCGTACGCGATTGCGACCGCGGCCATCGCCATCGTGTGCGGATACCTACCCGCCGTGTTCGTTTCCGGCTGGAACCTCCCTGTTGCAGCCGTGTGCGCGACCGCCACAATCGCGGTGTTGCTGTTCAGCGTGGGACGCCGCATCGACGGCGCCGAACCGGCCTGATTGTCTGCTTGCCCAGACCGGATTTCTTCAATAATCTTGCGCAATTAGCCGGTACGCGACGTCGTGCATGACGTCTCGACAGTGGTTTGCCGCGGCTGGCCCATGAGATCGCGAAACCGGCAACAATCATGAACCGCACCGGTTCTACAAGACGAGGCGTACGAGGCGATGCTGGCGGGACCGATCCGACACGACTTCAACAAGCTCAATCGCTTGCCCCCTTATGTCCTGGCCGAGGTCATCGAAATGATGAAATCGGCGCGCCGGGCCGGCGAGGACATCGTCGATCTGGGAATGGGGAACCCTGACCTGGCGACACCGGTTCACGTCGTCGAAAAGATCTGCGACGCGGCACGCGACCCCCGTAACCACCGTTATTCGGCTTCCCGTGGTGTTCCGAACCTTCGCGCGGCGATTTGCGAATGGTACGAACGGCGCCACCAGGTGTCGCTTGACCCGGAGCGCGAGGCCATTGCGGTGATGGGTGCCAAAGAGGGCCTGTCGCATTTCGTGTTGATGACGATCGGACCTGGCGACGTGGTTCTGTGTCCAGACCCGGCGTATCCGATCCACCAGTACTCTGTGATCATCGCGGGCGGCGACCTGCGGCACGTTCCGCTTACTGCCGATACGGACTTTATCGAGAATCTCGAGCGCGCGATCGCGACCACCTGGCCGAAACCGAAGATGTTGATCATCTCGTTTCCCCATAACCCGACCACGCAGGTCGTCGACCTGCCGTTCCTGGAGAGGGTCGTAGACTTCGCCCGCGAGCACGACTTGATGTTGTTGCACGATTTTGCCTACGCCGAGTTGTGCTTCGATGGCTACAAGGCGCCCAGTATCCTCGAAGTGCCGGGCGCTAAAGACATCGCGATCGAGTTCGTATCGCTTTCGAAGAGTCATTCGATGGCGGGATGGCGGGTCGGCTTCGCGTGCGGCAACCCCGAAATGATCCACGCACTTGGGCGCATCAAAAGTTACCTCGACTACGGGATGCCACAGTCGATCCAGATCGGCGCGATCGTCGCCCTCCGCGGCCCACAAGATTGTGTCGACGAGAACGTCGAGGAGTATCGGTTGCGACGCGATGCGCTGATCGATGGGCTTGGGGCGCCTGGTGAGGGCTCGTGGAAGATCGAATCGCCGCTGGGCACGATGTTCGTGTGGGCCAGGATTCCGGAGGCGTTTCGGGACATGGGTTCGCTGGAGTTCTCCAAGCGATTGCTTGTCGAGGCAAATGTCGCGGTCTCAGCCGGCGTGGGCTTTGGTGAAAACGGTGAAGGCTACGTGCGCTTCGCCTTGATCGAAAATCGGCACCGGATCCGACAGGCGGTTCGCGGGATTCGGCGCCTGTTGCGGGCCGGCCCAGGGCAGAAGTAGCCGTGGCCGATGCTGTGCGCGCGGGGGAGAACGGCATAGGCGTCGGTCTGATCGGATTCGGGACGATCGGGACGGGTGTCGTCAAGTTGCTGAGAAAGAATGCGGACGTCATCGAACAGCGACTGGGGTTCCCTCTGCGGCTGGTGCGGATCGCCGATCTCGATCTCGATACGGACCGCGGTGTCGATCTCGATGGGATTGGCTTCGACAACGACGCAGATGCATTGATCGCGGATCCCCGGGTATCGATCGTGATCGAGCTGATTGGCGGCTTCGACGTCGCCAAGCGGATGATCTTGCGCGCGATCGATGCCGGGAAACCCGTGGTCACTGCCAACAAGGCGCTCCTCGCACTGCACGGCAAGGAGATATTCGATGCGGCCGCCCGCCGCGAGGTCGACGTCGCATTCGAAGCCAGCGTCGGCGGTGGGATTCCGGTTCTCCGTGCGCTTCGCGAGGGGCTTGCGGCGAACCGGATCGAAAGCCTGCACGGCATTATGAATGGCACCACGAACTACGTCCTCACGGAAATGGAACAGACCGGAGAGGATTTCGATGTCGTCGTCAAGCGCGCACAGGATCTGGGCTACGCGGAAGCCGACCCGACGTTTGACCTGGATGGGATCGACGCCGCTCACAAGCTCGCGCTGCTGGCGGCGATGGCTTTCGGAGCGGAGCTGACGTACAAGGAGATCCCGACCGAGGGAATTCGGGGCCTGTTGCCGGTGGATTTCGAAGCCGCCGAAGAGTTCGGATATCGGATCAAGTTGTTGGGCATCGCGAAATCGCACCCGCCTGCCGCCGCGGGGGGCAGCGAGCGGATCGAAGCGCGTGTCCACCCGACAATGATCCCGCGCGCCAGCTTGCTCGCCAGCGTTGCCGGTGCGATGAACGCGGTGGCAGTCACCGGTGATGCGGTCGGTCGGACCCTCTACTACGGCGCCGGCGCGGGCGAGATGCCGACCGCTAGCGCCGTGGTGGGCGACCTGATCGAGATCGCGCGCGATCTGCGCCGGGGTGCCGCCGGGCGCGTTCCGCCGCTGTCTTACCAACCGAAGCAATTCACACCAAAACCGCTGTTGTCTCTGAGGGAGTTGAACGGTCGAGCCTATCTGCGCTTTACCGTGGTCGATCGACCGGGAGTGCTTGCGCAAATCACGGGTGTGCTGGGCGAGTACGAAATCGGTATCGCGTCGGTGATTCAGAAGGGGAGGGCGGGTCCGGTGGCGTCGGTACCGGTCTTGATGCAGACCCACCTCGCACCAGAGTTGGCACTGCGCGGAGCATTAGCGGAGATCGATCGGCTCGGTGACGTCGTGGCCCCCACCCGATTGATCCGAATCGAGGAGGGGTTGTAGAGATGAATGAGAAGTCAGACTCGCACGACTCGTCTGAGTCAAAGCCCCAATACAGGGCATGGTTTCAGAGTATCTCCGACGCGACAGAGCGATATGAGCTCGATGATATCATCTACAAGGCGAGAGACGGAGCGCTGCTCGAGGTGCAGCACGATATCGCCGAATTGCGCAAGACGTCGGCCGATGAGTGGAAACGAATCTTCAAGACTCGATCGCACTCGACCGATTGGCCCTACGCGTCTGGTGTCTGGGGCAAGAAAGAGTGGGTCTTGCCCGGGATCGACAACGCAAATGTCGTCTCGATGTACGAGGGCAACACCAATCTCTTCTGGGCCGATCGCTACGGAAAACAACTGGGTCTGAAGGACCTGTGGATCAAGCAATGCGGCAACACGCACACAGGTTCATTCAAGGACCTCGGCATGACGGCGCTCGTCTCGCAGGTGAAGGACATGATCGCCAAAGGCGCGTATGTCCGTGCTGTTGCGTGTGCTTCCACTGGCGACACCTCGGCCGCGCTGGCCGCCTACGCGGCTGCTGCGGGAATTCCTGCGATCGTCTTCCTGCCCAGGGGAAAGGTCTCGATCGCGCAATTGATTCAGCCGGTCGCAAACGGTGCGATCGTTTTCGCACTCGATACCGACTTCGACGGATGCATGAATATCGTCAAGCAGGTAGCCGAAAATGACGGTGTGTATCTCGCCAACTCGATGAACAGTCTGCGGATCGAAGGCCAGAAGACGGTCGGCATTGAAATTGTTCAGCAATTCGACTGGGAGGCACCCGATTGGATGGTGATTCCCGGTGGCAACCTCGGCAACGTATCGGCGCTCGCCAAGGGGCTCGATATGATGATCGATCTGGGGCTGATCAATCGCCGACCCCGGATCATCTGTGCACAGGCCGAAGCGGCCAATCCGCTGTATCTGTCGTTCAAGCGCGGGTTCGAGGTGTATGAGCCGATCGCCGCGCGCCCGACGCTCGCGACCGCGATCCAGATCGGTAATCCGGTGTCGATCGACAAGGCGATCGACGCGTTGAAGCGCTACGGCGGCATCGTCGAGCAGGCGAGTGAGAACGAGATCGCCGATTCATGCGCGCGAGCAGATCGAACCGGTCTGTTCAACTGCCCGCACACGGGCGTAGCGCTGGCAGCGCTGGAGAAGGTCGTGTCGCGAGGCGAGATCAACAAGAATGATCGGGTCGTCGTGTTGTCGACTGCGCACGGATTGAAATTCGTGGAGCAGAAAGTCAGCTATCACCGAATGGAACTCTCGGGCATCGAATCCACGCTCGCCAACCCACCCGTGGAGCTTGCAGCCAATTATCAAGTCGTTCGCGACGAGATGTTCCGGCAGCTCGACCGGCGCGGCCAGGCCGGTTAGCCGGTCGTGTTCACCGGGATCGTAGAAACCGTTGGAGTCGTCTCCCAGATCGAACAGTGTGGCGATTTGACCCGACTGACCATCGAAGCGCCGTCGATCGTCGAAGGCGTGGGGATCGGTGACAGCATCGCCGTCAACGGGGGATGTCTCACAGTCACTGTGATCGATGGCCCACGGCTGGGCTTCGATGCGATCCGCGAGACACTGGATCGCACTTCGATGGGTGCGCTGGCGGTCGGCTCGCGGGTGAACCTCGAGCGTGCCATGCGCGCCAGCGATCGGCTGGATGGGCACATCGTACAGGGCCACGTCGACGGGATCGGCTGCGTGCGCGCGCTGACTCGGGATGGGGACGATGTGCGCCTCGCCATCGACTGCGGCCCCGAAATCGCTGACTTCCTCGTCGAGAAGGGATCGGTCGCGGTAGACGGTGTGTCGCTGACGGTGGTGGGCGTTTGGGAATCCGGATTCGACGTGGCGTTGATTCCGCACACGCTGGACGTCACGACGCTGTCTGACTGCGACCCTGGAGACCCTGTGAACCTCGAAGCGGACGTGCTCGGAAAATACGTGAAGCGATATCTGGATCGCATCGCAGTGGCGGGCGAAAATTCGTCGGCATAGCCGGTATCGCGGAGCGCGACTAACCGGTTCGGCCGCCTGGGCGATACTGCCCGCACTGGCGCTGTTCTCGCTGCTCTCGGCCCCGGCATCGGCCGGACCACCGGTCAACGGTTGGCAGCAGGCGCTCGAGCGAGTCGCGTCCGGCGTTGTCGTGTTGCGGGTCAGTATTCCGCGTTCGTTCGACACGGAGAATGCGGCATCTACGATGGCGACTGGTTTCGTCGTAGACGCCGAGCGGGGGTTGATTCTCACCAATCGGCATGTCGCCAACCCGGGTCCCGTCGTCGCCGAAGCCGTCTTCTTGAATCACGAGGAAGTCGAAGTCAAGGTGATCTACCGCGACCCTGTACACGACTTCGGGTTCTACCAGTACGACCCCAGCGCCGTCGAATTCATGAAGCCCACTGAACTGCCGCTGGTCGCCGATCACGCGGTCGTTGGAGCCGAGATTCGAGTGGTCGGGAACGACGCGGGAGAAAAACTGTCGATCCTGTCCGGGACGCTCGCGCGGCTCGACCGCGATGCGCCGCGGTATGGCCGCGAGGGGTACAACGATTTCAACACATTCTACTACCAGGCGGCGTCGGCGACTTCCGGCGGCTCGTCCGGGTCCCCGGTGGTGGACGTACACGGGCATGTCGTGGCGCTCAATGCGGGAGGCAACCAGCTGGCGTCGTCGAGCTACTACCTGCCACTCGATCGAATCGTGCGCGCACTCGAGCTGATCCGGAGTGGTCAGCCCGTTTCTCGCGGCACACTGCAGACGGTGTTCGTCAATCGACCCTATGACGAATTGAGGCGGCTCGGGCTGCGACCCGAGACGGAGGGCGCGCTTCGCGAGCGTTTTCCCGAAGCCACCGGCCTGCTGGTCGTCGACGAGGTCGTCCCGGGCGGGCCGGGCCACGCGAAACTCAAAGTGGGCGATATCCTGCTGGGTTTTGGTGATACCTACTCGACCGGTTTTCTGGGGCTCGAGTCGCTGCTCGACGCCAGCGTGGGCGAGACGGTCGAGCTGTTGTTGGAGCGCGGCGGCAAGACCGTCCGAGCCAGCGTCGAGGTTCAGGATCTCCATTCGATAACGCCGGGCAGCTACCTCGAGACCGGGGGCGGGATCGTGCATCCGCTGTCGTACCAGCAGGCGCGCAATCGGGGTGTCCCGGTACAGGGCTTGTATGTTGCGGCTGCAGGCTACGCGCTGACCCGCGCGGGCATCGTCCGCGGTGCGGTGATCACGGAACTCGCGGGTGAACCGGTCGACGATCTCGCAGATTTCGAAAGCCGTTGGGCGGCGCTGCCCGATGGATCGAATGTTGCGGTGCGCTACTTCGACATTGCACACCCGCAGGCGGAATCGCTGGCCATCGTCAACGTAGATCGACTTTGGTTCCCGATGAATCGGTGTAAGCGCGACGACGCGACCGGTAGCTGGCCGTGCGAGATGTCACCCGCCGCGCCCGCATCGGAATCCCCCGCACCCGCGGTCACGACCTTCGACAGAGAGCTCGAGCGACCGATGCGAGACCTCGCCCATTCGCTCGTGATGGTGGAATTCGACGTGCCGTTTCGGATTGACGGAATCCACGCAGATCGATTCAAGGGTTCTGGGCTCGTGGTGGACGCCGAGGCGGGGCTCGTGGTGGTCGACCGCGAGACGGTGCCGATCGCGATGGGGGATGTGAAGTTGGTTTTTGCCGCCTCGGTAGAGGTCCCCGGCGAGGTCATCTATATCCACCCTGATCACAATCTCGCCGTCGTCGGCTACGACCCCACACGACTCGGGGATACGCCGATTCGCAGCGCGCAGCTGACCCCGGCCCAGCTGGAAAAAGGCGATGAGGTCTGGCTCGTCGGGCTGGGCGATGATCACGAGATGGTGTCGCGAAAAAGCCGCGTCGAGTCGGTCGCCAACCCAGCGCTGCCGCTGACCTCGCCGCCGCGTTTTCGAGAGAAGAATCTCGAAGTCGTGCTTCTGGAGGACACGCCGGCGACGGTCGGTGGTGTCATCGCGGACAAGAAGGGGCGCGTGCACGCGCTGTGGGCCTCCTTCTCGGCCGGCAGCGGCATACCCCCACAGTCGTACTTCGCAGGCATCGATGCCGAGCGAATCGAAGAGATCATCGCCCCGCTGCGCGAAGGACGCCGCGTGAATTGGCGATCGCTCGGCGTAGAGCTTCGTCCACTCACGTTGGCCGATGCGCGGTCGCGCGGGTTGTCCGAGCCGGCCGCACGCAAGCTCGAACGGCACCACCGTGGAACGAGGCGGGCGCTCTCAATTTCGCGCGTCACGATCGGCATGCCGTCTGCCGAGATCTTGCAGGTCGGAGATCTGATCCTGGCGGTCAACGACCAGACGGTGACCGCGTTCGACGAAGTCGAACGCGCCGCCCAGGCTCCCCTCGTCCGGGTCACGTTGCTTCGCAATGGCAATCTGCTGACGCGCGATGTCCCGACGGCCGTGCTCGACGGAAAGGGGACCGATCGCGCACTCTTCTGGGCGGGAGCGGTTCTTCAGGCGCCGCACCTCGCGATCGCAGAGCAGGGTGGGGCGGACCCCTCTGGCGTGTACGTTGCGTGGTTCTGGTACGGATCACCAGCCAACCGCTACGGGCTCGCAGCGACACGTCGGATCGTCGCGGTGGACAACCAACCGATTGCTGACCTCGACGAGTTCATCGCTGCGGTGTCGGGCCGGCCTGATCGCAGTTCTGTACGGCTGCAGACGGTATCGCTCGATGGCCGAATCGACGTAATCACGCTGAAACTCGACCTGCAATTCTGGCCGACGACCGAGTTGAAACGAAACGGCGAGGGGTGGGAGCGGAGCACCCGCCGATAGAGCCGCTGCCCGAACGTCGCCGTGCTACGGCCCCGCCACATCCGGATAGAATCGACCCAGCGGGTAGTGCGACCCCGCGAGTTGCTTGCGGCAATACGCCATGATGCGCTCGCGTTCGGCGGGTCCGACATCCTGGTCGCGATCGGCGCGCCCGCTGGTAAAGTAGCTTCCGCCCGCCATGCTGAAGTAGGTGGGCGACGCCATCTCGAAATATTCTTCGCGTTCCTTCATATACGCAAATTGACTCTTGCGGATGACCTCGCTCCTTTCATCCCGAGCGAGCGCCGTATCGAGAAAAGCCGCGACGCGGTCGACCTGCGCTCCGAGATCCGAGAGCATGTCCTCGTAGTGGATGAACAGCACATTGCGCCGGTCGATCGACCAGTTCCACCATCCCGCAACGTGCTCCGGCCAGGACTGCCACCACATTTCGGCGCTGCAGTATTTTCCGAGAAATTTCTGCCTCGACGGCGCCATCGGCCCTGCCAGGAAGCGGATGAAGTCCATGCAGCTCGCGAAGCAGGCAACCGGGTGGCGAGCGACATAAATGTATCGGGCGGCCTCGGAATAGGGACACAGGCTGGATGGGAAGTGCGTCTTGATGATGCGCTTCCCTGTGCTCCCGATTCGGGGCGCCGCCTGCATCGAGACAGATGCACCCGACTCGATCCACGGCGACAGCGCGTACATGTGCCGGTGGCCCGAGTCGCTGAGGTCTCCCTTCCCAGCAGACAAGACTTCGTAGACCACTTGTTGCATCCAGGTCGTGCCGCATTTCATCTGCGTGGCGATGAAGATGTCGCCGGAGTCTGGTGTGTACCGGGTGGCGGCCTCGAATGTGTGTCGCGGGCAGATCATCGGATTGAACGCCACACCGCGAAACTTGCGCTCGAACGATGGTGAAGGAATGACGCGATTCAGGGCTGCCACAATCGGAACAAACGCCCGCGCCCGGCGCGCGATCTGGGCCTTCAACTCTCGGCGCCTTGCGATCGGTCTGGCAAAGTAACGGTCTCCGCCCGTCTCTGTCCGGAGCCAGCGAAATGACATCCACAGGTAGAGCCCGAGACTGGCGAGTGTCACGGCCAGCGCGACGATCAACGGCAACATGCAGGGGACCCTCCTCGAGCGGCTTTCGACCGTTTCGCCACCAGGACGCTACCGAAACGTGGGCGCTGCGGCGCGTTCGCACTGTACTGCAAGTGCGCTGTGGCCCATCGTTCGTGACGGGCTGCAGCCGGATTGGAGATGGTGTTATAGTCGCGCCGCGCCCGCGGATGTCGACTGGAGGAATCGTGCGAGAGGTGTGTCTCGGAGTCCTCCTTTTCCTCACCATCAGCTTTGCATTCACGCTTCCGGTATCGGCTGATTCCGTCGACCCGGAAGAATCGCTCACTCATCTCGAGTCCGCACCGCAAGACATTGACCCGCGCGAGGTCGCGCTTCGCGCGGAGAATTCGCTTCGCAGCGACCGAACCTATATGGACGCCGCGATGACGATCCGGTCACCGCGGCTCTCGCAACCGCGCGTGGTCGTATTCAAATCCTGGGACGATCGCGCCGAAAAGCGCTCGTTCATTCGCATCGAAGCGCCGGCCAAGGACAAGGGCGCCGCGTTCTTGAAGCTACACCCAAACCTGTGGAGCTACGTGCCACGCGTGGAACGCACTCTGCGCATCCCGCCATCGATGATGCTGCAGCCGTGGATGGGCAGCGATTTTTCGAACGACGACCTGGTAAACGAATCGAGCACGATCGACGACTACGACCACAAGATGCTGGGAATCGATCCCGCTCCGGGCGGCGTCGAAGGTGAGCGCGCCTACGTATTGGAGTTCATCCCGCACGAAGATGCGCCGGTAGTCTGGGGGAAAATCGTGACGTGGATCGGGATCGAACACGGCACCCAGCTGCGCCAGGAGTTCTACGACGAAGACGGCGTGAAGCTGCGAACGATCCGATTCGCCGATATCAAAGAGGTGAAGGGTCGCCACGTGCCGCACCACTGGGTAGTGACGCCCCACGATAAAGAGGGGCATAGCACGTCGATCGAGATCAGCGAGTTCCGTTTCGATGAGGAGTTCGACGACAACATCTTCACGACCACCAACCTGAAACACCGCGACTGATGTCCAGCCTCGGAAGCTCGGTGGGGTTCGACAGGGTTCGACCCCAGATCCGGGCTTGTGGTTTCGCTGGCGTCGATCGGCGAAGAGGCTCGATGACGCACTGGCCTCGGCCAGGGGACCGATCTTACCCGGTCGGTGCTCGCCGAACTGCCGGGCCAGCGGGCTAGCGTGCTGGAATTCCGACTCGCCTGGCGCAACGTCTGGCGCAACCCGCGTCGCACGGGATTGACGGTTGCTGCGACCGTATTTGCGGTCGTGCTCGTAGTCATGTCGGTGGGAATGGCCGCGGGTGTCCACGAGAAGATGATTGAAGATGCGGTCCGATACGCGTCTGGCCACCTGGCGGTGACGGGGGAGGGATACCTCCAGAACCGGACGCTGGAGCAATTCGTCTACTTCGGCAGCGAAATCGAGCAGCGCGTTCGAGACACCGAGGGGGTGAGAGGCTATGCGCCGCGGGTCCAGAATTTCGCGTTGTTGGCGAAGGGAACGTCGACCAGCGGAGTTGCGGTGCTCGGGGTCGACCCCTCTTTGGAAAATTCCGTATCGAAGCTCTCGGAGCGGGTGCGGTCGGGTTCGTTCGTGAGTGTCGGCGGACACCACGAGATCGTGATCGGGCAGCGCTTGGCCGCGAAGTTGTCGGCGGAAGTCGGTGACAGCCTGCTGCTGTACTCGGTCGCCTACTCGCTCGAGACCGCGTATGAACTGTTCGATGTCGTCGGTGTGATGCGGCTTCCGGATCTGAATCTGGATGCAAACCTGGCGATCATCTCGCTGGCCGACGCGCAGGATTTCTTTGTGTACGGTGATCGCGTCAGCGAAATCGCGATCCTTACCGACGATGCGGACAGTGCCGCCTCAGTCCGCCAGGAGCTGGAGACAAGCCTGCTAATCGCCTCTCCATGGGAAATCAACACCTGGGACGAACTGATGCCCGAATTGGTGCAATTCATTCTGCTCGACGACGCCGGGATGTACATCACCGTGTTCATCGTCGTTGTGGTGGTGGGCTTCGGAATTCTGAACACCGTATTGATGGCCGTGCTCGAGCGACGCAAGGAGTTCGGCGTGGTTCTGGCTTTGGGGTTGCGTCCTCGCGCGGTATTTCGAATTGTCTATTTCGAATCTGTGATGTTGGCGGGTGTCGGATTGATGATCGGGCTCGCAATCTCGCTTCCGATGCTTCTGTACTTCGAGGCCAACCCGATTCCGCTCACCGGCGGGATGACGGATGTGATGGAACTCTTTGGCGCGGAGCCGGTGATGACTTTCAAGCTCAAGCCACTGAACCCGATCGGCTCCGCGTTGACGATTCTCGCGCTGGCGGTGGTGGCGGCGTTCTATCCGGCAGTGAAGGCCAGCCGAGGCCGCCCGATCGACGTGCTTCGGAGCCTGTGACGTGATGAGCCTGCGCATCGCGTGGCGCAACGTATGGCGCAATCCGCGTCGTTCCGCCGTGCTCGTGACGGCGGTTGCGGTGGGAATCGCTGGAGCGTTGATCGCGATGGCTTTCAACTACGGGATCGTCGTGCAGATGGTCGAAACGGCGATCGGTACCGAGCTCGGGCATCTCCAGATCCACGCGCAGGGTTACGATGCGAGCCCCGAACTGCGGGTTCGGATGCGAGACGGTGGGGAACGATCGGGTCAGATCCTCGAGGGCAATCGCGATGTACAGGCGTTCGCGCGCCGCGTGCGCGGGGAAGGGCTCGTTACATCGGCGCAGGCGAGTGTCGGTGTGCGCGTCGTTGGGGTCGAACCGGAGAATGAGTCGGACATCTCGATCGTCGCCGATTCGATGACTTCGGGCCGCTACCTCGATGGCACCAAGCGTCGGGTCATCATCGGTGAGCGGTTGGCGCGGAGGCTTCACGTCGAAGTCGGCGACAAGATCGTCTTGTCTGTGACGGACATGTCGGGAGACATCACGGGCGCAGGCGTCCGCGTGGGCGGCATCTTTCACACCCCATCGGCCGTGCTCGACTCTGGGACTCTGTTTCTTCCACTCGCCGAAAGCCAGGCCCTGCTGGCATTGGAAGGCGCGATTTCAGAGATCGTGATTGTTGGAAAGGACGGCACCGGTGTCGATCGGTTGCGCGATTCACTCGCGTCGAGCCTCGCTGGACTCGAGGTGCGGAGCTGGAAGGAGCTTCAGCCGGTCTTGGATTACATGGTCGCGGTATTCGATCAGATGGGATACATCATCTACGGCGCTGTGTTCATCGCCATGTTGTTCGGGATCGCCAACGTGTTGTTGATGACGATCTATGAGCGCGTTCGCGAGATCGGGATCTTGATGGCGATTGGCATGCCGCGCAGCCGGTTGGCGATGTCGATCGTGTACGAGTCGCTGATCGTCACCCTGATGGGTCTCGCAATCGGTTTTGGACTCGCGTTGGCGGTTCTCGCGGGGTTGCAAGAGGGAATCGATCTGAGTTCGTTCGCCGCTGGCTTGGAGTCTTTCGGCGTTGGACAGCGCATCAAACCGGTTCTGCGCACGGAAGATTTCGTTGTTCCAACCGTGGTGGCGTTTCTGACGGCGGCCGTCGCGAGCGGTTGGCCCGCCTATCGCGCTACGCAGTTTCGCCCGGCGGAGGCTGTGCGCCATGTTTAGGGCGAGAGAATCCACGACGGACTCTCAGCTGAAGCCTGGCAACTGGCAGGGGCCGATAGGGAAATGGTGAGAGAGCCATGTCGATTTTGGAAGCACAGGGCGTCTACAAGACCTATGTGACCCGAGGCGTCGAGGCACCGGCACTGCTCGGCGTCGACCTGAGTATCGAAGAGGGCGAGTTCTCGGTGCTGGCGGGACCCAGCGGATCTGGCAAGACGACACTCCTCAACTTGTTCGGAGCGCTGGACGAGCCGAGTTCTGGCGAGGTCATGCTGGACGGCCAACGGCTCGGAAATCTGTCAGCGGCCGCGCTGTCCGAGCTGCGTCTGCACAAGCTGGGTTTTGTTTTTCAGGCCTACAACTTGATACAGGTGCTGTCGGCTCGTGAGAACATCGAGTTCGTGATGGAACTCCAGGCGGTCTCGAAGAACGAACGGCGCGCCCGAGCAAATGAACTGCTCGAAGAGGTCGGAATCGCCGAAATGGGCGACAAGCGCCCGCTCGAGATGAGCGGTGGCCAGCAACAGCGGGTCGCAGTCGCGCGTGCCATCGCGAGCCGACCCCGAATCGTGTTAGCGGACGAGCCCACGGCGAATCTGGATTCGGCGACCGCCGGGAAGCTGCTGGATCTGATGGCGCGCTTGAACGCCGATCGCGGTGTCACATTTCTGTTCTCGACCCACGACATCCGCGTCATCGAGCGAGCGCGTCGAACCATCCGTCTGGCGGACGGAAAGATCGTCGGAGATGAGCGAGCCTGGTGACATTCGTGGAGGCGACAAGGTTGTGTGTCGTCTGGTTGTGCTGGATCGCCACCGTGGTGGTCGCAGAAGCCGGCCAAGCGCGCGAATTGTGGCGCCGAGGCGAGGCCTCGATCGACTTTGGCGGATCCCTCCTCGAGCAGATTGTGCTCACCCAGGGTACTGATGCTGACGGTTTTCTCGAGGCATCGACCGGAGATCTGAATTGCTTATTGGCCTCCACCTTCGCCGATTGTCGCGGATTCGATGAAGTGGGCGACTGGTTCGTACCCGTCGCATTGACTCGGCTGCGAACCAAGCTCGAGGTTCGCCTCGACGAGCACTGGTCTGCAGTCGCCGAGTACGATCACGATTTGCTGGTCGGGCGTCTCGAAGGTCTCGGTTCAGAGTTGGCCGGTACTGTGGGTCGATCGAGCTTTCTCGGCGCAGAGCAGACGATTGTCTCTGACCCCTATGCAAACTGGCGGCACGTGTTGTATCGCGGCTTCGTACAGTTCGAATCGGAACACGTCGAAGCCACGGTCGGGCGGCAGCGAATTCCATGGGGTGTCGGCCGTCTGTGGAACCCGATCGATCGGTTCAACGCGATCCCTCCACTCGCTCTCCAGCCGAGTCAGAGCGCGGGGGTCGACGCGGTCGACGTGCGCTTCTTGTTTTCGGGATTCACGTTCGTCGAAGGCGTTTTGGCACCGGGGAAGATCGCCGACGATCGAAGCTACGCGCTGCGGTTACACGGCGTCGCGGCCGATATCGACTATTCGGTGGTCGCGGGGGTTTTCGAAGAAGCCTGGACTGCCGGGGTCGATCTCGCGGGCAATCTCGGCGATGCTGCTGCGCGCTTGGAATTCGTCTACACCGACCCCGAGCGGGATGTGTGGCCCATCGAGCGCAGCCGGCCGAATGAACTCGCGCATTTCGTTCAAGTGGTGGCGTCTATCGACTATTTGTTCGATATCGGCACTGGGCTCTACGGGCTCGTGGAGTACCTGTACAACGGCAACGCGCTGGGTTTCGGCAGAGGCAGGGCCGGACCATTGCTGCCACTGTTCGAGGCTACCGATCGGGGACCCGCTGGTGTCACCGGTCCGTTCGTTACAACGACCTCGCCGGACGTTTTTGGTGGCAGCCGGGTGATCACGCGGTCCGAACATCTGACGGGTCTGCAACTCGGCTACGACGTGACGCCGGAAATCCGATTCGATTGGGTCACTCTCATCGATTGGCAGGGCAAGAGTGCCAATTTCTATCCAACGTTGCGCTTCACTCCACGCGATTGGTTGGAGGTCGTAGTCGGCGGGCAGTTCCCAACGGGGCGGCGGCGCAGCGAGTACGGATCGTTGGAGCCGTTGGGCTTCATGCTGATCGAAGGGTTTTTCTAGCCGGTCAGGAGATACTTCGAAGATCGGTGCAGGTCGATGCGAGGCGCTTTTCCGCAGCCTGCAAGTACTGCGACGGGGACGCCCGAGCGGGTAGGATACCGGATGGTCGCCCGGGGACGGGCAAGGAGGACAGGTTGAATCGCTATATCGACGTGGGGACATCCATCGCGAGTACATTGGCCCGCCTCGGTTCTGGCGCGAGCGTCGGATCTCGCGGAAACCGGCCGGTGGAGCTGCTCCAGATTTACGAGTTCGAGAACTGCCCGTACTGCCGCAAGGTTCGCGAGGCACTGTCGGTCCTCGACTTGGACGCGATGATTTATCCCTGTCCCAAACAGGGACCCCGCTACCGCCAGGAGTTGACCGAGCGGGGCGGTAAGGCGCAGTTTCCCTACCTGATCGATTCCAATACTGGCAAGGAAATGTACGAATCGGATGACATCGTGAGTTATCTGTTCGCTACCTACGGTGACGGACCCATTCCGATGTTGCTGTCTGCGGGGCCGCTCAACGATGTGACGACGATGCTCGCATCTCTCACCCGACCGTTCGCTTCGGGTCGTCTCTACCGCGCTGCGCGCGTACCGGACAAGCCCCTCGAGTTGTACAGCTACGAGGCGTCTCCGTTCTGTCGCATTGTTCGCGAGGCGCTATGCAGCCTGGAACTCCCGTATCGCCTGCGAAACGTCGCCAAGGGCAGTGACCAGCGCGCAGCGCTCCTGGCTCGCGCCGACAAGCTCATGGTCCCCTATCTGGTCGACCCGAATACCAACACCGAAATGTTTGAATCCGAAGAAATCGTCGAATATCTGGAGTCGACCTACGCAGTGGCGGACTGAGAAGTGAATCCATGGTGAACGGCGCTTCACTGATCTGACACAGTCGCCGCTGTTTCTTTCGGACGAACATCCGATCGTGGGTTGAACACCCAGAACAAAATCTGCAGAGATCTCTTCGGGGCTGCGATCGACGCGGGGTAGGGCGACCGAGATGTGGAGCCCTCAGGGGTCGGTCGGCGACGGATGGATCAGCTCCCGCATCGAAAGTGCAAACAAGCCGCCGATCCCCACCGATAGGCTCATCGCGAGTTCCAGTGGCCCGATCTCGGGCCACGCGATTCTCAGCGGCGACACCGCACAGGCGCATAGGACGGCGGCGGCGGCGATCTGACGCGCCAGGGCAGCACGCGTCGGGCGCAACGAGACGATCAGCGCTGGTACTGCGAGCACGAAGTAGTGATCCCATGCAATCTGTGACGCAATCAACGGCACGAGTAGCGCGCTGCCCACTGCTGCGATGTCCCGATCGACGCGGGGAGTGCCGGCTGCCCGCGACCGTCCCCACCAGGCGCATGTTGCCGCGCAAGCCAGCAGCGAAAGTCCCAGCAGCAGCGACAGGTCGGCTCCGGTCCACTCGAAGATCAATCGCGCCGAACTCCAATTGCTCTGGGAGACCGGAGCCGGGTTCTTCTGGTACACCGCAAGGGCAGAAATCCACTGGCTCCATGATTCCCACGAAAACGTCAGACTGCCGATTGTGACCGCCAATCCGGCGCCCAGCAGCCATCCAATGGCCGCGGCGCGCAGCTCGGCAAAGCGCCGATCGGTCATCCACACTGCGGCCAGGAAAAACGGGATGCTTGCGAGATTCGGCTTCAGCGCGATCAAACCGCCGAGCAGGGCGCCGGCAAAAACTTTGATTACCTTCTGTGATCCGATATGGTGTAATGCCAAGGTTCCGGCGAGCAACGCGAGCTGTAACCGATTCGTGTTGCCGGTTTGGATGTCCGCGTGCAGAGGGCCATACACGAGCATCAGCACGGTCAGCGCCAGGGTCGTGGAGATGGGTGTATAACCCATGCGGCGGCATAGGAACCATCCGGCGATCAACAGCATCACGGTCGAAGAAAGCTGAAAGCCCAAGAGATTCGCGTCGTAATCTCCGGTGCTCAGCGCCGCGAAGACCGAGTAGTAGGTCGGCGTGGAGATCGGATCGACGCCGTCCGGATAGAGTCGTTGATTGATCGCCGCGGCGCGGCGGCCACGTTGTGAGCCGTGGGGTCCCGAAACCTGTCTCATGGCTCGTTCGGAGATGGCTCTGGAAGTCGCCCTCGCGTACAGATCGACGGGCGTATCACGCCCAGATGCCTGGCCGATCGACCAGAACTGGAAGAAGTCATGTCCGACGCTGGATAGCGTCACCCGCGCGACGTTCACAGCCGCGAACAGGGCCAGAACAGCCAACCAGATCGTGCCGGCTCGACGGTTTCGCTTCGATTCCGTGGTCACGGGCCGCATCCTTTCGCCACATCGAGCCCGCACGCTGCTTGGGCTCGCGGCACTCGCCGCGGCTACCCATAGCAGTTTGTGCTGATCTGCGGGCGGACCTGGCAACCTGGCGAGCGGGGTCCTACGCTGCGCCGGCGTGTCATTGATGTCCGGTGCCCGGAGTTGGTTGGAGCGGGACCATCCGGTGTGGGTGTGCCTCATGCCGGCGCTCGCGCTGTTGCCCTGGCTCGACAAGGCCTTTCACATCGACGACACGCAGTTCCTGATCTATGCCCGCTTGATTTCCGAACACCCATTCGACCCGTTTGTCCAGGTGTTCGAGTGGGATTCGATGCGGATCGCGATCATCGACTTCCCGCACCCACTGCTGTGGCAGTACCTGCTCGCTGGCGTGCGAGCGGTGTTTGGCGAATCCGAAGTGGCGATGCACTCGTTGACGTTCGCGTTCGGGTTGCTGGCACTGGCGGGGCTCCGCGGTCTGGCAAAACGACTTCGCGTTCCGCCGCTGGCGGCCTGTGTGTTGATGGCTGGAAGCTGCGGCTTTCTGGTGATGGGCTCGACGATCATGCCGGATCTCGCCGCGATGGCACTGAGCGTTGCGGCGCTGGACCGATTGGTGCCGGCGGTCGAAGAACAAAACGGACGAGATGCGTGGCTTTCGGGTGTGCTCGGTGGGTTCGCGTTTCTCACCCGCTTCACCGCGCTGTTTGCCGTCGGTTCGCTGCTGCTGTACCCGCTGTTGCGTCGAGATTGGCGCATGCGCTCGTACATTCCGATTGCGGTCGCGCTGTCGCTGGTAGCTGCATCTGAAACCGCGAGCTTCGCGATCGCGGGTCGCCCGCACTTCATCAGTTCGCTGTTTCGCTGGACCAGCGATTCGAGTTGGCTCCGTGACGTGTATTTCGCATTCAATGAACTCACGTTTCTGGGGGCACAGTTTCCGGCGACCGGTCTGGTGTTGCTGGCGATCGGGGCGCGGGGAGGCAGATCGACTGTTGTCGTGTTGATTTCGGGTGTGGTAGCCGCCGGAGTGGGCGTGTTCGGACTCGGCGGCCGGCAGAATCTGGCGCTTGCGGCGCTGCTGTTCGCGTGGCCGGGACTGGCACTGGTGGGCGATTCGGCGCTGCGCCTCGCGTCGGGGATACCGGATCGATTCGCCGCGCCCGATGCCGGGACGGCACTGCGCTGGGTGCTCGCGCTGACGTTGATCGCCACAACGTTTGCGACGGTACGCTACGAGCACGTGGCAGTGAAGTACCTGCTGCTTCCACTCCCTGCGGCGATCTTACTCTTGCTCGATGGGCTCAGTGAGTTGCGGGGTCGCTGGCGTGGGACGGGTGTGATCGTGCTGTGGCTTTCGTGTGTGGTGGGTGGTGCGACGGGTATCGGCGTCGCGCTGAGCGACTACCGTTGGGCGAATATGTACCGCGAGTTCATCGATGGCGACTTTAGCGACCGCCAGCCGTCCAGCGGTCAGACGTTCTACAATGCGCAATGGGGTTTGCGCTACTACTCCGAGCGGGCCGGGTTGCTCCGGTACCGGGGCGCAGAACTCGACCCCGATGACCAGCTGCTGGTGAGTGCGGCGGTGCCGCCGGATTTCGAAACCCATCGGCCTGCGGGTGACGTCGTGAAGAGCTGGGAACTGAGCTACCCCGGACCGTTTGCGATCCTGTCGTTCGAACACCGCGCGGGCTTCTACAGCAACCGCTGGGGCGTTTACGCGTTCGCGCCGAGTTCCCACGTCAGCGACACGATCTTCTTGTTGCGCCCACGCCCGGCCGCGGGAGATCCGAATACCGGTGATTCACTCTCGCGCGCCAAAGGGAAGACTGACCTTCAATGAAATCGGGGTTCGCAAATTCACAAGTCGCCTCCCAGAACGAAGTGGAATTCAAAAGGTGCGCAGAGCGCACTGCCTCTCAGAGAATTGCCCGATCCATCAGCAGTGT
The DNA here is from genome assembly GCA_032128375.1 of Deltaproteobacteria bacterium. Taxonomy (GTDB): domain Bacteria; phylum Myxococcota_A; class UBA9160; order UBA9160; family SMWR01; genus JAJDAM01. The sequence continues at coordinate 9,361 of JAQBGU010000096.1, read as the reverse complement.
CGCGATACCCAGGAATGAGAAAAATGCGAACCCGTCGGTAAAGGTTGTCACGATCACACCGGAGCCGAGTGCCGGGTCGAGATTCAGTGCCTTGAGCCCAAGCGGGACGGCGGCACCCAGCAGTCCGGCGACAGAGAGAGTCAAGACCATCGCCAAGAACAGCGAAATACCGAGAATCGGGTTGCCCTGCCACAGGTAGGAGATGCCCGCCCCGATTCCGCCGACGATGATTCCGATCGTCAGTCCCACCGACAGTTCCTTCATGGCAGCGCGCATTCCGCTGGAGAACTCGATTTCGCCCAACGCAATCGCCCGGGTAATCACCGTCAGCGATTGCGTGCCGCCGTTGCCACCCATGCCGGCCACGATCGGCATGAAGATCGCGAGAGCGACGGCCTGCTGAAGCGTCCGCTCGAATAGACCCACCACCCACGCCGCCGCGAACGCGCTACCCAGGTTCAGCAGCATCCAAGGCAGGCGCTTCAGGATCGACTCGCGAGCGGCGACAAACACGCGGTCGGCCTCGGTGAGGCCCGCGAGGTGGTAGATGTCCTCGGTTGCCTCCTCGGTGATGACGTCGATGACGTCGTCGACGGTGATCAAACCGAGCATCCGACCGTCGACATCCGTCACCGGGACCGCCAGCAGGTCGAAACGGCGCACGACCCGAGCGACTTCTTCCTGGTCGTCTTCGGCACTGACACTGACCGGTTCCGGGATCATCATGTCTGCGATGCAGCGATCCGGCGGTGCAGAAACCAAACGGCGAATCGGGACTACTCCCGTCAGAGCGCGTTGATCATCGACGACATACAAGTAGAGCACTTCACCGGAGTCGTCCCGATTGGAGCGCAGGGAATCGATCGCTTCCTGTGCGGTCATCTTCTGGTCGAGTGCGACAAAGCTCGTGGTCATGACCCGACCGGCACTGTCGTCCGGGTAGAGGTCGGCCTTGTCTAGTTCCGCCCGCCGGTGCTCCGGCAGCTTCGCAATGACGAAATCCCGGCGCTCTTCTGGAATCGACTCGACCAGTTCGAGCAGATCGTCGATTTCGAGACGCCCGATGACATCTGCGAGCCGTTGGTCGGCGAGCGCCTCGAAGACCTGCGGGAGCATCTCGCGCGGGAGTTCTCGGAGCGCACGGGCCGCACGGTGCTGCCGGAACAGCAGCTCGATGACTGTGCGAAGCTCGTCGGGCGCGAGCTCGGGAAGCAACATCGCGACATCGGCGGGTGCCATCCGCGCGAGCAATCGCTCTGCACGCATGTGGACGCCGCTGGCGAGCAGCCGTCTCAGTATTCGCGTGGTGACTTGCGGTGTAGCCATGCCGATACCCCGGATCTCGCCGGGCTATTGGATGGCCTAGGCGATAGCGGTCGGTCGCCAGCCGCGCGAGCGGCTGACCCAATCGAAAGTGTGCGGTTCTGGCCGCGGTTCGCTGTCGAGTGCTATTTCGGGCATTTCGCCTGTTGGAGTGGTTTGATCATTTTTTACACCAGAATCGGCTGGCCCGCTATCAGGCTTGATCCGCGGCCACCTTGCGGAAGCTCACCGAGCAACGGCAAGACTCGAGAAGGTTCCGGGTAAAGAAAACCTCCCTCAGTCCCGATGAAATTCTTATTGAGAGGGATTCCCCTATCTCTCGCGCGGGGACGTATCGGTGACGGGATCTGGGGACAATTTTCCTCCGGCTTTGGCCGCATTTGCACTGCTACTGGGTTTCGCAAACGCGATCGTGATGGATTCGCCGGCTTCTGCGGAGCCGCGGCTCGATCGCTTTCGCATGGCGGACGAGCCGCGAGTCAGCGAACGCGTGATCGAGCACGGGGAGTGGGCGTCGGAGCTGGTTTTCGCGCTCGGTCTGTCGGATGCGCTTCCGGAAGACCACGACGAAGCGGATTTGTTTGGGTTGCTGTGTGCCGAACAGAGCGAGCATCGCCTGGGACCTGGCGGCAGGATGATCCCGAGCGATGCACCCTACCGCGTGTCGATGCTTCCATCTCCAAGCAGTCGACCGGGCGAGCCGGTGCGAATGGTCGTGATTCTGCCAGCAACCGCGCTGTATGCCCTGACCGTGAACGGTGTCGGTGGCCAGCGATGGGCGATCGATCAGCGCCCGATCGGGCATCTCAACGCGTCCGGGCTCGGCGTCGCGCAGGCACCTCGAGTAGTCCCGCTGCGCGAGGGGCCCCACGAACTGTCGGCCTACTTGATGCCCGACGCGCGCATTGACCGTGTGGAACTCGCGGCCTACCGACCGCTCTGCATCGCACCCGCGGAAGGTTGGATTTCCGGTAGACCACTGACGTTCGGCGCCGGTGCCAGAACGCTGGTCCGCGCGCTCGGAATGGAACGCAGGCTTCCGGTGACGGGTAGCGCCATCGACATCGAGGGAGAGCGCTTCCTGTACGCTTCGGCTTGGGGGGGACGGACCAACCGTCTGCTGTTGGAACCAGCGTCTGGGGGGTCGTGGGCTATCGCCGTCGATAGCCCGGCCGAGTTCGCATATCGCGCTCAGCTGCCGGAACCCGGTGTCTATTCGCTGCTGGCCCGTATCCACGGATCCGGGTCCGAGATCTGGTCGGTCGACGATCGCTACCGCGTGACGGTCCGTCCCGATTCGGAGCCGAGTGATCTGCAATGGGCGCACGTGATGACGCGCCATCTGGACGAAGGTGAGCACACGGTTCACGCGTTGGTGCCGCGCGGATCCGGAATCGACAGGCTGCGATTCGTCCGACGACAGGCTTCAGATTCGGACTACATCGCGGTGCTTCACGATGCCGGTTTCGACGGGATTGGAGTCCCCAGTCAGCCCGTCACGCAAACGGCGGCCTACGCCAGCTTATCGAATCCGTTGTTTGTCGAAATTTCGGGTCGCTTGCTGGCCCGACTGGCCGGAATTGCGCCACCGGTTTCGCCTTGGGTACAGGACCTCGAATCCACTGACGTGTCGTTTCGCGCCTCGCCAGCGGAGCACTAGCGTCATGCGGCTGCGCGGCTGGGGGGCTGTGATCGGTGCTGCTGCATTGCTGTGGAACGGCACTGTGCAGGGCGAGGACGACCCGCAGCGCTTTAGCTGGCATCCCTCGCTTGGAATCACTGCGCTCGCCGACGATGATCCCCATCTGGACCAGGACCGTGGTGCCGCGGCCGGGCTCTGGATCGCGCCGAATCTCGCGCTGGGCTATCGCGCGGAGGCGTACGAGATCGAAGCTGAACTCGGTGCAGATCTGCGCCGATATCTCGGCGAAGATTCTCTATCAGAAGAGTTCGCCCGACTCAGTCTATCGGCCGAAGCCGGTATCTACCCCGGGCTGACGGTTCGGCTCTCCGACGCATTTGTCCCACGACCGGAGAGCATCGCTGCGCCGGCCGATGAGACCAGCAACCTGAAGCAAACCAACCAACTCGATCTGGAGGTGCGCTACTGGCGGGAGCTGCCGGAGAAACGCGAAATTCTGCTGGCGCTGCACGGCATGCAATTTTCTGGCGAGGACTTCAACGCAACCCTGTCCACGGATGGTGGCGGGTTCGTTCGGCAGAAGAATTTCGATCCGGAACATCTGGAAGCGCAGCTCGTCGCCGAATTTCAGAATCCGGTCGGAGAACGCTCGGCGTGGTACTTGCGCGGCGAAAGTCACTATCGCTCGTTCAACGAAACGGCGGTGACCGATCATTTTGATGTCTCGGTCATGTTGGGTCTGCGGACGCGCCGGTTTCGCAACATGGAAATCGATTTGGCTGCCGGCTGGGGAATCATTTCGTTCGCGTCACGCGACGATGTCCAACGATTCGTAGGCGAGGGGACATTGCGGTTTCATCAGTCGGGCGGCTGGGCCTGGATCGGGTCGGCCGCGAATCGGTTCGTGGCCGATTTGTCGGGAAACAATTTTGTGGAAACGACCGGACGGATGGGGATCGAGAAGTACTTCGGCGATGACACCCAGCTGTCGGGCGCAGTATTCGTTTCGCGGCTCGAAAACGATGCGTGGGATATCGATTCGAACCTGTTCGGCGGAGTTGAGCTGCGCGGCAGTCATCGGCTCGGTCGCTACACCGAAATTTCGTTGACCTACCGCTACTGGCAAAACGCCGGCCACTACTCAGCCGACGACTTCGACCAGAACCGCTTCGCGCTCGAACTGGTGTATCGACGCTAGATCTCTCTGGAACGGCACCGACGAGTCGTTGAATTCTGACCTGAAAACGGCAGTTTGCGGAGACGGTTACCTACGCTAGATTCTGTAGGTCGAACGCCGGATTCCGTATGCCGCAGTCAGATATGACCGAATTCCCCGGGGGGCGAGATTGGAAAGTCGAGAAGTTCGTGAAGGGCGGGATGCGTGGCCGAGTGACTCATAGGAGATGGTATTTCCCAGACTTCTCGCTGGCATTGTTCAGCTTCACAGCGGCGTTCACAGCGGGCGCGATGGTGTTGCCGTCTCCAGCGCATTTTCGTTGCCAAACAGCACTCGGGCATCGTCTTCGCGCTCGCGGGCGCGTACACTGATGCTGGGATGGACTTAACTGGGCCGAGGCGGCGGGAAGGTTTTCAATGTACCCGAGCGGCGATTCGACAGTGGGAGGGGATCAGTGAAGCAGCTCATTATCGCGATTGTTCAAGCGTTGGTTGACAAGCCGGACGAAGTCCAGATCAAAGAAGTCATAGGAGACCACGCCCACGTACTTGAACTTCGGGTTGCCAAAGAGGACCTAGGAAAAGTGATCGGAAAGGGGGGAGCACACGCGTCAGCCATCCGAACCTTGATGGCCGCCACGAGTGGAAAGGAAAAGAAGCGCTACATACTCGAAATCATCGAGTACTGAGCGCGAAACAGCCTTGGCTGCACCTCGACGACACTCCTTGAATCGGTGCGATTCCTCCCACTGGCTACGTCAGCGTCCGGTTGTATTCGCTGGGACCCAGATGCAGATCCGGGAAAATGAATCGTTGTCCAAGTCGAACCGGTGGTTCGCCGGCTGGCCCCCGGTTTCAGCCCGGTAACCGCGAGTTACGCGATCGTCTTTGGGGCGGGGGTACCGCACTACACGGTGATTTCGGTCCAGCCGTCCAACGCGGTTCCGATTCAAGCACTTGCACGCTCGGTTGCCGATCTCTCTCGGTCGGCACAGCGTTTGCGATAGCAGTGGCTAGATAGCAATGGTTAGGAGTCGTGGGGAGACAGGAAAAGTTCAGATCGGCCGGTCATCAATCGGCCGATTCGCACGGGAGCATCATGATGGATTCTAGTTCCAACGCCGATGAGCACTTCCACCGGGGAGTGATCGCAATGGATAACAATCGCTACGACTCGGCGCTCGAGCACTTCCGTGCCGCGCAACACCTGGAGCCGACCAGCGCGCGGTATCGATCGTTCTACGGCTTGTGTCTCGCTATCGGCGAGCGCCGCTTTGATCAGGCGCTGGAATTGTGCCGATCGGCAGCGAGAGAGGAGTTCTTCAACCCCGCGCTGTATCGCAACCTTGCGCGCGTACATCTGACGTTCGGGTTCAAGGCGGAAGGGGTGCGCTATTTGCGGCGCGGACTGATGATCGATCCAGCCAACGAGGAGATCATTCGGGATCTCCGCGAGTTGGGGGAGAGACGCCGACCGTCATTCGGATTCCTTCCGCGTGGGCACCTCGTCAATCGATGGCTCGGGATATTTCGCGGCAGGCCAGGAAAAGCGGCTTGAAGTCCAGCGCGCGTGGTGCCCTCGCCAGCTGCCGATCATCACCGAGACCGACGGATTTTTTTGCGCGGTTGACTTCGTCTGGACGAAGGAGTATCCGTCCCCGCGCATTTCGAGGAGTATTCCGTGGGCAGCGTGATCAAGAAACGGCGCAAGAAAATGCGCAAGCACAGGAAGCGGAAGCTGCTCCGGCGAGCCCGCCACAAGCGCAAGCGCTAATCGCCTCCGCGATTCAGCCAGAATAGAAAAACTCTTTGAGTTCGGGCGTTTCCGAGTGTGGATCGGATGCGTTCGCGCACTTGCGCGCGCCAGTCAATGCTCGCTTGCGATGCGTCGCGTATCGCGAGCCTGGCGGTATGACGCGGATCGGTGTTGCATCTTCAAGCAGATTCATCCGCGACGGGTAAGAAGTTCGACTGTTTTTTGTCCAGCGGCTCGCAGTAACGAACTCCATCGTATTGATTTTTTTGAGTTTACCTATTGACGAGTCGTGAAACCGGGCGTTAGGGTGATCCGCAAGAGTGGCTCTAGTGCTGCGGAATGCCGGCGAAACGGAGGCAAATTGCCTTCAAGTCGCGCATTCCGGCCTCCGATAGGGGGCAGGAGCAACAACGCCTCGCAACTACGCGCGGCAGCAAGGCAGTTCGCAGTGAATGCGCACAGCCTCAGTGCTTGGGATCACGAATAGGGGGGGTAACCCAAAAAATGGCAGCTAAGAAGAAAGCTACCAAGAAGAAAGCAACAAGGAAGAAGGCCGCCAAGAAGAAGGCCACCAAGAAGAAAGCCACCAAGAAAAAGGCCACCAAGAAAAAGGCCACCAAGAAAAAGGCCGCCAAGAAAAAGGCCACCAAGAAGAAGGCCACCAAGAAGAAGGCGACCCGCAAGAAGGTTCGTCGACGGAAGAAGTAGTCGCTTCGCCGAAGCGACCTTTCGTGCGAAAGTATGTGAAGGTCGCAGGACCTCGGCCGGCGTTCATCGCCGGCCGGGGTTTCCTTCTTTGGGGGCCTGATCTAGTCTTCTCGCTCACGGCTCAACGCTAGAGGGCTCATGGCACGAATTACGATCGAAGATTGCATCCGAGTGGTTCCGAATCGCTTCAATCTCGTCCAGATGGCGGCAATTCGCACCAAGCAGCTCAAGCGGGGCGCAACGCCGCTGGTCGACTCCGAAGAAAACAAGGAAGTCGTTGTGGCTCTTCGCGAAATTGCCGCTGGCTACATCAAGCCGAACTATCCGAGCAAGACACCCGATTCGGATAGCTAGAGCGACAGCGAGTCGGCGGGTGGTCGGCTGACTCTGGGCCTCGCTCGAGTCACTCGCGCACTCTGGCTGGATCGACTAGGCGCTGTTGGGACTGTCTGAAACCGGTATCTGCAGCGATACCGTAGTACCCCGGCCCACGTCACTACGGACCATCACTTCGCCATCGAGCAACACGGTGAGGTCGCGAACCAACGCCAGCCCCAGTCCGTTACCACCGCTACGGGATGGCGAGTCGTCGACTTGGAAGAACTCGTCGAAGATGTATGGCTGGTCGTCCGCGCAAATGCCGATCCCCGTGTCCCGCACCTCGCAGTACATTTTTCCGTCGAGCAGCCTGGCGCTGATGGTCACCTTGCCCCGTTCGGTGAATTTCACGGCGTTTTCGAGCAGCAGAAACAGAATCTGATTGATCTTCGCCAGATCCGTCCTGATTTTTGGAAACGGGTCCTCGATGCGCTGTTCGATCGAGAGAGGCTTTTCGCTGATTCGGTCTTGGACGCTGAAGATGGCTTCGTCGATGACTTCGCGGATGTTGACGTCCTGGATCTCGACCGGTAGCTCACGTTGCTTGATACGCCACAGGTCCAGGATGTTCTGGAGCGTCCGGAGGAATTCTGTCCCGTCATCCAGTGCGGACCGCAGGCTGGTCTTTGAGGCGTCAGCGAGTGTTTCATTTTCACTCGTGAGCACCGATATGATCGCCTCGATGATGCTGTTGAGCGGCGTTCGCAATTCTCGCGACATCTTCTCGATGAAGTCGTTCTTGAGCTTTTCGATCTCACCGAGCTTTTCATTGGTGCGCAACAGCTCGATATCCTGAGCGAAGAGGGCTTCGGACAGTTTCAGGACTTCTTCGCTTTCTTCCGGGATCGGGCTATGGGGCTGTTGCTGGAGTTTCGCGCGAGTCTCGTAGAGCTCGGCAGCGATGTGCGTATGGTCGACCCGAAGTGCCAGGTGCTGCGCTTCGTTTCGAATCAGGTCGAGGACGGCCGCATCGATCGGGTCGGGCGACCCGATGACCAATGCTCCGTGGGTCCCGCCATCGAGCTGCATCGGAACGACCACGAGTCCACCCGCCGCGCGCTCGCCGAGTGTCGGAAGCGGGGCGAGAGGTCTCTCGACTCCGTTCGAGATGACTTCGCGGACATTGGCCAGCAGACTCTGAGCGGCTTCGCGTGCCGTTTCGGGTGCCAGGAACCCCGATGCCGCGCGCAGTCGGGAGGCGTTCTCGAGCGTTCGGTCGCCTGGAGAAGCGGCAAAGAGCAGCACCAGGCCGCCACCGACGAGTTCGGACATCTTTGATGCGCTGCTGCGCAACGCGGTCGCCAATCGCTGTGTGGCGGCCGCGGCGTGTCGCTGGACTGAAGGTTCGGCGCTCAAGGACGTCTCCGAGCCTAGAATCGGGTATCCGCTTCGATTTCGAAGGGACCCTTGACCTGCTCCACGTCGGCTGCACTATCGGGGTCTCCCCCTTCGAGTGCGAGCTTCGTCCTGAAGTCGGCCTGGTTGGAGGCGGCGTTGAGCGCCGTCTCGATCGAAATTTTGTTGGCGCGCAACAGGTCGAGCAGATGCTGGTCGAATGTTTGCATCAACTCGCCGCGTCCACGCGCGATGTAATCGGGGATCTCATGGGTTTTGCTGGGGTCCTTGATGCACTCCTGGATACTGCGAGTGACCATCATGATCTCTACGGCGGGAACACGGGCCGTCTGCTTCTTGGTCGGCATCAGGCGCAGCGAGACGACCGCAGCGAGGTTGTCCGCAAGACGGCTGCGCACCTGGAGTTGTTCTTCTGCAGGGAAGAACGATACCAACCGGTTGATCGTCGAATGGACATCGCTGGTATGAATCGACGACAGCACGAGGTGTCCGGTCTCCGCCGCCTTCAACGATGTGTCGACAGTGACCTGGTCGCGCATCTCGCCCACCATGATTACGTCCGGGTCCTGACGTAGGGCTGCACGTAGCGCATCGGGAAACGATGTCGTATCGGTTCCGATTTCGCGCTGGGTAATGATGCTCTTGTCGTGGGTAAACACGAACTCGATCGGGTCTTCGATCGTGACGATCTTCGCCTTCCGGATGTGATTGATCTGCTCGATCATGGTCGCGAGAGTCGTCGATTTGCCCATGCCGGTCGCGCCGGTCACCAGCACGTAGCCGCGCTGAAGCTTCGCGATGTCGCGCAGCGTGCTGGGGAGATTCAATTCCTCGAAGGTGCGGATCTGCAACGGAATGACCCGAAGCACGATGTTGCAGCAGCGTCGCTGTCGCGAGATGTTCACCCGGAAGCGGCCCTCACCCGGGAGTTCGAAGGCGAGATCGATTTCGTTGAATTCGCCTGTTTCGGAGCGCGGATCGCCCTCTAGCAGCATGCGCGCGATCGCTTCGGTGTCCTTGGC
>JAQBGU010000095.1:0-74639 GCA_032128375.1 Deltaproteobacteria bacterium | reverse complement strand
CCAGGAACGTGACCACCAGCGCGAAACCGCTGACGATTCGCGTTCTCAGCGGCGCCGGAGTGGCAAAGGGACCGGTCAAGATCGCAGCTGCGACCGCCCCGGCAAGCAACCCGCCGGCGTGCGCGGCGAAGGCGACGATTGGCAGGATCGCCCCGAGCACGCCGTTGATCATCACGAGCCCAAGCAGATTGCGGCGCGGAAAGCGCCACTGCGCAGGTAACTCGTCGGCGCGCTTCCAATCCAGCCACAAGACTGCACCCGCCATGCCGAAGACGATTCCCGATGCGCCCACTACGGGGCCATTTCCGAACCAGGTGGCGGCGAGCATGGATCCGACTCCGGAGAAAAGGACCAAGCAGATGGTTCGCGCTGCTCCCAACGGCCGCTCCACCATCGCCCCCAGCGGCAGCAACGCCAGCATATTGACGGCGATATGGATGATTCCAATGGCGCCGGGTGCGTGGAGCAAGTTGGCGGTGATGACTCTCCACAGGTCGCCGTCCTCCACGAGTTCTGGGATCAGCTCCGCGGCGAGGTCGACGCGGTTACCCAACAACATTTGCAGCACGAACACCGCGACACAGATCCCAATCAGCGCCCAAGTGACCACAATCGGCCTGGCTTCGTGGCTGATGCGTTCTATTTGATCGATTCGCGCGAGCTGTGCCTGAGCTTCCGGTTGTCCGGCGATTCTCTCGAGCAGCGCACTGACGAGCACTTCAGGGGCGTCGTGGTTCACGAAACCCGCGCGCGGAATCAAGTAGACCGAGTCACGGGTGCCGAGCCACAAGATCCGGGACGATGCCGCCAGATGCGTCAGGTCCGCGTACGCAGTGTGAATCGTGGCGCGTCCCCGCTGGTTGCGAGGGTGGAGGATGCCGGCATCGTCGAGCACGATCGGCTCGTGACCACCGCGAAGGGGAAAGATGCCGCCCAAGCCCTCGAAGGAATCGAAACTGAAGCCCACCGTTCAGAGCCTGGAGGCCCGTACGCCGGGAACCATCCGTCTTCTTCCCGACCTCAGGAACCCGATCAGCGTCGCGGAACGGGGAGCGTCGGGAAGATTCGACTGTAGACCAGGAAGACCAACGCGAATGCGCCGAAGAAGCCGGCAGCGATGCCGAGCTGCATTGGACCCAGCCATGAGAAGCTTTCCTTGGGCACTAGCGAAGGCCAGACCAGCGCGTTTCGCTCGAGCCAGAAACCGACCAGCATGATCGCCGAAACCGGGCCGATGATATACCAGCTGCGCTTGGGCGCTTGCCCGAGCAGCACCCAGAACGGAACGATCCAGCAGCCGAACCACGCCATTAATGAGAGCGGTACGTACGGTTCCCACAGACGCTCGGCGACGAAATACCGCGTGTCCTGCAGAAACTGAGAGCCTAGCCGCAGCTGGAAAAATTGCGTCTCTTCCGGAAGGTTGCCGTACCAAATCACGATGTACTGCGAGAAAAACAAGTACATCCAAAAAATCGAGAACGCGAACAACATCTTGCCGAGGTCGTGGAGGCGATCTTGGGTGATCACCCCTTCCCAGCCCGGCGAATTGCGAAGTAGCACGCAAATCAACGTGGTCATGGCGATCCCGGACAGGAATCCACTCCAGGTGAAATACCAGCCGAACATCGTCGAGTACCAGGTGGGAGTCAGCGACATGACCTGGTCGTACCCAACCAACGTGTACCCGAATGCGTAGATCAGCGCGATAATCGGCGCGAGCACGCGGAGTTTCCGCGCAGACTCGGCCTGTTCGATGTCATCGCCCTGCCAATTAGCCGACCAGCGTGCGAACCTCCCCTTCGCCAGTGTGGCCTTTTCTGCTGCGCCGTGTAGCGCGGGACGCAGGGAAAGCTTCAAGTAACGAGTGGTCAAGACCGCCAGTACCCCGAGCACGGCGAGGTCGGTGGTGTAGACGCGCTCGATCGTGAGCCAGCCCTCTTTACCGTGTGGCGCACTGTGGATCCACGGGTGGATGTGTTCTCGTCCCAGCCAACCGATCGCGAGTAACACGAAGCTGACCGGCACCCAGGCCGCGATCCCTTCGGCGACGTGGCGCACCGGTCCGGGCCATTTTGCGTCGATGATCACGATCGCACAGGAAAGACACAGCCCTCCCTGGGCGAGAGTCGCGAAGTAGAGGAAGTTGACGTGATACGCGCGCCAGGCCGTGTCCGGGTCGGTCATCACGCCTGCGATGAACGACACCAGACCAACGGCGATCAGGACCGCGCAAATGCCGATCAGCGTATTCGGCAACGGGCGCTGATTGGCTGTTAGCGCGCTCACTGGAGACTCCCACTCGGATTGTTGAGGTACCGGACGTAGTTCACAATGTCCCAGCGGTCCGATGACAGAATTCGCGTGTAGGCGGGCATCCTGCGCCGGCCGTATCGGATCGTTGTGTAGATGTGGCCGTCACTGCGCACGCGCGCGATGCTCGTCGGCCCGGCGACGGCCAAAACGCCCGCGAGCGGCCCATTGACCGACCCCGTCATGCTCACAGGGCCGTCACCCAACCCGCCCATGCCGTGACAGGTCGAGCAGTAGCGTGCGTAGAGCTGCTTGCCGTTTGCGAGCGACTCCAGGCCAGCCCTTCGTGGGTTGAACAGGCCGTCAGACGCGGAATCGAGCACGTTCGACACGGGCGCTTCGCCACCGTCGATCGGAACCGTACCTTCAGGCGGAACAAATCCCTCGACCTGCCCCTCGTAGCCCACGCGCTCGAAGGCTTGAATGGATTTTTGCCATTTCATCTGAGGGAACCAGTCAACCGACCACTGCTCCCAGCACCCGACGGACGAAGTCATGGAGAGACAGATCAGAGCAATGATCCACCGCGTGTTACGGACGCTGGATCGCGGCCTCGCCGAGACTCTCGTCTCATGCTTCGTCTCAAGCCTCGTCTCAAGCTTCGACAAGGGTGACCTCCGTCGCGTCAAAGTCGCGCAGCAATGCATCGACCTCGGCTACGTCGCGATCCTGGCACCGCACGACGACACCGAAATCCTCGGCAGAGAACCGAAGGCTGTAGGCCTTGCTGCTCTTGAAGTTCGGGAGCCCGCCGTGGACGAACAACCCCAGCACGGTCAACAGGCCAGCGAACAGGATCGTCAACTCGAACGCGATGATCGTGTAGGGCGGAATCGATGCGTAGGGTTTGCCACCGACCAGGATCTGCCAGTTGTTGGACATCCAGACAGTCATCGCGTAGCCGGTGACGACGCCAGTCAATCCTCCGATCAGAGTCAGTAGCCGGACATTGCTCGGCTTCGGGTCGACTGCGTCGTCGACCTCGGGGAACGGCGCGGGTGCGTAGGTCTCGATATCGACGAAGCCTCGGCCGCGAAGCTTTGTCACCACGCCGGCGGCTTGGGCCGGCAGTTCGTAGATGCCCATCACCATCGGCATCAATGGGCTCCTTCGGCTGAAAGATCGGCGGCATGCGCCTTTTCGTGAATCGCGATTTCCTTCATTTCTGCGATCGCGACAATCGGAAAGAGCTTCAGGAAGATCAGAAAAAATGTGCAGAAGAAGCCGAAGCTACCCGCCAGGATCCCCATCTCGGGCCAACTCGGCACGAAGACTCCCCAGACCGCGGGAACGTACTCGCGAGACAAGCCAGAAATGATGATGACGTAGCGCTCGAACCACATGCCGATATTGATGAAGACCGACAACACGAACAAGAACGGAATATTGACGCGCAGCTTCCGGAACCACAGCAGCTGGGGCAACACACTGTTGCAGATGATCATGATCCAGGTCGAGATCCAATACGGCCCGAAGGCGCGCAACCAGAATGCGGTCTGCTCCGGTTCGACCCCGCTATACCACGCGATGAAGTACTCCGAGATGTACGCGTAACCGACGATGATCGAGGTCAATAAGATGAACCTCGACATGTTCTCGAAGTGATAGTCGGTTATGTAAGCCTCGAGGTTGAAGATCCGCCGAATCGGAATCATCAGCGTGAGCACCATCGCGAAGCCGGAAAAAATTGCGCCGGCTACAAAATAGGGCGCGAAAATCGTCGTGTGCCAGCCGGGCACGATCGACACGGCAAAGTCCCAGGACACAACACTGTGCACGGATAGCACCAGCGGCGTCGCGAGACCCGACAGGTGCAGCACGGAGCGATTGTGCGATTTCCACTGGCCGGACGATCCCTGCCAACCCAGCGCGAGAATGCTGTACAGCACCTTCTTCCAGCCGCTGGCACGGTCGCGGGCAATTGCGAGGTCAGGGATCAGTCCGACGAACAGGAACAGGATTGAAATCGTCGCATAGGTGGTGATCGCGAAGGTGTCCCACAGCAGTGGGCTCTTGAAGTTGACCCACAGCCCGCGCTGGTTGGGATACGGCAAGATGAAATAGGACTTCCACATCCGGCCAACGTGGATCCCGAGGAACAGCCCGGCGGTCAGAACCGCAAAAACGGTCATCGCCTCGGCGCCGCGATTGATCGCGTTACGCCATTTTGCGCGGAACAGAAACAGGATCGCGGAAATCAACGTACCGGCGTGCGCGATTCCGACCCAGAACACGAAGGTGACGATGTACACACCCCAGAAGACCGGGTGCGCATAGCCCGCGATGCCGAGGCCCTTGTAGACCTGATAGACCCAGATCGCTGCGGCCAGCATCATCAGGCCCACGCTCAATAGCAACAGGAGCCAATAGCCGAGCGGAGCGCCGTCCATCACGGCGAGGATGTCGCGATTGGTCGCGGACTCTTTCGCGCGCGGAACGGGCCGAATCATTGCAGCGACGGAAGCAGCGGGCGGCGGCGTCATCCTTCCATCCCCTTGGGGCCGCGCGTAACCTTCTTGAGGTACGCGATGGACGGGCGTGTGTTCAGTACCTGGAGCGCGCGGTAGGAACGTGCCTTACTCGCGTCGGCTCGCTTCACCACCAAGCTCTTCGTGTCCTTCAGGTTGCCAAACGTAATCGCTCGCGTGGGGCAGGTCTGCGCGCAAGCGGGTGTGACTTCACCGTCTGCGATCGGACGCCCCTCGTCTTTGGCTAGCTGTCGACCATTTTCGATTCTCTGAATACAGAACGTGCACTTTTCCATCACACCTTGGCCGCGAACCGTGACGTCCGGGTTGGTCATCAGGTTCAACGGCTCGGGGATGTTCTCGATCGCGTAATCGAACCAGTTGTAGCGGCGCACCTTGTAGGGGCAGTTGTTCGAGCAGTAGCGGGTGCCGATGCAGCGGTTGTAGATCATCCCGTTCAACCCTTCCGGGTTGTGATAGGTCGCGAAGACAGGACACACGGGCTCGCACGGCGCGGCGCCGCACTGCTGGCACATCATCGGCGAATGTCGCACATCGGTGTTGCCGAGTTCTTCGTGGTCGGTGGGGAGGTTCCGACCGGTCCGAAACTCCTGATCGCCCGGTCCGATATAGCGCTCGATCCGGATCCACTGCATCTGGCGATCGAGCAACACTTGTTCTTCGCCTACGGTGACGACATTGTTCTCGATCGAGCAGGCGACGATGCACGCACTGCAGCCGTTACACCGATCGAGGTCGATGGTCATACCCCAGCGGTAGGGGCTGTCCTCGGCGCTGTCATTCACCGGGTCGTAGGGGACGATCATCTCATGGCTTTCGCCCTGGGCTGCACCGTGACCTGCACCAGGGTCTCCGCCGCCGTGCTCACTCGCTCGAGCAAGCGCGACGAGCGAAATCGCGTCGCCCAGTTCGCGGCCGCGCTTGTTGTCGAATTCCTGCGTCTTCGGAATCCGCCGATGTGCGCCGGTTGCTCGAACCTGCGCTTTCGTGGTCAGCCACGCTCGCCCACCAGCCTCGTCGGTCACAGCGGGTAGAATCGAGATGACACTCACACCGCGAACACCGTCAGGCGACCCGCCTTCGGTCTTCGAAGCGTACCATCCAACGCTGTGTCCCTGTCCGATCGCAATCGCGATCACATCATCGCGGATGCCGCCGCGCGGCAGGACCGGCAGTTCGATATTTCCCGCGCGCGTCTGGACAGAAATCACATCCCCGTACTCGACGCCTAGCGTGGCGGCCGTGTTTTTGCTGATTTCTGCCCAAGACTGCCAGGTGACCTTCATGACCGGGTCGGGCGTCTCCTGCAGCCAGGGCAGATTCGCGCCACGCCCGTCGGACAGCAGCGGAGACGGAATGGGCAACAGCGTGAGCCCATCCCCCTGCAGGCGGGTCTCGCGGAATGTCAGGTTTGCCGCTTCGGGTGCAACGACGGCATGACCACCGGGCGACTCGTTGGAAAACACCCCGCCGGCGGCAAGCGCTGCGCGGAAATCGGTATCGGACCAGGCCTGCTCGAGCACCTCGCGGAAGCTGGTGGTGGGCATCTTCGAGTCGACATCGCTTCCAAGTACCTGAGTGTCACTTCCCATCGCCTTGGCGGTCTCGATCAACGTATCGCCGAAAGCCTGGGTGTCGTGGAGCGGCCGAATCGTCGGCTGAACCAACGAGCGCACGCCCGGATGCCCCGCGTGGTCCCCCCACGACTCCATCGGAGTGTGATCGGGCAGAATCAAATGAGCGCTCTGGCTGGTCTCGTCGGGGTCGGAGGCGGTCGAAACGACGAAATCCACCTTTGCCAAGGCTGCATTGAAGCCCGATGCCGCGGGCATGGAGTAGACGGGATTCGAGCCGTGGATGATCAGCACACCGACTTTGCCGGCCTGCATCGATTTCACCAGCGACGCGACTTCGTTGTAGTTGCCGACCTGTCCAGGCGCCGGCGTTTCCGGGGTTACGAGCACTGTTTTGCCAATCGCCCCGATGACCGCATTGAGGATCAGCACCGCGGATGTCGTCGCAACCGCGTTCTCGGTCAAGACTGCGATTCCCGGTGGCATTGCAACGGGGGCCTTCGCGTCGAGCAGCTTCCGGCCCAAGCGCTTGATCGCAGCTGCCGGTACCTCGGTAATCGATGAAACCGAGGTCGCTCCGTACTTTCCGAGCAGGTCAGCGACGACAGAGGCCGCGGGTACCGGAACACCGGTCGAAGTGGCGTGGTCGAGCGCCGCCTTCGCGATACCGAGCGCCAGAATCCCCTCGGTTCCCGGCTTCGCGGGCAACCATTCATCCGCGTTTCCAGCGGTCATGCTCAGCCGCGCACCAACATAGACAAGCGATGCGCCTCCGCCTGGATGGTCCGTGATGGAGCGCGCCTCCGCGAGCTGGCGACCGTGAACGAGCGGCGACACCCAACTCTCCAGGAAATCGGATCCGAAATCGATTATGAAGTCGCTCTTCGACAGGTCGAAAACCGGCGTGCTGGAGGCCCCAAAGACTGAGCGCGAGGCTTCCTTCAATGCGGAGTAGTCGAACGGTTCGTAGACGACACGCTCGCCCGCACTCACCGCATTCATCCAGGTGTCGATCAAGGCTGTGAGCGTCGGACCGGTCACGCCGCTGAGCATCCGCGTCCGACCGCGCGACTTCCCGAGCTTCTTTGCGAGCAGCGCGTGAGCTTCGGGCCAGCTGATCGGCACATACCCGCCATCCTCCTGGCGCTGCATCGGACCCGGATAGCGATCGGGCAGATAGGTTCGACCGAGGCCCGCTTGCCCCCGCGCGCATAGCGATCCCTGATTTACCGGATGGTTCGGGTTGCCTTCGAGTTTGATCGGTCGGCCTTCGCGCGTTCGCACGTGCAGCCCGCAACCAACCGGACACTCCTGACAAGTAGATGCGTAGATCACCGCCAGGCCGGGGGTAATTACCTCGGGCTGGACGACGTAGGGAATGAGCTTTTCGACCGGATCCGAGCATCCACTGGCCGCAGCTGCGCCAGCGCTGACACCGACGAGCTTCAGAAAATTGCGACGATCGATCTCGGGCATGGATTCTTTATTCCCTGGTCCGGTCACTGCGAACTAGTAATGACAGGTGTAACAGTCCTGTGAGGCTTGCTCTTCGCGGTGGCAAGTGACGCACCATCCCATCTCGAGGGTCTCGGTCGGCAACCCCCAGGGCCACCACTCCGTGTCCTCTTGCATGACGACCTTATCTTGCTCCTCGACGCGACCGTGGCAGCGCTGGCACTCGAGCCCTGCCTTGATGTGGCGGTTGTGCCGGAACTGCACGTATTCGGGGAGACGATGGACCTGTTCCCATTCGATGGTGGTCTTGTTCTCCCAATGTTCCTTCAGCGTGCGAATCCCGGACAATTCGTCGTAGCTGACGGGAAACTGACTGTGGCAGCCCATGCAGACTTCCACCGAAGGAACTCCGGCCGATGGCGAACGATCGGTTCCGGAATGACAGTACTGGCAGTCGATGCCGAACTCGCCGGCGTGATGCTTGTGACTGAACGGAATCGGCTGAACGAGCCCCGGAGTATCCTCGTCGAGAGCGGCTTCGTGAGACTGACACGCGGACCGGCTGGGCCACGGAGTGGCGAATTCCTTGGGGATCGAAATCTCGAGATGGGGGTCAGCCTCCTTGAGCGCCCGAAGTTCATGAGCCTCGCAGACACTTCGCGCCGTCAGGGCACTACTCGCTTCAGCCGATGCGGTCCGCGGGACGCCAGGCATTGATCCCAGCGACAACGCGAGCGCGAGTCCAATTGTGAGGCTTGTTCGATTCGTGCTCATTTCGCGAACTGCAAGCCCCCTTGGGGTGTCAGAGGCGGTATCGGGTCCGATGGTCGACCGCCGTGACTCGACGATCCTGCACAATCATTGAAGAAAACAAGACGCCTCGCTGACCGCTGGCCGCCAGCCCCACCCCAACTCGAGTTCGAGGGCACTGGGAACGAGAACGCAAAAAAGCCGCAATGGAAACGTCAGAGCGATCCCAAATTGGGTTTGCCGACGCGCGGTGGAATACTACGGAAGACCCATCGAGTCAAGGCAAGCCCGTTCAGATTCGATCGTCATGCCCGTAATTCCTGGGTTTTCGGCTCCCTCATAGGCGCGGATTCTGGATCGGGAATCGAGCTGGCGAGCGAATCGAATGCACAAACTATGTTCTAATCTTTGATTCACCCGTTCTGTACTGTATTCCCTCTACAAGGCCTTCGATGCGCACCCGACTTCGAGCTGATAAGCTGCAATCCTGATTTCGCTAGCAAATTCAAGCTCTTCTCCAGCACATTCAGCAGATTCAGCAGATTCAGCAGATTCAAGAGCAACAAGAACAGACTATTCAAGACAGCGCGCGCAACCCGCGAGATTTTTTGATCGATTTCCAACCGACTGAAGAGCAGCAACTCATTGTCGAAACGGTCCGCCAGTTCGCCGCCAACGAGCTTCGGCCGATCGCACGAGCCTGCTCCGAATCGCGGGAACTCCCTTCCAAAGTACTCGCGCAAGCTCACGAACTCGGCTTGATTGCGGGCTCGATCAGCGAGTCGCACGGGGGTGGGGGAGAGCGCAGCGCGGTGACGGGTTGTTTGATCGCGGAAGAACTGGCGTGCGCTGACCTCGCCCTGGCACTGGCCATCCTCTCACCATCGCTGATCGCGCTACCCGTCGACGACCTGGGAAGCGAGGCCCAGAAGCGCGGCCACCTGCCAGCCTTCACGAGTTCGCGATTCGTCCCGGGCGCTCTCGCCGTGGTCGAACCCCACATGCGGTGCGATCCCCTCGCTCCCAAAACGCGCGCTCGACCAACAGACGGAGGCTTCTCGCTCGATGGATCGAAGTGCTTCGTTCCGTGGATCGAGGGCGGCACACACGTGATCGTGATAGCCGCTACAGACAATGGACCTCGTCCCTTCTTGATCCCACGCGATACCGACGGGCTGACTACGACAGCTGAAAGGAATATGGGAATCGATGCGCTGCCTACAGTCGAATTGGCGCTCGAGAGCGTCTGTGTGCCCTCAGATGCCATGCTCGGCCCGGACGACGATCGCTCGGTGCGTTCACTGATCAACCGTGGCCGTGTCGGTTTGGCGGCGACTGCGATCGGTGTCGCCCGAGCGGCGTACGAGATCGCCCGAGACTACGCGAAACAACGCGAAGCCTTCGGCTCACCGATTGCCACCAAACAGGCCATCGCGTTCAAGCTCGCCGATATGGCGATCGAAATCGACGGCGCGCGACTGCTCGTCTGGGAGGCCGCCTGGAAGCTCGATCGAGGTGACACGGTCACACGCGAAGCGACACTCGCCTACGCTCAGGTACAACGCGTGGCACTCGAAGTGGCAGATGGTGCGGTCCAGGTATTGGGAGGCCACGGCTATATCCGCGAGTACCTGCCGGAGCTGCATCTACGAAACGCCCGCGGGTACGCATCGTTCGAAGCGCTCACACTGGTCTGAGGAGGGGCTGTGGCCATTTCATTCGATCTGACCGAGAACACACTGCATGCGCGCGCCTACTACCACGACGTAGCGCGGGACCAGATGCGCCCGATCTCGCGCAAGTACGACGAAGACGAGCACGCATTCCCGCAGGAGTGGGTCGACTTCTTCTGGAAGCACGGTCGCAAGGGCCCGCAAGATGGACCGGTCGGTGGGGCAAGCGACGGATTCGTGCGGGTCTGCGTCCAGGCCGAAGAACTCTGTTGGGGAGATGCCGGACTCTACTTGCGGATGCCCACGCCTGCGCTCGGCGGGTCGGCGGTATCGGCCGCGGGTAGCCCGGAACAACGCGAGCGCTTTCTCTCACGCTTCAACGATCCCGAGGGTACACCGTGCTGGGGCGCGATGGCGATCACAGAGCCCGGGGCGGGTTCCGATGCAGCGGCGATCGACACCACTGCGAAACTCGACGGCGACCATTGGGTGTTGAATGGAACGAAGATTTTCTGCACGGCGGGCGAAGGCGCATCGACAGCCGAGGGCGGCTTCGTCGTCGTGTGGGCGACACTCGATCGCAGTGCTGGGCGCGCCGGAATCAAGTCGTTCGTCGTCCCAGCGGGCACGCCTGGGATGAAACTGGTCGGACTCGAACGGAAGCTCGGAATCCGAGCGTCGGATACGGCCACACTGATCTTCGAGGATTGTCGCGTCCCGCGCGAGAACCTGCTCGGCGAAGAAACCGTCAAGCAGCGCAAATCGGGTTCAGCGGCTCGCGCTGGCAAACTGGGATTCAAAGGCGCGATGGCGACTTTCGACGCCAGCAGACCCATCGTCGCCGCAATGGCTGTCGGTGTTGGACGCGCGTCGCTCGATTTTGTCAAAGAAGAACTCGCGCGCGAGGGAATCCTCGTAAGGTACGATGCACCACGATACGACCTGCGTGGTATCGAACGCGATGTGATGGAGATGGAAGCCCAACTTCAGGCAGCGCGGCTACTGACCTGGCGGGCCGCCAGCATGATGACGCGCGGCATCCCCAACAGCCTCGAAGCCTCGATGGCCAAGGCGAAGGCCGGCCTCGTCGTCACGCAAATCACTCAGAAAGCGGTTGAAATCCTCGGTCCACCGGGGTACTCGCGCAAACTGATGGTCGAGAAGTGGATGCGCGATGCCAAGATCAACGACATTTATGAAGGTACCCAACAGATCAACCAGCTCATCGTGGCTCGGCGAATTCTCGGATATTCGTCGGGCCAGCTGCGCTAAATAGTGGGGTCTCACATGCCTGTTAGTTCGGAACTACTTGAAATTCTCGTTTGTCCGGAAACCCGACAATCAGTCTCGCCGGCGTCCAAGGAGGTCCTGGCCAGGTTGAACGCCGAAATTCGAGCAGAACGCCTGAAAAATCGCGGGGGCGAGCGTGTCACGACGTCGCTATCGGAGGGGCTGGTCAGAGAGGATGGAAAGATCCTGTATCCGGTCGATGACGGCATCCCGGTGATGCTGATCGAGGAATCTATCGAGCTGCGATAGTACTGCGCGAAAGTCGGAATTGAGAGATGGCTTTCTTACTGCGCGAATTCTCGGCGCTTGAGTTCTCGCACATACTCGGTGAGTTCCGGGTCGGCGGAGACGAGTTCCGAGATTCGCTGCTCGTAACTGGCCGCGTCGCTTCGCAGAGGTTCTTCGTCGATCTTGATCGACAGATGCGTCGTCAGCCTCTGGACCAGGGCGAGGGAACCGCGCGGATTCGGTGAGACATTGATGTAGTTGGGAAGACCGGCCCAGAGGCTCGTGACTTCGATGCCGGTTCGGCCCAAACGATCCGCCAACACCCCGACGATGCCGGTCGGCCCCTGGTATGGACTCGGTTCGACGTCGAGTTCTTCGAGCAACTCCGGCCGTGTCGAAAACCCACTCACTCCGACGGGAAGGGAATAGACCACGTCTGCCACGTAGGCGCCCAGCAGCACAACCTGGCGAACGCCGAGTTTCTCTACCAACGCGGCGATTGCCTCGGTGAATCGACGCCAACGTAGGTGCGGCTCGACACCAATGCCGACCACCAGCTCGCGCGATGAATCCAGCGAGCCAAATTGGAACCGCAGACTCGGCCAATCGATGACACGCCCCATGGCTGGATCCGTCCGCACAGTGGGGCGTTGAACCGTGAAATCGAGGAATTCCTCAGCATCGATCTCTGCCAGGGGTACCGAAGAGATCGCTTCACTGATGTACCGAGCCGCACGCGACGCGGCCTCGCCTGCGTCGTTCCATCCCTCGAAGGCCAACACCATCGGCGCCTCGCGAAGTGTCGGCTGGACATGCATCCGCACTGATTCATCCACATTGGCAGGGTTGCACGCTGTAGCACCGGAGCACAACCAGATAATGGAAGTCTCATGCAATCAACCGGTAGCCGTGGCCGCGTACCGAGACGATGTGGACCGGTTCCGACGGATCCGGCTCGATGTATCGCCGGAGTCTAACAATGAAGCTGTCCACGACCCGGGTCTTCGTGTCGGGCCGAAGGCCCCACACTCTCTCCAGCAATTCACCGCGCGTCACCGCCTCGCCTTCGCAATCGATCAACGCGCGCAGCAGCCCCAGTTCGCGCGTGGTCAGGTTGATGGTTCCGCGCGGCGTATCGAGTTCGAACCGATCGAAGTGAACCGTCACATCACCGATCGAAAAAGCTCGCATGTCCTCGTTTTGTCGCTCCACTCCATCCCAGCGGCGGCGGCGGAGCAGACCTTTGACTCGAGCGAGCAGTTCATCGAGATGAAAGGGCTTGGTGAGGTAATCGTCTGCACCCTCCTCGATCCCGCGAATCAAGTCACCTTGAGCGTCTTTCGCCGTCAAGATCAGGATCGGAACGAAGTTGCCCGCTGCTCGGGCCCGACGGGCCACCTCGAACCCGCCCATTGCCGGAAGCATCAGATCGAGCAGAACCAGATCGAACGACAATGACGAATCCGTGAGGAAACGATCCGCGGAAATCCCGTCTCGGGCGACCGTGATCTCGTGCCCCTCTCTTTCGAGGTTGAACGTGAGTCCATCGACGAGGTGGGCCTCGTCCTCAACAATCAGAATATTGGGCATAGTGGCTACCTCAGTGTCCGGCCGCACGCAGCGTAACGACGAAGCGACTGCCCTCGCCCCAGCCTTCGCTGCGCGCCACAACCCGCCCACCCTGACGGCGCACGAGGTTGCGAACGATGAACAAGCCGAGTCCAAGTCCTGACGCAGTCCGCTGGACGTCACGGCCGACTCGATAGAAGCGTTGAAAGATCTTCCGCAGCTCTCTGACGGGAATTCCGATCCCGCGATCCGATATATCAATACGAACGCGGCCGTCGACCGTGTTGGAAACAGCGACTTTGACTTCAACCGGATCGTCTGAGTACTTCACCGCATTTTCGAGCAAGTTCCGGAACACCAGCGCCAGTTCGCCGGCGTCGGCACGAACGATCGCGTGTGCGTCGGCGACCAGGCTGACGGCTTCGGGGGGCAACGTGTGGCGCTCGCGGACTTCATCGATGCAAGGGCCGAGCACCGAAGCCAGCGCGACATCTTGGAGCTTCGCGTGTCGGCCGGGTTCCTCTGCACGGGCGGCCGCGAGAACCTGGTCGACGGTCTGCTCGAGCCGTTCCAGATCTTCGGCCATCCGGCTGAGGAACGCCGAACGGTTATCCCTGGGCGGATCGTGTTTCACCAGGGTTTCCAGGTATAGGCGCAGCGAAGCGAGTGGCGTCTTCATTTCATGAGTGACGGCATCGAGAAACGCGTGTTGCCTTTGGTTGAGCCGCATCTCTCGGACCAGCCAGGCGCACAGCCAGACCAACCCAATGATGATCAGCACGAAAAGCGCTATCCCCAACACCAGCAGCACCCAATCGAGACTCGTCAGCCCGGTGTCGGCAACCGGCCTGTCGGCAAACAACACCAACACCCAGCCCACCGCGAGCACGAGCGCCAGCACACTGAGAACGAAACCCAGCGTGACGGGGAACGTGACGGAACGACGTGCCATAGACCCTGTTCATCTCCGGCAACGAGAGCATCGAAAGGTACGATAGAATCAATCCGGCTCCCAAACCGCTCGATTCAGCGAGTCCGAGAGGTGGATTGCTCGCGCTAGCGGGCCCCGGTCGCCAAACGAGCGCCAGGAGGTTCCGTTGACTACATCCCCCCCCCATCGCGTCGCTCTGTTCGTCGCGTCATTTCTCACCGCCAGCCTGCTCGTATCGGGTGCTGGCGCAACACTGCCCGATCAGGGCGATTGCCCGCCGCTCGGGGGACGCCCCGGAGTGAGCAGCGTGGAGGATGCGACGCCGACCGTGATTCGTGAAGGTATGATGCTGAGCTACAGCGATCTCGTACTGTTGCGTGAGTTGATTCCGGTCGAGGTCTGGCGCCACCGCAATATCTTCTTCTTCGACGGGATGCGGATGGAACTCGGCGCGTGCCACCGGCGCTACCCCATCTCGAAAGACTATTCGGACGCGACTGAGCAGTTTTCGGGCCAAGCGGGTGTCGATGAGGACGGGAACCTGTGGGGTTATGTTGCGGGGGTTCCGTTTCCGCCAGCTTCGATCGACAACAACAGCCCAGATGCTGGCATCAGGTGGGCTTGGAATCTCGAGCACCGATATCGCGGCGCCGGACCGCACGGGAAGTTTCGGATAACCGATATGCCGAGCCGGATCGGCGGAATTCAGGTCTACACTGGCAATTTCTTTCAGCTGCGCACTCGGCACCGATCCGACTTGGTCGATACGGCATTCGTTTTCCCGGGCTCTGAAGAAAACCTGTGGATTGGCGGTGGACGCTTCGATACTCCGTTCGACGCACGCCACCTGGCATGGCGTCAAATGCGCCCGGTAAAGACCGAACAGAACTACCTGACGACCGATTCGACGTTCGTGTATGTGCCGACGATGCGCAAGGTTCGCCGTGCGGCCACCTCCTGGGTCGATGGCATGTACACGCCCCGCTATCGCGTAGGGGGCGATCACGGGGGCGGTAGCCTTGCCGTCGGCTCGAATGGGCAGACACCCACCGGATCGGTGAGCCCGACGTCGGCGCTTTCGGCGGCGATCACGGAACACATCCCCTCTGGTTTTACCGACTTCGCCTTGCGGCCGAACGCGTACCACTGGCGTGTATTGGGAGAGCGCGAGGTTCTCGCCCCAATTAATTCGACCCGTTCGGGTTATCCCTTCGAATTGGAGCGGAATTTCGGCTCGATGGGGTTGTCAGTTGGGAATGACCGTTGGGAGGTGCGTCTGGCCATCGTTTTGGAGGGCTCAGCCCGCACCGAGAATGAGGGATTCCAGTTCATACAGATCTACGTCGACTATCAGACCCAGATGCCGCTGTACATCATCACACGAAGAAGCAGGGGACTGCTGGTGGACATCGGGATACCGGTACACCGATTCAGCGGCGATGTGATCGATTACCCGCACTGGCCGGCAGACGTTCGAGCGGCGGTGTTCGACCCAGTCGCTGCGGTCTTCTTTCATGTGGCGGACGGTGGCAGTGGATGGCGGCGCGAGGCATATGACATCCGCTCAGTTCCGCCCGAAGACAAGTCACTGCAGCGAATGACGTCGACCGACTATTTGCTTCGCGGGCACTGATCAGCGCACGTCGTTGCTAGCGAGCCTCGACTGCTCACCTCCTCGAGAACTGAATCGCGATCGAAGAGAGTCTGCTCTTCGACTGTCGAGGCTGCCCGCTCGAACTTCGCTCGCCGAGATAGATCTCGCTCAGGCTGCTGCGTTTCGCGATTAGAACGTCCAGCGCAAGCGGAGCCAGGCTTCGTCGCGCTTTCGGATATTCGAGATGAACCGCTCTCCGGGATCCTTGTAGGCATTGGGGCCGGCGCGGTTGACCGGCGGACCGATGGGATTGACCGGCATGTCGTTCAGTTCCGTTTGGCCGAAGAAAAGCGAGATTCCCATCGTGGCCGAGAACGCTTCCGTGAAGCGGTAGTTGATCGATGTCAGGACACCACCCGATTCCGAGTTGAAGTCATAGATGGTCACGAGCGATGGATTCAACCGATCCTGGAAGTAGCCGGTGAACATTGCGAACGTGAACAACACATCCCACTCATCTCCGGTGGTGCCATGGGAGTGACCATTGACATAGCGGAAGAACCACTGCGAATTGAAGAAGAACGTGCGATTTGCGTTCAGGAAGTTGATGAACGTCGGGCGGTCCGCAGAAACTGTCAAATTCAATGTGTCGACGCTCTTGGAATTGTCGAATTCGTCGTTGTTGCCAAATGGCACCGATTCGAACCAGGTGAACTCGATACCCCAGCTCGATTTCGTGTAGTCCTCTGCGAAGTCGGTGGAAAACCCGAACACGTTGTTCTTGTTGTAGTTCAGTACGACTTCCTGACCACCGTGCCACAACAGCGTGCGGCGTCCGTAGGTTCCGTTGCCTCCGGCCTTGACTACGTTGCGCTGCACGCCGACCAATCCGAGAATGCCCTTGATGGCCGAACATTGGTACATCTGGTTGAATGAGCACCGGTCGAGTGCAAAAGGCTTTTCCCCATCGAAACACGCCGGGTTCTGATCCCTCTCTATTTCGTCGTCGCATCCCGAAGCAACGACCAGAAATAAGCCGAAGTTCCACGATACGGCCGCCAGCTCGTTCTTGAAGATCTGCGCTTCGCCAATCAGGAATTCGGCATCGTAGTCGCGAGCGATTTCGCCACCCGCGGAAGCCGGCAAGAAGAAACCACCTTCTGCTGGACGAAATTGGCACCCAGGAACGATTACCTGACATTCAACGGGAGTCGGACTCTGGTTGAGGAGACCGGGAATGATCGGCTTCGAGTTGCAGCGCGGCCCGAGAGTCGGGCGAGCGGCGATCTGTAGAGCGATCTGATCTGCGTCCAAACAGCCCGCCAAGGGATGATAGAGTGTCGAAGCGTTCTGAAAATTGACGATGTAGATCGGTTCGTTGGGCCGAGAAGCCGACTGGTAGGTTCCACGAGAGCTGTCTGAGTTCGCCTTGTTCAGGAACTCCGCGATCTGGGCCTGGCAAGCTGCATCGTTCTGGAAATTGGAACAGGGGGTGTAGGTCGAGGGGACAGGCCCGTTGGGGTCGAAGTCGCCGGTCTGAGGTGCCAACTGACCGAAGCACGACATCATGCCGGCGGAATTGGTGAAATCAGTTCCGTCCCCGTAGACCGTCCTGACCGTGTGGAGGTTGGCGCCGCTACCGATGTTTGGAGCGACCAGGCAGCCGTCAACCGTGGGGTCGTAGTTGTCTTGGAACGTGAAGATCACCTCGCTATCGGTGATCACAAAACTGTCAATCCCACGGCAGCCCGGCAGTACGATCGGTTTTGCTTGGCCAGGCACATAGCGTGTGCAGACCGGGCCACCTTGGAAATTGATCGTGCCCGGTGCTTGGGCCATACTGACCGCGACATAACCCGGTTGGGTTCCTTCGACGCCGCCCCACGCCTGGACCAACGCGCTGCCTTCCATATTGAGCAGGTCGATGCCACCGCCACGCTGCAACGAGCCCGGCGTGACCTGGTCAAAGAAGAGGGCACGGGTAAGGGCGACGTCCTGACAACCCGCCTGGCCAGTGCAATCGAAGTCGAGCGCCGACGCTGATGAGTCGCAGCGGGTTCCCCAAAACGGACCACAGCCCAGCAGCGCCCGCTGTTCGTTGGTCAGGGTGCTGTCGAGCGTCATGAAGTCGTCCCGTGACGGCAGCCACTTGGCAAACAGGTTGCCAGCCGGGGCGCCGTCGGCGTTGGTATTGGTGAAGCCGATGGTGGGCAACTGGTTGATGAACCCGTTCGTCGAAAACGAGCCGTTGCCGCAACCCTGAGCCGCGGGGCCCCCGACACCCCCTCCGCAGTCCATATTCGTTCCGAACAGCACGTTGATGAACCCGTCGTTGGCGTCACGGTTCAACGCCTGGGTCGGAGTCACAGTGGAAGCCGGCAAAGGAGATCCCGATGTTGCGTTCGAAATCGTGCTGAAAAACGAGTTGGTCCGGTAGTCGGCCGCGGTAAGTGCGGTGATCACCTCGGAGAACGGAATATTGAGAACCTGGATGTTCTCGGCAGAACTGAACAGCGTCGACGCGCAGGCACCCGGGTCGAGCCCCGCGGCGATGCCGACCGTGACGGCGCACACCCACGCGAAGACCTGCTGGTTGGCGTGGTGGAACTGCAGCGCATTTTGAGGCGAATCCGCGCCGGGTGCGCCGAATTTCAGGCAGTCGGGGTCCGTCCCGATTCCAGCGACCGTCACCGAGGAGAGCTGGCGATTCAACGGTAGGCCGTTTGCGTCGACAGCTGTGTCGTTTCTGCAGGTGCCGCGAGCGTTTTCAGGGTTGAAGCGCGTGATCAGCGGTCGCCCGGACTCGATGTCGACGTTGCGTTCGAACGTCATGATCGACTCGATCGTCGGGAAGTCGTCGTAGCCATAGAAGTCGGTCAGCGCAAAACTGAACCGGTCCCAACGCCACTCGACGCGGCCGCCAATCTCGAGGCCGCCGAGATCTTTCCACGGATCCGCCGGACGGTTGATACCCGCCACACCGAGGCCGAGGTAGCTATGGGCAAACGTGCCGAAAGTCAGTGAGCAAACCAGGTCGATCGTGTATGGCTCACCGCAAGCGCCGAGGTCAGCGGGTTGGTTCTGGTCAAAATTGAATGCGAACTCGAGCCGAACGTCTTCGAGCGGGCCCACTTCATACAACGAGTAGATGAATCGCGCAGCGTTCAATGCAATGCGAGATTCTTCGAGGCTTGGAAGACTGGCTAGCGCGAGGTCAACCGGGTTGAACTGGTCGGTGGTGCGGAACAACTCCGTCTTGCCCCAAACAATCTGCTGCAAACCCAGTCGCACCCACAGGCGGCTATCGAGGACTTCGATGTCGACGTACGCCTCCTTCAACTCCTTCGTGTCCTGCTGGCTGGCACCGCGATTCCAGGCCCGCTCGGACTCGCGAAAATTCATGTCGAGGCTATCGAAGTCGCCCTCGTTGAAATACTGAATCAGGCCTGCGCTCGGGATGTACAGCCCCTGGGCGACGGTCGGGTCAAAACCGCCCGCCGAGGCGGAGACGAACGGGGCCGGGCGCAGCGGCAGTTCCCCGGTGCCGCCGATCACCCGCAAATTGATGTCCGGGGCGCAACCGGCCTGTGGGACGTGCCCAGGGGTGCTCCCCTGGATTTGGTCGGTGAACAGCAAGCCCTGGCGGTTATCGGCGTTCACGCACGGGACGATGCCGCTGAAGTCGCCGCCGTATGCATTCGTTCCGACCTGTTTGAACAGTTCCGCCGTGCCGTCAGTCAAGATCGCCGGTGCATTGTTCCTGAGCAGGAACGTACCGCGGGTTGTCGTCCCCGGTATGACCAGGTCCGGCGGAAGGATATCCAGGAGCGTCAACGGCCCCCCGTCTGGCGACTGGATCACCGCGTCCGACGGAAACATGTCCGGCATAGCCAGGTACGGGTTGTTGGGGTTGTCAGGCCCGCCGATGCCGTTGATCACCAGATCTGCCGTGTGGTAGCGAAGGAATCCCCTTACACCCGGGGCCGGAGACGGGGTCAGACGGCCGCGGAACGGATTGGCCTTGTTGCGCAGTGACGCATTCGACTCGATGAAGTTCTTCGGCAGCCAGGGACCGAGAACGTTGGCTCCGGCGGCGCCATTGCCGTTTCTGACGTCCTTGAATGTGAATCCGAAATCGAGGAAATCCGACATCACGTATCGGAACGGATCATCAAGGGTATCTGGCAGGTCGTCTGCGCCCTGCTGGTCCAGCAAGCCCGCAAAGAGGCCGCGGACAGTGCGGCCGGGTTGGTCCTCGATGATCTCACCGTTGACGGGTGTAAAACCGGAAGGAAGTGTCGTCGGGTCTCTATCGATCACCTCGCCCTTGACGATGCCGTCGGCGGTCGTCAAGGAAACAGAATTGCCGGTTGGTACGCCAACCACCGGAGTTCCGTTCGGATTGGGAGGGCACGTCGGAAAGGGTGACTGGACACCGTTACAACTAACCTGGGGGAAAGTTTTGATGTTCGCGTAGCGGGCGCCGTTGAGCGGGATGATGGTGTTGGTCGGGTTTTGTCGAAGTGGTTGTCCCACTTCGATCACACCGCCGAAATCCGAGGCTTCGCCGTCAGCGAGTCGGTCGGGGACCCGGTGGGCCCTGTCGCCGTAGGCGTCCGCCGAACTGAACATCCCGCATCCGCGCTTGTACACGCAATCGTAGCGACCTTCGACTCGCACGTAGGCACTGAGTAAGTCGATCGGCCCCCAGCCGTCAGGCAGGATGTCGAACTCGAGCTCGACGTTGAGCACGTTGTACCACTGCGCCAGGTCGAGTTGCTGTTCGAATTTTTCGTCCAATGCCCGGATCTGCATTTCGGCGAAACCGTGCGCCTGGAGGCGTCCGTCAAAGGCCTCGAGTGCAGCAGCGGAGCTCGACAGAAGCAGTCCGACACCCAAGACTGCTGCAATCGATGCAGCCGATCTCTTCAAACTGCACTCAGCAATAAGACCTACCATGCCACCTCCCTGTTCCTAGACACGTCCTTCACACACACTCACACACACTCACACACAAACCCGCACACACAACGCGCAACACACGAATGAAATCTCTTGTGGCGCAAATTCCCAGAATGAAGCCCGCCGAAGCCTACGTCGATGATGAGTTTCAGAGATTTTGCCCAACGCGAACCGCACGGTCCCGAACAACAGGTTTCAAGTCGGGCTTTCCCCCCGTTTGAAACGTTATACCCTCGGCGCCAAGCGGTTTACAACGAATTTCTTTCGTTGCGGACCGAACTTCCGTCGCTTGCTGCGCGACTATGAGGCCATCGAAAAAAAATCGGACTCCAAGTCACTTTTGGAGCGGGTCGGCGTGTTGCGGGGCCGAGTTCGTTTCGGCAGGCTGGCGACTACGCGAATGACCGACACGATCTTCGGGAAAATCGCCAGGGGGCAGGCGCCGGCGGACATCGTCTACGAAGACGATCGAGCGCTCGCGTTTCGCGACCTCAATCCGCAGGCACCCACGCATCTGTTGGTCATTCCGCGCAAATCGCTTGCCACATTGTCGGAAGCCGGTTCAGATGACGAGGCGCTGCTGGGTCATCTGCTACGGGTCGCGAACAGGGTGGCTGCCGAGGCGGGTCTCGAGAATTTTCGGGTGGTTGTGAACAACGGCGCCGGAGCCGGCCAGAGCGTCTTCCACCTGCACATCCACGTTCTCGGCGGACGAGATTTCGCTTGGCCGCCCGGCTAGACCGGTTGGAGCCTGCGGTCGAGCCCGGTAGCCCGGCCCAAGCTGGGTCGGCGACGCAGTAGCGGGTTTCGGCGCAGGGCGGCGACCGCGAATCTAGCTGCCCGGGATCAGGCTGACGGGCACCGGCATCAGGTTCCATGTGAAGATCGGGCGATCGTCGGGTCGCGTGTAGATCGTCTCGCGGACCACCTGTGTGCCGTTCCAGACGTAGCGCCGGACTTCCTTGTGCTTGTCGCTGGCCACATACAATTCGTCGATTCCGTCCTCGTCCAAATCGGTCAGGATTGACGCGTGTTCGAAGCCGGCCGAATCGCGGTCGATCAGTTTGCGCGTCCAGGGCTTTGAGAGATCCAAAGTGGGCCTAAACAGCCATAATCCCATACTGAACGTGGCGACGACCATCTCCCGCTTCCCGTCGCCATCGATGTCTCCGACGGTCAGGAATCGACTCAGCGAGTCCTGCAGCGTGGCGATCACGACTCCTTCGGTAGCGGGCGTATCTGGCCCGTAACGCCGAATCTCGACAGGGGACTTGATGCGCCGGCTCGCGCCCTTGCCTTCGGTTTCGCCCTCGATCGACACGTAGAGTTCATCGATACCATCCCCATCGACATCCGCGACCAGGATTTCCTTGGCGTGCCGATCACCGAGATCGGCGACCACGACGCGCTCGTTCCCCTTCGCCGGGATGTAGCGGACGACTTCGCCCCGTTGTGGCGACCCGTCCAATCGATTCGGCTCGCTGGGTGTTGCATAGATTTCCGGAATGCCATCGGCGTCGAGGTCGCCAATTTCGATCTCGTGAACGAAGGTGTCGGGCCGAGAATCGATCTCGGAAACCGCAAATCCGTCCGCAGCCGGCTTCACGATGGCGACCACGCCCTGGTCATGCGTCGCAACCGCGAGTTCCGCCTTGCCGTCGCCGTCGATATCGACCACCTCGGCGTCTCGCATTCGGCTCCACTTGCCTCCGAAGTCTTTTCGCCACAGGTCGGTGGGCACCAAGATTCCGTCGACCGGCGCCCAGCTGCGCAGGATTGCTTCGTTACCGCCGAGCGTGAGGAGCGTCGGCCCCGTCCCCGAGTCGTAAACCATGACCTTGTGAAAGACGTTGCTGTCCGGATCCTCGAGTGCGGTGGTTTGCCACTGTCCGTCGCGGCGGAACAGGAATTCCGCACGGGCGGGCCCAGGGACGATCGAACTCTTGCCAGCGTCGTCCTTTTCAGAGACGAACTGTGCGAGCGCGAGCACGATCCCATTCGGGAGCGAATCCGCCGTCGTTGGCGCCGCCGCCCGTGGTGCGTTCTGTGCTGCGGCCTCTGGTGGCGCGGCAGCCGTCGGGGTGGGCTGCGCCGGCGGAGCGACGGCCGACTTGGGTGACTCGTCGGCGCCGCAGGCCAGCGCGGCCACGATCGTCGCAAGGATGGCTGCACTTCGAATCGACATGTTGACTCCTGTAATTCGTGGACGCGGCTGACGCGAGGATCGCGCGAAGGCTCGAAGAGGTAGCAACATCTTCGGCCAATCGACAGCAATCTGGAGCGCTGCTGGCAGCCTTTGGCGATCGAGCGTCGATTTCTTCTCCAAGCGTGCGAAGATGTGCGACCGCTATGGCCCAAGATCATCTCCAACCACCGCGCGGAACTCGGGACTTCTACCCGGACGATTTACGCCTGCGAAATTGGCTATTGGGTCACTTCAGCGAAACGGCGCGCTTGTTCGGTTTCGAACAAGTTGACGCGCCGGTGCTCGAGCACGCAGAGCTGTTCACGCGCAAGGCGGGCGAAGAGATCGTCGAGCAGCTCTACCACTTCGAACTCCACGATCGACATCTGACACTTCGCCCCGAAATCACGCCGCAGATCGCCCGAATGGTGATGGCCCGCGCCGGCGCGCTGCGCATGCCGCTGCGCTGGTTCAGCTTGCCGCAGTGTTGGCGCTACGAGCGGATGACCCGCGGCCGGAAGCGAGAGCACTACCAATGGAACATGGATATCTGGGGCGAACCGGATGTCACGGCCGAAGCGGAACTGATCGCATCCATCTTCCATTTACTGGACCGGATCGGTCTCGGGGGCGACGCGGTGAAGATCCGCGTGAGCAGCCGCTCAGTCCTCGAGGAAACCCTGCGCGAAAGCGTGCTGCGGGATCGTCCCGAGGTGTTTGCGGCACTGTGCATCGCAATCGACAAACTCGACAAGATCGGTTCCGACGCAGTCGCCGACCTGCTCATAGACCCCGCCGGTCCGGTAGCACTGGCGGCGCCCGACGCTCACTTCGTCGTCTCGTGGCTCGAGACCCGAGATCTGGATGAAGTCGAAAAGCTGGTCCCCGCAGACTCGACTGGCTTGCGGGAACTGAAACGGCTGTTCGAGCTGCTCGACGTCTACGGGTATCGCGACCGCGTGGTGTTCGATGCATCGATTGTTCGGGGCCTCGCCTATTACACAGGTGTGGTCTTCGAGGCGTTCGACACCCGACGCGAGCTTCGCGCGGTGTGCGGAGGCGGTCGCTACGACGGCCTGCTCGAGACGCTCGGCGGCCCTTCCATTCCAGCCGTGGGCTTTGGGTTCGGCGACGTCGTGATCACCGAGTTGCTCGCCGACAAGCAGCGGCTGCCGAAGCTATCGCGTGGTCTCGATGCAGTCGTCTATCCATTCGGCGAAACCGAACGTCGAGTGGCCGTGCAGGTCGCGAGCGTCCTGCGCGGCGAGGGACAATCCGTCGAGATCGTGCTCGGCGCGCAGCGACTCAAGCGAGTGCTCGCCGACGCCGACAAGGCCGGAGCGCGCGAAGTCTACCTGATCGGTCCAGATGAACTCGCGCGTGGCGAAGTGCTGGTTCGCGACCTGTCGAACAGTCAACAGCGAAGCATCCCGATCCCCAATTGACCATGCGCTCATGGACGATTCGCGACAGTCTCGAACTATACAGTGTACCCAACTGGGGCGCGGGTTTCTTCGACATCAACGCGAAAGGAAACCTCGAGGTCATACCGCGGGGAGGCGACCTTCGCCGGATCGACATGTGCGAGCTCGTGCAAGATCTCCAGAATCGCGGCGTTCGCTCACCGATGTTGATCCGGTTCTCGGACATCCTCGCCACTCGGATCCAGAGCCTTGGCGATTCGTTTCAGCGTGCGATCGATAGTTATGGCTACGCTGGCGGATACCGCGGGGTGTACCCGATCAAGGTCAACCAGCAGCGGCACGTAGTCGAAGAAATCATCCAGTTCGGCGCATCGGTCGGGATTGGACTCGAAGCGGGCAGCAAACCCGAACTGCTCGTGGCTCTGGCATTGCTCGATACCCCAGACGCGCTGATCATCTGCAATGGTTACAAGGACCGCGCGTACGTGGAAACGGCCCTTCTCGCTCAGCGACTCGGTCGCGTGCCGGTAGTCGTCATCGACCGCTTTTCCGAGATCGATCTCGTAATCAAGACTTCCCGTGAGCTTTCGATCCGTCCCCACCTGGGGCTGCGTGCGAGGCTGAGCACGCGCGGCGCGGGTCGCTGGGTCGATTCCACCGGTGATCGGTCGAAGTTCGGCCTGTCATCGATCGAGATCGTCGATGCGATCGACCGACTCAGCACAGAAGACATGCTCGATTGCGTAGAACTGCTGCACTTTCACATCGGGAGCCAGATCACTGCCGCAAGAGCACACAAGGACGCGTTGGCCGAAGGCAGCCGAATTTTCGTCGGCCTCCACGAGATGGGAGCCACCCCAACGTTGATCGACGTCGGAGGAGGGCTGGGCGTGGACTACGACGGCTCGCGAACCAATTTTCACTCGTCCAAGAACTACTCGATGCAGGAGTACGCAAATGACGTCGTCGCGTTCATCCAAGAATCCTGCGACGAAGCCGACGTGCCGCACCCCGACATCGTGACGGAATCGGGTCGGGCGATGGTCGCCCATCACTCCGTGCTGATCTTCGACGTTCTGGGTGTGCAAGAAATGGCGAGTACCGGGCTACCGCCCCGTTCACCCGAACTCGACGGCGATGCCGCGAAGGACGACGGCTCGCCCGCACTCAAGATCCTGCGCGATTTCGCAGCGATCAGCACGTCCATCTCGCGCAAGACCGTCCAAGAGTCGTACCACGACGCGCTACACCTCAGAGGGGAGGCGGCGAAGCTGTTTTCGCTGGGCTACCTCGACCTGCGCGGGCGCGCGCGTGCCGACGAAATGTTCTGGCACTGCTGTGAGAAGATCTTGCGGACGGTCCGCGACATGCCGCACGTGCCAGAAGACCTCGAAGATCTCGAGAAAAGTCTCGCTGACACCTACTATGGCAACTTCTCGGTGTTCCAGAGCGCGCCGGACCACTGGGCGGTCGATCAACTCTTTCCGGTGATGCCGATCCAGCGTCTCGGCGAACGGCCCACCCGGCGCGGTGTTTTCGCAGACCTCACCTGCGACAGCGATGGCAAGATCAACCACTTCATCGATGAGCGCGATGTCAAGGACGTGCTCGAGTTGCATGCCTGGAACGGCAGCCCCTATTACATTGGATTGTTCCTGGTCGGCGCATACCAGGAGATCCTCGGCGACCTCCACAACCTGTTTGGAGACACCGATGCGGTACATGTCAGACTCGGGGAGGGTGGCAGCTATGTCGTCGACCATACCGTGGAAGGAGACTCAGTAGAAGAGGTGCTGGCCTACGTGCAGTACGACAAGCACAACCTGATCGACAAGGTTCGCGACATCATCGAGCGGGCGAAGGCCGGCGGACAGATCAGCGAGGAGGAGTCTGCGCGCCTGCTCGAGCGTTACGAGCAGGGGCTCGAAGGATACACCTACCTGTCGTCGGACATCTGATTCTATTTTCCTGTGTTGTGCTCGAACACCATCCGTGAACATGTCTGACGACCTGACCAAGATCTTGTCCTGGAATGTGAACGGTCTGCGCGCCTGCGCGACCAAGGGGTTCACGCGCTGGTTGGGACGTTGCGGCGCCGAAATCGTCGGCGTCCAGGAAGTGCGTGCAACCGCAGAGCAGCTGCCCAGGACGGTGGCCGCTCCGAAACGCTGGCACACTGCATTCAATCCGGCCGAACGCAAAGGCTACAGCGGCGTTGGCTTGTTCGCGCGCCGCGCGCCGGATCGGATCGACTCGACGCTTCACAAGACGAAATTCGATCGCGAGGGCCGCGTCCAATTGGCGAGCTTCGGTCGGCTTGTCGTCGCCAACGTCTACTTTCCAAATGGCAACGGCAAAGCCCGCGATAACAGCCGGGTCGCATTCAAACTCGAATTCTACCGGACCCTGTTCGCCGAACTCGAGCGCATTCGCGGCGCTGGCGCCCGCGTACTCGTGATGGGTGACTTCAATACGGCACACCGCGAAATCGACCTCGCCAGACCCCAAGCCAATCGAAAAACCAGCGGGTTCTTGCCAACAGAGTGCGCCGAACTCGACCGCTGGCTTGCGGCCGGATGGACCGACACGTTCCGCCACTTCGAACCGGGACCCGGTCACTATTCGTGGTGGAGCCAGCGGTTCGACGTTCGAAAGAAAAATATCGGTTGGCGGCTCGACATGGTGCTGGCCTCTCCGGCCGCGATGAAGTTCGTTCGCAGCGCGGCGATCTACCCGAGAGTGATGGGCTCGGATCACTGTCCTGTGGGCGTGGAGGTCGATCCGAAAATTTTCGGATAGCCACACACTCGCTCACCTGCTTCGCCACCACGCGCTGCATTGCGAAACGACGCCGGCTGACTGGTCAAATCGCTCGGAACTCCGCGTAATCGACGAGCGCGCGCAGCGCGCGCACGGCGCGATGTGCGCTCGCATAGCACACGCGGCCCTCAGCGCGAACACCGGCCGGCCCGGTGTTTTGCCGCGATACATCGGTGTGGACCAGTTCGCTCGCAGACAAGACCGGCTTGCCGTAGCGCTCTGAACACTCGCGCGCGGCCTCGGCGTAGCGACGGTCCTGGCGTTCGTGGAACGCGACGATGCGCTCGAGGCCGTGATCGGGGTAGAACTCGCCGGTCTTCATCGCGATCGCCGACGCGGCCTGAATCCCGACCCCGAGATGGATGACCGCGTCGACCTCTCGATGGCCGCAGATCAAATCGAGAACCTCGGGGATCGTCTCGCGCGTCTCGCCGCCCGCCAGGTCGATCGGGTTGTTGCGGCTCCAGCGCGCGGGAACCAACGTGTCGATCTTGGTGCGAATTTCTTCGGGTAAAGTGATCAACGAGAGTCCCGAAGCCGCGCAGGCGTCGGCCGCCAGCACCCCCCAACCGCCGACCGTAGTAAACACGACCACGCGTCGTCCCCGCGGCAGCGGCTGGGTGGCGAGTGTGGCCGCCCATTCGAACGCATCCTCGATCGTCGGCGCGCGCAAAACCCCGAGTTGATGACAGATCCCGTCGAAAATGCGGTCGTCGGTCGCGAGCGAGCCGGTATGGCTCGCGGCGGCGCGCTGCCCTTCGACCGCGACCCCTGCCTTGACCAGTACGAGCGGTTTTCGGGCGGTCAATGCCCGCACCACCTCTATGAAGTGGCGCCCATCCGGGAGCCCCTCCAAGTAGGCGAGTGCGACGTCCGTGTCCGGGTCCGCTCCGAAGTACTGAAGGAAATCTGCGAGTCGGGTCTGGCCCTGGTTGCCGCACGAGATGGCCTTGCTGATCCCCACGCCCGTCTCGACCGCATAATTCAGAAACGACGAAACCAGATTGCCGCTCTGGCTGACGACTGCGATTCGCCCGGCGGGAGGATACGGTGGAACGATCTGGGCACACATCGATACCGATGTCGAGATCACACCCTGACCATTGGGACCCGCCAACAGCATGCCGAGTTCGTCGGCCGTGTCGACGAGTTCGCGCTCGAGTGCGCGTCCTTCCTCTCCGGCTTCCCCGTACCCCGCACTCGCAACAAAGGCCGCCCGAACCCCCTTTTTCGCGCAATCGCGCAAGAGTTCGATATTGACCTTGTTCGGTGTACACACGAACACCAGATCCGCCGCGTCTTCGGGAATCTCAGCAACTTCGCGGAATGTGGGTTGTCCCAGCACATCTGTGCCTTCGCGGTTGATCGCGTAGATTTCGCCCGTGTAGCCGAACCGGCGCAGGTTGTGGAGTGTTGCGAAGCCGAACTTTCCCGGGTGAGTGGATGCACCGGCCACAATGATCCCACGCGGACTGAACAGCGGCCGAAAGCGCTCGAGCAACGCCGCGATCTCTTGCTCCGTCGGCGGCCTCTCGGGGACTGCTACCTCAGTGGATGGCCGTTGCGCCGATCCGGTGTCGAGTACGACCAGCGCGTCCACGGCCACCGGTGTTCCGCCGCGAACGATCAGCGGATTCAGATCGACACTCGCGACGTCGGGCCTTTCGACCGCCAGCCGGCCGAGACCCACCAGTGTCCGGGCGAGCGCCGCTTCATCTACGGGCGGATCGCCGCGAAACGGTTCGGTCAGCAGATGGCTCATCGCTAGACCACGCAACATCCGGAGCGCATCGCGCTCATCGATCGGCGCCGCTGCAAAGACCACATCGCCCAACGCCTCGGCGAGGATCCCGCCGATTCCGAGCATCACGCAGGGTCCCAATTGCGGGTCCCGGACGAGGCCAGCGATCAATTCGCGGTTGCCGCGCACCATCTCGGCGACCAGCAGGCCCACATCCCCATCTTCCGGGCGGCGGCGTGACAGCAGTTCTTCGGCTGCAGCCTGCACCCCCGCGGGGTCGGAGAGGTTCAAGCGCACCAGATCGCGCTCGGTCTTGTGCGCGATGGCATCTCCGCACAGCTTCAAAACAACCGGAAAACCGAGTTCTTGCGCAGCTCGGGCGGCATCAGCCGGGGTCTCCACCAGCGTCTCGCGGCCAATCAAAACCCCGTAGTTTGCCAGCAGCGCCTTCGACGCGTGTTCGGACAGCGTCGTCTGCTCGACCTGGTTTGATGGTTTCGATCCGGGGGTTGCTTCCAGGCTTGAATCCGTCATGGGGTCGGCGAGCATAGGTGAGGGGTCCTGTGCTCCGCACCCAGCGCGGCCGTGGTACGTTGCGCATCGTTGACCCGAATCGAAAGACGGCTCCGCATTGCCGCAGTAGTCTGCGCGCTCGCCACCGGCTGTGGCGAAGGTCCGAACACGCACGTGAGCGTTTTCTCGCTGCTCGCCGTGGGTGACACGGGCGCGCCGCCATCGGATGACGTCGATTACCCGCGCATGCTCGCCGTCACCCAGGCGATGGCGGACGCAGACGAAGAGTACCCGGCGACCGCGTTGCTCTTGTTGGGGGACAATTTCTACCCCGATGGTTTGAAAACATCCGAGCTCGTCGCCCGCGTGCGGGCGAATCTGGTCCGGCCGTTTTGTCGCTTCGTGGCTACCGACGGCATGCGCTACGGCGAAGTCGGGGTCTC
The DNA here is from genome assembly GCA_032128375.1 of Deltaproteobacteria bacterium. Taxonomy (GTDB): domain Bacteria; phylum Myxococcota_A; class UBA9160; order UBA9160; family SMWR01; genus JAJDAM01. The sequence continues at coordinate 44,685 of JAQBGU010000095.1, read as the reverse complement.
GTGCAGCCGAGACAAACGGTCGCTGCCACTGTTCGCTGTGCTCGGAAACCACGATTATCAAACGCCGGAAAGCCCTCGGCTTCAGCGATCGGTCGTTCGCGAGTTTGTTTCGAACTGGCAGATGCCAGCGGGCCTCGCGCAGGGCCACGAGTTCGCCGGCGGCGTCAGCCTGATCCTGTTCGATGCCGAGGCCGTTGTCGCCGGTGCCGACCTCGCGCCGCTGGTTGCGGCGTTGCGCGACAGCGCCGGCCCCTGGCGGATCCTTGCCGGCCACCGCCCGATGGCAAGTGCGGGCTCGCCGACGCCATCGGCCGAGTTCACGGCCTATCTTGCAGCGATGCGGCGAGCGATCGCCGAGGCGGGCGTAGCGGTTCAGTTGTTCATTTCGGGCCACGAACACCGATTGTCGATCTTGGAGATGTCCGGTGTAGACCCCGGCCTGCATCTGATCTCGGGCGCGGGGTCGAACCGGCGCAAGAACCGCGTCGCCAATCCGCAAATTCGCGAAGATTTCGAAGCGCTCGGCTTCGCTCGGGTCGACCGTGTCGACACAGGAACCTCCGCTCGATTGAGCGTGTCGCTGTATCGCGTGCACCGCTACCCGTGGATTCGGTTCGTCTCCAACCGATGGTTGGTAGCCCGGTGGTCAGTCGATCTATCGGGTCGAGTCAGCGACGACCTGGATTGATCGGCGCCCTGCGGCTTGCCACGAGCGGGTGGACGCTATTGTTTCCAGTGGCCCCCCGAAATCACAGCCCCGGCAGTCGCAGTCACCAGCTGGGGGAGGGGGAGACGTGGACTTTTTCAGCACGCTCGAGCTGCTCTTTTCGACGTACGTGGTCGCGCCTCTTTCGGCAGTGATCTTCTTCGACGTGATGTTCTGGGACCCGGACGTGTCGATCCCACTGGCGGTGTTGTGGCTGATCGTGGGTGCGCTGTACTTCACGCTGCGGTTTCAGTTCATCAACTTCCGCGCCTTCACACACGCTATCGACTGCGTGCGAGGCCGTTACACCGCTCCGGACGCCGACGGAGAAATCACGCATTTCCAGGCACTCTCGGCGGCGCTTTCTGCGACCGTCGGTCTTGGGAACATCGCCGGCGTCGCGGTAGCCGTGGGGCTCGGTGGCCCGGGTGCCGTCTTCTGGATGATCTTCGCGGGCTTTCTCGGAATGAGTTCGAAGTTTGCCGAGTGTTCACTCGGCCAGTTGTACCGCGTCACACGAGAAGACGGGCACGTGTCGGGCGGCGCCATGCACTACCTCCGCGATGGGCTTGGAGAGCTCGGACTCGGCGGGCTCGGCAAAGTACTGGCGACGGTGTTTGCACTGATGTGTATCGGCGGAAGTCTGGGCGGCGGCAACATGTTCCAGTCGAACCAGTCATACGCTCAAATCTCGAGCGTTCTGCCGTTTCTCGAAGGGAATATGGGGGCAGCGGCCTTCGGCATCCTACTCGCGGCGCTTGTCGGTGCGGTCATCATCGGTGGAATCAAGCGGATCGGCGAAGTTGCGGCGATGCTGGTACCGTTCATGTGCATCATCTACGTCGCTAGCGGATTATTGATCGTGCTCGCCCACATCGGCTCCGTGGGCGCAGCTTTCGGCACCATCATCAGCTCGGCGTTCTCGATGAAAGCCGGCGTCGGAGGCCTCGCGGGTGTACTGATACAGGGGTTCCGCCGAGCCGCCTTCAGCAACGAGGCCGGCACCGGTTCTGCAGCCATCGTTCACGCCGCGGCGCGCACCGAAGAACCGATGCGCGAAGGAATCGTCGCGCTGCTCGAACCGTTCATCGATACGATTGTGGTGTGTTCGATGACCGGCATCGTGCTGGTCGTCACCGGTGCGCACGAAAGCCCCGAGGCGGGAACGGGAATCGCGATGACTTCATGGGCGTTCGCGACGGTCTTCCCGTGGTTCCCGATCGTATTGTCGTTCATTGCGGTGCTGTTCGCGTTCAGCACGATGATCTCGTGGAGTTACTACGGCGAACAGTGTTGGGCCCAATTATTCGGGGCGCGCTCGATTTTGACCTACAAAGCGGTTTTCCTGCTGTTCGTTTGGCTCGGGGCGGTACTCCAGGCCAACGCGGTGATCGAATTTGGCGACATGATGATTCTGGGCATGGCGTTTCCGAATTTGATCGGGGTCTACCTGCTATCGGGGCGCATCAAGACCGAACTCGACAGCTATCTCGTAAAGCTCGAGTCGGGGGACTTTCGGCGCTACTTCTGAACCACCATTGCGTCGCGTCAGGCCGGGCGCAGCTCGTTGAGTGCGAACATGTTGTCGGACATGATCTTCTTCTGCGTAGGTGCGTCGAAGCTCGCGATCTCGTCGAGGTAGTCGAGCGGCTGGGGTAGACCTTCGATGTGCGGCCAATCCGAACCGAAGACGACGCGATCCGCCCCCATGAATTCGACCACTTCGCCCACGTCGTCTTCCCAGAAGGGACTGATCCAGACGTGCTGCCGGAAGGTCTCGAGCGGATCATTCTCGAAATAGTGAGTCATCTTCTTGCCGAGCGACCCAAGCTTGCGAAACAGATCTGGCAAGAATTCGGAGCCATTCTCGATCGAGGCAAGTCGCACATGAGGGAATCGCTCGAAGACGCGATCGAAGATCATCTGCGCGAGGAAGTCGAGCGCGGCACGCTCGATGTTCCACGCCTTTACAGACGGTCGCCGCATCACTCCGTCGCTGCCGAAGTCGGCGCCGAAACCGTCGGGCGCGTAACCATTGCAGCTGTAACCACTGTCGCCCGCGTGCACGATGACGGCGATCCCCGCCTCGTTGACGCGCGCCCAGAAGGGGTCGAAGTGCGGGTCACCCGGCGACAGCGGTCCGCCGATCGTGAAAGCGGCCGCTGGCCGCATGACGACGCTGCGCGCACCCCGTTCGAGCGCCCATTCGAGTTCGGACACCGCGAAGTCTACGTCGCACAACGAGATGTAGGGCGAAGCGTAGATTCGGTTCTGAAACGCGAACCCCCAGTCCTCATCGAGCCAGCGATTGAACGACCGGAACGTGAGCTTCACGGCCTCGATATCGTGGCTCGAGAGTTCTTCGTACAGCACGCCGAGCGTCGGAAACAACCACGTCGAATCCAGTCCCTGCTCGTCCATCTTCTTGACCCGGGCTGCCGGTTGCAGGTAGTAGTCTGGTATCGGTTCACGGTCGCGCATCAGCTCGAACGCGTTGCGTCCATCGGAATCGCCCTTCAAATAGGCGTGCAGCGCGCCGGGTTTCGCGATCGGCGTAAAGGTGGGGTTGGTCACCGCGTGGCTGACGCGACCACCGACCACGTGATACTTGCGGCCCTCGATTTCGCACCACTGGACGGTTCGCCTGGCAACCTTGGGATCGAGGTGGCGAGTGAAGGCGTCGAGGGCTTCGTAGTAGTGGTTGTCCGCATCGAAAACGCGGTAGTCGGGTGTGGCGTTCAACAGGTATTCCTTCGGTTCGGGCAACTGATTCGAGCCGGTTGCAACAGTGAAACGCAAAGCGGTTTCGGGAAGACGGCAGCCGGCCCCCAGACGTGCAACACAGCCGTCTTAGCATCGCGCAGCGTGGCTCGCCTCGCGACCTTTCGGATTCGAGTCCTGGCTGCGCACAGTTGTGCGGAAAGTTGCGCGACGCGGCTATTTCACCTGAATCTGGAGCACGTCGCTGAACAGCAGACGCCCCGAGCCGCCCGTGAAACCACCGCGAACTTCCTGGCGGCCCATCGCGTTGGTCGTACAGCCGAGCGGCGACGCCTTCTCGGTTCCATACCAGTACGACGCAGCCAGCGGAAAGTCGCCGGTCGCAGCGGGCGCGCGGAGCGTGAATACCACAGAGGCGCTCGCCCACTTCTTCGTGGCCGAGTCCTCTCCCCGGCAACCGACGTCATCAGCCTTGGCGTCGTTGGAGGCTGGGATGGCGCTCTCCACGATGTAGTCGCCGTTTGTGTCATGCTTCTTGAATAGTAGATTGTTTGCGCCTGTTGCTTCCGTATGCATCCACGGGTTTCTTCTCGTGGAGCGGAAGAGGTCGGGCAGAAATCCTGTCTCACAGTTTCTGCTCGCGGTCGTTGGGAACCAGCTTCTTGTGCTCCCTCGCGATCCCCACGTTGAGCAGCAGCCAGATCAACACGAGTCCCACGTTTGCGAACGCGAAATCGCGCGCTTCCAGCACGAGCAAGTGGAGTCCGACCCAGATCAGGCCCGCGGAGGCGGTGTCGCCGAAGCGTACGAAGAAGGTGTCGATGGCTGCCTTGGCCTTGTACTTGGCCTCTCGCGAGGTGGGCAGGAATAGCGCCTGCTTCACCGTGTTCTGGAGCGAGTAGTCAGTGCTGTTCTCGGCGGTCTTGGCGAAGCGGAGCACTGTGAGGCCGCCGATCAGGCCGATCGCCGCGTAACCGCCGAACGCGATCACCGGCAGCACGAAGAGCGCCGCGCGCACCCCCAGGTACTTGAAGATGCGCGAGACCAGGAACATCTGGGTGATGACGCCGACGAGGTTCACCCAGAAAAAGAAGTCGCCGTAGAACTTCCCGATCACTTCGGAGCGCGCGCTGCGCAACGCCGCGGCCCGGCCCGTCGCCTCGTCCGCTTGGGGGTCCGGCACCGCAGCATCGATCACGGCCCGCTTTGCATTCGCGTTGACCGCGGCGGCCGGGAGGCTGGGCACCGTCTCCTCCGCGTGCTTCAGTGCCGCATTCGACAGGATGTATTCGCCCGTGGTGTTCACGAGGTTCGACACCAACACCATGCAGGCGATCAGCAGCAGGTAGCGGGTGGTCAGGACGAGCCGGAAGCCGTCCCCCTTCTCGAGCGGCTTTTCGGCCTGCCAGTCGCCGCCTCCCTCGTCGGCGTGCTCCGGGCGGACGCGCGTGTTGATGAGGTTGTAGAGCAACAAGCAAACGGCGAAGATCCCCGCGCTCACGAGAAGCAGCACAAAGATGTCGTCTGCACCGTGTCCAGCGATGCGTGGGCCGAGCACGGCTCCGAGCGACTGGCCGATCGCGATCACGGCGAACAGGCGCTTGCCTTCGGACTCGGTGTAGATGTCGTTTGCGAACGACCAGAACTGCGCAATCAGGAAGACGTTGACGATGCCGATGTAGACATAGAAGGACAATCCGATCGCGGTGCCGACACCGCTAGCGCGGCCCCAGAACCAGAAAAGGACCAGGGTCCCCATCACTATCAGCGTGGTCCCATTGATCAGGCGGATGCGGCTCACGGCGCTCGCGACGGCCCCATAGAGCGGGACGACTCCCAGCAAGAGCACAGCCATCGCGGCCGGCAAGTAGGCCTTGATCTCGTCGCCGCCCAGGCCGAAGAGCTGGACCCCGCCGATCGTCAGGCTCTCGCGCACCACCTTGAGCACGTAGTACGCCGTCAGGATCAGGAAGATGTTCGCGAACATCAGCAGGACGTTCGCGCCCTCCCCCGGGCGGATGTCGGAGAAGAGGCTGAGGAAGCGCTCGAGCATTCCGCGGCGCGGTTCTTCGGTCATCAACGTTTCACGAGCCTCGTAGCTGTCAAGATTCGAAATGGACCAGCCCGACAGCGACGTGGAGTCGGCCCGGGCTGGCCTCCGCTTCCGAGATGCTTCGAAACCGGACTAGAAGACGGGAAGCACACCAGTGTCTACGTCTTCGATCAGGTCTTGGATGCGCTGCCAGACGTCCTCGACCTCGTCGTCGGTGAGCCCGAATTGAAGCTGCCTGCCCTCGATACGCACCCCGCGGCTCGGATCCAGGTTCTTGCCCGGCGGGACGTTGACATAGATGCCCTCATCGTTTCGCTCGAGCTGTGAGACCACGCCCAGAGCCGCCGTGACGTCCGCCTCCGTCACCCCGCGCAGGCGATCGATCGATGCTTTGCGCAGAGCCGGCACGCGGATCGAGTTCCAGTTCGCCACGAACCAGTTGTAGAACAGTCCGCTGAAGCCGGCCCCGAAGCTGACCCCGTTGTCGATCGAGAACACCTGACGGCGCGCGTCGTCCTTTGACACCAAAAAGTTTCCATCGCGCCCGTCGTGGTGTTTCACCAGGTAGGTAAAGATGTTGAGGTTCGAAAGGAAGTACGCGTACACGTAGTCGCGGTCGAAGCGCTCTGAGTCCAGCACCGGAATCTGCAGCGTGATGTTCTGCAGCCACACCGCGGCCACACCCAGCTGGCACTGGCTTCCAGCTATGGTGGGGCCCAGCTTGCGATCCGCTTCGGAAGCTTCGGCCAGCGGCACGCAGTAGGCCGTGGTGAACGGGGCGACGTAGTCCTCGGGCTCGAGGAAGAGACGCTGGATCTTCCAGGCCGCGAGCTCCTTGCGCGGAGAGTTGTTGATGCCGTCGTACCGCTCGGTGATCCCCTTCCAAGAGGAGTCCACCAGCTTCCACTTGATGTCCAGCTCGATGTCGTCGTCCGGAAAGGCGAGCGACACTTTCTCCGCCCCGGTGGTTCCAGCGCCTGCGCCTGTCCGCTTCTTCAATTCGCGCCGGGCGTGCAGGATCAGGCGCTCGGCCTCGTCGGCCGGAACAGGCCAGTTCGGGAAGCGGTCCGCTCCACTGGTCGTCGGCCGCTCCGCGTAGCCCAGCGCCGGCGGCGCGCGGCGCACGGGAGCGACGGTACAGCCAGTGAGCGCGACCAGGGCGAAGATGGTTGCCGCAACGAGGATCGAGATGCGAGTCAGCATGAGTACTCCGTGCGACAGCTGGCGGCATGATGCCCGATTCTGGCGGCCGCAGACCAGTGGCTCATGAGCCCCAGCCGCCTCTCGCCGCGGGCCGTTCGACGACGATATCTTGATGCCAGGCGTTGGTAGTTTCCGCCGCCCCGCCCTTCGGCTCCATTCCAGACTCATCGAATACCCATCAATATCGAATACTCATCTGGGTCCTAGGTTGCGTCTCTCTCGTGACAGCGTCCGCACTGCGGTCGCACCCAATCCGCCGCGATGAAGAAACCGCCCGGATTCCCACCCGACTCGTGTGCGCGATGACACGCCACACAGTCTACGCCGAGTTCGACGTTGTGTACCGGCAAGTCGTGAAATCGCGGAGTTTCCCAATCCCCGATCGATGGCGGGTCGAATTCTGCATGACACTTCTGGCAGTCCTCATCCAGAAGCGGCCACTTCATTGCTGTTGGCTCATCAAAGCGACCCACTGCGTACCAGAACCCGTCGATCGCGGCGAGCGCCTTTACCCTGGCTCGTCCTTTCCAGCTGGCACCGCCGTGGCAGTCGATACAGCGAAAGCCATCAGCGCGACCCGGGACTTCGGCGCGAGCGTGGGCCGAGGCGAGATTCGCTTCCGGCGAGCGGTCGTACGCGCGGCGCAGGTCGATATGAAGCGGGACACCCGAGTCCAGATGACAGCTCGTGCAGAAGTCGTTGTGCTGCTCGAGCCAGTCAGATACCCCCCACCCGACCGACAGCGCGACGGAACCGGCTGCCATGGCGACCGAGAGCCAGCGAAGCCGCACCCACGCGGATACTCGCACAGCCCAATTGCGACGCGGCGCTTTGGGTTACCCTGCGAACTTCACTCGAGGCATATGCCTCACGCGATCGTCGCAACCCGACCCTCGAGGCACGGCTGCAACTGCAAACTGCAAAATACAACCACGACAACAAACACAACAAACACAACAACAACCACAACAACAGGAGCAACCGAATCCATGAGTGCCTCAGCGCCCGACCGCAGCACTCTCGAACCTCTTGGAGTCTGGACCTGGCTCGACGCCTTCAGCGCACCGCAGGCAGCAGACTTCGCCAGCCAGATCGAGCAGTGGGGCTACTCGGCGCTGTGGGTTCCCGAAGCGATCGGGCGCGACCCGTTCGCGCTGCTCGGCTACCTGGGTGCGAGAACCGAGAAGCTGATCCTTGCCACTGGCATCGCCAACATCTATGCACGCGACCCGATGACGATGCGTGCGATCCAGAAGACCGTCGCCGAGTTGACGGGAGGACGTTTCCTGCTCGGCATTGGGGTGTCGCACTCGCACCTCGTCAGCAAGGTCCGTGGCCACGAATACGGCAAGCCCGTCTCGACGATGCGCGCCTACCTCGAGGCCATGTCCGGCGCCCTGTACCAGGGCCCCCAACCCGAACAGGACGCGCCGATCCTGCTGGCAGCGCTGCGACAGAACATGCTGCGTCTAGCGGGCGAAAAAGCCAGTGGTGCGCATCCCTACTTTGTCCCGCCCGAGCACACTGCGCGCGCCAGGGAAATCCTCGGGCCCGATCCGCTGCTGTGTCCCGAGCAGATGGTGCTGCTCGAAACAGACCCCACCAAAGCGCGACAGATCGCGCGCCAGAACATCGCCATCTACGCGGGACTTCCCAACTACCAGAACAACCTGAAGTGGATCGGCTACCAGGATGCCGATTTTGAAAACGGCTGCAGCGACAAATTGGTGGATGCCATCGTCGCCTGGGGCGACGAAAAAGCGATCGCGGATCGAATCCAGGCGCATCGGGACGCCGGCGCCGACCACGTCTGCATCCAGCCGTTCCGCAGCGACGGCAAACCGGGGCCGGACCTCCGAATTCTCGAGGCGCTGGCACCCAACGCGTAGCCAGCGCTGCCGGAGTCGATGAGCGCAAGCCAGGAGGAACGCCGATGTCGGGTAAAAGCGCGCGAAAAAGAAAATTCTGGGGATGGGGGTTCGAGGGCGACGGGCCCAACGAAGAACAATCGCAGCGCATTGCGGCCACGCTCGCGAAGCGCTTCGAAGTGGCCGTCGCGTTGGCGCCGGCACCGCGTATCGAAGACATCGATTTGCCCGCACCCCGCATCGTCCCGCCGGAAGCGTTGGCGTCTCTCTGTTCGGCATCGACATACGATCGCGCTTCCCACACCTACGGGAAGTCGTTTCGTGACATCGTGCGTGGAGCGCGCGGCGAGTTCGAGAACCCGCCCGACCTGGTGGCCTTTCCCACCTGCGAGGCGGAAGTAGTCGCCCTGCTCGACTGGCTTTCCGACGCGCGAATAGCCGCGATCCCCTACGGCGGCGGATCGAGCGTAACCGGCGGGGTCGAGGCCGACGTTGGCGATGCCTACGCGGGTGCCGTGTCGATCGACCTTGGCGGGCTCGACCGGATTATCGAGATCGACACCGTCTCGCGCGCCGCCCGCATTCAGGGCGGGATCTACGGCCCGGCGCTCGAGGACGGACTTCGGCCGCACGGGTTGACCATGCGGCACTACCCGCAATCGTTCGAGTTTTCGACGCTCGGCGGTTGGATCGCCACACGATCCGGTGGCCACTACGCGACGCTCTACACTCACATCGACGATTTCGTCGAATCGCTGCGCACTGTGACACCAACGGGGATCATCGAGAGTCGTCGTCTGCCCGGTTCCGGAGCGGGACCGAGTCCGGACCGCTGGATTCTCGGATCCGAGGGCACACTCGGCATCGTCACCGAAGCCTGGATGCGCCTGCAGGATCGACCGACGTTTCGCGCATCCGCATCGATTCGCTTCCCCGGCGAACACGGCTTTTCCGACGGTGCACGCGCGGTGCGTACGCTGAGCCAAACGGGACTATTCCCCTCGAACTGCCGGCTACTCGACGCGGGAGAGGCGACGAGTTCCGGTGCCGACATGACCGGTGCCAGCATTCTGGTACTCGGGTTCGAATCGGCCGATCACCCGCTCGCCGCTTGGATCGATCGAGCACTGGAATGCTGTGCGGACGCAGGAGGCGAAATTCCGAGCGACGCTGTGCAGTCCCCCAGCAGCAGTTCGGGCGCGCGTGAAGGCGCTGCCGGTGCGTGGCGCAACGCATTTCTCAACGCGCCATATTTGCGAGACGCGGTCGTTCGCGCGGCCATGATTACCGAGACGTTCGAGACCGCGATTCCGTGGGATCGTTTCGGCGAGTTTCACGATGCAGTCATGGACGCCACCCGCGATGCGGTCGAGCGCATCTGCGGAACGGGGACTGTGTCGTGTCGGTTTACGCACGCCTACCCGGACGGTGCGGCACCCTACTACACGGTGATGGCACCCGGCCGGCGCGGCAGTGAGCTCGAGCAATGGGCCGAGATCAAGTCCGCCGCGAGCGAGGCCCTGTTGCGATTCGGCGGCACAATCACCCACCACCACTCGGTCGGCCGCGACCACCGTCCCTGGTACGACCGCCAGCGACCCGATGGTTTCGCACGCGCGCTTGCTGCCACCAAGGCCGAACTCGACCCGGCGGGCATCTTGAACCCTGGCGTGCTCATCGGCCCTCGATAGCGGGTTTCCAAAACACGGGCGAAGGATCGCAGTAGACCGAAATACCGCCTCTCGGCTGCTATGTTCCGCCGCCATGACGCGCATCAACGACAACTACTCGAAGCTCCAGGCGGGCTATCTGTTTCCCGAGATCGGACGCCGGGTCAGCGAATTCAGCGCCGCGAACCCTGACGCGGACATCATCAGGCTCGGCATCGGCGACGTCACGTTGCCACTGGTGCCAGCCGTCGTCGAGGCATTGCGGGAAGCCGCTGCCGAGATGGGAACACCCGACGGCGTCCACGGCTACGGCCCGGATCGCGGTTACGACTTTCTCGTCGACGCCATCATTGAGCACGACTTCGCGGCTCGCGGCATCCAGATAGGCGAAGACGAGTTGTTCGTCTCTGACGGCAGCAAACAGGACAGCGGAAACATCCAGGAGATCTTCGGCGGCGACTGTACGATCGCGGTAACCGACCCGAGCTATCCGGTGTACGTCGATACCAACGTGATGGCGGGTCGGACCGGGGTTGCCAACGAATTTGGCGCCTACGACGGGATTCTCTATCTGCCGGCCACCGAGGCCAATGGTTTTGCGCCTGCTCCGCCCAAGCAGCGCGTCGACCTCGCGTACCTGTGCTCTCCCAACAATCCAACGGGTGCAGTCGCGTCGCGCGAGAACCTGGAACAGTGGGTGGGCTGGGCGCGCGCGAATGACTCTGTGTTGATCTTCGACGCCGCCTACGATGCGTTCATCCAAGACAACCAGCTACCGCATTCCATCTACGAAATCGACGGTGCGCGCGAATGCGCGATCGAGATGCGCAGCTATTCGAAGCGCGCCGGCTTCACCGGCGTGCGCTGCGCCTACACCGTTTTACCACGCGAATTAACCGGTGCCGGCGCTTCCGGCGAGCGCATCCCGCTCGCGAACTTGTGGGGCCGTCGCCAGGCGACGAAGTACAACTGTGTCCCCTACATCGTTCAGCGCGCGGCTGCCGCAGTGTATTCCGAAGCGGGCCGCAAGCAGACCGGCGAGCAGGTTGCCCACTACATGCGCAATGCATCGATGCTGCGCGAAGGGTTGCAGGAGGCCGGCTTCACGCTGTTTGGCGGGGAGCACGCACCCTACGTGTGGATGAAGACGCCGGGCGGGATCACTTCGTGGGACTGTTTCCAGCAGCTTCTCGAACAAGCCCATGTCGTCGCAACGCCGGGCTCCGGCTTCGGTGCCGCGGGCGAGGGCTATATTCGGATCTCGGCGTTCAATTCCCACGAGAACGTCGAAGAAGCGGCCACCCGGATTCGCCGGGTGTTTGGCTGAGCCGGCTGGGCGGATCAACACGAGGGGCTCCTTCGCAGGTTTTCTCGAAGCAATTCTTGCAGCGTCCGGGGGTATGTATCATGAGCAAGGAAAAGGAAGACGACGCAGCTGAGGCCATCGCTGGCGTGGTCCACCCGAAAGTTTCCGAGCGACTCTTCGAGTCTCGCACGATATTGATCCACGGCGAGATCACCTCTCGAGTAGCGCGCGAAGTCACCGCCCAATTGCTGGCATTGTCGGCGGCTTCCGATGATGACATCACGGTGTTCGTGCATTCCGAGGGCGGACACGTGGAAGCAGGCGATTCGATTCACGATATGATGAACTTCGTGAAACCGCGCGTGATCATGATCGGCACCGGATGGGTAGCGAGCGCCGGCGTCTACATTTATCTCGCCGTTCCCAAGAAGGATCGCTACTGCCTGCCGAACACTCGATTCCTGATCCACCAGCCGATGGGCGGCGCTGGCGGGGCTGCCAGCGATATCCAGATCGAGGCGGAAGAGATCTTGAAAGCGCGCGAGCGACTCAACCAGACGATCGCGAACCAGACCGGGCAACCGCTGGAGAAAGTCAGTAAAGACACCGATCGGAATCACTGGATGAGTCCCGAGGAGGCCAAAGATTACGGGATCGTCGGTACGATCATCTCATCGTCAGCGGAGCTGTGAACAGGGGCTGCGATATCCGAAAATCCACCTGACGGCGCGGTTCCCCGGTCGTCCAATGGCAGGACAACAGACTTTGAATCTGTGAATCATGGTTCGAATCCATGCCGGGGATCCAACCGTCCCGCCAGATTCGGAGTTTCTCCGAAGCCGAGGCCGCGCAGCGCCAAGCAATCGCCCAGTTTCGCGAGCGAGCGCTTCTCCAGCTGTCGGATCCGCTCGATCGAGACGCCGAACTGCCGTGCGATATCCGCGAGCGTATGCTCCTGGTCGTCGTTCAGCCCGAATCGGAGTCTGATGATCATGCGCTCGCGCTCGGGAAGCACGTCAAGTGCGATCTCGATCGCCGTCGCGGTATCACTTTGCTGGAGACACTGCTCCGGGGTCTGGCTGTTGGTGTTCTCGAGCAGTTCGCCCATCGGAATGTCGTGGTCTGGGCCAACGCACCTGTCGAGCGAGTCGGGCCGTTGTGAAGCCTCGATCAGAGATTCGACTTTCGTCGCCTCCTCGCCGAGATCGCTCGCGATCTCGGCGTTCCGCGGTTCGCGTTTCAGCACTCCGCACAGATTCGCGTGCGAGCGGCGGATGGCCACCAGGACTTCGTGCGCGTGATGGGGGAGCCGGATCGTGCTGCCTCTGTTCTGGATCCCGCGGATCACCGCGTGTCGGATCCAGTAGGTGGCATAGGTCAGGAACCGACAGCCCTTGTCCGGATCGAATTTCTCGGTCGCGCGCATCAGCCCGACGACTCCCTCCTGGACGAGGTCGATGAGATCGAGATCCGAGCAATGCGTGTACTCCCGCGCGATCGTCGCGATCCAGCGCAGGTTCGCCACTACGATTCTCTGTTGTGCGTCGATGCGTTCGTTTGCGTCTTCACTACTGCACTGCACGGTTCTCGTCAGCGAGACGACCTCGTCGTGTTCGAGCAGCGGGAAGCGTCCCATCGCGCCGAAGAACCAGCGATCGTGATCCACCCCGTCAGCGGTGCTCGTGCTGGCCCGCTTCGACGAGCGATCGACATCGTCACGCGGCGTGCGACCAAGCTCTTCCGCATCATGGCTCACGTCAGGCGCGACGAGACCCACCGGGAAATGGGGCAATCCCGTCTGTGTGACACGGTACTGCACTGAGCTGTTCATGAGTCGCTCCTGTTCTCGGTCTCTCGTTTCGGTGCTATCTCACATACTCGGTCTGGATTTTCTTCCGGCGGAATCCTGTCGGCGTATCAACAAGGTGCGGGAATTCGGCGAGGCAGGTAGAGCCACGACGGGTCGTTCGACTGACCAGTCTTGTCCAAATTCAGTGACCAAGACGGCCCGGTTGGCCGGCCAGGACTGGTAACGCTTTCGCAGGGTTGCAGGAAACGCTCTACTTTCTGACGTCACTTTCGAATCCGGAGGTACGGTGGCCCAAGCGTTCGATCTCGAGCAGCATCACCGTGAACTCGTCGGCGCCATCGACCACATGAACTGCGGTGTCATAGGCATCGACCGCGACAACGTGATCGTATTCGCCAACGAATGCCTGCTCGGCTGGCTCGGCTACCGCTGGGACGAGTTCGTCGGCGAGTCGGTGTTCAAGATCATCCCCGAGGAACTCGACCAGAGCGCTCATGAGCAGCTGAGGGCCATCGGCCAGGGCAATATCCGCGCCCGCATCTCGATCGCGGAGCGAAAGGACTCCACGACCTTCCCCGTTCTGCTGATTCCCCACCAATACTCCGGCCCAGAGGGCCCGTTTTTCAACGTTGTGGTCGAGCTGTCGACGATCCAGACCGCACAGCCGATCGAGGACGCGCGCGGCAATACGCTGCGCGGCAACCTGGAACGCATCGCTCACGAGCTGCAAATGATCGGTCTCATCGCGGGTACGCAGGCGGTCCCCGCTGTACCGATCGGGCATCCAGACCTCGAGGGACTCACGGATCGCGAGCTGGAGGTGTTGGGTCACCTTGTTTCGGGAAAGCGGGTCCCGGCGATCGCGAAAATGCTCCACATCAGCCCCCACACGGTCCGCAACCACCTCAAGTCGATCTTCCGACAGGTTGGAGTGAGCAATCAAAGCGAATTGATCGAGTATGTTCGCTCGCTCGGGGCGCGTCCCGACTGACCTGCGCAGTGCCGATTTCCCGCCGCCGTATTGCATCCGTGTTTTTTGCGGTGTGAACAGGGTGAACTGTTCGGAACTGCGGATGTTCTCGATGAGGATTCGCCGGCCTCCCGCGCAGAGTTGACGCCGCCGCGCAACTATCTGAAAGTTCACGCCATTGCGCGATTCCCCGGTCGTCCAATGGCAGGACAACAGACTTTGAATCTGTGAATCATGGTTCGAATCCATGCCGGGGATCCATCGCCCGCTTCAGATTCGGTTGATTACGACTGGCCTCGCTCGCAAGGGGCGCCATTGGGCCTGGCGGTTTGCCGCCCTCCGAAGACCGCGCGCGAGCCGGGTTACTGATCGCGTCTCGCTGCCAGCCTGCTCACGGTGAGCGCCTGTCTTCGCGGTGCGGGCGGCCTTGAACGCGAGCAGCCTGCGTGTGCATTTCGTCAACTATCACAGTCGGTTCCCGTTGATCAGCGGGGTCGCTGCCGATCAGTCCGCGATCGACGATGCCGCCGCCATCGGTGCGAGCGGTCCTACAGATGTCGAACGGATTGTTGCACTCGGGACCCTCTCGAACGAGACGAGCTGGATCGCCGAGTATCCCGAGGACATCCAGATTCTGGGCGCCTCTTTCAACAGTGTGTTGCCCGTCGTCGGCACACTGGTCGGAGTCGAGGTTTCCCATCACTTCAACTGGCCGGTGCAGATCGCCCGCGACCTCGTGATCGAGACGGCGCTTTCACCGATTCACCGATCCGAAACGGGAACCCAGCGGGTCCGATCGGCGCCAACCCGGTCGCCTCCGGAATCGACGAGACCCAGCTGGCCCTGGGCCTCACACAGGCCTTCGGTCCGCTACTCGGGTCTTCGCAGTCGCTGCTCTGGTTCGACGTGAGCTGGTGTCGAAACGATATGGTTCGGACGGATGCCGCCCGTTATCTCGCGCCATCGTCAAGGCAGACATTGAATCTCCCCGTCGACTCGCCGGAGCTGGCGATGCGGGTCTCAGCGTCTGCGCCCGCACCACGAGCGGGTGCCTTCCATGTGTATGGGCGCCAGACCGCCCCCTGAACAGACTGATGCTCTGCGCTTGCCTGCCAGGCCGTCCGACTGAAGAGATGCGAAAGCAAGATACGGCTCCCTCTGTTAGGATCCGCCCCCAAGTATGTCTGGAGGGTTCAATGATTCGCACGGGATTGCGGGTGACCGGGTTGGTAGTGAGTGCTTTCACGCTCATGGCTGCCGTCGCCCTGGCGCAGGAGTCGGCAGTATCCGACGAGGAGATCGCCACCGCAAAGGCGGCGGCAAGTGCTGCGGACCTCGCGGATGCAATCGCCGAGTTCAAGCTCATGTCGGACTTTCTGTCTGCTCAAAACAGTTTCTCTTTCGAAGCGCAGTTCGGCTTCGACTCTATACAGGCCAACGGCCTCATGCTCGAGTTCGGCGGAACGCGCCAGGCCACGATTCGTCGGCCCGACCGGGCGCGAGTGGAGGTCACCGCGCGAGACGGCGGGACATCCACGTTGTTTTTCGACGGCAAGGCGATCTCGGTCGACTTTCCGGACGACAAAGCCTACGTCTCGGTACAGAAACCGGGAACTCTCGACGCTGCCATCGATTATCTCACTGACGATCTCGGTACACCCGCCCCGCTGGCCGATCTGTTTCGCAGCAATGTGTTGGCCGAGGTGATCGATGGCATCGTCGCCGGGCTCGTGGTTGGCGAGGACGCGATCGCCGGGACAGCGTGTTTCCACGTAGCGATCCGCAGTGAGGTCGTCGATGTGCAGCTATGGGTGGCAGACGGCGAGCAGCCCCTCCTCCAGCGCCTCATCATCACCTACAAGACCTCTCCGGGAAGCCCGCAGTTCTGGGCGCAGTTCTCGAATTGGGATCTCCATCCGAAGACTCCCGATGAACTTTTCGTGTACACCCCGCCGAAGAGCGCAGAGCAGATCCCGATCGGAGCTGCGGTCGCTAGCGCTCAGCGGGAGAGGGAGGAGATCGAATGATGTTGCGAACACACACCCGACAACTGGCCTGGATCGGTGTACTTCTGGCCATCGGATTCCTCGCCCTCGAGGCCGCGGCGCGCGGTGGCGGCGGTCGTGGTGGCGGCGGCGGCGGCGGTCGTTCCGGTGGCGGTGGTGGTGGCAGCCGGGGAAACGTCTCGCGCGGGGGACCTGCCAGCTCCGGATCGATGCGGAGCACCGGAAGATCCGCGGGTAGTGGTCGCGCGACCGGCGGTCAAACGACTCGCCAAGGCAACCAGCAGGGCCGTCAGGACGCTCAAGGGGGTCGCCAGGACAACCGCGGTACCAACCCGCAGGGCCGTCAGGACGCCCAAGGAGGTCGCCAGGACAACCGCGGTGACAACCAGCAGGGTCGCCAGGACAACGCGGGGGATCGTCAAGACAACCGTGGTGATAACCAGGGAAATCGCCAGGACAACCGCGACGACCGCTTCGACCAGCGCCAGGACAACGTTCAGGATCGCACGGAGTTCCGCCAGGACGCGTACGGCGAGCGCAGCGAATACTATGGCAATCGCAACGAGTTCTACGAAGATCGCTGGAAGTGGGCAGTGGGTGCGTCACTGACGGCGGCGACGATCGGTGCGCTCAGCTGCACGCAGACCACGGTGATCGTGGGAAGCGTTACCTACACCCAATGCGGCACCCACTGGTATCAGCGCGGCTACAGCGGCGGGAGCGTGACCTACATCGTCGTGAACCCGCCGGCCGGGTACTGACGGGGGCGCCGAGGGGGACCCCTCCTACGACTTCCAACGAAGCGGCCGGCGCGTTGCTCGCGACCCGCAGGGGCCGTTGGGCTCGCGCGCTGCCGGCGAGTGTTCTGGTCCTGGTCGCACTCCACCAGCTGTTTCTGGCGCAAACCGCCGGCCTCTCTGCGTGGTTCGGTGGCGGCTTCGGAATGTTCTCGACGACAGACGCGGGGCGCGCGCGCCATCTACACGCATTCGTGTTGAGACCAGGACTCGAGCGCGAAGTATTCGTCCCCGAGGATTTCCAAGACCTCGAAAGCCGAGCTCGTACCCTTCCTTCGGATGCAAACCTGCAGGCCTTGGCCCGCGAACTCGCCCGGCTACCCACACCCGATTACGGACCGGCGACCGGGGTTCGTATCCAGATCTGGCGGACGCGCTACCACCCGAAAACGCTGGCTCCCGAGAGCCACCTGCTGCGCGGACTCGTGGTCCCGGTCGAGCCATGAACGCAGCTGCGGAGGCCGCCACCGGATTGAGGGGGTGGCTCGGACGCCTCGACAGCGTCGATGTCGCACTGCGGCTCACGCTCCTCGATTTTCTGCTACGCCCCGTCGGAAACTGGGCGATCCGACCCGCGGTACTGGCGCTCGCCGCTGCGGGGCTGCTGTTTCCGCAATGTCTGCGCCGGCCGCTGCTATGGGCCTCGCTCGCCGCCCTCACCGGGCTGCGCGTTTTGTACGACTGGCCGCTCGCCGACAACCATGCCTACCTGCTCAGCTATTGGTGTCTGGCGGCGGCGCTCTCGCTGTTCGCAACTGACACAGAAAAATCTCTGGCCTTCAACGGTCGCGTGCTGATTGGCCTCGCCTTCGGATTCGCAGTGATCTGGAAACTGGTCCTATCCTTCGATTTCCTGGACGGGACGTTCTTCCGAGTCACGATGTTGCTGGATCCGCGATTCGAAGACTGGACGGCGCTCCTCACCGGACTGTCGGGTCCCGACCTCGAAGCGCAGCGGATAGCGCTGAATCGCCACTTCGACGTGCCCCAGTTTCCGATCCCTCCGGGCCCACCGCTACCGACCAGCGTCCGCCAGCTGGCCCTCGCAGCCACAGTCTGGACCGCCGCCATCGAGTCGGCGGTGCTGGTCGCCTTCTGTTCGTGGCGGCCGGCTGGCGTCGGCCGTGCACGCCACGCTCTGCTACTTCTTTTTTGCGCTTCCAGCTACGCGCTGGCCCCCGTAGACGGCTTCGGCTGGCTGCTCATCGCGATGGGGTTCGCACAGTGCGAACGAGAACGCGGCGTAACCCGCGGGCTCTACCTTGCGGTCTTCGCGATGATTCTCGCTTATCGCGAGGTCCCGATCGCGCGCCTGCTCGACAAGCTGTTCGCCGGCTGACGCGCGCCGTGCTGTGGCACCGCTTCCATCCAATTCCGTTTCGAATCGGATGCCTATCCGAAGCACCGCGGTGCGCTGCGTGTGCGCCGAAACCCATGCAGCCACACCGCCATCCCCGATTGCATGTCAGACGAACATCTGACCGAAGCGAATCATTCGCAGATTCTCTCGATGCAAAGGGATTTCTCCGGGCGCTCCCCAATCGATTGAAGACCCGCCGACGACGGCGATCGAGCGCCTTTCCGCGAACAGATATTGCCCTTGAATGCATCTCGTTGTGATGGATCAATTTGTCCCAGGTCAGCCAGCGGATTGGCTGCGATGGATCAGTCCCGTTGCAAATGCTTCGGCTGATCATTCGTCGAGCCCGCTTCCCCCCCCCGCCCTAGGGGCACAGAACGCGATCATGCTGTTGAAACCGAAGTTCGACGAGTTGGTTGCTCGGCCGCAGACGCAATCAGCATCGCAAGCGGCCGCTTCGAACGCAGATTGCGCTGCGTTGATCGTTTGACCCCTGTGAGCCCTTCCGGCATACTCGAAACAGAAAACAGCAGAAAATGCCATGAGTTGAATTCTGATAGCAGAGTTGGAATCTGTTGTTCACGATTGGAGTCCATGCTTGGAGTCCATGCTTGGGATGCAACTCGACGATCAGCCGATGGAACCGAAATCTCGATTCGAACCTGCTAGCCTTGTGTTGCAGGATCTTGTCTTTCGGAGAAGTGATTTTCCGAGAAGTGTGTCGCCCAAACGCGTGCGAAGCATGCGCAGAGTGTCGCGGGCTGTCGTACGTATCGTCGAGCTGGGCTGGCTGATCTGCATTTGCGTCTCACAACCGGCCTTTGCCGAAACACCGGCCGGTTCTTTCACGGATGTCGCCGTGCAGCTTCGACAAGGAGATTTGGACATCGCGTCCGCCTACCGCCCCGGCGAGGCGATCGTAAAGTATCGCGACCGTGGGACACATGCGGTCCGGGGAGATGTCCAGGCACTATTGAGGGAAGGTGGCCGATTTCAGCGCATCACCGCCAGCGGTTCCGACTCGCTCGATCGTCTCCACGGGCGGCACCGTGTCGCAGCTGCGACCCGGGTATTTCACACCCCGCACGGCAGGAAGACTGGCAGGGGTCGATCGCGTTCCTCGGCTCACGCTGCCGCATCCGATGCACTCTCGCACATCTACAAGTTGCAGGTGCCGGCCACTACCGATTTGATTCGCATGTGCGAGGCATTCAAAGCCGACCCGAGCATCGAATATTGTCATCCAAATTACCGGTTCGAGACCTACCACATCCCCAACGACCGATACTTCGATAGCACTGGCGCATGGGGACAGGACTACGCCGACCTGTGGGGACTCGCGAAAATCGGGGCGCACGCTGCGTGGCACGAGATCGGCACAGACCCCTCGCCCGTGATCGTCGCGGTAGTCGATACGGGTATCGACTACAACCACCCCGATATAGCGGACAACGTGTGGCACAACGATGGCGAGCTTTCATCGGGTCAGTTCATCCCCGGAGACATCAACAGCGACGGATGTCCCGGAATCTGCGGCGTCGATGACGACAGCGATGGCCTCGTCGACGAGGACTCGTCCGGTTGCGGCGCAGGCGGGCTGGATGCTTCGGGCGTTGCGTGCAGCTATTTGGACGATCTGGATTCCGACGACGACGAAAACGGTTTCGCCGACGACCACATCGGCTGGGATTTCGCTTTTGACGACAACGACCCAATCGACGATGTCGGCCACGGTACGCATGTGGCCGGCACGATCGCCGCGACGATCGACAACGCGATCGGCGTCGTTGGAGTCGCGCCCAACGCGCAGATCATGATCGTCAAAGGGCTGGGACCCAACGGAGGAAGCACGAGTGATCTGGTGGCGGCGTTGAAGTACGCGGTCGATCAGGGAGCGGACGTCATCAACAACAGTTGGGGAAACCCGATCGCGGCGCCGGCGCCGGAAGTTTTGATCGATGCGATCGCGTACGCGACTGCGAATGGCGTGGTCGTCGTCTCGGCAGCCGGAAACTCCGCAGCGAAGCTCGGGGGACTTTCGCGCGGTCATGCGCCGGCGAGCATTCCGGATTCGATCGCGGTCTCGGCCTTCGATCAATTCGACCTGCGCTCTGATTTTTCGAACTTCGGAGTCGGTATCGATGTCGCAGCGCCAGGCGGTGGCAGCCGAAACGACACGCGGGACTCGAACGCCGACTATGTCAACATTCTGTCACTACGCGCCGAGGGGCTGTTCGAATCGAGTGTTTTTCAAGTTGGCGACGACTATGTGCGGTTTCGCGGGACCTCGATGGCATCGCCCCATGTTGCCGGTGTGGCCGCGTTGATCCTGTCGGCATTCCCACAGTACACGGTCGAGGAAGTTCGTCAGGTGTTGAAGCTTTCGGCCGACGACACGGGAGTACCGGGTTGGGACCTCGATTCCGGAAGTGGTCGAGTCAACGCGCATGCGTCAGTCGTATTCGGCGAACCGTGCTCCGCGTTGATCCGTCTGCCCGTCACCAGCGAAATTTTTTCCGGAACGGTCGATATCCGAGGCGTCGCGAGCGGGCACAGCGCGATCGGCGGAACAAACTTCGCCGGGTATCGGGTCGAATATGCCGCCGGAGGCCAGCCCGACGCCACGGATTGGATGCCGATCGCAACATCGACTGCACCGGTCGCGGGTACGGAATCCGATTCGCTTCTGGCACATTGGATCATCCCAGCGACGCTGCCGGACGGGGAGTATTCGCTGAGGCTGGTGGTAGTCGACGATCTCGACCGCGAGTACGAATCGCGGGTTCAAATCGAGGTAGACGGATTCGACCCGCCGGAGATGTCCGGCTGGCCGCAGCTGCCGCCGCACGGCTTGACGCAACTGATTCCGATGATCCCGGTCGTCGGAGACCTCGACGGCGACGGCGACCTGGAGATCTTGCTCGGTCCCTATGCGTGGCACCACGATGGCACCTCGATCGTAAACCACCCGCTCGGATTCTTCACCGACTACCCGTTCTCACCGTCGCTATTCCAGGGCTTTCACGGCGCTCCATCGATCGGGGATATCGACGGGGACGCAGAGAATGAAGTCGTCTTGATTTACAGCGACGCATTCGCGGGTGGGGGGGCAATCCATGTCTTTGGACAAGACGGGCAGTCGATGCCCGGTTGGCCCAAGGCCCTTCGCTTCCCGGGCTCGATCGGACGAACCGCAACACCGGTGCTGGCCGATATCGATGACGACGGCGCATTGGATGTGATTGTGTTGGATTCGGATGGCCTGAGCCGGTCTCCTTGCCAGCTCGATGTGTATCGGGGAGACGGCTCGTTGATCTTCAGTCGCGCGTTCGCGCACGCCTGCTTGACGATTCCAACCGTAGCCGATCTTGATGGCGACGCTCACGCGGAGATTATCTTGTTGGGTTCCACTGGACAGATTTCCGTGGTGGACCATACGGGACAGCCCGCGCCGATATGGCCCCAGAACTTCCGGGTCAACAACTTCTTCGAGTACACCGCACCGAGCGTCGGAGATCTCGATGGTGACGGGGAGCTGGACATCGTCGTTCCGTCCACAGACGCGGTATACGCGTTCGCGAGCAACGGTCTCGCGCTCGAAGGCTGGCCGATCCGCGTGGCGTGCTGCGATGCGTCGATTGCCGCTTTGGCCGACCTCGACAGAGACGGCGCGCTCGAGGTCGTCATTGGGGATCGCGCCGGGAGCATTCACGTGCTCGACCACCGGGGTGTGGCGCTCGATGGCTGGCCGATCGTGCTCGATGGGCCGGCCAATACCACTGCGGCCCTCGCCGACATCGATGGCGATGGAGCACTCGACATCGTTGCGGTGACAGGTGACCGAAAGGTGCACGCGTGGAACATCGCCGGACACGAACTTGCAACGCAGGGTTGGCCGATCGCTACCGGCGAGTACGCCGCCGATTCTCCGGTCCAGGATCTATTGGGCCTGGCGGCGCCACCCATCGTCGCAGACCTCGATTCCGACGGCGATCGCGAGGTGGTCGCGTTCACCCGAAACGTCCACGTGTGGGACCTCCCGGATGCCGCGGCGGAGCTGCCGCGCGAGTGGCGGATGTACCGCTCGAATCCGAGAGGTACCGGCAACGTCGACGAGGATCGCGTGGCGCAACCACCAGCCGATCCCAGAATCTACGTCGTACCGGAAAACTTCAATGTGGCGGACATCGAGTCGTTTTCGCTCAGCTTCGACCTGGCTTCGCCAGTCGCCCCAATTGCGAGAGCCCAGTGGGCGATGCTGGACGCGGACGATCCGGATCGAAAGAAGATCATCGGCTGGCTCGATGGTCAGGAAGTCGACCTGGCGAAGCCCCAACCCCTGCCTGCTGCAATCGGCCTGGTGTCGCAAACGATTCGACTTCCGGAGCCGGGACGCTACCGGGTTCACGCCTCGATCCAAACCGAACCTGCACCTGACACCGACGAAGACAACAAGAACAACAACACGAAGAACAAGAAGAAGAAGAGTACGAAAAGGCATCAAGTATTCACGACCGACATCATCAACGTGATCGAGGTTCTCCCTGCGAACCCGGTCACACGAATCGTCCCAGGGCCGTCGGCCTTCGCGCGCACCACGGTTGCCGCGCGCGTTGACTTCGATCTGATCGAAGGATTGCGGCTGCTTGTCTTCACGGTCAAGAAAGCCGGACAATCCGACGAGCCGGTGCTGGGATCCGTGAAATTTCTCGAATTGGGCGAGGTGAACGCCGTCGGAGAACGCGATCTGTCGGAACGCTCGCTGATCGGGCTGTTCTTGGCTGCCGCGTCGCCCACCTTCGCGAAGTTTTCTGTCAATGAGGTCGGTGAATACGACGTAGAGATCTCGATTCTCGCGTACCCGCAACAACTCAGCCGGACGATCGAAGTCGGCTCGGCGCGCGCGCGGTTTACCGCGACCCCGATTCCCGACACAGACGCAGACGGCTGGTTCGACATCCAAGACAATTGCCCGTGGGTCGACAACGGCGTCGATCAGGCACCGACCAGCGGCTGCGCCGCCCCCCCGTGCGTCGGCAACCAGATCGATACCGATGGCGATGGCTACGGCAATGCGTGCGATGGCGATCTCAATGGCGATGGCGAGATCACCGGTATGCCCGGCGGCGATTGCACCGGCGTCGATTCGGACTGGTGTTTGCTCGAGGCATCGCTCGGCACGACGATCGGCGGCCCCGGTTACGAGCCCGACGCAGATTGCAACGGCGACGCTCGAATCGATGCGATCGATCAGATGTGTATGGTCGATCAGTCGGGTGGGCCAGTCGGTCCCTCGGGCCTGGACTGCGCAGGCACCTACCCGTGTTTCAAGTCGGTCGGCGACGCCGACAACGATGGCTTGGCCAATGGCGAAGACGGCTGCGTGTTTGTCCGAGACGCACTGCAGCGCGATGGGGACGAAGACGGTTTTGGCAACGCCTGTGACGCGGACTATGACAATGACGGGATCGTCGGGTTCGGCGACTTCTCCCGGTTCGCCACTGCATTCAGGTCGACTGACGAAGTATTCGACCACGACGGAGACGGGTTCGTGGGTTTTCCCGACTTCGGATTCTTGGTGGCTCACTTCGGACGGCCACCCGGCCCGTCGGGACGCGACGTTCTGCCGTTTGTCGATCCGATATCCGGCGCTCCCTAGGATTAGCGCCAGCGCTGCTTCCGAATCTTCGCGTGTTCCGACGCGATTCCAGATCGCGCGGGTCACGCCGGTCATTGTTGTGGATCGGAACGGGTAGACTGCGCGAAGCAATCGAAGAACATCGAGGAGACAACCATGCATGCGGTTCGCTGTTCGGGGGGTCGTGTGCAACTGGTCGACGTCCCCGAGCCCTGTGGCGAGGGGATCGCGGTTCGCGTCCGTTCGGCCGGAATCTGCGGTTCGGACCTGCACATGATCGCCGGCGGCTTTCCAGTCACACACACGCTCGGGCACGAAATCGCCGGCGAGCTATCGGACGGCACCGCGGTGGCGATCGAACCACTCCTGCCCTGTGGGAGCTGCGACTTCTGTACGACCGGAGACTACAACCTGTGCCGCACCGGGCCCCAGATGGTCATGGGCGTCGGACGCGACGGGGGAATGACGCGAGAAATTCGCGTCCCGCAGCGTTGCTTGGTTCCGCTGCCCGCTGGGATCGACGTTCGGGATGCGTGCCTGATCGAACCACTGGCTGTTGCGGCTTGCGGGCTGGCGCGCGTCCAGTCGATAGCTGCTCGCACCGCGTTGGTGGTCGGCGGCGGCGCGATCGGCTTGTGTGCGGTGGCGGCGGGTAGCGCCAGTGGCTTGGCGGTTCACCTCGACGCGCGGCATCAACCGCAGCGCGAGGCCGGCCGCAGATTGGGCGCAAGCGGTGGCGGGGAATCGGACGCGGCCCGCAGCGAATACGACCTGGCCATCGATTGTGCGGGCACGACCCAATCGTTGAAACGCTGCGTCGATTCGCTGCGGCCAGGCGGTACGCTGCTGCTTTTGGCAACCTACTGGGCGGGCTTGACGCTGCCATCATTCGGGGTGACTGGAAAGGCGATTACGATCGTGGCATCGTCGATGTACGCGCAGCGGGGTCCCGTGCGAGATGTCGATGCAGCTGCGACGATCCTGGCCCGCAACCCGGAAATCGCACGGACTCTGATCACCCACCGGATGCCGCTCGAAGCCGCACCGGAAGCGTTCGAGATAGCCGCACAGCGCAGCAGTGGCGCGATCAAAGTCGTCCTCGAGCCGTAGCCGACATGACGCCGCATTTCGCCGGTGCATCACGTCAGAGGCTCGCTTGGTTCGCCGCCTTTTTCGTGTTGGGCGCGCTGGGATGCTCGTCGCCCGGGAAGTGTCGCGTGGGTGAGGATGCGAGCGGAATCGCGTGCCGCACGCTGCGCGCCCGCGAAACGCTGGAGTTCGGAATGTCCCGCTCCACGGCGATGGACACCTTGGGATCGACCGAGGTCATCCCACCGTGGCGAACCGATCTCGGTGATGTGCCGGAAAGCGTCAGCAATCCGTTCGACAGCCAGAACGTCGAATCGGTCATCGGTGAGAGATACGAGGTGGTGCGCTTTTTCGTGGAGATCGAGCGCAGATCGAAATGCCCGTTTCTGCAGGGCCGAATCCGGTTCGAACCGCTCGTCTTCTTCGAAGATCGACTCGTCGGGTGGGAATGGTCCTACGTTGCGGATCTGATCGGACGACCGGTGGAACCCAACCAGAGGTCACTGGTCTTCGGCGTCTTCTGCGATCAGGCGCGGGCGAACCAGGCGCGCGATTCGGCGGACTGAGCCCACTTGCTGAAATGGACACGCGACATCGGTGGATTCTCGAGCGATAATGCATCTCGACAACCGCCCTCGGTCAACACATTCGAGACGTCTCACGGAAACGGGGCCGATTCGGCCGCGCAGCGGAGGATTTACCGGTGCAACTTCCCTTCTACTTCGACTACGCCTGACCCTGGGCTTACCTCGGCAGTTGCCGAGCCGAGTCCTATTTCAAAGATCTCGGCGTCGAGATCGATTTTCGACCCGCGCTGTTGAGCATCATCGTCGAGAAGTCGCCCGACCCGCTGCCCGAGGGCGTAAAGCCGCCCACGCTCGGACCGCGCAAGATGAAGAACTACGCCAACGATCTGCGCAACTGGGCCGAGTTGTGCGGTGCCGAGTTCTCGATGGACGCTCGCAACAGCCGACCGAGCCCGCGTTTGTTGATGCAGGCCGCGCTGGTCGCAAAGGACGCGGGCAAGTTCCGCCAGTTCCACTATCCCGCGTATCGCGCGCGATGGGCAGAAGCTCGCGACATCGCTGATGGCGATGTCGTGCGCGGGCTCTTGGCCGGAGCAGGCTTGGATGGGGACGCAGCACTCGCGCGAGCCCAATCCGACGAGATTCGCGATCGGCTCGAAGCCGATTCACGCTCCGCGATCGACCTCGGCGTCTTCGGGGCCCCGGCCCTGCTCGTTGGCGACAAGATGTTCTGGGGCAACGACCGCTTCGAACTGGTGAGGTACTACATCCAGAAGGCGATGTAGAAGATGATGAGATTAGCGCGTACTGGCTGTGCGTACATCCGGCGCGCCGAGCCGGGCCGCGTCAGCGGTGAGATCGTCCCGCTGGGTCTGTGATTCTCGTTCGGCACTGACGCGCGCCTCGTAGTGGGCGATTTCACGTTGCGCGTCCTCTTCGTCCCAGCCCAAAACATCGCGAACGAGGTCGCAAACTGAGCGAGCCGCGCAAAGGCCACGATCGGGAGTTTCGATCGATATCCTCGTGCGACGCGTCAGCACATCGTCGAGATGAAGAGCGCCTTCGTCGGTCGCAGCGTAGAGCGCCTCGACGCGCAGGTACCGCTGGGCCCCTTCGAGCGGTTCACCGAGATCGGGCCTCTCGGCGATCCGATCGAGTAGTTCGATGGCCAACACACCGTAGCGTTCCAACAAGCGCGTGACACACTCGACCGAGACGCCCGAGTCGCGAGCCAACTGTTCGCGTCGATCGCGGAGCGCTGTGTACCCCTCGGCACCCAACAACGGCAACTGATGCGTTTGCGAATCGGGTACCCGCGTCGGCAAGCGACTCACCGCCAGATCCACCGCGTCTTTCGCCATCAACCGATAGGTGGTGTACTTGCCACCGGCAACGCTAATCAAGCCAGAATCCGCGGTCGACACAGCGTGCTCGCGAGACAACTTGCTCGTCGCATCGTCTTCTCCGTACAGAAGCGGCCGCAGCCCCGCGTAGACGCCAACGATGTCATCGTGGCACAAGGGCTCTCGCAGCACCGTGTTCACGCAGTCGAGCAGATAGTCGATGTCCCGGCCACTCGCCGCGGGATGGTCGAGGTCGAGAGCCCAGTTGGTGTCGGTCGTGCCGATGATCCAATGCGCGCCCCACGGGATCACGAACAGCACACTGCTCGCGGTTCTCAGGATCAGGCCACTGTCGGCGTGGATCCGATCGCGATCCACCAGCAGATGGACTCCCTTCGAAGCCCGCACGCGCAGATGGTCGCCGCCGGCCATCCCGTGCACCCCTTCGGTCCAGACACCGGTGGCGTTGATCACCTGCTTCGCGGAGATATCGAACGACTCGCCGGTCTCGAGGCAGCGGGCCCTCACCCCGGTCACCTGGCCATTCGCCTTCTCGAAGCCGACCGCGCGCACGCTGGTCGCCACCACCGCGCCACACTGCGCGGCGCTGCGTGCCAACATCATCGTGTGTCGTGCGTCATCGACCTGCGCATCGAAATACTGGATCCCACCGATCAGCGCGTCGTCACGCAGCGATGGGAACTCCGCGAGTGCCGTGGCACGCGACAGATGGCGATGACGCGGCAGCACTCGTTTGCCGCCGATCGAATCGTACAACCACACACCCGCACCTACGTAGAGCCGCTCCCAGAAGCGGTGCGTCAGCGGAAACAGGAAGCGCACCGGTCGCACCAAATGTGGGCACAGCCGGGTGATCAACAGCGCCTGTTCCGAGCGCGCTTCACGCACCAACCCGAAATGAAGTTGCTCGAGGTATCGGAGGCCACCGTGAATCAACTTACTCGAACGACTCGAAGTGCCGGCCGACCAATCGCGCTTTTCGATCAATGCGACTGACAGGCCACGCGAAGCGGCGTCGAGCGCGGCCCCGCAGCCGGTCACGCCTCCGCCGACGATCGCGATGTCGAAGCTCCGCTCTGCGAGCGCGCGAAGCGCCATTCGGCGCTGGTCCGGGTCGAGTCTCGATGCGTCCATCAGCCGGGAAACTGGATCGAACCGGCGATCTCCGCCAGCCCCCAGCCTTGCATACCTCCCGAATTTTCCTCGTAACGACCGGGTCGAGATGTTCCGTACCGGCATCGAACTGCGCGTCCGAACCCATTTCGGACTCACGCTGAACTAACTGCGAACTACGACTTCGCTGCGCGTGCCGGTAGGTTCCGGATTGAACGCGCGGTCCGCTCTCACGAGTCAAACGTTTGGGCCGGGTGCTTCGCCGGCTGCGTCCGCAGCGGCCTGAAAGCTGTCTTCGGGACCGAACGCGCAGTCGGGTGCTGCGTCGCCGACTGGGAAAATTGGGTCGGCCGGCGTTCCCGACCCTTTCGCCTTGGCCTGTTGGACCCCTTCTGCGCAGCTCACTTCCTGTTGGATGGCTCCCTAGCCGTGCCGCCAGTCATTCTGCATCGAACCCATGTTCGCGCGATTTGCGCCAATCGGCGCGGGCGTGTAACTCGACTTCATGAAAGCCCCGCCGTCGAGCCGCGCAAAACGCGCGAAAGTGCACCAAGAGCGGTCGGCTTTCCGGTCCTTTGTCGTCGGCAATATGCATCGCGCGATCGGCTCGATTGGGCTGGCCGCACTGCTGTGCAACTCCGCCGGCTGCGACGGCGAACCTGCGCCCGACAGGTCCGAGCCGAAGACGGCCCGATGGCAGCGGCTCGAGACTCTTCGGGCGCTCCGCGACCGGGTCCGTCACCCCGCCGACGGCGCTGGGCGCGCCTGGCTCGAGCGGGCGGCAGATCAGCTTCCCTACGCGATCAGCGCGACGCCCGATCGCTTCGAGATCGTGTTCGAAGCGGGACGTCTTGGGATTGCCCACGGCGGGTCGATCCTGTTTCAACTCCCGCAGATTGGCGGCTGGAGCATCCCGCAAACCGACCGACCCGACGCGCGGGGTTACACGCTGGTCGATACGACCACGGCGGTGGTCGAACTCGATCCGCCTGTCGCTGGACAGGCCAACGGAGCAACTGACGGAAGCAAGTCGCTCACGATCCGATTCCCCTCCGAGCCGTTACGGGCCGGCGAACGCATCCGCATCCGCTATGGCGCCGGGCCCGGGCTCGCGCTGCCGGATCGCTACGCGGAAAGCGCAGCGCGGTTTTGGATCGGCGTCGATGGCGACGGAGATGGATCCTACAGCTACCTGATCGATTCACCGGCGATCGAAGTCAGAGCCGGGCCGCCCACCCAGCTACTGGCCATCGCGCGCTCGACGGCCGCTCCGAACGAGCCTGCGCGCGTGACGCTGGCGCTGATCGACGCGCACCGCAACGCCGCGACAGCGCCATCCGCCGATGTCGCATTGCACAGCGTACCGGCAGGATTGCAGTTTCCAACGCGTGTCGCACTCGAAAGCGGCTCGACGCACTTCGAGGTCGTGGCGGTCGATCCGGGCGTGTACCGCATCGTCGCAGCCGTCGGACAGCTCCGCGCAACCAGCAACCCGCTCGTCGTGAGCGCCGAAGCGACCCCGCTGTTCTGGGGCGATCTGCACGGGCATTCAGGGGTTTCCGATGGAACGGGCAGTCCGGCAGAGTACTTCCGCTACGCGCGCGACACGGCCGGGCTCGATATCGTTGCGCTGACCGACCACGACCATCTCGGCGCACTGCAACTCGACGAGTCACCCGAGCGCTGGGAAATGATCCGGCGCACGAACCAGGCCTTCCATCAACCGGGCCGATTCGTCACGCTGTTGGGTTTCGAATGGACGAACTGGATATTCGGCCATCGGCACGTGCTGTACTTCGAAAGCAGCGGCGAGCTGCTCAGCGCAATGAACCCGTCGTTCGAAACCCCTGCGCGGCTGTGGGGCGCACTCAGGAGCGCCCGCGCCGCGGCCTTGACGTTCGCGCATCACTCGGCTGGAGGTCCGATCGCGACCGATTGGAGCATTCCACCCGACCCGTATTTCGAACCGGTCACCGAAGTCACTTCGATCCACGGCAGCAGCGAGGCACCGGATGCACCTGTCGTGATCAAGAACCCCGTTACCGGGAACTTCGTCCGCGACGCGCTCGACCGCGGCTACCGGCTGGGCTTCATCGGCAGCGGAGACACACACGACGGTCACCCCGGGATCACGCATGTCGGCTACGCGTCGGGCGGACTGGCAGCGATTGCCGCGGAGCAACTCACCCGTGAGAGCGTTCTCGAAGCACTGCGGGCGCGCCGGGTCTACGCGACGAGTGGCTCGCGGATCGTGCTGCAAGCGCATCTCAATGGCAGGCCGATGGGGTCGAGCTTCGATCTCGGTGAAGCGGATAGCGGGACCGCACGGCTGGTGGTGAGTGTTTTCGGAACACAGCCGATCACACGCGTCGATCTGGTGGGTTCGACGGGCCCAATCGAATCGATTTCTGGTGACGGTAGTGCCGAACTCCATTTCGAACGAACAGAATTCGAGATGCGCCCCGGGCAATACCTCTACCTCCGAGTCGTCCAAAGCAATGACGCGACCGCCTGGTCGAGCCCATTCTTCTTCGAAGCGCGCTGAGCGGACAGCGTAGAGCTGGCGATCTCCCTCTCGCGCTCCTAGGCTCATCGGTCACGAGTCAGGTGCCATGAATCGCGAAAGGAGATCGAAAGTGAGCAGTCCCTCGGCCACGCCGCTCGAAGAGATCAGCGTCGATCAAGACAACCTCTACCTCGAGGAGGTTTTCACCGATCTGAAGATTGCAACGATTCGGCGGCTGACACCGGTCAAGCCGGATGGAAGTAGCGACCCCGCTCGCCCGACCCTGTTCCAGGGCCAGACGCAGCTGATGTCGCAGATGGGGCCGATCCCGGTGAGCTGCGCAATCGAGGCCGCCGACATGACCGAGGCGATGAAGAAATTTCCCGAGGCGATAGGCGAGGCGGTCGAACGAATGATCGACGAAGCGCGTGAGATGCAGCGGCAAGAATCGTCGCGGATCATCGTACCGGGCCAGCCGCCACCGGGTGGCAAGATCAGATTCTGAGCGATACGAGCAGATTCGACCCAAAAAAAACGGACGAAGCGGAGGCCGACTTGAACCGCGACACGCGCGAAATCGATGTCGGATTGACGCACGTTGCGCTGCCGGTCACCGATCTCGAAGCCAGCATCGAATTCTACGCTGCGTACGCCAAGATGCAGATCGTGCATCGGCGCCCGCAGGTCGTGTGGCTCAGCGACAAGACACGCCCGTTCGCGATCGTGCTGATCCAAAGCGAGGATGTCGCGTTTCCAATTGTGCCATTCGCGCACTTGGGTGTCGCATGTGGAAGTCGCGACGAGATCGACGAGCTGACGAACCGCGCTCGCGACGAGAGCTGTCTGATCGCCGGTCCGATGGACTACGGGCCTCCGGTCGGCTACTGGGCGTTCATCCGTGACCCGGACGGCCACACGCTCGAAGTCGCGTTCGGCCAAGAAGTGGGAATCACCGTCGAATCCGCCGAGTGAAGGTCGCGACCCGGTGAAATTTCCGACCCCCTTCCAGCGAGACTGCGGGACGCAGCGAACCTGAGATGGGAGGCTGGCGGCCCGCGAAAACCAACAAGAGTGCAGCCTGGCGACCTTTGGACCGTGAAAAGCCAGTGCGCGATCAGGCCCGCTTGCGCAGGTTCGCCTGCAGGATTCGCATACGCAGGCGCAGCGACACGGGGGTGACTTCGAGAAGTTCGTTGTCGTTCATCCACTCGAGCGCCCATTCGATCGTAACGGTGTTGGGCGGCGTCAGCACGGTGGCTTCGTCCTTTCCTGCCGCGCGCACGTTGGTCAGTTTCTTCGGTCTCACGGCGTTGACGTTCAGATCGCTCGGACGCCGCGTCTCGCCGATGATCTGCCCCTCGTAGATCGGAACACCTGCGCCGACGAACAAATTGGCGCGCTCCTGGATGTGAAACAAACTGTATGGGGTCGTCTTGCCCGGACAGGCCGAGATCACCGCACCGACTCCGCGGTGCGCGAGATCCCCGGCCCATGGCTCGTAGCCGCTGACGGTTCGGTACATCACGCCATCACCACGCGTGTCCGACAGAAATTCGCTTCGGTAGCCGAACAATCCGCGGCTGGGAACTTTGAACAGGAACCGAATCCGGGAAGTCCGGTGCTCCATGGAGATCATCCGACCCTTGCGGCTACCGAGCTTCTCCATCACCACACCGGCGTACGGCTCCGGCACTTCGATCACGACCTCTTCGACCGGCTCGCACTTCTTCCCATCGATTTCGCGCTGGATGATCTCCGGTCGTGAGACGCTGAACTCGTAGGATTCCCGGCGCAACGTCTCGATCAATACGGCGATCAACAGTTCGCCGCGCCCCGCTATGACGAAGACGTCCGGCGAATCCGACGGTTCCAATCGGATCGAAACATTCGTCAGCGATTCGCGCTTCAGGCGTTCACCGAGCTGACGGCTGGTCACGAATTTCCCGTCCCGGCCGGAAAACGGCGAATTGTTGACTGAAAAGCGCACGCGCACGGTCGGCGGGTCTATGATGATCCGCGGCAGCGCCTCGGGCATTTCCGGTGCGCAAACAGTGTCGCCGATTTCGATCGAGTCGATTCCGGCGATGACCGCAATGTCGCCCGCCATCGCGACTTCGCGCTCGACGCGCTCGAGTCCTTCAGCGCCGAACAGCTTGGTCAACCGAAACGACTGTGGGTTTCCCTGGGCCGGCACACGAACGTACGTCGCGCCGCGCACCATCCGGCCGCGCGTGACGCGTCCGATCACGAGCCGACCAACATATTCGTCGTAGCCGAGTGTGACGGCCTGAAACTGCAGCGGAGCTTCGGTTTCTACCTGCGGAGCCGGAGCGTGTTCCAAGATCATCTCGAGCATCGGGCGCAGATCGGTGCTCGGGGTGTCGATACTCAGCGTCGCGAAGCCGGCCTTCGCTGACGCGTAGATCACGGGAAAATCCAGCTGGTGGTCGTGGGCGCCAAGCTCGATCAGCAGATCGAAGACTTCGTCGACCACCTCATTCGCGCGCTGCTCGGGTCGATCGATCTTGTTGACGACCAGGATCGGCTTCAGTCCGTGGCTCAGCGCTTTGCCCAGCACGAAGCGCGTCTGTGGCATGACGCCTTCTACCGCGTCCACCAGCAGCAGAACGCTGTCGACCATCCCGAGTACGCGCTCGACCTCACCACCAAAGTCCGCATGGCCGGGCGTGTCGACCAGATGGATTCGCACCCCCTCAAACATCACCGAGGTGTCCTTGGCGTGGATCGTGATCCCGCGCTCGCGCTCGAGATCCTCGCTGTCCATGATCCGATCTCGGACTTGCTGATTTTCGCGAAACGCACCTGTCTGGCGCAAGAGCCCGTCGATCAACGTAGTTTTTCCGTGATCGACGTGCGCGATGATCGCCACGTTTCGCAGGTCTTTTCGGGGTTCGGTCGTCATTGGCGCGCGCAACCTAGCAGACATCCAGCAATCACCACCCATCGGAATTTCTGGGCCCGGAATTGCGTACTTTCGGCAGGGCGCTGAAGGCGCACAGAGGCAGCCGGTTCGCGGGCCGGAAACCGAAGGCCCCAAGCGGGATTTCGCGCTGTTGATGACCCGCTCTGGATCTCCTGCCAGCTCGGCCGGCTGCGCGGCGAATCCTGCGGATTCGTTGCGGCCTGGAGGCGGCCCCAATACGGCCGTCAGCGATCGCGATCGGCCCGCTCACTGTATCCACGGCGGAAGCTTGCCGTGAGCTGCGAAGGATGTTCGACGATCCGGGCTCCACTCAGACTACGCGCTACAGATGGCCCGTCGGGCGCCGAATAGTCGAAGGCCGGTTACGCGCAGCAAGGCGGGCATTCGGCATGCGCAGACCGCGGTTTCGCGGCGATGTCAGCGCGAGTTCCGGGCCGGAGTGGGAACATGCAGAGTCTGAGAGACTGTCGTCGCACGCTACGGTTCGCGATCGCGATCGCCTGGCTCACCGGATGCGCATCGACGCCTCCGATCAGCCCGCTCGACGATGGCGCACTGGCGTACCGCGAGGGTCGCACGGAAGACGCCTACCTGATATGGCGCGAGGCACTGGCCGAATCTGAGGCATTGGGGGACGACAGCCCCCGGCTCGAACAGAGCCTGTTCGTGTTGTCGAATCTTGCCATCCACCAACAGCGCTTCGACGAGGCGCGTTCGTTGCTCGAGCGCTGGCTCGAACTGCAGGAACGCAGTGGTAGGACAGCTGACGACCACTTCGCGCAGGGCGTCGAAGCGCTCGCTGGCGTCTACATGGTTCAGGGGAAATTCGACCGCGCGTCGCGTTTGTACGAGCGGGCGCTGGAAGTCCGCCAGAACGACATCAGCGAAGACAACATCGCGCTGGCCGAAGCACTCGAGCGCTTGGCGAATGCCTACGAGGCGCAAGGACTCCGAACGGACGCAACACCGCTCTACGAACGAGCCATCTCGATCCGGGAAGAGATCCTCGGCCATTACGATCTGAGCCTTGCCGAGACTGTGCACAACTACGCAGTCGTGAATCACGATCGCGGCAACTACCAGCACGCAGAGCGGCTCTACCTGCGGGCGCTGGACATCTTGGACGTCGAAACGGGCTGGGACGATCTTTTCGCCGCAGAGGTGCTGACCCACGCGGGGTCGCTGTATCGCCTCACGGGTCGGTACGACGAGGCGCTGCGCCTGCTGGAAAATGCGCGTGAGTTCCGCGAATCGCAACTGGGCGAATTTCACACGGCCACTGCCGTCACGATCAACGAGATAGCCGCCGTCTGGGCACTTCAGCGGCGCTTCGATGACGCGTTGGTCTTGCACGGCAAGGCGCTCGATATCCGCCAAAATGCCTACGGACGCGAAAGCCTGACGGTCGCGTCGACGCTGAACAACATCGCACTGGTCCACCAGTACATGCGCAACTACGGCGAAGCCCAGTCGCTTTTCAACGAGGCTCTGCAGATACGCACACGGTTGCTCGGGCCGCGTCATCGCCAGGTGGCGGCGATCCACAACAACCTGGCGGTTTTGCACAAGCATCGCGGGGACTACGCGGCCGCCGTGGCCGCCAGCCGCACCGCGCTCGATATCCAGCGAGAAGTGATGGGGAACGATCATCCAGAGATCGGTATGGCTCTGCACAACCTGGGCGACGTGCTGTTGTTTCAGGGTGAGTTCGACGAAGCTGGCGTGGTTCTCGACCGGGCGGTCAGCCTGAAGGAGCGCGCGTTCGGTCCGAGTCATCGGACCGTCGCCGATACGCTCTCCGCGATCGGCGGGTTGCATCTCGCACGCGACGAATATTATGAGGCGAACGCGGCGCTGGTGCGCGCGTGGGCGATTTGGCAGGACTCTGCTCCCGACGACCCGCTGAGCATCGCGGAAACTTCTGCGAACCTGGCCCTGCTTCGACAGAGCCAATCGCGATTCACAGAGGCCATTGCGCTCTACAGCCAGGCGATTCCGATCTTTGAAGAGCAGCTGGGTCAGCACGATGAAAACGTCGAGCGTGCCCGCTACAACCAAGCCGCGAGTTGGGCAGCTCAGCGCGACTACAGCACGGCTCTCACGTTGTACACGCAGATGCTCGAGATCAGCGAGAAGCTCGGATTCGATCACCCGTCGGTCGCGAAACCGCTGGTCGGTCTCGCCAGCGTCAACCTCGAACTCGGCGAGTACGCAAAAGCGCAGTCGTACTTCGAACGCGCGATCGCGATCCTCGAACAGACGCAGCCGCCGGTGCCGCGCGCCCTCGCGTTCGGCCTGAGCGGTCTCGCCGATTGCCTGTTGCAACAAAATCAAACCGCGGAGGCCGAGCCTTTGTACCTGCGCGCCGCCGCACTATTGGACACAGCGGAGCAAACGAACCTGCGTGAACTCGGCTCGGTACTCGCAAACCTCGCATCGATCAATCGCGCCACTGGACGCAATCTAGAGGCCGAATCGCTCTACGAACGCTCACTCGACGTACTCACACGGGCGTACGGTCCCGAACACGCGGCAGTCGCTCGAATTCTGTACGAACTCGCCGACACCTCCCGCGATCTGGGTAAGACGGAAGTCGCCGAAGCGAACTACCGAAGATCTCTGGCGATCGACGAGCATGCGCTGGGCAAGGACGATCCTCGGCTCGTGCCAGCACTCGATGGACTCGGCGTATTGATGCTCGACCGGGCCGAGTACGTGCGCGCCGAGTCGCTATTCCGCCGTTCGATCGCGATCCTCGAACACAGCGATACGCCCAGTACGCTGAGTCTGGGACTCAGCCTCCAGCACCTGGGTAAGGTGTTCCAGAGCCAAGCATCGTTTGGCACAGCGCAGATTCACTACGAGCGAGCGCTCCCGATGCTCGAAGCCAGCGTCGCTACGGATACGCCGGAACTCGGTCTATTTCTGAAGGACCTGGGTCAGACATACGCATCGCTGAAGAACTACACCGAAGCCGAGCGCACCCTCGGAGCATCACTCTCGATCCTGGAACCGACTCTGGGCGAGACGAGCTCGGAAGTACTCGAAACGCGCGCGGCACGCGAGACGATGAGACGAGCGCTGCAGGGGTCCCCGGCATCGGGAATGTGATCCCCAGGGCCAGTTGGATCCACTAGGCGTCGATTCTCCGATACTTCAACCGGTGCGGATTCTCCGCGTCAGCTCCGAGTCGCTTGCGGCGGTCCTTTTCATAATCCTCGTAGTTGCCTTCGAACCATTCGACGTGGCTGTCGCCCTCGAAGGCCAGGAGGTGGGTCGCGATGCGGTCGAGGAACCAGCGGTCATGGCTGATCACGACCGAACACCCTGAAAAGCCCAGCAACGCGTCTTCCAGCGCACGCAGCGTATCGACATCGAGGTCGTTGGTCGGTTCGTCGAGAAGCAACAGGTTGCCACCGCTCTGCAGTAGTTTCGCGAGGTGGAGCCGGTTGCGCTCTCCGCCAGACAGGGTCCCGACTCGTTTCTGTTGGTCCGCACCCTTGAAGTTGAAAGATCCAACGTAGGCGCGCGAATTGAGCTCGCGGCGACCGATCTGAATCCGGTCCAGACCACCGCTGATTTCCTCCCAAACGGTCTTCTGCGCGTCGAGGTTGGCTCGACTCTGGTCGACGTGGGCAACCTTCACTGTCTCGCCCAGGCGAAGCGAGCCGGAATCGGGCTTTTCGTCGCCAGTGATCATGCGAAACAGCGTGGTCTTGCCAGCGCCATTGCCGCCGATCACGCCGACGATCCCGCCGGGGGGCAGCGAGAAGCTCAGGTCATCGATCAGCAATCGATCGCCGAAACCCTTGCTGAGGTTTTCGGCTTCGACGACGACGTCGCCTAGCCGGGGACCGGGGGGGATCAGGATCTCGACCGATTCGGGAATGCGCTTTTCTTCCTCGCTGACGAGCGCTTCGAACGCGCTGATGCGCGCCTTGCTCTTGGCTCGACGCCCGCGCGGGCTCATCCGCACCCATTCGAGTTCGCGCTCGAGCGTGCGGCTTCTGGCGGTCGACTTCTTCTCTTCGGCGACGATCCGCTGTTGCTTCTGGTCGAGCCAGGACGAGTAGTTGCCCTTCCACGGAATCCCCTTTCCGCGATCGAGTTCGAGAATCCAACCCGCGGCGTTGTCGAGGAAGTAGCGATCGTGAGTGACCGCAACCACAGTACCGGGGTATTCCTGCAAGAAGCGCTCGAGCCATGCGACGGATTCGGCGTCGAGGTGGTTGGTCGGCTCGTCGAGCAACAACAGGTCGGGCTTTTGCAGCAGCAGTCTACACAGCGCGACTCTACGACGTTCGCCGCCCGACAGCGTCTGTACTGCTGTATCACCCGGTGGCACACGCAGTGCGTCCATCGCCACCTCGAGGGTGCGATCGAGGTTCCAGGCGTCGATGGCGTCGATCTGGTCCTGGAGCTTGCCCTGTTCATCGAGCAACGCGGTCATTGCGTCGTCATCGAGCGGCTCTGCGAACCGTTCGCTGATCTTCTCGAATTTCTGAAGCAGCGCGCGGGTCTCGGCAACCCCCTCTTCGACATTGCCCAACACGTCTTTCGTCTCGTCGAGTTCCGGCTCCTGCGGGAGGTAGCCGGCGCGGAGTCCGTCAGCCGGCTTCGCCTCACCGAGAAAATCGGTATCGATCGAAGCCATGATCTTCAGCAATGTGCTCTTGCCCGCACCGTTGGCGCCGAGCACGCCGATCTTGGCGCCGGGAAGGAACGCGAGGGTGATGCCGTCCAGGATGATCTTGTCGGGCGGCACGACCTTCTTCAGGTCGTGCATCGTGAATACGAACTGGTGTGCCATGAGGTCCGGTTGATATCAGCCGGAAGCCGATTCGGCCAGGGTCTCGCAAACGAACGGTGAATCGGCGCCAGCGAGGATCGTGCTCATGACTCTCGGCTCGGGTCCCACCTGGCCGGTCGAACTGCCACAGGTGCGCTGAAGGCCGTCAGGTCAGAAGTCGAACTGAAACCTGGCTTGCAGGATGTCAGCGTCGCCGTCTACCCCCTGTAGCAGCGGCGTCCCGACCACGACTCGGTCCGCTACGTGGGAGTGGATGTAGTTCAACATCACGCGCGCGTTCGGATACAGGTACCAGTTCAACGCGGCGGTCACGTCCCACATCTTGCCGCCTTCGGCAACTTGGTCCTCGAGGTCCAGGTACGAAAAGCGCGCCGCGATCTCCCATGCCCCCCAGTCGCCCCGCTGGGGGTTGAAGTTCTTGCCGGGCTTGACGCGGCCGAAGGTTCTCTGGTCGAGTGTGTAGTTGCGGTGCTCTCCGGTCAAGAAGAAACTGGCCTGCGCGTAGGCGCCCCAGAAGTCTGTGTCGGGTGAGTGCCTACCCTCGACCCAGCTGTGCATGTACTCCGCCTGAAACGACGCCGGCCCCATCACGGTCGCGAATTCGACGCCTAACAAGTTGATGTCGTCAGTCGGTATGTCTTCGGTGTCCAGAAATTTCGCGGCCAGGTGCGATTCCGGTCGTTGCTGGTAGCTCTGGGCAAAATCACCACCCCGGAATTCGTGCGAGAAGCCGACGCCAAGGTGGACCACCCTGGCCCCGTCGTCGGCGTAGAAGGGAGTCGCCGCAACTCGACCGGTCACGTTCCAAGCCGAATTGTCGTCGAACCCGAACCCGTCCCCGTTCGCATCGTGGAAGATCCCGAACCCCCACAGCAGCTTCTCGTCGAACGCGGTATTGGCTGCCATCAACCCGGTGTTGCGGCTCGGTGCGAAGACGTTCGGTAGTCCGCGCTCCAGAAAAGTCAGGTACTTGTCGCTGGTCAACTCTTCCAGCGAGAACGGTTCTTTCTTGTGTCCGACCCAGGCCGTCCCAATCGGGCCGAGATCCTTCAGCCCCATGTACACATCCCTGAAAGTGACCGTGCCGCTTCCGGTACTCGCAAGATCGAACTGAGATTTTAGGATCAACCGGTCGTAAACCGTGCCCTCGAAGAACAGATAGGCGCGCCGGAACTCGGTACCGTTTCCCTCGCCGCCAATGCTCTCTTCGAGCTCGTTGGATTCATCGATCAGTGCCCAGTCGTTCTGAACGCGCCCGCCGAAACTCAGCTTGAACGCGCCGTCGTTGCGCTCGACCTTGAAGCCGTTGTTCCATGTCGCCGTCCAGTCGGTCGGCGCGGGCTCGGGCTCAGAGGAGGTCGGCACCGGCTTCGCGGCCTCGGCGACCGCGACCGCCTCTCGGACCGCCTCCTCGACGCGCTGCTTGTGCTCTTGCTGCGCGCGCTCTCGCAGCTCTTCGTACTTCGCGTCGTCGATGATTCCGGCAGCTCGAACGATGTCCAGCAGCTCCTCCGCCACCGTCGGTCCAGTGTCGGAAGCCGCCCAGGCAACAGGCGCTCCGGCCGTGAACGCGAGTACAACGGTCCCAACGAAAAGCGATCTCATGCGATCTCCAGTACCGGTATTTCGTGCGCGCGCAATGAGTAGACGCGACGTGCCACCGCCGCAATACAGTCGACCGGATCGGGCGAAAGAAATTGCGTGGACTCGGCTTGGAGTCGAGCGGGCGGACCATGAGCCCAGCTTCGAGAAGTGCTGGAGGTTCTGGAGCCGACGCGCTCAGGGGATCGATTCGGGCGATCACTCCGGCTGCCGTCTCGCCGCCAACGCTCGCGCCCTCGAACTCTCGCTGGAGATCCTTCTTTGAACCTACTGCTTTTGGGACACGCGGATCAGCTCTGCGATGAACTCCCGCTGCTGCGCGGCATATCGTTGCTTGTCGGTCGGTCCCACGCCGGTGTGTTCCGCTTCGTCGGGTCGCAGTTCCCGGGTCCAGGCGGCGAACTCCAGCATGATCCCATCGGGGTCGAAGAAGTACATCGAACGCACGAACACGTCGTCGGTGACAGTCGGACTCGACTGCATGGGCGAGTTGTCGTGATTGACGATTTCGGTGACCTCGATTCCTTTGGCGGAAAGTCGCTCGCGATACTCTTCCATCTTCTCCGCGTCGACGTCGAACGCGATGTGATTCATCGATCCGTGGGCGGTGGCAATCGATCCCGCGCCGACCATCGCGGAGGGAGAAGCGATCCCCGGGGCCCGATCGGGCGAATCGGGAAACCAGAAGAATGCCAGCGAGTCGCCGCGGCCGATATCGAAGAAGAAGTGCTGCCCGAATCCGCCGGGGAGTTCCAGCGTCTTGATCAGCGGCATCCCCAACACATTCGAATAAAAGTCGACCGTCTTCGCCATGTCTTTACACACCAATGCGAGATGGTTGACGCCGCGCAGCTCGAATTCTTTGTTTTCCCGGATCTTGCGTGCGTGCATGTTGTCCCCAGACTGCTGTGAGCCGAGAAACATAGCTCAGCACTGAGAATCTGAGGCGTTCGCCGCACAGCGGAATCGACTAGAGTCTGCGTCGGCTGGCACCCCTGCCCCCGCCACATTGCCAAGGAGAGTCGATGTCCGAACTCGCGAGCTATGAACAGGTATCGATCTACGGCCTCGACGACGCGGGCCGAGAGAAGCTGCTGAGCGAACACAACGAATGCACGTTCATGTGGTCGACCCAGCAGGGCTGGCCGATCGGCGTGATCATGTCGTACTTGTGGAAAGACGGTCGTTTCTGGCTGACCGCTGGTGTGCATCGCCATCGCATTTCCGCGGTGCGTCGCGACGACCGGGTGTCGGTCGTGGTCACGAGCACCGGAACAAAGCTCGGCGGCGGCAAGTCGGCCACCGCCAAGGGACGCTGCATCGTCCACGAAGACAGCGAGACCAAGAATTGGTTCTACCCGGCTTTCTCGTCGCACCTTTATCAAGGCAACAGCGAGGCGGCCGAGGTGTTCTGCAAGTTCCTCGATTCCCCGCTACGCGTCGTGCTCGAGGTCATCCCAGAGAAGTGGATCGTCTACGACGGCGTCAAGATGTTCCGCGATCAAGCGGGCAAGCTCGACGAGAAGGACAAGACCGCCCTGAAGAGCTCCGACGCGGAACGCCTGCCGCGCGAGATCGAAAAGCGCGGGCTGTCCCAGGCTCGGCAGCCGTGATCAAGTCGTCGTGATGCCCACCTTCTACGTGCTATGTCGTGATCACCACGCCGTCGCGCTTGATTCCATGACTTGTTGACCTCGAGCACTCGACACATATTCAGTCAGGAGTGTTTTGCGACGTACTCCTTTGCCCACTTGTAGTCGGCCTTGCCGTTCGGTGCGCGCTCGACGTGGTCGACGACGAAGACCTGCTTGGGTGCCTTGAATGCGGCGAGCTGGGTCTTCGTGAATTCTCGGAGGTCCGCCTCGCTGACGTCGGACGCTGGGACCCTGGATGCGACCGCCGTTACACGCTCGCCGAACTTCTCATCGGGGACACCCACCACGAGACAATCAATGATCTCGGGGTGCCGTTTCAGCGCTTCCTCTACCTCTTCTGGATAGACTTTCTCTCCGGCCGTATTGATACACTGCGAACCGCGGCCCAGCAGCGTCAGCGTGCCGTCGGCCTCGACCGTCGCCCAGTCACCGGGGAACGAATACCGAACACCGTTGATTGTCCGGAAGGTCGCTCGCGATTTCTCCTCGTCCTTGTAGTAGCCAATTGGCACGTTGCCGCCGGCCGCGACCATCCCGGCCACACCCGATCCCGGCGCCACCTCGCGGCCGTCTTCGCTGAAGACCTTGGTGGTATCCGACATGGCGAACTTGGCCGTTCCACCCACATTGCCCCGAGAAGTCACCTGGTTGCCCATCGTACCTTCGCTCGATCCCATCGCGTCGAACAAGGCGTACTCACCCCACTCGAGCAGCTCGGTCTTGACTTCTTGGGTCCACATCACACCCGAGGAAATGATCAGTCTTACCGACGAGGTATCGTAGGCGCGGCCGTCGTCCTTGGCTTCGGCTAGCGCGCGAATCATCGGCTTTGCGAACGCATCGCCGACGATTACGAGCTGTGTCGCTTTTTCGCGTTGCGCGGCGGACCACAACTCGTGTGCGTCGAACGATCGTCCCTCGAGCGCGATCACGGATCCTCCCGCACAGTGGGGCATCATCGTGCCCACCCAACCACCCGTACCGTGCATCATCGGGCACGCGGGAATCGCAACCATCTTGTGGCCCGCCTGGTGTGCCTTGCGGATCATCGGACCGACGTCCTCTGCCGCATCGGGAGGTGCGAGCCCCATCAACGGATAGGTGGTTGCCATGAAGCTGCGTGTCATCCCGCCGATTTCGTACATCACCCCCTTGGGCATTCCGGTCGTGCCGCCGGTGTAGAGCATGTAGAGATCGCTCTCGGACCGCTCGATGCGCTTGGCGGGTTCGTGACCGGCGACGATCGCCTCGTACGCAATCGCACCGGGAACGGCCTCGCCACCGTCGTCGACGGCGATCCAGAGTCGAATGTTCGGCAACCG
Organism: Deltaproteobacteria bacterium; assembly: GCA_032128375.1. Classification (GTDB taxonomy): domain Bacteria; phylum Myxococcota_A; class UBA9160; order UBA9160; family SMWR01; genus JAJDAM01. The sequence goes on along the minus strand of JAQBGU010000095.1, from coordinate 1,645 downwards.
ATCCATCACACGGGCGACTCGGTCGCCGAGACTCGTGTGAAATACCAGCGCCTCAGAGTCCGAGTTCTCGAGCAGGTAGAAGAGCTCATCATCGAGGTAGCGGTAGTTGATGTTGATCGGGACGCCGCGTCCCTTGAACGCGGCAAACTGGACTTCGCAGTACTCGACCGAGTTATACAGGTAGAGCCCGACTTTCGATCCAGCCAAAAGACCCGCATCCGCGAACGCAGCACTCAGCCTGGCCGATCGCTCGTCCCAGTCCCCCCAGCTGCGGCGAACCTCTCCGTGGATGACCGCATCCGTCTCGGGAATGGAGTCGGCGATCGACTCCCAGAGCGTTGCAAACTGCATGGACATGGCGAGTTCTCCTAACTGTCAAGACCAGCAGGCCCATTCTATGTCGAAGCCGCGCTCGACGTCGAACTCAGCGAGTCGATGAAAAATCTTCACGGGGCAGATCACATATATAACTGTTGGAATTCAGATAGGAATTTCAATTTTTACAAAACCCCATCGGGCATTTCTGAGAAGCTCTACCCGTTGACCAGCGCTCAGCCTGTGGTATCACCGTGTTAGTATTCAGTAACGGTGTTATTCTTGTTAACGACGTTAACAACGTCAGCAACGCGAGAAAGCCGAGACGAGATACGAGACGTCAGACCCGTGACACGCACGATGAGGCAAGCGCCGTAACACCGGATCGCGCGCCCGCGCATCGGGATTGATCAAACGAGGCAATATTTCAGTGACTCTCCAAACGGCAGAACTGCGCCGTCAGCGCCGCCATCGCGAAGCGCAGCGCGCGATCCTCGACGCGGCGGGATTGATCCTTCTCGAAGACGGCTACGAGAATTTCACGATGCGCAAGCTCGCCGGCCGCTGTGGCTATACGGCGCCGACCATCTACAGCCATTTCGGCGACAAGACCGGACTCATCGATGCGCTGCTCGAAGAGGTCTTTCGCGAACTCGTCGTGTTGCTCGAGCGGGTCCAGCGAGCCGCCGACCCGCTCGACCGCCTGCGCGCGCAGTTCGCCGCATTCGTCGACTTCGCTTTGCGCAACCCGACCCACTACCGCTTGCTCACCACGCCGCGAGAAGAAACGTCCGAGCCGCCGCCTTCCGGTGAGCAGGCGCGTGCGCTGCTGGAGGAGCCGCTACAGGCGCTGGCGGAATCAGCACGCTTGCGGGTCGATGACACCGCATCGGTCCAGCAGTCATTTTGGGCACTGTTGCACGGCCTGATCTCGCTACAGACCAATCGACCCGACTACGCGTGGTCGGAGTCGCTGCTCGAAACATCCCTCGAAGCCATGATCGATGGCCTGGTCCGCCCCGAACAAGTCCTGTGCGAAGCCAAGGAGAAAACCGCGTGAGATCACTTCCCATTGTTTTCCTGGTGATGTCAATCGCGACTTTGCCAGCTTGCAACAAGGAAACCGAAGCCACGCTGGTGGTCGCAACTCCCGTGATGGTGACGGGACGGCGCGCGGCTGCTCGAAGATTTCCTTGAGCATGAAGTGCTTGTAGCCGCCCTTTTCCGCCATCACGGGATCCCACATGATGTGTTGCACGGGGCGGTTTACGCTGCGCGCGTCCTGGTCGATGATCCGCACGCCGGTGGGGGTCAGAACGGCAATGTCACC
>JAQBGU010000094.1:0-6891 GCA_032128375.1 Deltaproteobacteria bacterium | reverse complement strand
AGCTGCGCGCTGGGTCCACGGTGTAGACGGCGCCACCCCGCAGAACCAGATCGGCTTTGGGAACTTGGCCCGTCTTCGATCGAGCTGCCGGTGCGGAACAACCGGTCGTCACGAGCAGGATCGCCACGAAAACGAGAACCTCGAACAGGGGCCGCTTGCGAGCGCGCTGCAGACAGTAAGCGTCCCGTGCCCGGCCAGGGCGTTGTAAACGGGCGGAAGATCGGCTCATCGTGGGATGCTCCCTGTGATTCGAGTGAAGGGTTCAGCGCTCGGGTTTCTGATCGAGTCCGATGCGTCGTCCCGCTTGCGCGGGCCGCGGAAGTTTGAAGTGTGCTTCACCAAGCGCTTCGAGACGCTGCAGGATCCCGGGCGCCATCGGCGTCGCTCTCCGCGTCTTCCAGTCCACATGCAGATTGATGATCTCGTTGGTAGCCGCCAGATAACCCTCTTCCCCATGCCACATCCGATGGAAGTAGTGAAAGCGTTTCTCATCGAAGTCGAGCAATTGGGTCGTGTAGCGGATTGGGTCCCCGGCTCGCAGCTCACGGAGGTAGCAGACGTGACATTCGAGCGCGAAGCTCGCGACCCCTTCGGCTCGCCTGTGCGCTTCGTCGAACCCCATGTGGTCGAACCACATGTCCGTCGCCCAATCGAACGCGACGACGTAATAACCGAGATTCATATGCTGATTTTCGTCGATCCATGCGGAGCGGACTTGGTCGCGGCATTGGTCGAAAGGAGCAGTAACAGCCTCTGTCACGCGCCACCCCCGGGTCTGCTTGGGGTACGTGGGTTCTGTTGTTCGCTGACACCCAACCTGGGGCGATTTGCCGCACGAATCAAGACCAGTCCGCCTCATTGCCGAAAGGGGCATAGTTAGTGTATCTCGTGATTTGAGCGTCGGCTGTCGCGCGGGTCAAGCGGGCAATCCATCGCAAATTCCGCCAGGTGAAGCCGCAACCTGATCGGCAATCGGCAATCGCAAATCGCAAATCGCAAATCGGAAACCGGAAATCGGAGGAAGAGGCGTTGTCTGAACGACAAAAATGCCGACGTGATCGACCTGGGTGCCGAACGTTCGTCTGGGCGAATTTCAGAACGCTGATTTCGGCTGCAATTCTTTGCGCGGCGTTCGCCGCGTTCGTGTTCCTCGGACTGCCCGCGCAGGCGGATGAGATCGAGCCCGAGTCCGAGCCGGTGTCCGAACCCCAACCCGAGCCCAAGGCTGCGCCCAAGCGGGCGCCGGCGCCCGTGCCTGTGGCCGAGGCGGCGTCGGAGCCCGACGGGTGGCGGATTAGCCCGAATATCGGTTGGAAACACGGCGACCACCGCTTCGACCTCCACTTCAATTCGAGGTCCCGCTGGGAGCGCTGGGAGGCGCTGACGAACAACGACGACAATATCTACGGCATCCGGGTGCGAGCTTCGGGGGAGTACACCTGGAAAGACCGGCTCCAGCTGTTTGCCGAGGGCCAGTACGCGACCGTTCGTGATCTGGACAGCAACGCGAGTGGCGCTGCAGCCCTCTACCGAGCGAACGCCCACAAAGCTGGCAGCAACAGTGTCGAGAGTTTCCGAGTCCGCCAGCTCTTTGGCGAGGCGCGCCTCGACTCCGAAAACTGGTTGCGCGTCGGCCGCCAGGACCTCCAGAACGCCAGCGCGATCAGCTACGAAGAGGGAAACTGGAAGTATCTCAAGAACATGCGCCTCGGCCAGCGCCTCGTCGGAGGGGTGGGCTGGACGCACGGTGAGCGCAGCTACGACGGTTTTTCGGCACGGATGGAGCAGGACGGGCACGTGCTGCACCTCTACGCCGCGCAGCCGACGACGGGCGTGTTCGAAATCGACCGCGGCTACAAGCGCCAGTTGCATGTGGTTTTCGGCGGGATGGATTGGACGGTGGAACGGGGTGCCTGGCTCGAAAATACCGAGCTGGGTGCGTTCATGATCGGCTATTCCGATGACCGCGACGCACAGAAGGTCGCCGGATTTTTTGGCGAGATCAAGGCCTACACCTTCGGATTCTCGGCGCTGGGCGTCTACCCCGTCGGGCCCGGAAACCTCGATCTGATCCTCTGGGGTGCGGCGCAAGTGGGCCAGTACATCGACTCGGTACCGGGTGGAACCACGATGTTTACCGGCACCCAAAGGCTCGATCAGGTCGCAGGAGCCGGGATCGCCGAGGTCGGCTATCAGCTTCCGGACGTCTGGGGGAAGCCGTGGTTACGAACGGGTGTCAATTTCGCGACCGGCGACAGCGATCCGGACGACGGAGACCGCAACACCTTCTTCAACATCCTGCCCACCAACCACCTCTATTATGGGTACGCGGATGCATTGGCGTTTTCGAACCTGATCGACCTCATGGTTCAGTTGAAAGTCTCCCCGACGCCGAAGCTCGGCCTCGAACTCGTCTTCCATCAATTCTGGCTCTACACGCAGGATGATTTCCGCTATTTCGGATCCGGCGCTTTTGCGAAGGATTCGTTGGGTTATGGCCGTTCTCCGTCGAACGGCTCGAACAATGTCGGCCAGGAAATCGACTTCGTGGTGAACTACCAGCTGAACAAGCACGTGGGGCTGATGGCGGGCGTTGCGCAGCTCTTCGGTGGAAACGTCCTCAGCCGTAATCCGACATTGGCGGATGACGATGTCAGCTGGGCGTTCTTCCAGGTGGCACTCAGCTACTGACACCGGCGATTGCGCGCTAATTGGCTGAGCGGGCCGATCTGAGCCGCTCTGCTGTTCGTCTCCCTGTCGCCCGGGACGGGCCAGCTCATCGCTAGCCGAATTCTCGTTATCCGGGAGACTTCGCAGTTCCGGGTTGCGGTCCCGCGCCAGAGTCGACTACCCATTCACCGGAATCGGCACTTGGCGTGTTCCGTAAGCGACGAGGCGTCCTCTCTTTCGGCGTGCGGATCGATGGGTGGGAGGGCCGCTGGCTTCAGGTGGGAGCGCGATGAAAAAAGAAGATTCGGAGTTTGGGCCGTTCACGATTCTGCTCTGCGCGCTCGTGAGCTACATGTGCGTGCTGCCGTTCATGTCGGAGGTGGGCGGCGGCATCGTCTTCCTGCGCGTCGGGTCGTCTCTTCTTTTGCTTGCGGCGGTCTACTCGGTCAGCGAGCGGCGCTGGCATCTCATCGTGCCAATCGTATTGGCGCTTCCAGCCCTAGCTGCCCAGATGGACCCAGCGCTACTCGGCGCGCAGGGAGCGCTGATGCTGCGGATGGGCACCAGTGTCGCGATCCTCGCCTACGCAGCGATCTTGATTTCCGCTTTCCTCCTGAGGCAGGATCGCGTCTCCGCGGACATGATTCTCGGCGCGATCAACGTCTATTTGCTGTTCGCGATCGGTTTCACGTTCGCCCACGCATTCGTGGAGGTCTTGACCCCGGGTTCCTATCTGTACCAGGGAGAAAGTCTCAGTTTGGCCTTCAAGGGGCATCCCGAGATCGACGCGCTCGCCTTTCTGCTCTATTTCAGCGTGGTGACCGTAACGACACTGGGCTATGGGGACGTCGCTCCTGCGGCACCCGCAGCGCGGATGCTGTGCTCCCTCGAGGCGGTGATCGGGCAGCTCTTCGTCGCCGTCTTCATCGCCCGGCTGGTCTCCCTTCACATCGGGCGCAAATCGCGGTAAACGGCTCGTCGCCGACGCCGCCGGAGTGGCCGGACCCTGGCCGGCGAATCCGTTGGATTCGCTTGCGACGTCACGCGATCCCATTCGATGGGATCGCGCTCCTGGCCGGCGAATCCGTTGGATTCGCTTGCGACGTCACGCGATCCCATTCAATGGGATCGCGCTCCTGGCCGGCGAATCCGTTGGATTCGCTTGCGACGGCGCGCTCGGCTGTTGGATCCGGCTGTCTCTGAACGATTCAGTTACCGAGTCCTTGGAGCCCGTTTGCGGCAGCGTCAGCCGCGGCCCCGGAAGCGGCTTCCGCCGCCGTCTCCGCTTCGGCCTTCGCCAAGGCAGCCCGGACGTCGGCGTTTCGAGGGTCGATCGATGACGCCTCGAGGCAGACGGGCAGGGCATCCTCGAAGTCACCGGAGGCGACGAGGCCGATGCAGGAGCGGATTGCAGCTGCGTCGGCTTCGACTTCGGCCTGTTCACCCTCGATGATCGCGATCTCCTCGATTTCAACCGCATCTAGATCGTCACCAGTCGGCGCCGCTGCCGAGACTGCCGGTGTATCTGAACCGCTGCCGCTTGCGCCCGAGTTGGACTCCCCGGTGCCACAAGCAAGTAGACCCACTAGCAAAATTGCGAACAAGACCTTGGACATTGCGAGTCTCCCCTCCGATTGGCATGGCGAATTTACCACACTGTGGCTCGAATCGGCCCCCCCGCGAAATCCCTGCGCGGAAGTAACCTCCGACTGCTAGGTTATCATGGATTCGGCCCAGCTAGGATATACCATGCATTCGGTCCGATATCGGCTGCAACTGCCATCACTTTTCCCAATGATCTCCCCCACTGGGCGTTCCCGGCGGGGAACGCGATTGGGGTAGAGCGGGAGCGAGTCTCGCCGGTGAGAAACCTGCGGGCGCGAGGCAATTCAAACCACTAGAACACCCTGAATGTTCCAAGGACATTGGCTCTCAACGGAGGCAACACATGCGAATCAAAACAGGACTCGTGCTGCTGGTCGCCATTCTGGCTGCTGGCTGCACGGCGAAGACACTTCCCTCGCAGCAGGCGCGAGAGGTGACCCCGGTGCAATTCTCCGCCAATGAGTGGCGGGTTCCGAGCCAGGCCGTCGTGATTGCCGACGCGTCGGGCACGACCTACATGGAAGAGACGTTTCCCTATGTGAAGGCGCTCACTCAATCGTTCGTCAAGGCGATGCCCGAGGGGAACACCCGAGCCGCTGTCTCTGGCAATTACGATGCAACACTGATCGGATTCGGAGGCAAGGATCGGATCGTTTCTCCGCTGGCTCCCTTCAACCGGAGTGCGCTCGGCAGCAAGGCGGACAGCCTGCGGATCCTGGGGGATCTACACGGCTACGGGGGTGAGACTCCGTTCCGCAACGTGTTCGCCGAAGTCCAGGAAGCCCTCAAGACCAAGACGGACAACACCGTGGTGGTGATCTTCTCGGATGGTCTGCCGGACGTCGAGACTGAAGCGATGGATGCCGCGAAAGCGTTGGTTGAGAGCCAGGGCAACTTGTGCTTCCACACCGTTCACGTTGGTGACGACGAGGACGGCGCGCGGTTTCTCAAGGCCGTTTCGGCGCTCACGCCATGCGGAAGCGCGCGTGAGATGGCAGCGGTCTGGGACGCGAACAACTTCATGAAGTTCACCCACGCCGTCTTTGCCGGCGAGGCTGGCGGAGCGCCGGACGCCTGCGCGGGCCGGATCGTGCTGCGCGGTATCGAATTCGCGTTCGATAAGGCCGATATCGGCGGCTCGAGTTCGGTGATTCTCGACGTTGCCGCCGAGCAACTGACGCGTTGCCCGAACATCCCGATGGAGATCGATGGGCATACCGACTCGGTAGGGACTGAGGACTACAACCAGGGACTGGGTCAACGGCGAGCGGAATCGGTGAAGGGGTACCTCGTGAACAAGGGTATTCGCTCTAGCCGACTCACCGCGCGAAGCTTTGGCGAGTCCCGTCCGGTGGCTTCGAACGACACGGAGGAAGGACGCCAGACCAACAGGCGGGTGGAGCTTCGCCCGCTACAGTAAGTCGATTGACGGCGGGGCAGCGCCTCGGCTGCCCCGCCGTCGTCATTCCCGCCTATCGGTTTTCCCAGCAAGATTCCGCTTATCGGGTTCTCAGCCAGGCCCGCTTAGTTCGTCGCGGATGCGCTTTTGACAGGATCGCTCGGCACGCCGTAGAAGATCGCGTAGAGCACGGGCACGATGATCATCGTCAGCAGGGTTGCGAACATCAATCCGAAGATGATCGTCACGGCCATCGCGACGAAGAACGCATCCAACAGCAACGGGATCATGCCGAGCGCCGTGGTCGAAGCGGCCATCGCCACGGGCCGCAGGCGGCTCGTGCCCGAGTTCAAGATCGCGGTGAGCAGCTCCGGGGTCTCGCCGCGCTGAAGCCGGATCTCGTCGATCAGCACGACCGCGTTCTTGATCAGCATCCCCATCAGACTCAAGAAGCCGAGCAGGGCCATGAAGCCGAATGGCTGCCGCGTGATCAAGAGGCCTGCGGTGACGCCGATCAGTGCGAGCGGAACGCAGAGCCAGATGATCAGCGGTTCTTTGAGCGAATTGAAGAGCGTGATGGTGATCAGCACCATCATCGCCACGAAGATCGGCAGGCTCGCCATCAGCGGGCCGCGCGCTTTGGCGGTGTCTTCGTACTCCCCGCCCCATTCGAGGTAGAAATCCGACGGCAGCACGATGGCTTCGATCTGGGGCCGTAGGCGCTCGAAGAGCACGCTCGCAGGCCCGGTCTTCGGGTCGCCAAAGACGGTAATGGTCGGCTTGCGGTCCCGGCGCATGATGATCTCGTCTTCGAATCGGGTCTCGAATCCCGAGACGACCTGTCGGAGCGGGATCATTCCCTGCGCGACGGGACTCCAGATCTGGAGGTTCTGCATGCTCGCGACGTCGGTTCGCTGGGCTTCCGGCGCGCGGAGGATGATCGGAAGCAACAGGTCGCGATCGCGGTAGACGCCGACCGAAGCGCCTTGGAATGCCTCGAGCATGGTTCTCGCGACGTCGGTTCGCGTGATGCCGTTGGCGTTGGCCTGCTTTTCCGCGAGGACCGGTTCGACGACCTTCACACGCTGACGCCAGTCGGTGCGGACGGCCTTCGAGTTGGGGTCTGCGTGAAAAACATTTTCCGCTTGTTGGGCGAGCTCGCGCAAAACCGAGGGATCCGGCCCGCTGAAACGGGCGCGGATCTTGCCGTTGGCACC
>JAQBGU010000093.1:0-8727 GCA_032128375.1 Deltaproteobacteria bacterium | reverse complement strand
CCGAGATCTCCCTTGACGAGCGTGACGCCCGCGCTCTCGATCGCGATGTCGGTGCCCGTCCCCATGGCGATTCCGACGTCTGCGGCCGCCAACGCGGGGGCGTCGTTGATTCCGTCTCCGGCCATCGCAACGCGCAGACCTTGGGCGCGCAGTTCAGTGACGCGGTCGTGCTTGTCGGCGGGGCTCACGCCTGCTTCGAACTCGACGATTCCGAGTTCACTTGCAACCGCCTGTGCGACGCGGGCGTCGTCTCCGGTGAGCATGACGATGCGCAGCCCCAATGCACGCAGCCGCTCGAGAGCGGCGGGCGTCTGCGATTTGATGGGATCCGAGACGGCGAGGATGCCGGCCAGTTCCCCGTCGATCGCGCAGTGCATGACGGTATATCCGGCCGATTGCAGCACGTGCGCGTTGGATTCGAGAGCCGAGGCATTGGCGATATCGGCGTTCTCCAGAAACATTCGACTGCCGATCCAGACCCTGCGTCCGCGCACCTCGCCGCGCACTCCCGCTCCGACTTCGCTCTCGAACGCATCCGGGGTGTCGAACGGAATTTTCCGTTTGTTCGCCGCGGCAACCACGGCGCGCGCCAGCGGGTGTTCGCTGGCGCTCTCGAGTGATGCGGCGGCTCCGAGCAGCTGGTCTTCTGTGTAGCCGCCGCAGGTCTCGAGCGCGGTCAGCGTCGGGTGCCCTTCGGTGAGCGTTCCCGTCTTGTCGACGATCAACACGTCCACATCGCGCAGTCTCTCCAGCGACGCCGCGTCGCGAAATAGCACACCGTCGCGTGCACCGCGTCCGACGCCGACCATGATCGATATCGGCGTCGCGAGCCCGAGCGCACATGGACACGCGATGATCAACACCGCAACCGCTGATACGAATGCATTTGCGAGTTTGGGCTCGGGGCCCCACACAGCCCAACCGGCAATCGTCGCGAGCGAGCACAGAAACACCACCGGCACGAACAGCGCCGCGACGCGATCGACCTGCCGCTGGACTGGGGCGCGGCTACGTTGGGCCGCGCTGACCATCGCGACGATCTGTGCGAGGACGGTGTCACTTCCGACGCGCTCCGCGAGCATTCGGAAGGCACCGGATTGATTCACGGTCCCACCGATCACCGAGTCGCCGGCGGACACCTCGCGAGCAAGGGCTTCGCCAGAAATCATCGATTCGTCGAGGCTGCTGCGGCCATCGGACACCTGCCCGTCGACTGGCACCTTCTCTCCCGGCCGCACGCTCAAGATATCGCCGGCAGTCACCTCTGCGAGCGGAATGTCCCGCTCCGTGCCAGCGCGCATCACGTGCGCGATGGCAGGCACCAGGTGGATCAATTCTCGAATCGCGGCACTGGTTCTGCGATGCGCGCGCAGTTCCAGGACTTGACCCAACAGAACCAGCGTGATGATGACGGCCGCGGCCTCGAAATAGAGCGGGACATGGCCGCCGACGCGGACCGACGCCGGAAACAGATCCGGCGCGAGTAGTCCGGCCGCGCTGTAGCCGTATGCGGCGCCTGTACCGACCGCGATCAACGTGAACATGTTCAAGTTCCAGGTGACGACCGAACGCACACCGCGCTCGAAAAAGGGAAATCCGGCCCACAGCACCACAGGGGTGGCGAGAGCGCACTCGATCCAGCCGGTGTAGAGCCCTGGAAGCCACGGTTCGGTTTGGATGCCGAGCATCGGGCCCATTGCGATCGCGAAAAGCGGAGCGCTGAGCACGACTGCAATCGCCAGCCGGCGTGACATCTCGCGCAGTTCCCGGTCGTCGGGTTCTCCGTCGAAGGTCGCCGAGGCGACGAGCGCCATGCCGCAACGAGGGCAGGCGCCGGGTTGATCGGCTTCCACGCCTTCGCACATCGGGCAGTAGTAGGCCGCCGTGACGAACGCCGGTGGTCCCGCTGCCGGATCGCCGAGAAAGCGGCGCCGGCAGCCTTCTCCGCAGAAGTAGAAGGCTTCGCCGTCGCGCTCAGCGTGGATCGCGGTGCTCTCGTCCACCTGCATCTGGCAAATCGGGTCGGTCGCGATGGCGGATCCTCCTGCGGGCGCAGCCGGAGTATAGTGTGCGCCTCGCTCGGCGGGGCGACAGCCCGCACCGGAAGCCCGCGCTCGAGACGATTGCCAAGCCTATATCCGCAGCTTCGACTCACAGCGTTTACTTTCAGCCGATACAGGCAGCCAATACCTTCAGCCAAGGAGACCTCGTGAGACTACCGCTCGAGACCGAGAAGTTGATCGCCGAAATCGATGCTGGCATCGGCTGGCTGACGTTCGACAATCCCGACCGGCGCAACGCGCTGTCGCAGGAGATGGTGCGCGCGATGCCAGCGATCCTGGATCAGTTCCAAGCCAGCGACGAGGTACGCGTCGTGGTGATGCGCGGAGCCGGAACCCGCGCGTTCATTTCGGGCGCCGACATCTCCGAGTTCGACCGCCGCGGAGCACCAGGCGACCGGAGTTCCACGGCCAATCAAGGTGTCGCTCCCGATTGGAAACTCGGCAACCTCGAAAAGCCGTTGATCGCGATGATCAGGGGCTACTGCATCGGGGGCGGGTTGGCGGTGGCGCTTTCGGCGGATATCCGCATCGCATCCGAGGATGCCCAGTTCGCCATTCCCGCCGCGCGTCTCGGGTTGGGCTACCCGTTCGCGGGCGTGCGCTCGTTGGTGGACCTCGTCGGCAAGGCATCAGCAAGCGAGATTCTGTTCTCAGCACGCCGCGTCTCGGCCGAAGAAGCGCTGGCAATGGGGCTCGTAAACCGCGTCGTCCCCGTGGAAGAACTGGAGACGTCGGTTCGCGAGTTGGCCAGTCAGATCGCAGCCAACGCGCCATTGACGGTTCGCGCGTCGAAGATCGGGATTGGGCAGGCACTGCTCGACCCGGACAAGCGCGACCTCGCCCGCTGCAACCGCGCATTGCAGGATTGCTTCGAGAGCGAAGATTTCGTCGAAGGCAAACGGGCATTCCTGGAGAAGCGTCCGCCGGTATTCGAGGGGCGTTGATCGTTCGATGATTGGGCTTGGGCTTGAAAATCAAATTGGGGGATGAATGGATGGAATCGACTGTCGTTGATACGGATGCAGGACTCGAAGAGCGGAAGATCGGTGCAGTCACGGTGCTGTTTGGCGCCAAGGGGGGCAAGTATCCCGACGGCAACTCGCTGTGGGTCGAAGGTCGGCAAGAGAGCCTCATCATCGATCCCGCGTTGGGTGTCGTGGCGCGTCGGGACCAGCTGCCGCGGGTCGATCGCGTGTTGAACAGCCATTGCCACGAGGACCACATTGCCGGCAATCACCTGTTTCCGAATGTGCCTTGGCATTTTCACGAGAAAGATTTGCCCGGAATTCACTCGCTGACCAACATGATGGCAATTTACGGGTTCACTCCGCAGATCCGGGAAGCGTTTGAAAAAGTTGTCGTCGACCGCTTTCACTACCAACCGAAGCCCGACGCGCAGCCGTTTCGCGATGGAGATGTGTTCGAGCTGGGTGGTGCGCGAGTCCGCGTGATTCACTCGCCCGGCCACACCCGCGGACACAGTTTCTTCTTCATCGAACCCGACGAGGTGTTGTATCTGGGGGATGTCGACCTGTCGAGTTTCGGTCCGTACTACGGCGACGCGTGGTCCGACCTGGAGGATTTTGAGCAAACCCTGAAACTCGCCCGTGAAATCCCCGCTCGCCACTACGCGACGTTTCACCACATCGGCGTCATCGACGACCGCGCGGACTTTGTCGAGCGAATCGATCGTTTTGCCGCGGTGATCCAGTCACGTGAACGCAGGTTGCTCGAGTACCTCGTACTACCCCACAGTCTCGACGAGATCGCGGAACACCGATTCGTGTATCGGCCTGGCGATCACGTCGCATTCGCGGCGCCAGTCGAGGCGCGCAGTATGGGGCAGCACATCGAAAGATTGATCGCGGCAGGCCAGGTCAGCGAAGTGGAATCCGGTCGCTATCTGGCAGTTCCGCGGCGTTAGGCTGGTGTTTGAAGGAGGTCCTGGAGCAGCGCGAAACTTTCGCGTTCTTCGACAGATACCTCACCATCGGACACGATCACACCCTCGACCGAGTCGAGAAACAATGCCCGCTGGGAGAGAGGGATTTGCATCGGGTCGACCGCTTCAGGGCTCGGCGGGACCTTCAACCATTGTTCGACCTCTGCACGCTCCGCTTCGTCGAGATCGAGCCGTGTGACGATGCGCGCGACGAACCGCCGCTCTTCCGGGCGGATCTGAAGATCGGCCCAGGCGAACGAGCAGATGAATTTCATCAGCCTTTGTCTGTCGCGGCGCGACAAATCGCCCAGCGGGCTTGTTTCCAACATGCTGTCAGCATACGCGAACTTCGCGCGAAGCGAGTGCAGAATTTCTGTGGGGTAACTCGAGGACTCGCGGATTTCGGGCCCAACAGGCCCCACGCGGCCGAGCCGTCGTCTCGAGGATGCGTCCGATCTGCGCACCGGTTCGGCCGGGCGGCCAGCCATGATCACATTGGGTGGGAGGCAGCAGGCGAGAGCACGCCCCAGGCGGATCGCGATGCGCGTTGCCGCTCAACGAGGCTGCTGAGCGTGGGATCCAGCGGCCGATCGCCTCCACCGAGCCTGTCCATTGAGGTTGCTTCCGTGGGAGCGGTCACTTCGATCCGCTGTAGCGTTCGTTCGGCAGCGTCGACTCAGAAGACTGAACGACCGGCGGTTGGTGTACACGGCCCGATGGACTCGAGTACGAGCCCGGCAACATCGCAACCCACGGCGCCGGGAACTCGGACCCCGGCTGCGTCTCCCTTGGTGTAGCCCCAGAACTGCACGAAGCCGTTCGCGTCGATGTCGGCACCCGCGTCCGCCGTGAATCCGACGCCATCAGCGCTCACAGCGACGCCGTACGAAAAGTACACCCTACCTTCGGGATGGAAGCCCAGCGCCGCAAAGTCGCTGCCGACGCTGTCGAACTGGGCGGCCGTCGAGCCCGGTATTGCGGCCGGTTCAGGTGCGGCCAATCGGTACGACTCGTATTCCGTGAAGTAGCTGTTTTCGAGAGTTCGCATCGCCCCGAGATTCGTCTTGGCCTCAGCGGTCTTCGACCTGAGTTGGTAGGTGAGGAAGGCGGGGATCGCGATCGGAGCGAGAACGCCGGCGATCGACACCGCAATCATCAGCTCCAGCAACGTGAATCCGGTTCTCTGTCGGCCGAGCCGGGTTCGGTGCTCTCCCATCCGAACGTCATCGGCGTATTCGCCGCTCGGCTCAAGTCTCAAATGGGCAAGAAGTTAGCCGCCCGGCGTCAGGATCTCGGTGCTCGAGAGCCCGCCGGCCCCCTGGCGATCGCCCGCCGGCAGTCCGGCGCGTGCGTCGAGCTGGGCGCACGTTCGATGATTGAAGGTCTTCTATTGAAGGTCTTCTATTGAAGGTCTTCCATTGAAGGTCTTCGGTCAACCCCGCCGAAGCGCAACCCAGCTGCCCCAGCCGGCCTCGCCGGAAACTCCAGACCACTCGCCAGGCAACGCCTTTTCTACGTCGGCAGCGGCGAGATAGATCGGCGTAAATTCGCCGAGCGAACTGACCCAGAGCAGTGTGCCGGTCGCAGCGAGTACGCGGTCCATCTCCACGGGAAACAGCAGCGCGTTGACCAGCACCAGGCACGCGGCCGCGCCGTTTGCGAGTGGAAGCGCGGATGCGTCGCCCTGTACACGAAGTCCGGGGTGCGCCGGGGCGTGTCGGAGCATCTCGCGAGACAGATCGAGTGCGACCACGGTTTGGAAGCGATCGCCGAGGTCCGGCGTACTGGCACCGGTCCCGGAGCCGATCTCGATGCACAGCCCGTCCGGGAGTTCGGGACTGCGGGCGAGTGCGTCGCGAAGCGGTTCCTGGCGTTCAGCGCTCGTGCGCTGGTTCCATTCCGGTGCCATCGCGTCGAATAGCTCTGCGACCTTTGTCTTTCGCTCCGGAGTCCACGCGCCGGGCTCGAATGCGATTTCTTGGGTCATCTTGCGGATGGGGTGATCTGGACCAGCCATCTCCGGCCGGTCGGGTGGCATCTCGTCCCGGCGTGGAAGGTATTCGATCAACCTCGTGCCTCGGGTATCGGATCGGCGACCGCTTCCCAGCTCATCTCTTGCTCTTCCTCGGCGCTGGCGCGCTCGATCGTCATCCCCATTGCCATGGCTGCGGAGTTCTTCGAAGAAGAATTTTTCTTGGAAGAACTCCGCTTGGAAGAATTCCGCCGTGAGTTCGTGCCGGTCTTCGGTTCGGTGTGGGTGTCGTATCGAACCACCCCGCGCTTGTCCCCGCGCCCGGAGACCGCGTGGTAGGCCGGGCCCGGCGGCACCAGCGCTTCCGCGTGCGAACCGATCAGGTCCTCGCGACCCCAGCGCTTCAGGGCTTCACGAACATGGGGCCATTCCTCCCGTTTCCAATAGAACAGCAGAGCGCGCTGGCGCGAGCGTTCGCGGCCACCTTTCGCGACGAATACCGGTTCGCCGGTCAGCGGGTCGAGGCCCGAGTGCCAGGCCGCGGTGGCTAGCGTGGCGGGGGTCGGCATGAACATCTGGACCTGCCGCGGTCGCAGCCCATGCTTTTTCATGTACAGCGCCAGCTCGACGGTTTCCTTCGGGCCGACGCCGGGGTGTGCGCATTGGAAATACGGCACCAGAAACTGTTCTTTGCCGAGTTTCTTGTTCGCCGCACTGAAGCGCTCCATGAACGCCGTGAAGTAGTCGATGCTGGGTTTCTTCATCTGCGCGAGTGCGGTGTCAGATGCGTGTTCTGGCGCGACCGACAACTGGCCCTGGACGTGGTGTTCCGCGAGTTCTTCGACGAAACCGTCGTCGAGCGATGCGAGGTCGTAGCGGATTCCGGAGTTCACATAGACGCGCCGAACGCCTTCGAATTCGCGTGCCTTGCGAAGCAGGTTTCGGTACGGCCGGTGATCGGTGCCGTAGTGCTTGCAGCGGACCGGGTGCAGGCAACTCACTCGGCGGCACACCTTGTTCGCGGCTTCACTTTCACACTTCATGTGAAACATGTTGGCGGTCGGCCCGCCGAGGTCGGAGACGATTCCGTTGAAATCCGGTCGCCGCGTCATCGTATCGAGTTCGCGCATCACGCTGGCCTCGCTGCGGCTCGTGACATCCTTGCCCTGGTGAATCGTCAATGCGCAAAACGCGCAGCCACCCGAGCAGCCGCGATTGACGGTGATCGAGCCGCGGATGCTGGTCAGGGCGGGAATGGGTTCGCGGTAGCAGGGGTGCGCTTCGCCGGCGAACGGGAGTTCGTGCAGACGGTCCATATCCTGTGTGGTAAGCGGAACGGCTGGCCGGTTGGCGACGACGCGCCGCGCGCCGTGGGCCTGCAACAGCGCGCGACCACAATGGGGATTCGATTCGCGGTACATGGCGCGGGTTACTTCGTTGAACGCGCGCGGGTCGCGTCGGCAACGCTCGAGGCTCGGCAGTTCGATCGCGTCGAGACCTTGGGGAATTTCGTCTTTGGCGCCGAGCGCATACGCGGTTCCGGGGATGTCGCGACAAGCCGCGATCGAAAATCCATCTCGGAGCCGACGCGCGATCTCCAGCACCGGGTACTCGCCCATCCCGTGTACGAGCAGGTCGGCCTTCGCATCGAGCAGGATCGAGCCCCGGATTTTTTCCTGCCAGAAGTCCAGGTGTACCAAGCGTCTCAGCGAAGCTTCGATTCCACCGAGCACGACGGGTACACCCTTGTAAGCCTGTCGGGCTCTGGCCGTGTAGGGAATCGATGCCCGATCGGGCCGGAGCCCGAATTCGCCGCCGGGCGCATAGGCATCGCTGCTGCGCAGCCGTCGCGAGGCGGTGTAGCGGTTGACCTGGCTGTCCATGTTTCCGGCAGTGACGCCGAAGAACAGCCGCGGCCGGCCCAGCGCGCGAAACGCTTCGACATCTTCCCAATCGGGTTGGGCGATGATTCCGACCGAAAAGCCATGCTCTTCGAGCCAACGACCGATCGCAGCGACGCCCCACGACGGATGGTCGACGTAGGCATCACCGCTGACCAGAACGATGTCGAGCGGTTCGTTGCCAACTTCGTCGGCGGTCATCGGGAGAAATTGTCGGGCCATCTGCACAGGCTAACGCCCCGCGAGAGCGATACCCACCCGGTCGATTCCAGCGAGGATCCGCGAACCGGCTCGCTACGAAGAGAATGCCGAACACTCGCTCGCTGTCCTATCCGTCGGCCGGCATGCAACGCCACATCGCAGCTGGTCGCGCGGCTGGGCGGCACCTGTGGCCCTTATGGATTGGACGACAGTTCGCCCGATGAATCTCCCGGCTCTGTCCGGCCCCTAAATCCACATCCCAGTGCTCTGGACACAGAGCTCGCTGATATGTCACGCTCCAACGCGTGGAAGACCTTGCAGTGACCAGAGCTCTTCCAGCTGTCAATCAATCAATCAATCAATCAATCAATCAATCGGATCTTTGCAGTGCCTGTCGCGGCAGAGCATTTGGTTGCCACGTGTCACTTCGCCTATCAATTCACCTATCACTTCACCTATGGGAGAAAAAATGGCGCGTATTCTCTGGACTGCACTGCTGGTTCTGATGGGCAGTGTAGTTCGCAAGCGGGTCGCGATGGGTCTCGGCTTCGCTTTCGC
The DNA here is from genome assembly GCA_032128375.1 of Deltaproteobacteria bacterium. GTDB lineage: Bacteria > Myxococcota_A > UBA9160 > UBA9160 > SMWR01 > JAJDAM01. The sequence goes on along the minus strand of JAQBGU010000093.1, from coordinate 90 downwards.
GCATGCCAGCGCTCTTTCGAGTGCCGCGGGCGTCGTGATCACAGTACCCGGCGATTTTCCGACGATCCAAGCTGCGATCACTGCGGCCAC
>JAQBGU010000092.1:0-8065 GCA_032128375.1 Deltaproteobacteria bacterium | reverse complement strand
GCCGATAGACCCCACCCCGGCGGACATCGCTGAAGTAGAGGCGGTCTTCGTCATCTACTCGCGGACCTTCGATGAGGCCGTAGCCGGTCGCGAGTGTTTCGATCGTCGTCATCGATGTTCTCCTCGGTTGGGCGTTCGGGTCACGGTGGGATCGGGGTACCCATCAGACGACCACCAGCCATTGACAGTCCACTCAGTCGAAGCTCGTCAACCTGCGTCCGAGCCACACGGCCGAGAATCCAACGATGACATGAAGTACAACCGATGCGAGCGCGGAGCCGAATGCTTCGTCGCGTAGCATCGCAACACCATCACTTGCGAACGTCGAATACGTCGTGAAGCCTCCCAGCAGCCCGACCACCGCGAACAGCCGCAGCTCGGCAGTCACGAAGTCGCGCGACTCAGCGAAACCACTCATCATGCCGATTGCCCCGCAGCCGAGCACGTTTACGACCAGAATGCCGAGCGGGAAGCCTGCCATCGGGAGCGCACGCTGGATCGCGCCGCCGATTGCGAACCGCAGCACCGAGCCGACGAAGCCACCTGTACCGACGATCAGAAGCTGCAGCGGTAGGCTCAGACTGAACTCCCGATCGCCGCCTGTGAGGCGCGAAGCTGCTCAATGCTCCGTTCCCAGTTTTCACCATCGAACATCTCGACCGACCAGCCAGCGCGATGCGGCTGATCGAGACATCTCACGTTGACTGCGACGCCGTCCGGGTTCGAACGCGGGGTATTGAACGGGTGGATCCCGCAGACCCGACAGAACCGGTGACGCGCGACGCAGGTGTTGAATTGGTAGAGCACCAGGTCCGATTCCCCACACAGGATCTCGAAATCTTGGCTGCTCACGATCAGCTGCAGGTCTCCCCGTTTGGCGCACATGGAACAGTTACACGACACCACCTGGTTGCTCGCCGAGCGAACCCGAAATCGAACGGCGCGACAATGGCACCCCCCTTCTCGCCATTCGACGGTCACTTGGCCCATTCGCATCCGGGAACCCAGCCTTCCGGAGGTCGCACCGGATCGGCGAATGCGGTGAACGGTAGTAGAAGTGTGTCAAACATCGCCGAGAACGGAAGATCGAACGCGAAGAAAATCTTCCCGTCCCAGGGTATCCCGCTGATCTGGCTGTTGTAGTAGCGAACACCCGAATAGATGCTTGGGCAGCCGTCGCTGAACGAGCGGCTGGTTTGGCAGCCAAAGATCGCCACAGACAGAGCCACCAGGAGCGCTCCTGCGCTACCGATTCGCCGTCTCCGCACGTTTCCACACACGCGACCCATCGATTTCTCGCTCCCCTGAGTACCCTTCGCCGAGACGCACTTCCGTGACTCCGATGGCGGGTTCACGGCTTCGATCAGAGCCGCGACCCATATCTCTGCGACATCGGTCGAAGTTAGTTCATTCGATCAGCACAGGCTCCGAATTGCCCGGGTCGTCGACGAGCGCCCGAATCCGCTTGGCCAGCTCCGTGACCCTTGCGGGCGCTTCGAGATCGCCGATTGGCCACGACACCCGATGGCTCGTGTCTCCATCACCCGACGACAATGAACAGGTCATGTCGCCCATTTGCTGGTAGTCGATCTTTTCGAACCCGATCGCATCGAGTTCGCCAAGCAGTTTGTCGGTCAATTCGGGATTCGATCGCATCGGGACTTCTTCCGGCTCTTCGTGGCGCGATGCTGTGTGCCAGCGAACGATCTCACCACCCCGCTGCAGCGTCACACCAAAGCTCCCACCGCTGATGCCGCCCGCGCAACCCGCGGTGACAAAAGCAACAGGGTCCCCTGCGGCAGAACCCGCAAATGCGCATAGACCCGTCACGATCCAGGCCTTTATGGAGCGCGAGCCGGCGATCACGGAACGTCCGCGTTCGAAGCCCCAGAAGGCGGTCGGTGAAGGAACAGCGACGCTTCGACCTGCATCGCCGAGCGCGTCATCACGCCGGCCTCCGCCACTGGGTTGAAAATCCCAGATCGGCGAGCATCCGCCCGCCGCGATCGAGATTCAGTCCGACACTTTCGACGCCATGGGAGTCATCGCCTGGGACAACCGCGACGCCCAATTCCCGCGCTCGCTGGAGAATGGGGGCCGAGACATAGGGTTCTGACTGGCCCTTGCTGAGTGCACGGACGTTGAAATCCAAAATCAGGTCGCGGTCCAGCACCGCGTGTAGATTCCGCTCGACCCGATCCCAGATCCGCGTCGAAGTCGGTGTGAGGCGCGTCGTGTAATCCGAATCGAAGAGCCGAATCAAATCAAAGTGACCCACGACTGCAGGTTCGAAGTCGCAGATCAAACTGTACTGGAGATCGAAGTAGTCACAGTAGAGTGCGTCGATGCCCCCGGCCAAGTCGATTGCATCTGCATAGCGTTCCTTCGACTGGTCGATCGGCACGTCACCGACGTGATGCACCGAGCCGACGATATAATCTGGCCGGAACCTGGCCAGAAGACCCTCGAGAAACGGCTCATAATCACTGTAGGCCTCGGCCTCGAACGCCACGAACAATTCGATTTCTGCACGCCGTTCCGTTTGGAGTTCGCGACACGTCTCGATGTAGGCGGCGAACCGCTCCTGAGTTCCAAGTGCGCTGAGCCCCTCGCAGCGCTCTTCGGGATTGAGCATGGCGTCTGTTGACGCGGGCATGTGTTCGGTGATCCCGACCCAGGCGAAGCCCTGGCCCATGTAGGCATCGACGACCTGATCGAGTGGATCGATCGCATGGCTGCAGAACTGCGCGCAGTGACCGCCGTGGACCGACACTCGCGTAAGTTCGCGCGCAGGATCCAACGCGCCGGCCTCCATTCGGCCCGCTTCCTCTCGTGCGACCACGCAGGCAACCTCTGACTATTCGCTTCTGTTCTATTCTCTCTTCCGGGCTCTTTTGTTTGGTCTTTGGTCTTTGGTCTTTGGTATTTGGTATTTGGTATTTGGTCTTGGCTCTTGACTTGGTGCGACATCGGATCGAAATCAGCCCGATCTCCCACACACAGTGTTCAGCGTAGCCAAGCCCATCTGTGTGGGCATCTCTCTCGCGTCGGGTGATACGCTGCATTGGGGCGCGGTAGAACCGGAGTGAGGGCACCAGCCAATTGAGAGACGACGGTTCGCGCGAGAAAATTCCGGATTCACGAACTGACCGCGAATCAGGTATGAACTGCGCGATCACGCGTCGAGATTTTCTCGGTGGCGTCGGCGTTACTCATGAGAGCGCGAGTTCGTACCAGCGCACGCTCCAGTAGCGGCCGAACTTGCGGCCGACTTCTTGGTACGTTCCGATCTCGCGGAATCCAATACGCTCGTGAAGGGCCACCGACGCGGCGTTGGGGAGGGCCAACCCCGCGTAGGCGCGATGCACGTCTTCGGCGCGTAGCGCGTCGAGCAGTGTCTGATACAGACGGGTTCCGGACCCAGCGCCGTGTGCCTCTTGATCGAGATACACGGTCGTTTCCACCGACGTCTCGTAGGCAGCCTTGGCGCGCAGCGGGCCGCTGTGCGCATAGCCCACGAAATCGGCGCCCCGAATCGCTACGAACAGCTGGTAGCGGCCCGTATCCGAGAAACCTGCGAACCACTCGCGGCGCTTCGCGCTCGAGTAGGGTTCGAGGTCGAACGTGACGTGCGTGGCTTCGATGTAGTGGTTGGAGACGAGGTTGATCGCGTCGAGGTCGGACTCCGTCGCGTGGCGGATGACCAAACCCGGTTGCCGCTTCGAGTCCGGTATCGGGTTCCGCGCCGCATCGTCGGACCCAGTGTTCATTTCGGCTCGAGCCCTGTCGTGCCGCCGAAACGCGGAAGCCGGTCCGCTATCCCGTACCAGGCGGCCTGCGAGTCGACGTGAACATGAACCTGGGGCGCGCGATCGATGGGCCCGTCCATGTTGGCCAGTGGAATGTCTACCCGTTCGGGGTGCGTAGCATTTTCGCAAAACAGTGAGGTTCCGCAGCGTGAGCAGAACGATCGCGTGCCGTGCTCCGATGAGTCGTAGCGGACCAGCTCGTTGCTGCCTTGTCTCACGTCGAGCTGCGAACGGTCGACAGCGAGCCATGTGACGAATGCTGCGCCGTGATTTCGCTGACACATCGTGCAGTGGCAGTGTCCACAGAACATCGTCGGGAGCGTCACATTGAATCGAACGGCGCCACACAGGCAGCCCCCGTCAACCGTGGTGGTTTCGGACATGAAACTCCTCCGTGAGGTCTTCGCCCTCAGGGCCTCTCGAGTTCGGTCAGGTCTCCACCCAGATTCCGAGAACGATCTTTGCCGAGTCGTCAGCTTCGGAGGGTGGCTTCGCGTAGCGCACGATCACGTAGTCGATTCGCACGAGGCCACCCACGCGATAGGTCTTGATGTCACCCTCGAGGCACCATGTCGACGATACTCCCGCCGAGTCGATTTCGAACTCGGGCCAATTTCCCGCGTTCAACCGGATGTCGACAATCTCGCCCTCGACGCGCGTCGTCGGAATTCGCGCGTCGCGTATCGCTTCCCACCATGGCTTCGATCCGACCAGGCCGTTGTCTGAGCTGAGTGCGAACTCGCCGCGCTGGACCGTTGCGGCTTGAAGCCGCTCGATGAATTCGCGGTCTCTCTCGAACGAGTAGGCCTCGTAGAACTCCATAGCTCTCGATCTCCCCGCTGAACATTCCGCGCCGAGGCGATGATATCAAATGCTTGGCTCGTTACCGGGATCGGGACTGGCGATGGTACGGGTCCGTTCGCGCCCGAATATCTGACCGGCCGCTCAGCCCCATTTCCGTTGATTGCGAGCCGTTGATTGCGAGCCGCTCCTTGCGATTGCTCGACAGACGCTGGGCCCACGGCGCCAGCCTGCGACTACGGCCAGATCCGGAGCGAGCTGCGACGAGCAGGGCGACAAGATTCTTGTCACGCAAGTTCCCGGGTGCGCCGGCGGTCAGGCTGCGCCGACCAACCGCCGAGTGCAATGCAATCCGAGACGCGCAGACATTCGGTACACGGGTGAAGACCCGTGGTAGCTTCGTCCCAGTGCGCGCCGTCGTGTGTGCCTGTGAATACGTCACCCGTCTGAACCATGTGTGAACGCGCCGGCCAACCGTTAGGCGCCGGTGGGCGGATACAGAGCCAGGTTCAGCGGCTCCGGTAACCGAGAACGCGCCAGTCGCCGCCCTCGAACTTCGTCGTGACCGTTTCGACCATCGCCGGATGGTTCGCAAACACCGAATCGAACTGAACGACCACATAGCGGCCGCGGGGCGCGTTGGGAAGACTGTGAGCCGCCTGAGCGCTACGAAGCTCTCGTGACATCAACTCGCCCAACGAGCCGCGAGAATCCCCGATCGACTTCTGGTAGTCCTCCATCGACAAGTTGTTCCGAAACACTCCCGAGGACTGCTCCCAACTCTTCGCGACTTCACCCGAGTCGAGCAACTGCAACCATTGGGAGGCCGCCTCGACCCCGGCATCTTCGTCCCCCGATCCACAACCGACAGTCGTTGCAAGCGAAGCGAAGAAGATACAAACAAGTATGCCGAAACGACGGGTCATCGATGAATCCTTCCAAATCAAGGGATCAAATCAAGGGATCAACACGGACGCCCTGACCGGACGTTCGGTACGCGGAAGCGATGCGAAGAGAGTACACCAGGAACATACTCTGCGTGTGTTGCCTATTCGTTGCCGCTCGGTGTGGCCCCACTACCCCATGATTTGGCTGCTCATCACATCTGCAAGACGACCAATCCACAGGCCACACCGATCGCGGCCAGCATTCTCCGCGTTCCCAATGGCTCGCCGAGCAAGCGCGTTCCGATCAACGCGGCGAACACGACGCTGCTTTCGCGCAACGAAGAGACACTTGCCATGGCGCCACGCGACATCGCCCACAGAACAATTCCGTAGGCGGTCGCCGCCATCACGCCGCCCGCGAGACTGTGCACGGCATTGTCTCGCACGAACTCTCGGATGTGTCCCGCGCGTCTATAGAAAACCACGAATGTGAGCGGGATACCGTCGAGCAACAGGTTCCAGACCACGTAGCTGAAAGGGTTTCCGGCGACGCGAACCCCGCTGCCATCGACCACCGTATAGCTTGCGATCATCAGCCCCGCTGCGGCCGCGGCTGCCACCGCGCGGCCGCTGACCTGGGAAATTCCGGTATCCGCGAACGCCAGGCTCACGATCGCTCCGCAGCACAGCAGCAATCCGACCACCTGTGTGACCGTCGGCCGCTCGTCAACGAACAGTGCGGCCAGCAGTGCCACCACCACCGGCGCGAGGCCGCGCGCGATCGGGTATACCTGACTCAAGTCGCCCAGACGATAGGCACTGACCAGAAATAACATGTACGCGAGGTGAATTCCCGCAGATACGATCAGGTATGGCCACGCCGCGGCGAGCGGGAGCGGTACGAACAGCGCCCCGATCGCGCCGATCACGCCCGAGAACAGGATCATCAGCCAGATCGCCAACAAGCCGTCTGCGCTCGACTTGGTCATCGCGTTCCACGACGCGTGGAAAAGCGCTGCCAACAACACGAGTGCGGCAACGGTCCAATCGAGCGTCATCGCGGGGAGACTGGCCGCCGGATCATTCCGGTTCGACGTCGGGCGTGGCTTCAACGGCCTTCACGTGCTCCGATTCTCTCGGTCTCGCAGTTCCGCGATCGGGTTGGTGAAAACCGTGAGATCTCCCCATCGGCCGACGATCTCGTCGCGGTATCGGCTGCGGGCGAGCACTTCCAGTCGAATGCCGTCGGGATCCTCGAAGAACGTTGCGTAGTAGTCGTCGTTGTACTCCGCGTATTCTGCTGGCTCGGAGGCCCCGACGCCTAGTTCGCGGAGAACCTGGTAGGCGGTTTGAACTCCTGCACGATCCGAGGCCTGGAAGCAGATATGGTGCACACCCGGCGAGTACGGGTCGTTGCGATCGCCACGGTCTGCTGGCCGTATCGTGTATTGCAGGTGCCGGTTGAAGTAGTGAGCGTGCGGAGCACCCGCAATCGGACTATCACCCTTCTTGAATCCGAACGCGCGCATGACCTGGTCGTAGAACTGCTCTGACTTCCGAAAATCCGACACGCTAATGTAGATGTGATCGAGTCCGGTGATCTCCATCAGGCCAACATTACAGGTTTGGTAGTGTCGAAGCCCGAATGAACCCGATCCTGATCGTAAAGACTGGCACCACGCTAGCATCGCTCGCATCACTCGGGGATTTCGAAGACTGGATCTGCACCGGGATGGACACTGACCGTGCGGATGCCAGGGTCGTCAGCGTCTTCAAGGGTGAGTCCCTCCCGCGTCCGAAAGGACTCACCGGAATCGTCGTTACGGGTTCTGCTGCAATGGTCTCTCACCGCGAACCGTGGAGTGAGACTACCGCTGCGTGGCTTCGCGAAGCGATCGACACAGAAATACCCACACTGGGCATCTGCTATGGCCACCAACTGATCGCTCACGCATTGGGCGGAACGGTGGGAGCAAGCCCGCGCGGGCGCGAGATGGGGTCAGTCGAGATGACACTGGAAGCCGGTGCGCGCGATGACCCGCTGCTCGAGGGCTTCGCGGGCCGGCTGCAGGTTCACATGAGCCACACCGAGTCGGTGCTTCGGTTACCAGAAGGCGCCCGGCGATTGGGCGCGACAACTCAGGATCCGAATTCCGCGTTCGCTATGGGATCGGCCTGGGGCATCCAGTTTCATCCGGAATTCGACACCGAAATCATGCAGGGCTACCTCACCGCGCGGCGTGCCCAACTCCAAACGGAAGGAATCGACGCCGATCAGCGCCTGGCAGCAGTGCTCGAGTGCCCAGATGGACCGTCAGTCCTGCGCCGCTTCCGCGCGTTGCTGTAGTTGTTGTAGTTGCTGTAGTTGTTGTAGTTGTTGTAGTTGTTGTAGTTGCTGTAGTTGCTGTAGTTGCTGTAGTTGCTGTAGTTGCTTGCTGTAGTTGCTGTAGTTGCTGTAGTTGTTGTAGTTGTTGTAGTTGTTGTAGTTGCTGTAGTTGCTTGCTGTAGTTGCTTGCTGTAGTTGCTTGCTGTAGTTGCTTGCTGTAGTTGCTTGCTGTAGTTGCTTGC
>JAQBGU010000091.1:0-4435 GCA_032128375.1 Deltaproteobacteria bacterium | reverse complement strand
CCTCCTGACCGATCCGGCCGAGGTCGAGCGCTTGATGCTCCTCTTGAGTCGCAGACTCGACACCTTCTCGCTGAGGGTCAACCAGAAGAAAGTCGACCTATGGACTGTAGAAGACCTGGAGAAGAACCGATTCCGCGACCTCCAGTCCATCTTCAAGGAGAAGGGCGACAACAAGGACCCGGTTCTTGTGCGCTTCTTTTGTGACCAGTACCTGCGCGTTCCCCTTGAGGACCTCAAGAAGAGTTGGAACGAAGGCGTGCCCCTCCTAAACCGACTGCTCTTCGCCGGCCTGGAGTCTCTGCCCAGAAGGACCTTTGATCGGCTCATCGCTCGATATCTCACGGACGACTACCTCCTGAGGGCGGAGGCAGACAAGCTGGCGCGCGTCTGGGCGCTGAACTTGCAACGCTCGCGCCCGGTTGACCTCCGCCCAGGCGCTATCGGGGAATGAGCCAGGGCTGCTAACGCGAAACTGTCCACCGACCGTGTTGGGTGCGAGGTTGGTGGGACGGATGGCCGGGGGAGTCGTCAAGATGGCGGGTGAAGAAGCGCCCATGCCGGATCTGCCGTAGATGGTTTCATCCTGACGCACGGGTAGGTCGGCGCCAGCGGACCTGCGGGATTCAATGCCGGAAGAAGTGGCGCGGCAAGACTCAGGCTGAGTGGCGTTCGCGCCAGCCTGAGTACTTCATCGAGCGCCGGCTCCGATTGCGATCGATCGCAGCGCGGGACGCGGCCGAGACTTCCAAGAAGTGCGAGAGGGCCATTCTGGAAGGCAAAATCCCCGAGGCAACGCCGGCAGAGAGTCGTCGGCCACCGCCGCTGCGTTTGCCGGGTGTTCTGGGGCGACTACCTTGGGATCTCGCGCAAGACGAGATCGGGGTGCAAGCGACTGACTGGATTGGGCTTGTAGCAAGAGTAGTCCTGTCGGCTGCGAAAGACGAGATGGGGCAGAAAAGGATGTTGGTATGAGGAGATAGCGAGCAACAACCCCCGCGGGTACGTAAAGACGAGATGCGGGCGGGTCCAAGCTCTTCACTCACGACCACGGAGGGTGCTTGGATCTGGAGTTTCACCAAATCGACCTGCGCAACGATGGGCTACGCGTACGCCGGCCCGAGAAGGAGCGCCGGTTGCTGGGCTCGTTGTCGGAGGTTGGCCAGCAGGTCCCGATTGTGGTGGTGGCCGACGCGGTGCCCGGGCGGTATCTGGTCATCGACGGTTTCAAGCGGGTGCGCGCGTTGCTGCATCTCCGGCAGGACACGGTGCGAGCGACGCTTTGGGACCTGAGCGAGTCGGAAGCCCTGCTTCTTCTTCATGCGCAACGTGCGGACGAGGCGGAGACCGCAATCGAACAGGCATGGCTGCTGCGGGCGCTGCATGCGGGCGGGATGAAGGCCGAAGATCTCGCGCGGCGTTTCTCGCGGAGCACGAGCTGGGTATCGCGGCGCCTGGGTCTGGTGAGCGAGTTGCCCGAGTCGGTGCAGGAGCGGGTGCGGGCGGGGACCGTCTCGTCGCATGCGGCGATGAAGTACCTGCTGCCGATGGCGCGCGCCAACACCAGCGACTGCGAGTCGTTCGGAGCGGTTTCGGCAAAGGAGAAGCTGACCACGCGGCAGATAGGCGAGCTCTACGCGGCGTGGAAGAGTGCGGCGCCATCGCTGCGCCGCCGCATCGTGGACGAGCCGCTGCTGTTCCTGAAGGCCAGGCGGGAGTTGTCGCAAGAGCCCGTATCCGCGAATCCAGCCAAAGCCCTGCTGAACGATCTCGACATCGTGGCTGCGCTATCGCGTCGCGTGAAGCGCCACTGGCGTGAAGGGGCGGCGTTTATGGATGAACCGAAACAGGAGGAGGCCAGGCGCTGCGTCGACAACGCGATTGCGGACCTGGTGCGACTCCGAAAACAAATGGAAGAAGGCAAGACGGATGCTGAAACGCGAACAACGAATGTCGATCCTGGAGTTGCACGCCAAGGGGGTGAGCAAACGCCAGATCGCCCGCTTGCTCAAAGTCTCTCGCGGTGCGGTGATGAAGGTGATCCAGTCCCAGGTGCCCACCGTCCCACAGATAGAGCGGGCCGAGAAAGCGGATCCATTCCGGCAGGACATCGAGCAGTTGCTCAAGGACTGTTCGGGCAACCTGGTCCGAGTCCATGAGGAGTTGTCGAAAGAGGGAGCGGCACTGTCCTACTCGACCCTCACCGCGTTCTGCCGGCGCCGTGGCATCGGTCAGGAACCGAAGATTCCGGAAGGCCGCTACCACTTCGGCCCGGGACAGGAGCAGCAGCACGACACGTCTCCGCACAAAGTGAAGCTTTCTGGAGTCGAGCATGTCGCGCAGACGGCCTCACTCGTGCTGTGTTTCTCTCGCCGGCTCTTCTTCCAGCTCTATCCGGAGTTTCAGCGCTTCCACTGCAAGATCTTCCTGACCGACGCGCTCGACTACATGGGCGGCTCCTGCGCCACCACCATGATCGACAACACCCACGTGATCATCGCCAGCGGCACAGGAAGGAACATGATCCCCGCCCCGGAAACCGCGGCTTTCGCCGAGCGGTACGGCTTCGAATTTGCCGCGCATGCGATTGGCGATCCCGATCGCAAGGGACGGGTCGAGGCTCCGTTTCGATTCATCGAAAGAAACTTCATACCCGGCCGGCGCTTTACGGATTGGGCCGATCTCAACGTCCAGGCCAAGGACTGGTGCGACAAGGTCAACGCGACCTACAAGAAGCACATCCGCGCCATCCCCATGGAGCTCTACGCCCAGGAGCGCCCGTACCTAAAGCCCATGCCCGTCTGGGTGCCCGAGGTCTATCGCCTCCACCAGCGCTTCGTGGACCTCGCGGGCTATGTCTCCTTACATACGAACCGCTATTCCGTCCCAGCGGATTGGATCTCCCGCCAAGTGGAAGTCCGCGAGACCAAGGACCACGTCCACATCGAGGACGGGCTGCGCAAGTGTGTGACCCACCGCCGCCTGATCGGGGTCTTTGGCCAGCGCAGCACCCTCAAGGAACACTTTCATCCGCGCGCACGCGGCGGCCCGAGCGTACTCGGACCCGAGGAGGTAGCCATCGTCAAAGCCCTCCCCGAAGCCACGGCCTACGTGGAAGCACTCAAGAAACGCGGACGCATGCAGATCACCCTCGCCCTGCGACAACTGCTGCGGATGGTGCGCGAATACCCCAAGGATGCGGTCACGGCTGCCCTCGCCGAAGCCTTTCACTACGGCCTCTACGACCTCGCTCGCGTCGAGCGCATGGTTTTGCGCCGCGTCGCCCACGACTACTTCCCAATCGACACCGAAGGAAATGAGAACGATGACTGAAGAACTACAGCAACTGCTCAAGAACCTGGGCCTCGGGCGGATCACCGAGATCTACCCCGAGCAACTCAAGCAGGCCCAGACCGAAGACATCACCTATGGCCAGTTCCTGTTGCGCCTTCTCCGGCCCCAGTGGCATGCGCGCCAGGAAAACGCCCTTTCCTGGAGGGTAAGACGCGCAAAGATGCCCGAGCTTTGGACCCTCGAGACCTTTCCCTACGCCAAACAGCCTGGGGTCAACCGCCGACAGATCCGCGCCTTTGCCGAACTCGATTTTATCGCCAAGGCCGAGAACATCGTCTTCATCGGTCCCACCGGTGTGGGCAAAACCGGACTCGCTTCCGGACTCCTGCTCAAGGCCATCCAAAACGGTTGCCGCGGTCAGTTCATGCGTGCCCAGGATCTCTTCGACGACATGTACGCCTCCCTCGCCGATCGATCCTCGCCGCGTCTGATTCGCCGCCTCGCCCGCCTCGACCTGCTCGTGATTGATGAGCTTGGCTACCTGAACATCCGACCCGAGCAGGCCAACGTGTTCTTCAAGCTCATGCAGGAGCGTTACCGGCGAAAGGCCACCATCATCACCACCAACCTCTCCTACGATGATTGGGCCAGCTTCCTCGGCAACCGCTTGATGACCGAGGCTCTTCTCGGCCGCATCCGCCATCAGTGCACCACCGTGAACATCGAGGGACCCTCTTTGCGCGAGCCACAGGGCCAAAACGCGGCAAAGCGCTGACTCTCACCAGTCAGTCCGTTCCCGGTCGCCTGCGCTGCGACAGGTCATGGTTGAGGCTCTACGTCAACGCCCTGTTCGTAGCTCTCGCGGAAGGCTCCTCTGCCTATGGAAAACCGGGAACAGACCCGGTTTCCCACAGGCCGAGCCTTCCACCCTCGGCAAAAGAACCCGCACTCTCCCACCCCGCTTCGTTCCAAGGGCGGCCCGATCTATCCTCGCAGGGGTGGTCCGTTCCTGATTAGCGCCAGCGGTCAATGATCCAAATCCCGGCAAGGACAGAAGGATCGTCAGGTCACGGCGCTCGGTTTGCTCCTCGGCCTTCACTCTCTCCGCGACTGCGGTCTGAATCTGCTTCTCGATTTTGACGAT
>JAQBGU010000090.1:0-36461 GCA_032128375.1 Deltaproteobacteria bacterium | reverse complement strand
CGGCATCCACGACAGGACCCAGCGCACCAGTTCCTTACGTCCCGTGGTTTCTAGCCGCATTTCGACCCGCCCGTCGGGTCGCGGACGGAACTCCTGGGATGTGTGCCACTGCCGCTCGGTGATGTAGACGGCCAGTTTCGGCTCGAATAGCAACCGAACCTTGATTGGCGCCTCGCCGCCGACGATACCGAATGCCTGCCGGGCGTACGTCTCGGGGCTGAAGCCGGCCGGGCGCGTGAAAGCCTGCCCCATCGCCTCGATTCGCCTGAACCGCGACAGGGCGAAGGTCTCGACCCGGGCCTTGGCCGTGTTTCGCGCCAGCGCATACCAGTTCCCGTGGTAGGCGAGCAGGTGGTACGGGTTGAGTTCGTACTCGGAGACGCGCCCGTCGAAAGTCTGGTACGTCGCCCGGATCGTCTCGCGGCGCTCCACGCAACCCGCCAGTTGCGCCCACACCACGGGATCGATCCGCACCCGGTCCTCGGGCAGGACGTCGACGTGTTCGCTGAGCCAGGCCGGCTCGATGGTGATGTCGCCCTCCAGCGACTCGGCGATCTTGTCCAGCACCGCCCGCATGTCCAGGACATGGGCGAGTTCGAGTCGCTCGACGCATTGCGCGCGAGGATTCGCAGCGATCTCGAGCGTGGGGCCGAGCGCGAATCCAAACAGACTTTCCGCAAGACCCTGCTCGATGGCCTGCTGGAGCGAACCGAGTTCGAGGTACCACTTGGGATGGTCGAGCGGCAGCTCGAGGGGCAACTATCCGAGGCGCATCGCCGCCTGGAAGGGCAACTCGACCACGATGCGATTCACGCGCAACTCGACCGCTGGCGTGAGGATTGGCGACCGCAGGCCGAGCGTGAGGTCCGAGAGTTGATCGTGCTCGACGCCGTCGCAGACGCGCAATCGATCCAAGTCGAGCCCGATGAGGTCGCTGCGCGTCTCGACGAGCTGATCGGCGAGGGCGACAGGAGCGAAGGGAGGCTCGAGCGGCTGCGCAGCGATGAACGCTTGATGGCGAGTATCCAAGCCCAAATTCGCGAGGACAAGGTGCTGGATTTCCTCGGATCCAAAGCTGAAATAGAATAAAAAACAGTCACTTAGACTGTTTTTGCTGCGCTGACCAGGGTTCGGTGCTAACGGTTCTGATGGTTCTGATGATAGAGGACATTGCCAGATCACCGCAGGCACCGACCGACCCCCCTGTTCCGTCGGTGCCGCAGCCAGCGCCACAATAAGCCCATCGCCCGTCCCAACGGGGGCGGGAATTCGGCCTCGATAACGGGGGATTGCACAATGAAACCGCTGCGCATGTGGGCGCTCGATCGGGGAGGTCCTGTACCCTCGATGCGACGGATCATTGCAACTGCTACCCGACCCTAAGAGTCACGGAGCGCGAAGTGTTGATTCCCTATGTGATCGAGCAGAACGCGCGCGGAGAGCGTGGTTTCGACATCTACTCCCGGTTGCTACGCGATCGCATCGTTTTCCTGGGCACCGCGATCAATGACGACGTTGCCAATGTCGTCGTCGCGCAAATGCTGTTTCTCGAAGCCGAAGATCCTGAAAAGGGAATTCACCTCTATCTCAATTCGCCCGGTGGGTCGGTTACCGCCGGGCTCGCGATCTACGACACGATGCAATACGTCCGACCCGAGGTCTCGACACTGTGCATGGGGCAGGCGGCTTCGATGGCCGCATGGTTGCTCGCTGCCGGCGCTGAGGGGAAGCGTCAGGCTCTGCCCAACTCGCGCGTGATGTTGCATCAACCGATGGGTGGCGTTCAGGGACAAGCAACAGATATCGACATCCATGCGCGCGAAATCGTGAAACTTCGCATCAGGATGAACGAGATACTCGCGTCTCATACAGGGCGCTCGGTGGAAGAAATCGCGCAGGACACCGAACGCGATTACTATATGTCAGCGGACGAAGCGAAGGATTACGGGGTCGTCGATAGCGTGGTCCACATTCGAACTGGCAACGCTACAGACAACGAAACAGCCCATATCAGTGAAGCTGATTCGAGCGGCGCGAACTCGGGAAACGGAAGCCACCTGGGTGGTTCGAAAGTCAAAAATAGAGGCAAGGGCAAAGCTGGAGGTTCGAAATGAAGAAGCGGGATGACGATGCGAACCTGTCCTGTTCTTTTTGTGGGAAGAGTCAGCGCGAAGTCAAGAAACTGATCGCGGGACCCACGGTTTATATTTGCGACGAGTGTATCGAGCTGTGCAACGACATCATCGCTGAGGAGTACAGCCAAGAAGAGCAGGCCACGACCACCTCGCTGGTTCCGAAGCCCATCGAAATCAAGGAAGCCCTCGACGATTACGTGATCGGCCAGGAGAATGCAAAGAGGGTACTGGCGGTAGCCGTACACAACCACTTTCGTCGGGTCGAGAGCCAGACCTTTGCCGGTGATGTCGAACTCCAGAAGGCCAACATCTTGCTTCTGGGGCCCACCGGTTGCGGCAAAACGCTGCTGGCTCAGACGCTCGCAAGAATTCTGGACGTCCCGTTCACAATTGCCGACGCCACGACGCTGACCGAAGCGGGGTATGTCGGCGAGGATGTCGAGAACATCATCTTGAATCTGCTTCAGGCAGCCAACTACGACGTCGAGCGCGCTCAACGCGGGATTATCTACATCGACGAGATCGACAAGATCGCACGCAAGAGCGAGAACCCGTCGATTACCCGAGATGTGTCGGGTGAAGGCGTCCAGCAGGCGCTGCTGAAGATTATCGAGGGGACGATGGCCAGTGTTCCCCCCAAAGGGGGGCGGAAACACCCCCAACAGGAATTCCTTCAGATCGACACGTCGAACATTCTGTTCATCTGCGGTGGTGCGTTCGTTGGGCTAGAAGACATCATCCAGCGGCGCATTGGTGTGAAGGGAATGGGCTTTGGGGCCGATATCCGTAGTCATGCTGATCGCAGGTTGGGTTTGGTGCTGAGCGAAGTCCAAGCAGAGGATCTGCTCCACTTCGGGCTGATTCCGGAATTTGTCGGCCGACTACCGGTGATCGCCACGCTGAACGAACTCAACGAGGAAGCGCTGATCGATATCCTCACAGAACCCAAAAACGCGCTGGTCAAGCAGTACCAGAAGCTGTTCGAATTCGAAGACGTGCGGCTGCGGTTTTCTGATGGTGCGCTGAGCGCTGTCGCCCGCCAGGCGCTGAAGCGAAAATCCGGTGCGCGTGGTCTGCGCTCCATTCTTGAATCAGTGATGCTCGATTTGATGTACGAGATTCCCTCCCGTGATGACGTAGAAGAGTGCGTCATCAGCGAAGAAGTCATCGAACAAGGAAGCAAACCCCTGATGGTGTTGAAGCGGGAGGCGGAATCCGCCTAGCTACGCGCCAAGGCGCATCGCCGCAAGAGGTGAACGCGATCAGCGCGCTCACACGACGGAGAACGGATCGAAAATGGGCATCTTCCGGAACGAAAACGACGGCGAGCAAGCGAAAACGAAACCGGGCGCAGTCGGGAAAAAGGTATTGCCGCTGCTACCGCTGCGCGACATTGTCGTCTTCCCGCACATGGTGGTACCGCTGTTCGTGGGTCGTGTCCGTTCGATTCAGGCACTCGAAAGCGCGATGGCCAACGACCGGGAGCTGCTGCTGTCCGCACAGCGCGAAGCGGCCGAGGACGAGCCCTCGCGCGAAGATATCTACGAGATCGGCACACTGGGCTCGATCATCCAGTTGCTGCGCCTCCCCGACGGAACGGTCAAGGTCCTGGTCGAAGGCAAGTCGCGGGCCCGGATCGCGCGGTTCGTTTCGGAAGACCCCTTTTTCGAGTGCGAAGTAGAAGCCATCGCCGAATCTGACGACGCGCCGGTCGAGCTCGAGGCACTCGTGCGCACGGTTCATTCGGCGTTCGAGAAATACGTCAAGCACAACAAGAAAGTGCCGCCCGAGACGCTGAACACCGTCACAGCGGTAACCCAGCCGGGTCGGCTTGCAGACACGATCGTGGCTCACCTGAACCTGCAGCTGACCGAACGCCAGGACCTGCTCGAGACGATCTCGCCGGCGAAGCGACTGGAAGAGGTCTATTCGAGGATGCAGGCGGAGATCGAGGTGCTCGACGTCGAGCGCAAGATCCGCAGCCGAGTCAAGAAGCAGATGGAGCGCTCGCAGAAGGAGTATTACCTGAACGAGCAGATGCGGGCGATTCAGAAGGAGCTCGGCGACAAGGACGAATTCAAGTCCGAAGTCGACGAACTCGAAGCCGAGCTCAAGAAGAAGAAGATGCCCGATGAACCGCGGCAGCGTTGTGAGAAGGAAATTCGCAAGATGAAGATGATGTCGCCGATGAGCGCCGAGGCGACTGTCGTTCGCAACTACATCGACTGGTTCCTCGCGCTGCCCTGGGAGGATTACAAGGACGAGACGACCGACCTCGATCAGGCGGAGAATATCCTCGACGAGGACCACTACGGTCTCAAGAAGCCCAAGGAGCGGATCGTCGAGTTCCTGGCCGTGCAGTCGCTCGTCGAAAAAATGAAGGGGCCGATCCTTTGTCTGGTTGGGCCTCCGGGTGTCGGCAAGACATCGCTGGGCAAGTCGATCGCGCGCTCGACCGGGCGTGATTTCGTCCGGGTGAGTCTCGGCGGCGTTCGCGACGAGGCAGAAATTCGCGGCCACCGCCGCACCTACATCGGGGCGCTGCCGGGCAAGATCTTGCAGAGCCTGAAGAAGGCTGGTTCGGGCAACCCGGTGTTCTTGCTCGACGAGATTGACAAGATGTCGATGGACTTCCGCGGCGACCCGTCTTCGGCGCTGCTCGAGGTACTCGACCCGGAGCAGAACCACACCTTCAACGACCACTACATGGACGTCGACTACGACCTGTCGCGGATCATGTTCGTGTGCACCGCAAACTCGTTGCACAATATTCCGCGCCCGCTGCTCGACCGGATGGAGGTCATCACGCTGGCGGGCTATATCGAAGGCGAGAAGCTTCAGATTGCCCGTCGCTTCCTGGTACCGAAAGTCGTGGAGGCCAACGGCCTGCAGGATGACCATGTCGAGTTCAGCGACGCATCGATTCTGGAGATTATCCGCTACTACACCCGCGAATCGGGTGTGAGAAACCTCGAGCGCGAACTCGCGTCGGTCTGCCGCAAGGTGGCGCGCGATGTGGTGAAGGCTGGCGACGCTGCCAGCATCGCCCGGATCACGCCCACGCGCGTGAAGAAGCTGCTGGGGGTTCGAAAATTCCGCTTCGGCAAAGCCGACGAGAAGGACCAGATCGGCGTCTGCACCGGGCTGGCGTACACCGAAGTCGGTGGCGAACTGCTCCAGACCGAAGTCTCGGTCACACCGGGACGTGGCAAGATGCAGGTCACCGGTCGACTGGGAGATGTGATGCAGGAATCGGCGGGTGCGGCGATGTCGTACATCCGCTCTCGCGCCAAGCAACTCGGGTTGTCGTCGGACTTCTATTCCAAGGTCGACCTGCACATTCACGTTCCCGAGGGCGCCACGCCCAAGGATGGCCCCTCAGCCGGAATTACGATCGCAACCACGATCGCATCCGCACTGACCCGGGTTCCGGTTCGTGCGAACGTGGCGATGACCGGTGAGATCACGCTGCGCGGTCGCGTGCTGCCGATCGGTGGTCTGAAGGAGAAGATGATCGCGGCTCACCGCGCCGGGATCGAGACGATCATCATCCCGAAGGATAACGAGAAGGATCTCGCGGAGATCCCGGCCAACGTGAAGCGCAACATGAAGATCATTCCGGTCGAGCACATGGACGAGGTGCTCCTCAACGCGCTGGCGCTCAGCGACCCGTCCGCGTTTCTCAGAGATGGCGATCACGAGGTCGAGGGCATCTTCGACATCCCCCGGATCCCGCCCAGCCCCGTTACCGAACTTCCGAGCCAGCCGGGGGTGAATTAGAGCGTCAATTTCGGGGTGCGTAGCTCAGTTGGAAGAGCGCCTCGTTTACACCGAGGATGTCGGCGGTTCGAGCCCGTCCGCGCCCACCAAGTTTCAATCTGTTTCCCGATCGATCGCACCAAGTTCCGATATCTTTTGCACCCAGCCGAAAGATTGGCTAATCGAAGTACTCCCTTAGGGGGCGGTAGTTCAATTGGTTAGAGCACCGGCCTGTCACGCCGGAAGTTGCGGGTTCGAGTCCCGTCCGCCCCGCCATCACCAATGTTTTTAGATAGTTGGAGACTGCGAAAAAGGCCCGGACACACACGGGACACACAAGCCTGGAATGTGTGCATGAGTTCGAGGGTGACGTTTCGATTGCGCATGACCTACCGCCGTCGTGTTTTTCGGGAAAGTCGCCTGCATGTCGCTCCTCGTGGGGCATTCTACCCCGTAGAAGCGACTGTGTTCTGATTTTCAGATCTCCTCTTAAACTGGCGTAAAACCGGTAGGTTAAGACCGGTCATTGCTGCTACTCCGGTACGGCAGTGCCCGTTGCTCGCCGGGGCGCTGCTTGAGGAGGCTTTTTGTCCGCGGGCCGGAACCAGCCTGACCGGGTGGGCGCCTGTGGCGTTCCCAGGGGCTGCCTGGCGCCCGTGAGAACGGTGATCCCGCGGCCGGACTGTCTCCCCACCCATTGGAAGCTGGGTGTACCGCGTCGCAGGCGTCAATGGCAAGGATCAATAACTCCCCAGCCGTGGTTTGCTTGACAATCCCCCTGGGAAGTCCAATAATGATTTTCATGGAATTTTCGTCTTAAGAATCACTTTTCATAGCCTAGAACTGTTTTTCATGGAAGAAATGCTGGAAACTCAATCTTCAGAACCTGTAACCGAATTTCACGGGCGGCCGTTGCCGGAGGCCGGGCGCCTGGCCGGCTATGCGGCGCTGATCGAAACCCATGGGCTCGAGGCGCCGCTGCCTCATCGACTCCACGCGATCGGGAAGCGCCACAGAATCGTGTCGGCAGACGGGTGGCGCCTGCTAACCCCACGTCATGCGCCTGAAGACACACTTTCAGGTCACCTGACCTTCGCATTGAAGTGGGAGGGCCTTGACCTCACGGTTCTGAAGCGTCTGTTCCTCAAACTTGGCCCCGATGCGATTGTCGCGATTGTCCAGTCACAGCCGACCGGCAGTTACGCCCGGCGGATCTGGTTCCTCTATGAATGGCTGGTGGGCGGAAGGCTGGAGCTTCCGGATGCCGAGGTGGGCCGCTATGTGGATATCGTCGATGCGAAGCTGCAGTTTGCAGGGAAGGGGAGACAGTCGACGCGGCATCGGGTGAGAAACAACCTGCCGGGAGGCTCGGAGTTCTGCCCGCTTGTGTTCCGGACGGAATTACTCGAGAAAGGCCTTGGGGAAGATCTCGCTGCGCGAGCACGTCAAGTGACGGCACGTGTACCGGCGGATGTTCTCGCGAGAGCGGCGGCCTTCTTGTTGCTCTCGGACTCGCGGTCAAGTTTCGCGATCGAAGGCGAACGGGTTTCCCATGCGCGGATTCAGCGATGGGGCCAGGCGATTGGCCAAGCCGGGCGAAACCCGATCAGCGTCGATGAATTCCTGCGCCTGCAGCGTCTCTTGATCGGCGACAGCCGGTTCGTGCAACTGGGCCTCCGGCGGGACTGTGGGTTTGTCGGCGAGCGGGACCGCGAGACAGGAACGCCGCTCCCAGAGCACATCTCTGCGCGTCCCGAAGACCTGGGCGGTCTCATGGGCGGTCTCGTGGAGTTCGATGGGAAGGGCGAGCAAGGGCTCGATCCTATTGTTGCGGCAGCGTGTCTGGCGTTCGGCTTCGTGTACATCCATCCGTTCGAGGACGGCAACGGCCGGCTCCACCGGTATCTGATCCACCACGTACTGGCCGAGCGGGGATTTAGTCCGCGCGGAATCGTCTTTCCGGTGAGTGCCGTGATGCTGAGGGAGATTGACCGTTACCGGCGGGTGTTGGAGACGCATTCACGGGCAGTTCTTCCGCTTATCGAGTGGGAACCGACGAATTCCGGAAACGTGCACGTCGTGAACGACACTGCCGACTTGTATCGATACTTCGATGCGACATCCCATGCCGAGTTTCTCTTCCACTGTGTCCGCGAGACACTAGAGCGGGACCTTCCTGAGGAGACGCGGTTCCTGGAAGCGTATGACCGCTTCGGCGCGAGAGTCCAGGAGATAGCTGATATGCCAACGGCGACCATCGATCTGCTCTTCCGGTTTCTCCGGCAGAACGATGGAAAACTGTCCGCACGTGCGCGGGAGCGCGAATTCAGGGCCCTGACTGATGATGAAATCGGTCAGGTTGGGGCGATTTACGAACAGGAGTTGGGGAGCCTGGGAAACCGCGCATTAGGCGCGGCGGGCGCCGATAAAGACCGATGAATCGTTGACACGAGACATAATATATTTGTTTTCCAAAGAGTTAGAATCATGCTTTCATCACATAAACGTATTGGTAGCTCGCCATCTATTTGATTTCCTTACAAAATTTTGCCTCGTTTCTGCCTGTGCAGGATCTGTGTAGGTCTTAGTTCTCAAAACGCGATCCCCGCGCTGGAGACGTTCAGTCTAGGTATTCTCCATTTGACCGTGCCGGATTGCGAACGAATTGACAATGGTCTGCGGAGTTATCCACAGAAAAATGACAGAGTTATGGGTATAGCGGGTAACGGGTCGCGGCACCCTCTGGGGGTTGGAGCTGGCTCGCCACGCTCGTGAGGGTCAGGTCGGTGTCTCTGCTCGGTGGGAGAGTGCCGCCGGGCGGATACTGAAGCGGTCGCGCGCGCACCGCTGTCCGGTGGATACGGGAGTGCCGATTGATTCCGCCGATGCGGGTAGCATCTGCGACGCTGACCGCCACGGTCCGACGCAGTGGTTCGATAGCGGATCAATCAGGGGGACAGCACGCAAGGGGAGAGCTGAGAGGCGTTCAGGGTCGACTAGCGACCATGCGTCGGAAGGAGACGAGGACGCGTCCAAGTCTCTCGATCTGGTGCGGATCGTCAATTTCCTGACAATCGGCCGTCTTGGTCCTGTCGAACACGAATTCAACCTGAACAAACTGGCCATGCTGATAGCCCTCCAGGAGGAGCATGGTCACCAGGTCGCCGTTGACGGCAACGCAATGGTAAGAGAAGCGGAACTTGAGCGACCGGTAGAAGCGACCGGGAACGAACTCGGTATCGGCGCCAAGGCCGAGACTGCCAGGGGGGATTCGACGGCTGTGGCCTCTGGCAGCGTCGGTGTATTCGAGATCGCCGGCCAGGATTCTCGGATCGACGCCGCGGGTCAATACGTCCGTGTCCGTTCGCGGCGTCCGCAAATCGGTGAGGACGGCGCGGAAGGTCAATGCACGAAGCTCGAGGCGTTTCTGCTCAAAGGGGTTGTCGAGATCCGGCATCTCGATAACGGTCGGAGGGTCGAAAAGCCAGCTCGATACTTCCGTTCCTCGCGCGAGAGTTCGCGCGAAGAGCTTGAAATGATGCGCTCGATCACGTCGGCGAGACTTCTGGTCTGGCCCTCGTAGCTGAGCCGGGCGTGCTGGATGATAAATTGCAGACGGGAAGGCTCTTCGTCAGGAAGTCTAATCTCGCCTCCGCTAGTGCTAGTCACCAGCGCGATGCGCCAGATCGCTGCTCCCGCGATCGTCTCCGGGAGGAAGAGGTCTTCGGGGAGGTCGTCGATCTGCTTCAGGGTGTAGAGGTCGATTGCGTGGCGTTCCGCGACCCGGAAGCAGCCAGTCTGATAGCGCGAGGACGTCACCATGATCGCCTTGTTGGCATTGGCGTCCCGCGACTTGGTCGCGAAGGCGTCGACGTCGGTCGCCTCAATGGCCTTATCGGAGTGGCGGCATTCGATGACCGTTAGATAGGTGTGGAGGCCAAACTGGAACCTGATGGCGACGTCCAACTGGCGACCATTGATCGAATCGTTCCACTTGACGTCTGCGCCTTCAGACTCCTTTTGGTGGATCGCAAAGTTCTCGAAGAGGGTGGGGCGCAGATTGCCGGCAGCGTCGAGATCAAAGCCCTCATGGCGGAAGGCGTCACGAAGCGAGGCGATCAAATCGGGACCAGCGAACGTCTCCGAGGACTCGCGGAAGGCGCCGTGGGCGCGGAGCTGATCGACGATTGCCCGGACGAGATTGCCGCCGGCGCCGGGTCCCTCCTCGATGGCGTATGCAAGGACGGCGCGGAGCCGCTTGACCTTGCCAACGGGGGTGCCAGGTTCAGCGGGATCAGCCTTGTTTAGTCCGAAGCGAACGAACAAGCGCGTCAGGTCGTCGTGACTGGGGCCGGCGCCGCCGTCGAAGAAGCGCGGGATGATCGAGAGGATTTCCTCGGTAAGAACAGACACGCGATGCTCCTTGTCGCCCGAAGGGGTCGACTGCGTCGGAACAAGCGGCCGGGGGGAGGGGCCTCTGTATTGAGGAGGTTCGTGTGAGCTTGCGATACGGGCCGGAGGCGGTCAACGGGGTCCATGGGCTCGACGGCAACTGCGGTCGGTGGGCGGCTGAATTCCAACGCTCGACGAGGGAGAGGGGAAGTATGCGGTTGCTTACCTTGGAACCGGCCACGCGATCAAAGGGTGCGATCAGCTGCTCGAAGCCCGGGCACTCGGACGGCAGTTTCGGGTCGGTGGGCAGGTCGACTCTTGCTCTCCAGGTAGGGCTGGGACACACACGGGACACACAACCGTTGGTGTCGGAAGTGCAGGAATTTCAACAGGATGGGGCGATTAGGGGCGGGTTCGAGTCCCGTCCGCCCCGCCATCACCACGCGAAAAAGATTGAGATTTTTCGTCGGTCTTCTGGCGTGGCGCACGCGTGGCGCAGTTTTGTGGCTTCTGCGTCACCGCTCCTCGAGCCCGTTGTCAGCTTCCGTCGTTCGGCAGCGCTCAGCGACTCGTGATGCCGGCGTGCGATGATCGGCAGTCGCGATGGCCTTCAACTCCGTAACCTTCCTGGTCTTTCTGGTGGCGACGGCTGTCGCGTACGGCTGCACCCCGCAGCGGCTGCGCTGGTTGTTGCTGCTGGCCGCCAGCTACGTCTTCTACGGCCACTGGCGGATCGGCTACCTCGGCCTGATCGTTGCTTCGACGGGGATCGACTACTGCGCAGGCCTCGTGATGTCCGCAACGGCCGCACCGCGGGCGCGGCGCGCCGCACTCGCGATCGCGATCTGCGCGAATCTCACGCTGCTGGGCACGTTCAAGTATCTTGGCTTCTTTCTCGGATTGGGCGAGTCGCTGTTCGGTGTCGCGTTACCGGGCGTCGATATCCTGCTGCCGGTCGGGATCAGCTTCTACACGTTCCAGAGCATGGCCTACTCGATCGACGTGTATCGCGGCGCAGTGGCCGCGGAGCGGCATGCCGGATACTTCGCGCTCTATGTGGCGTTCTTTCCGCAACTGGTCGCCGGCCCGATCGAACGTCCCGCACACCTGATCGGCCAGCTGAAACGACGCGTGTCGTTCGACACCGAGCGCATTCGCAGCGGCGCGATGCAGATGTTATTCGGCTTCTTCCAGAAGATCGTGATCGCCGACAACATCTCCGTGATCGTCGACGCCGTCTACGCGCAGCCGGCGAATTCACCGCCGGCCGCGCTGTGGATCGCCACCTACCTGTTCGCGTTCCAGATCTACTGCGACTTCGCCGGCTACTCGAACATCGCGATCGGTTGCGCGCGGATCTTCGGGATCGACCTGATGCAGAATTTCGATCGGCCGTACCTGTCGGCGTCGATTCCAGAGTTCTGGCGACGCTGGCACATTTCTTTGTCGAGCTGGTTTCGCGACTACGTCTACATCCCACTGGGCGGCAACCGCCGGCACTGGGCGGCGAACATCGCAGTCGTGTTTCTGTTGAGCGGGCTCTGGCACGGCGCCGCGCTGACGTTCGTGGCCTGGGGTGCGATCCACGGGATCGTGATGTGGCTCGGCCGCGCGTGGCCTGCGCGGCGCCGCCCAACCGCACAACGCGAATCACCTTGGAGAATCTGGCGACAACGGCTGCTGACGTTCCACATCGTGTGTTTCGGCTGGGTCTTCTTCCGCGCAGCGACGTTCGGCGACGCGCTGACGATCGTGGCTCGTTGCGTCGGCGACTGGAGCGCGTCGGACCACGATTGGCCGATCGCGCTGGACTCGACGAGCCTGTGGATCGCGCTGGCGGGCGTCGCGCTGCTGCTCGCCAGCGAAATCTGGGAGCGCGACGAGCCGAGCTGGCGGCGGGTTCTGCGCGCTCCAGCCGTCGTCCGTTGGTCGATTTACCTGGCGCTGTCCGCTGCGATCCTCAATCTGGGAGTCCCGCATGCCGTTCCGTTCCTCTACTTCCAGTTCTGATCCGGGCTTGTTCGCGCTGCTCGGGAAACTGGCGGTCTGCGGATTTCTGTTGCTCGGCATCCAGGGCGTGATTGCAACGCTTTGGCCGCTCAGCCCGTCGACCCTCCAGTTAATGGTGCGCCACGCCATCGACCGACCCGCCCGTGTCCTCTACGTGGGCGACAGCGTGCTATTCGACGTCGCCGCTGAGGACACCGACAAGCGGCCCCTCGCACGCATCGTCAAGCGGAAGACCGCACCGATCAGCCTCGAGTGGGCCGCCATGCTCGGGCTGCACGCGGAGATGTTCGAAATCTGCATCGACTACTGGCTGCGAGAGGGGTTGCGGCCGGAACTGATCGTCATCCCAATCACGCTGCGCAGCTTCGCGCCGATCTGGCGTTATGCACCGGGTCTGCAGTTCGCCGACGATCGACTCGTGTTCGCGATGGACCGACCGATCCTGCGCTGGCTGCTTCGGCCCGCTCAGATCTGGCAGGCCCACGCCCGCTGGCAGACGTCCGATCGGGACTTCCGGCGCACGCACGTTGCGACGCCCGACCTGTCGACAGCAACGATCGCAAGCCGCTTCGGCGAGCGCCTCACCGAGCCATATGACCAGTCGGGTTGGGCGGCGGCCGACTATCTGACGATGATCGATCGCGAACACCCGAGGCTCGAGGCGCTGGTTCGGATTCAAGAGCGCGACGACAGGCCGCCCGTGCTGTTCTATCTGACGCCGACCGACGTCGAATCGGGTCGTTCGCTGCTGGGACCCGTCTTCGACTTACGCGTTCGAGCGAACGTCGCCACGCTGGTCGGGACGCTTCGATCGGCAGGCGGAGATGTGATCGACTGGAGCGAACTTCTTTCGCGACACAGTTTTTCCGAATCCCGTGTCATCAACGAGCACCTGAACGATTCCGGCCGGATGATTCTGGCGGAAGAAATTGCGGCCGCGATTCGCGCACGCATCGTCGCGAATCGCTGAGCGGGGACAAGAGGTATTGGACATCCATTCGCGGCTGCGAACGGCAGTGTCGGCCTCTTGCATCCAGTCCGCGTACAACCCGGCTGGTCGCGGGCCCTCCGGAAAGTGCATCGTCCAATCGAGACATTCCGCTCCTCGACATGCCTTGCTTGTTCGGGTAATAAAGAGCCCGCCCGTCGTCGGGGCTGCGAAAGGTCGGGATACTGAACCCGATACTTGATCAGTACCCGACATCAGTCATAGGAGGCGGAAATGGTTGCGACCCGCTGGATCTCACTTGCGCTGGGCATCGGATGTGCGCTGCTCGGCGGATCGGTACACGCCGGAGGGCTGTATCCGGGCACATTCGCGACGCCGAGCATGGGAACCGCGGGAGCGGGCTCCCAGGCAGTCGCCGGTGACGCCTCGATCGCATTCCACAATCCCGCGGGAATGACTCACCTCGATGACCATTCCCTCCTCGCCGGCCTGGCTCCCGGCTTCACGAACGTCAAGTTCGACAAGGACCAGGGGACTCCTACGTCCGGGGGTAACGGCGGTGAACAGGGCGGCTTCATTCCGATGTCGAACAGCAGCTACGTCCACAAGATCAGCGACCGCTGGCGCTTCGGCATGAACCTGTTCTCGATCTCCGGCGCCGCGCTCGACCCCAGCAATAGCTGGACGGGGAAAAACGAGGTCACTGATGTCTCTCTGTTCACGATTTCCTTTCTTCCGACGGTGGCCGTGCGCGTGACCGACTGGCTGTCGGTGGGGGGTGGCCCCCAGGTTACCTACGGAAGTCTCGACCTGAAGCTCAAGGTCGGGCTCCCGGCGCCGCTGCGTCAGCCGAGCATCGAGTTCGACAACCTGACGGACTGGGCCGTCACTCCGCTCGTGGGTGTTCTGCTCGAACCTACCGATCGGCTGCGGTTCGGCATCGTCTATCAGGGACAAACCAGTTTGAAACTCGACGGCAAGATCAGGATCCCGGTGGGAGCCGGCTCGCCGGGCCTCGACCTGGACCTCGATCTGGCCATGGCGGTTCGGACCGGCATGTTCTGGGAGGTCAACGACACCGTCGCGCTGATGATGAGCGCCGGCTGGGAGGACTGGAGCACAGCCGAGAATCTGCCGATCTCCTCGGGTGGGGTGAGCGCCGACATCCCCCTGGAGTTTCGCGACACCTGGTACCTGGGAGCTGGCATCCACTACCGCGCGGGTGAGAAGTGGACGCTGCAGACCGGCTTTCGATACGACAGCTCCGCGCTCGAGGACAGCGATCGAACGGTCGCACTTCCGATCGATCGTGTCTTGACGGCCGGCATTGGCGCGCAATATGACTGGAGCGAAAAGCTCAAGATCGGATTCCACATTGGGTACTCGAATCTCGGGAAGGCGTCGGTCGATACGCCGTTCGTCAAAGGCGAGTACAAGGACAACAATCTGTTTCTGTTCGGAGTGACTCTCAACTGGAAGAAGCTGCCTTGGAGCGGTAGCGCCACTTTCTGACAGCGTGTCGAGCGCGAAGGTCCGCATGCGTGCGAACCGCGCCGGTGTCCCCCCCACGAACACCAGAATGGCGTCGCTGATCTTGACAGCAGAATGTGCGCCCTGAGGTTCAGACGATGAAGTTTGCGATTTGGTCGAGTCGACTAACGCACAATCTGCAGCGCATCGGAGTGTCCTTTCTTCAGGCCCTGCTCATCGTCGGCCTGACGATCGGAGAGTGCGGGTCAAGCGAGCTGGCTCAGCCAACCGGGCCGATCACCGACTCAGCGATCGACCCGGCGATAGAGCTGACGGAAGCGCCCTTTCCCGGCGATCTCGAAGAACTGGTAGGGCGCGTTGCGCTCTACCCTGACGAGCTACTCGCGGTAGTGTTGCCGGCGTCTACCTACCCGCTGCAGATCGTTCAGGCGGCGCGCCTGCTCCAGAGGCGCGAGAACGAGCCCGCTTTGGAGCCCAGCGAGAGCTGGGATCCGAGCATCATCGCGCTACTGAACTACCCCGAAGTCGTGCATCTCATGAACGACGACCTGGACTGGACCTGGCAGCTCGGTGAAGCTGTGGCAAGAAAGCAGTCCGACGTGATGGAAGCGATCCAGGGCTTCCGAGCCAGGGTGGATGCTGCCGGCAACCTCGCGTCGAACGACAAGGTGACGGTCACCCGCGAGCCAGGCGATCCGGATGCGCGTGCGGGAGACCGGGCCAGCCAACCGATCATCATTGTGGAGTCGGCCAGTCCCGAGGTCATCTATGTGCCTGCTTACCAACCTGCCACGGTGGTAGTTCACCAAACGACAGCTTATCCCTACTACTACTCGAGTCCCTACCCGTACTACTACAACCCGGCCGCGGTTTTCTGGACTGGCATGTTCGTAGGAGCTGCCTTCGCTTACGGGATGGGCTGGGGTTACCACGGTCATCACAGCCACAGCGTCAAGATCAACCGCAACATCAACGTGATACGTCCGGGCCGGCCGGGACGTCCGGGAAATCGACCGGGTGACAACTGGAAACCCAACCGCCCGGGCGCGGGAGCGCGTCCCGGCACGGGTGCGGGAGCGCGTCCTGGCACGGGTGCGGGTGCTGGAGCGCGCCCTGGCACGGGAGCGGGCGCTGGAGCGCGTCCTGGCACGGGTGCGGGTGCTGGAGCGCGCCCTGGCACGGGTGCGGGTGTGGGAGCGCGTCCTGGCACGGGAGCGGGCGTGGGAGCGCGGCCGAGTACAGGTGCCGGGTCGCGTCTCGGCGGTGCTGCGAATTCGGGTAGCGGC
The DNA here is from genome assembly GCA_032128375.1 of Deltaproteobacteria bacterium. Taxonomy (GTDB): domain Bacteria; phylum Myxococcota_A; class UBA9160; order UBA9160; family SMWR01; genus JAJDAM01. Next base: position 20,439 of record JAQBGU010000090.1, on the reverse strand, counting down.
AAAAGCCACCCGGGTGCGAGCCGACCGGCGGCAAGCACCTTGCGAGACAGAGCAGGCACGAGCCGGCCCGGCGGCGCGCAGAGCGGCTCGTCGAGGCCGAGCGGGCGAAACCTCACGAGCCCGAGCGGCTCTCGGCAACGGTCGAGCGGGAGTTCGTTGGGTAGCTATGGAAACGGTTCGAGGTCGAACGCGAACGCCTCGCGCGGTGCAGCCAGCCGGCGTGGCGGGCGGAGCAGTGGCGGTGGTGGACGGGGTGGTGGCGGCCGGGGTAGCGGCGGAGGTAGACGTTGATGGTGCCCTATTTGCCAGATCACTCGAAGTCGAACCAAAGCAGAATTCAAACGGCGCGAGTCGGTCGCCGTCGGCGAGCCGAAATGACCGCGGCGATTTTGTTGATGGCGACGCTTCACGCGTCGAGCGACGCCATGGCGCAGCAGAAGTTCGAATCGCCGGAGGAAGCGGCGAACACTCTGATGGGCGCGATCCGGAGTGACGACAAGGCGAATATTCTCTCGATCCTGGGTCCGCAATACGAGGCCCAGTTCGTCACACCGGACTGGGATGCGGAGACCGAGACGCGCCAAAGGGTCGCACAGGCCGCCGAAGAGCGGCAGGTGCTACAGCCGATCTCCGACGACACGATCGAGGTGGTGATTGGCGCCGAGCAGTGGTCCTTGCCGATCCCTCTCATCCGCGACGAGAACGGCGCCTGGTCTTTCGATACCGCAGCCGGCATCGAGGTCATCATCGACCGGCGCGTCGGCCGCAACGAGGCGTCCGCCGTGGCTATCCTGAGCGCCTATGTCGATGCACAGATCGAGTACGCGCTGGTCGATCGGGACGGCGACGATCATCTCGAATACGCCCAGCGCCTCGCAAGCGCTCCGGGGAATAGAGATGGTCTCTACTGGGAGGCGGAAGAGGGCGAGCCAGAGAGCCCGTTCGGACCACTCGCCCAAGGGGCGGAGCGCTACCTCGATACAGTGGCGCCCGGCGATCCGATTCGCGGCTACTATTTCAGAGTGCTGACCCGCCAGGGCGCGAACGTTCCGGGAGGCAGCCAGCAGTACGTGATCGATGGCCGCATGATCCACGGTTTTGCACTCGTGGCCTTCCCGGCCGACTACGGGAATTCCGGAATGATGACCTTTGTCGTGAACCATCGTGGTGTGATTCAGCAGAAGGACATTGGGGCGTTCTCCGGCATGGATACGTACGACCCGGATGACACCTGGGCCGAAGCTGCGGCGGATACGGAGTTTTAGGGAACGCACGCCTCGTACGCCTAGCAGGGGGAAATCCGCTCTCGCAGTAGGCGAGATGCGAAGAGCCGTAGCAGCAAGAGGTTATGCGATGAGAAAGCGAGCGAGTTTTGTTGGCGTGTTCCCGGTGTGCTTCGCTGGCAGAGTTCACTCGTCGTGGGTGTCGTAGGTTTTGCCGATCCGGACGGCTTCGCCTGGGCGATCGCCCAGCGCGCGATGGATCGCTTCCAAGATCTCGGGCTGCGGTGGTGCACCGTGAATGAGCTTGCGTTTCCAGAACCCTCCCTTCGACGCGATCAGCGCCCCGTCGATCAGCACATCGAATTGACCGAACTTGCCTTCTTCTACCGCCACCGCGGCGCCGAAGCGCTCGATCAATTCCGTGGCCAGTTCGTCCGCGCGATCTCGATAGCCGCAGGGGCGGCAGTAGAGGATCTTGAACTCCATGACGGGAAGCCTCGCGCGGCCGGCGTCGCAGCGCAATCACTCTAAAGCAGAGCGACACTGTGAACCGGCAGTTGAGACAAACCTGCTGGCTTTGCCCCGCGTTCGCGTTCGCCTCGAGGAACTCCGGAGCTGTCAGCGCGTCGAGCACAGCCGAACCGCCGAACCGTTGAACGCCGATGCAATCCAGCAAAGCCGACAGGCGATCGAATGACGCTGTTTGGGTCTCACTCGACTACTGTCCGACGAGCAGGCCGCCCTCGAGATGGATCGGCTCGACTTCCTTGGTCATCATGTCACTGATCCGTTTGCGCGCGACCTCCCCACAGGGATTGGTTATTTCGACTGCGTTCGGACCACGCCGGAGCGTCGCCCGACCGATTGCGCCGACAGGACGGACTACGTTCTGATAGATCGCGCCCAACGCACTCTTCAGCATCGATCGCCGAATGGGCCGGAAGACGGGACTCGCAATCGATCCGGAAACCTCGACGCTAGCGGCAACGCTCAGCAGTCCCGGGTCGTGCACTCGCGGGGTGAGCATCAGATCCAATTGGCCTCTTGCCAGGTCGACTCGCCCTGCGCCCGTGATCGTGACTTTCTCGCCTTCGAGGTACAGGGTCTCCAGCTCCGCAATGCCGTCCTTGATGGGAACGATCGCAAGCAGACATTGGACGGGCGCCTCAGTAGATGAACGCAACGAGAAGGAGGGAATCGAGACGCGCAGGACATCGAACGTGAAGGCCCTCGAATATTGATTGACGATGAATCCATCGCGCACCATCGCCCCGAAGGTGCCTTGAAGGTTCGAACGGATTTCGGAAGCCGTCCCACCCAGCGTCTCGAGATGGATTGACAGGTCGAGCAGTCCGGCGTAATTCGTGTTCTGCTGAAACTGCGACGTCCAACGCGTCAAGTCGACGTTGAAGGTCTCTAATTCCAAGCGGGCCTTCGGCGACAAGCGCCGTGCATCGACCCCGAGGCGCCCCGAGATCCTTCCCTGCTCGTAGTTCGCGTCGAAGGCGTCGACGACCAGATGTCCATCCTCGAGTCGGGCCGCAACGCGAAGATCGTGAAGATCGAAGAGTTCATACCCCGTGACTCGGTCGGCCTCGAACACGAGCTCGACGTCGACCCTACGCAGCCACTCGAGTGGCAATGACTGATCGCCGACCCACCACTTCTGGAAATCGAACCGGCCCGAACCCTGATCGTCCAAGCCGACCGCCGGCGAGCGTTGCGCGACGAGGAGATCGGGAAGGTGAATCAGAGAAGAGTTGACCCGAAGGTTCGCAGCCAGACGACCCTCTGGCGACTGGGCGCCAGAGAACTCGCCATCGAAGACGCTCCGGTTCAGCCGCAGCTTTCCTCGAGACGTGAGATTTTTCGCTGAGCCACGGACTTCACCGGTGAAGGTCACGGGGCCGACTGGAGGAAGCTCGACCCCGAGCAGTTGCTCGATCACGCTGAGGTCGGGCGCCTGGAGAGTGAGATTGACGGTGACCTCCTCGAGATGGGGCAGGTCGTCGAAAGAACCGGAAAGCTTCAGGTCAAATTTGTTCACGCTACCCAGCTCGAGGATTGCATTTTCGATCCCAAGGCTTCCGTCCTTGTCCTGTAGCGATAGCGCGAGCGTCAGAGGGCCTATTTCTGGAATTTCCCTGTCGAGGAGTGCAGCCACCTCTCGCGCACTCACGGCCTCGAGCCGTGCTTCGAGTTCGACATCGTGAACGCCCACCACGTCCGCCACTGAGCCGCTCAGTTGCAACCACATCATCGCTGGATCTCCCAAACGAACGTCGATCTTGTCGAGCCCCAGGTTTCCGTTGCGAATCATCAGATGACCGTTCGCATGCAGTGGTCCCAGCTCCGCGAGCTTCCCCGCCAGGTCGTAGTCGAACGGGGATAGGAGCGCATCGAGCGTCGTCGTTTTGAAACCGACCCGAACGTCGAGATCTTTCGGGTGGCGTAGATCGCCAAATTTCCCCTGGGCGGCGAATTCGAAGCTCCCAGTCCGAGCGACCTTGGCCACCCCCTCGATTCCCAGGCTGCCATCCTTGTCATCGATCTCGACTTCGGCACTCATCGGAACGTCGGGCAGCGAAAGGGACGTGAGCGACTTGAATAGGTCTGCATCCAGCGCCGAGACACGCAGGTGAAGATCGACACCCTCCACGCGCAGAAGATCCTCCACGGCACCCTCGAACGCGACGTCGAGAGGACCCACTCCAGTGCTGCTGCCGGAGAGCGATTTGATTCCGAGAACGCCATCGCGATCGACCAAAACTCCGGAGATCGATACGGCGCCCAGTGGAGGCAACTCGAGCCCCAGCTCACGCGCCCCGCTGGCCAGATTTGGGATCTTCACATCGACCAGAAGCTCCATTCCAACGAGCGTCCTGGGACTGCCGAGCGTGCCGCTCGCCGTCAGGCTCGCGTCGGATAGCCTCGCCTGCAGATCCATCGGAAAGGGCTGGGTGGGCTTCACGAGTTCGTTCAGCGAGCCTGTCACGGCCACGATCTCGAAGTCGCCGCCCTCGATGGCACCCCGGCCCTTGAGGGAAAGGGGGCTCCCGAAGTCGTCGGACTCGATAACGAACTCCGTCACGCTCAGCGCCGTGACATCCTCTTCGCCTGGCCGGTCGAAATAGATCTCGAGGTCGTAGATGGCCAGTTCCCTGATCGCCAGTGCGATGCCATCCGGGCTCGGCATCTCGTCCAGCTCCGCAACGTTGGCATGCAGGCTCCACGCCCCCTGTTCGTCCGGCTCGATACGAATCTCCGCGTCGTAGATCTCGAGTTCATCGACCACGAGCGTTTTGCGAAGAAGCGGGAGGATTCGAAGCTCGAGCGCCATGCGCCCGATGACGAGCAGGTGTGGCGACGGACGCCCCGGCAGATTGGAAATCCGAACGTCCTCGATCTCGAATCGGACCTGAGGAAAGAGCCCGATTCGGAGGCAGCCAGCAATGCGCACCTCGAGGCCCAGGGCTTCGCTGAGATCTCGCTCGATGACGCGACGCAGACTCTCGAGTGAGAAATTTTCGGCGACCTGGTCCGCAGCGATCGCAACCAACACGATCATGAGCCCGAGTGCGACCCACAGACGTTTCAAGAGATTTCCGATCCGTTGATAGGGAAGCCGGCGGACCGGAAACTACTCGACACTGACGAATGATCCCAGACCCGATCTCCCGGACTGCGAACCCGGGACCCGCCGGATCGTCTCCGATCTGCTGTTTTCGTCTCGTCCCTCGGCGCCCGAGGCCGCGGAGAACGGCGGCGCGCTCGCGCACAGCGCCGCCAGCAGTGTGAGTCGTGCGCGAGGGAGTGGCCCAAGTCGCGCCGTCAGAAGCGGTACTGCAGCTGCAGGCTCCCGAATACGCCGGGTGCGCTAGCGGTTTCGGTGTCGAACTTGTGGTCACCGTCGTCGGTGACCTTGAGTTGGCGGTAGACCACGATGGCCAGGTCGGTGCGCAGGCGCCAGCCGTCGCAGAACTTCCACTCGACACCCAAGCCGATCGGAAGCCTCCGGTCGCGCAGCGAGCCCTGGTCGACGAACCCGTCGTTGCGGTCCGCGAGGCGCCAGCGTTCACTTTGCATACTACCGTAGGCAAAGGTGGTGAACTTCTTGTTCCACTTCGAGCGCAGCAGCAAGCCGAGACCATGCGATTTCAAGGTATGTCGATCGTTGATTTTGTAGGCGAGCGTCGCGAACGGATCCACGCTCACGCCGTTCCCCACAATGCGGGAACCTGCCGAAACGCCGGCCGCCATCGAGAACCGGTCTCCGAGGCGGTAGCTCACCCCCACTTCGCCAGTTCCCTTGAGGCCAGCGCCGAAGGACGCACCGTTTTCCCATCGTGAGGTCATCCCTCCCCCGAAAACGAGCCCCCAGGTTTCGGTGATGGAGTATTGCGTTCGCAGTCCCAGGGAAAAGTCGTAGAGATCATCCCAGGGATCGCCCGAGCGTTGCCCGGTGTTGAGAAAACCCTTGCTGCCACTGAATTCGGTGGCCATGAAGCCGAACTGACTCGATAGCGCGCCGACGAAGTTTTTCGAGATCGGGAAGGGCATCTCCGCCGAGACCCCGGTTCGAAAGGTCGTGACGTCGGTGCCGAAGTCGCCCCACTCGATCTCCTCATTGGCCTTGAGGCGGAGCGGCGGAAACTTGCGTTGTTTCAAAGGCTCCATGTCGTCGGGAAGCGGCTCCGACGTCGTGTCGTCGATCTGCTCGAGTGCGTCGTCGATCTGCTCGATCGTGTCGCCCGCCGCGGCTGCTCCTGAATGCAGCCAGGAAATTGTGACGGCCATCATCCCCAACGTGAGTATTCGCACTTTCGATTTCCTCTCGGTTGCCTCGCACAGACGAGTGTGGAGGAGGGGGGCAGTTTCGTCGCGGATCCTAGCGGATTCGTGGTGCTCTCCATGGGTGACGCGGCTGGCACCTACAGCGTCGACGGAACTGCCATCACGATCGCGTTGGGACCTTCTACCATGGCCGCCTGCCCGAAGGATTCGTTAGGCGAGCGTTTCGCGGGCCAACTCGCTGACGCAGCCATCTACTGTTTTCGAAGCGGTGACCTGTACATGGATTTGAAGTACGACAGCGGCACGATGAGATTTGGGCCCCAATCCAGCGAGTTGGCCGGCACGACCTGGGTGGTTATTGGCCACAACAACGGGCGGAGGGGGTGTCGTCAGCTCGAGCATCCGCGGCGAGATGACCGCCGCATTCGGTGCGGATGGCACGCTCAAGAGCTCGGCCGGCTGCCATCGGTACAGTGCCGGGTATCAAATCGACGGCAACGGCATCTCGATCGGTCTGCCCATCGCGACGCGGCGATTTTGCACGGAGCCAGAGGGAATCATGGAGCGAGAGCAGGAATACCCGACTGCGCTTGGCACCGCTGCCAGCGATCGAATCACCGGCGAAAGAATGGCGATGCGCAGCGCCGAAGGCTCGACTGTCGCCAGCTTCGAAGCGGCGAAACAGTCAGGCGCGGTTCGCGCAGGCCCGCATCGGGCGCTCCGTGCCTACTTTGTGGCGCCACCAAGTTCGACCCCGCGGAACGCGGCTGACAACATCAGAACCAGCCCTGCATCCGGCCGTCGGGCGTGTAAGCTCCCTCGAATGGTTCCGACCCACTCGAATAGGAGTAAATGACACCCGATGGAGTTATTCGTCATTGCATCGCTCTTCTCGATCTCGATCCCCCTGAAACCCGGACACGGGCAGCCGTTCGATATTGTCGCCGGAGGTTGACCCCTGCCTTGTCACGCGTTCGAGCATCGGTTCCAGCTCCAGCAACTCCGGATGGTCCGACAAGTGAAGAATGTCGATCTTGTTCTGGATCATAGGATCCCTCGTGTTGGGGTTGAGCCGAGAGCATTCGCCACGCCCTCTAGCGGGGCTGTGAAGTGCTTCACGCCGACGTGAAACGATGCTCTGGCGCCAGAACGCGACCCCCTTCGCCCGACGGACGAACGCGTGCACAATCCCCTCATCTCGCTCGGTGTGCGCAGTGAGCTCGAATGGCGGACGAACTGACGCGCGCTGGCGGGTGTGGGCCAATATTTTTCTTTCAGGACTGGAATATTTCTGTTGCATCGGATGGCGCTTGGGTGTTTACTGCAGTCCCCAGGGAAGGGTTGCAGTAAAATGTTGGTTTTTTCAGCTGCGCTAGCTCGGTGCGTTGTAGCCGTGGTCGCTGTCTTCGGGATGGCTGGACCTGCCGCAGCCTCGCCGATCGTCATGTACTTCGATTCGGGTTCGGCGCACATCACCGCGAACCGGACGAGTGACAATTCGCTGGTGACCGATACGGATATCTCACTCGATGGGCTCTCCGTCACGTTCGATCCAGCGACCCCGGAGATTGTCAGTTTCGCGATCACGGCGCCGATGTCGGCCCCCATCTCACTACTTCAGCCCTGGGGCGGTTTCGACACGTTCGTCATCGAATCGGCGAGTATCGTGCCCGGCGGGGGGTATTCCAGCATCTTCGTGTCGATGACTGGACCGACCACATACGCGTTTCTGGTCGGACCCGTTGATGTGAACGGTATTTACAGTGCGTTCAACTCCGGCGGTCCACCGCCCGTACCGGTGTCCAACGTGCCCGTGCCGTTTATCGGAGCATCCTTTCTGAATGGGACGATCGATACCGACCTGATGCTCCTCGAACTCCTCGGGATCACTCTCGCCGAGATTCCCGGTGCAGCATTCGGAGAGATTGACAATCTGGTCGTAAAGGCAGACATCACCTGGAGTGGTTCGATCATTCCGGAACCTTCGACCGCTACATTGCTCTCGCTCGGGATTGTCGGACTGGCCGCACTTCGAGGAAGAAATTCTTCGGTTTCGTAGTATTCCCCGGTTGGATTCCAGGTAGGCTCCAAGCAGCAAGCAGATCGAACGGGCGAGCCGTTGGACTGGCATGGAGGATCCAACAGGAGTTATATTCAGACGGTAGAGTTAGAGTATATATGTACATGTATATATTTAAAACAGTGGATAGAACGAAACGACTCCGAACGAACCGCGACAAGGAGACAAGGATGGGGTCACCGATTTCGTATTTCCGCAAGCTCGCAACGGGCTTGGCTGCGCTCGTCGCGGTCGGCTTGAGTGTTGGCGGTGCCCACGCCGCCACCATCTATAACATCTCGGGCGGCGGCCTCGACGACGGCCACGCCTGCCTTTCTTCCGCGAGCGCGGGCGCCTGCGCGGCCGAAGCACTTTTTTCGGTCAACGACACATTCTCGGTCACCGGAACGATCACGATCGACTCCGTCAACAACCTGGCCGATATCAACATCACTCTCACCAGCGGATCGTTCGTAGGTGACCACAACGGCGTCGCCGAAGTGGTTTTCACCGACACCACGTTCGTCGTCACCGACTACAACATCATGTCGTTCGGCAACAACGTCTTCGGCCTGGGCACCTCGGCATCCATTTCGGTCGGAACATTCACGCAGTTCGACGCAGGGGCTGCGGTCGTCGGCGGCCCGACCGGATTCGGCGAGGCTGCGACCGCCTCAGCATTTTCGTGCTCCATCAACGGAACTGGCGGAATCTGCGGCTTCACGATCGGGAGTTCACGAGATTTCGATCTGCCGGTCGGCGGTGACAGTCTCGATTTCGTCAGTACATTCAACGTGAGTGTGGCCGTTAGTCCGGTCCCCGAGCCGAGCGCTGCACTCGTGTTTGCGATCGGACTGCTCGTGGTCACCCCGATCGTGCGGCGCAACCAGCCGTAGTCGGTTCGCTCTCATGCATAGCTCGAGCGTGAGTTCGAGCTGTGCAATGACACGCGAAATGGTGCCCCGGCGATAGCTCAAGCCGGCCCGATAGATGACCCAGAGTGGACCCTGTCAACTTCCGCGCCAAGCTCCGACACGCTGCCAGCACCGTATCGCGGTGGAGACGCTCGGCCTCGTCGATCTGTCGGGAGAGATCGTCGGTCTCCGCTTTGTCGATGAGGTGGATCGATCGAGCGGGCTGCAGGTCGCGGGTGTCGTCGGCCGCCGCCAGAATGGCTAGAACGTCGGGCTGAGCGGGTCGCGACACAGAACGGACCGGAGGCTGGCGAGTTCTCTAACGCCGTGCACAAGACTCGTGCGGCCACCGATGACCGCTTTCGCGACTTCTAGTGGTCGTTGGTTGGGTTCCATGCGTGCGCGCAGCGAAGCGTACACGACGCTGTCAGGAAACGAAAAGAGCCGGGGAGGTGCAGGTACTGTTAGTCCAGTCGGAGCCTCACGTAATCCGAAACCCGTCGCAGCGCGTCGTTGGCTTCCGGGATGCCCGCGTTTGCCAGGCCCTGGAAGCCATGAATCATCTCTGGGTGGATTTCCAGTGTGACCTCTACCCCATCGCGCCCCGCCTGGCTGGCCAGTCGGATGGCGTCGTCGCGCGTGATATCGACCTGGCCGACCTGGAGAAGCAGCGGGGGAAGGTTGCGCAGGTCGGCGTGAAGCGGCGACACGCGGGGGTCGCGCAGTTCCCCGGCTGGCCCGACGTAGTCGCGGCCGCGCGCCCGAATCAGGTCGCGGTGTATGAACGGATCGCGACCGACCGGGTTGTGGGCCGAGTCGCCGGTCGCTTCCAGGTCGAACCAACCGCCCAGCGCAACGGCCAGTGCGGGAAGCGGTACACCGCGATCGCGAAGTTCGAGCATTGCGGTGATCGCGAGCGCGCCGCCGCAAGAATCTCCGACGAACCCTACATTGCCAGCTGACACGCCCGATTCGATCAGACCCTGGTACGCGTCGGCGATGTCTTCGAGCGCTGCGGGATGTCGATGTTCCGGAGCGAGCCGGTAATCGACTAACAACACACGGGTTCGGCAGGCGCGTGACAGCATCTCAGCGTAGAACAGGTAGCCGTCCCCACCGGCAGCAATGTACCCACCACCGTGACACAACAATAAGACGCTGTGCTCGCCGAGCGATGCTGGCGTGTCGACCCAGGCGCAGCGCACGCCGCGAAAGGCGGTCCACTCGACGTCAACTCCCTTGCCGATCGGGTGACCGTGAACCGCGTTCAGCTTGTCGCGTGCGACCTCCAGTGAATCGCTCGGAGCGATCAGGTCCGATTTCATGGCGGACATCAGCGCTGCGAACTCTCGACTGGCCATCGGGACCTCCTCGGATTGGGTGCGAGAATGGTGTGCGGCGAATCGGCTGCCAGGCCAGCATACATGCGCTCGAATCCGCACGTGGGCCCGCAGCGTGCTGGGAGTCCGGCGTCATCGGAAACCCCATCAAACCCGGGCGATTCGGGCCCCCGACACGCATCGAGATCAACCGCGCGAAACGCGACCGCATTGACGGGGATGCGCGTTTCGTTGCGTGTCCGTGATGCGCTGTCGGGTTTGCGAGGACGCCCGGACTGGATTCGGCCGTCGCGGCATCAGGATCCGGCGGTTCCGACCGATAGGTCCAATGGGAAGCTTCCAACATGGCAACGATTCTGATAGTCGACGATTCCGAAACGCAACGGGGAGAAATCCGCGTGGCGATAGAGGAAGCAAGTCTGTTCGATACGATTCTCGAGGCTACCGATGGCTACCAGGGGCTGAAAATGCTGCTGGCCGAGAACGTCGATCTGGTGCTGTGCGATCTGGAATTGCCCGGCCTCGATGGCGAGAAGCTGCTGCGCGTCAAGCAGAAGAACGCCTTGGGTGACTACATCCCCTTCGTGTTCTTGACGGGCACGACGGATCTCGACCGCAAGGCACGACTCCTCGATGGTGGGGCGTGCGACGCGATAGCGAAACCGTTTCACCCAGCCGACCTCATCGCGCGCTTGAAGTTGCATCTGAAGGTCAAGCGGTTGCAAGAAGAGCTTCGCGCGAAGAACGAGGAGTTGGAGCTTCTGTCATCAGTCGATGGGCTGACGCAGCTCCGAACCCGGCGCTACGTGTTCGAGCGACTTGCTGTCGACTTCCTCCGCGCCCGCCGCTACGGGTACCCGATTTCGGTTGTGATGGCCGACCTCGATCACTTCAAGTCGCTCAACGACGAATACGGACATCCCGGTGGGGATGTGGTGCTTCGTGGTGTTTCGGATCAGCTCAATAGAGTGGTGCGAGCGACCGACGTCGCGGGCCGTTACGGCGGCGAAGAACTCTTCGTCGTGATGCAAGGTGATCTCGATGGCGCGGCCATGATGAGCGAACGCTGGAGACAGCGTGTGGAGTCGACCGCGTACGAGATTCCCGGCGGTCGTCGAGCCCATGTCACACTGAGCATCGGTATAGCGCAGTACGACGGCGTGATGGAATCGCCGGAGGAATTGATCGCGGTCGCCGACCAGAAACTCTACCTCGCCAAGAAGAACGGCCGAAATCGCATCGAGACTTGAATCTCAGACATTCTGACGGTCGATCCGGATTCGCACTGCTGCAAGCATCCCAGTGTCTGGACCCGACTGGCTCGCTGCGACGAGGCACACCGATCGGAGGCCGGAATCCCGGTCAGCGCTCACCAGTTTCGCGACGTTTGCGCCACGCGTCGAGCCGCCGGCGAGTCTCCGCTTCGGCTCCCTGTCCGGAGGGTTCGTAAAAGCGCACGTCGCCGATTTCGTCCGGCAGGTTGCTGCGCGACACGAACTGGTCGGGTGCGTCATGCGGGTACTCGTACTCGCGGCCGTATCCGAGACCCTTCATCAGCGCAGTCGGCGCATTGCGCAGATGCAAGGGGACCGGCAGTGACCCGTGGTTGGCGACCGCTTCGCTGGCGCGTTTCAATGCGACATAGGAAGCGTTGCTCTTGGGCGCACACGCCAGAAACGTCACAACCTGTGCCAGCGTGAGGCGAGCCTCGGGCATTCCGATCCGCTCGATCACCAGGTGGCCCGACGCGGCCACACTCAACGCCTGCGGCTCGGCGTTTCCGATGTCCTCTGAGGCAAAAATCACCAGCCGGCGCGCCAGGAAGAGTGCGTCCTCACCAGCGTCGAGCATGCGTGCTGCGTAGTAGAGCGCGGCGTCGGGGTCGCTGGCCCGCAGGCTCTTGATCAGTGCCGACACCACGTTGTAGTGCTCTTCGCGGTCTCGATCGTGAACCAACAGCCGCGTGCCGGCAGCCTCCTTGACCGTATCGATCGAAAGGGCCTGCCCGGCTTCGGCGGTTCGCAAGTGGACGGCGATCGCCGCTTCGAGCAGTCCGAGCGCCCGGCGCGCATCGCCGTCAGCCGCGTGCGCGATCGCCTCGACGCAGTGCAGTTCGACCTCCACTCCCGAGCGACCGAGCCCGCGTTCGGTGTCGTCCGCAGCGCGTCGAATCAGCGCAGCGAGCGCATCTTCGGCCAGCCGCGACAACGTGAAAACGCGACAACGCGATAGCAGCGGCGCATTGACTTCGAACGATGGGTTCTCGGTGGTGGCCCCGATCAGCGTTATCGTGCCGGCTTCGACGTGCGGCAGCAGCGAATCTTGTTGGGCGCGATTGAGGCGATGTAATTCGTCCAGAAAAAGTACGGTTCGTCGCCGGTCGCGCCTTGCCCGTGCGACCACTTCGCGGATTTCCTTCACGCCGGCGGTCACGGCCGAGAGCGGCTCGAACCGCGCGTTCGCACCGCCGGCCAGCACGCGAGCGAGCGTCGTCTTGCCACAACCGGGCGGTCCCCAAAGGATCAGCGAAGGCAGCGCATCGGACTCTGCCAGCGAGCGCAATGCTGCGCCGTCGCGCAACAGGTTCGGCTGCCCGACGACTTCATCGAGGCTTCGTGGACGCATGCGTTCAGCCAGCGGTGCGCGCGGGTCGACCTGTTGCGAACTTGGCAACGACGATGTCTCACCGGGAAATAATTCCAAGGAGTCCTGGTTGTCATCAGGGGACATGCGCTGATGCTAGCAACGTGAGATAGTTCAGCGGCCTCCTGGGAGCGATAGAATGGTCATCCGCGCGATCGGCATCTGCCTCAAGCCAGACCAGCTCCAGCTGGGTCCCTGGGTGCGCGAAGTCGAACAGTGGCTGCGAGAGCGCAAGATCGATGTGATGCTCGATCCGGAAGCTGCGAACGCGTCCGGCGGCACCGCTGTGCCGCGCGCCGAACTCGCCACGCAGGTTGATTTGGTGATCGTATTGGGCGGCGATGGTTCGCTTCTGGCCGTGGCTCGGGCCATGGGTCTGAGCGACGTGCCGGTCCTCGGCGTCAATCTCGGCACGCTGGGTTTTCTCAGTGAAATTTCGAAAGAGGAACTCTTCGAAACACTGGATCTGGTCGTCGCCGGCGGTTTTCGCACCGAAACACGCATGCGCCTCGATGTGCGAATCACCAAGGATGGTCGCGAGGCCGGAAACTACCTGGCACTCAACGATGCGGTGATTTCCAAGAGCACGCTGTCACGGATGATCGATCTCCAGACATGGGCCGACGACGTCGAAGTCACCACCTATCACGCCGACGGTCTGATTGTCGCGACACCGACTGGTTCGTCCGCGTATTCGCTATCGGCCGGTGGGCCGCTTTTGCTGCCGGGCATCGGAGCGATCGTGCTCACGCCGATCTGCCCGCACGCCTTGACGCAACGTCCGCTGGTGTTGCCCCAAGACTGCCACGTGCGAATTCAGCTGTGCGATGCGCGCGGCGGAGAGGTTCACCTCACTGTCGATGGCCAGGTGGGTCGTATGTTGGAGGAGGGCGAAGTGGTCGAGTTGAGCAAATCGGATTCGCCACTGCGGATGCTGGTACCGCCCAATCGGAGCCGATTCGAGGTGATGCGCAGCAAATTGCGTTGGGGGACCCGTTGATCGAGACATTGAAGATCGAAAATTTCGCGATTGTCGAGAGCGAGGAATTGGAGTTCGGACCCGGTTTGAACGTGCTGACAGGGGAGACGGGCGCGGGCAAGTCGATTGTGCTCGGTGCGCTCGCCTTGCTGGCCGGAACGCGCGCGAACCCGCAGATCGTCCGGGAAGGCTGTGACGAAGCGGCGGTCGATGCGATCTTTCGCACGCATGACCTCGCGGAACTCGCGGCGGATCTCGCAGAACGCGGTTTCGCGAGCGACGAATCCGAGCTGGTGGTGCGGCGCACGGTAGCCCGCGGTGGCCGCAGCCGGGCGCGCTTGGGTGGGCAGTTGGTGCCAGCGACGCTGCTCGCCGAGCTGTTTCGCGGACGCATCGAGATTTCGAGCCAACACGATTCACAGGCGCTGCTGCGACCGGAAACTCACGGGAGATTGCTGGATCGCGCGGCTGGGCTCACGAAGCTTCGCACGGCTGTGGCAGAACAATACGGGCGCCTGCGTTTGCTGGCTCAGGAGTTGGCCGAACTGCACGGTGCCGAGCGGGACCGCGAGCAGCGCCGCGACTTCTTGCGCTATCAGATCGGCGAGATCGACGACGCCGATCTCGATCCCGACGCGGTCGATGAACTGCGTTCGTACCGCTCGCGGCTCGCCAATGCTGAGCGGCTGTGCGAACAGGGGTCGGCCGCACAGGCGGTGCTGTCGGGAGACCTGACAGGCTCAGATGATGCGAACGCTGGCGATCTGTTGGCAGAAGCATCCCGCTGGCTCGAAGCGCTCGCCGTACTCGACCCCAGCCTCGAGCCACTGCTTTCGCGCGTCCAGTCCGCGAACGAAGAGATTCGCGATATTGGTGCCGACCTCGAACGTTATGTTTCCGCGATCGAGGCCGATCCCGCGCGCTTGGCGGCCGCTGAGCTGAGACTCTCTCAAGTCGAAATGCTGCAACGAAAATACGGTGGCTCGGTTGCCGAGGTGCTTTTGTTTCGCGACAACGCGCAATCGGAACTCGACGCTTTGGAAGGCGCCAGCGAGCGCGCCGCAGCGATCGAAATCGAACGCGCGCAGCTGGCCGAAAAGCTTGCCGCGGATGCGGGAAAGTTGAGCGCCGGGCGAAAGAAAGCCGGTCTCAAGGTCGCGAAGGCAGTCGAGAGTGCTCTACGTGAACTCGCGATGCCACAGGCGCGCTTTGCGATTGCGCTCGACCCGAGTGTTGCACCCGATGGTGCACCGTGCGGCCCTGGCGGCCACGAGGTGCCCGAGTTTCGCTTCTCAGCGAACGCAAGCGGTGAGCTGCTTCCACTGCGCAAGGTGGCGTCCGGTGGCGAACTCTCTCGCGCATTTCTGGCGATCAAGTCGGTCATTCGCGAGACAGACGCGGGAATGGTGTTGATCTTCGACGAAGTCGACGCCGGCATCGGCGGCGCCGTCGCCGACAAAGTCGGCCGCAGCCTCGCCGAGCTTGCTGTTCGACACCAGGTCTTGTGCATCACCCACCTCCCACAGATCGCCGCCTATGCGAGTCGGCATTTTCGGGTCCAGAAGAGCGAGCAGCCAACCGGTACCCAGGTCAGTGTGATCCGGGTCGAAGGCGCGGAGCGCGTCGAGGAGATCGCACGCATGGCCGGTGGCGAGGAAATCGGAGAGGCAACGCGGAGCCACGCGCGAGAGCTGTTGCGTTCGCGTGCCACTCTATAAATTCCCCTTTTCCCGATCACGTCCCGGCCGTTTCTGGCAAGTTAGGACTGTAACCTTTTGAATTGATTGATTTATCAGTCATTCGCTGCAGTCCGTTCAAGGCTTTGCCCGAAAGCTCCGATCAGGTTCCGAAAGGTCATCGCGAGCGAGCCAATGTGTTCCCGGTCACAACCGAGACCTGGCTGGATGACGAAGAAAAGGTTGGAGCCATTTCCATGGAGGAACGCGAATTGGCTGGCCCTGTGCCATCGGGCGTATCGATTCGGGTGATGAAAGGGTTCTTTGAGGGGTTGGAGCTACCCGTCGATCGCGATTGGATGGTGGTGGGCCGAGGACGAACCGCGGATGTGATCATCGCCGAACCCACGATTTCCCGAGCGCATTTGGCCATTGGCTTCGACGGCGATTCCTTCTTTGTCGAAGACTTGGGGAGTACCAACGGTACCGCGGTGAACGGCAAGCGCGAAGCGCGGATGAAACTCTGCGCGGGAGACGAGATATTGCTCGGAAAGTTGTTGCTCCAAGTCAAATTGCCCGAAGGTTATTGAGAAACCATGATGTGTAGAGCCGAGGAGAGTGACCCAGCGGGTCGACGACGAAGTGAAAAATTTTCCGAAAAGCAGCGAAAGCACAACTAACTAAGAACCGCCTATTGAGGGCAAGCGCGTCGAAGCGATATGACGCTGATCGCGCGTTCGAACTCTTGGGGAGTGAATGGACCAGTATTCCGTGATCGTGGTGGGAAATGAAACGGCACCGGTTCGCCGGTTCTCCGTCAACAAGCAAACCTTGCAGCGCGCGTTGGGCTCAGCGGCGGCTGCCGTTGCGATGTTGATCGTCGCTTCCGTCGACTACGTGAACGTTCGGCTGGAGCACGGCGAGTTGCCCGGATTGCGCGTCGTCGTCGCAGAGCAGAGCGCGCAGATCGCCGCGTTCGAGGCGAAGCTCGCAGAGGTCAAGAGCCAGCTGAAGCAGATTGGTGAATTCGAACGGAAAGTCCGAATCATCGCGAATCTGCCAGGGTCGGCTGCAACCGGCGGCGAGGAAGTCTCGGAGATGCTGCCCGATGACATTTCGCCGCGAGCGGACGCGGATTCCCCCACAGACGAAACCGGCGTCGGGGTGATCAGACCGGACGAACAGGCATTGCCGATTCCGATCGAGCCCAAGGCGGACCTGGGTGCTGCCGCCTCTGGTCCTGGCTCCGTTGAAGCGAACGTACGCGACGCACAACAGCTGAGCCAATTGGCCGAGCAACAGCAGATATCGCTCGAAATGTTGGCCGATCAGCTGGTCTCCAAACGCGACCGCCTGGCGTCAACGCCGGCGATCTGGCCCGCCAAGGGCTGGCTGACGTCAAGCTTTGGTTCGCGGACGTCGCCGTTCACCAACCTCAAGCAGTTCCACGCGGGGATCGATATTGCAGGCGAGCGCGGTACCGACGTTGTGGCTTCCGCAAGCGGTAAGGTCGTGTTCTCTGGCAAGCGTGGCCCGCTGGGCCAGAGCATCATCATCGACCACGGCCACGGCATCCGAACCCTGTACGGCCACAGCGACGATCTCTTCGTGAAACGCGGAGACAGCGTCGAGCGCGGCCAGCGGATTGCGTCGCTCGGCAACAGCGGCCGCAGCACCGGGCCGCACGTTCACTATGTCGTGGAGCAGAAGGGCAAGGCCGTCAACCCGCTGGATTACATCTTCGACTAGGACGACGCCAGCGTCTTTTTGGCCGGTCAGGCAGCCTTGACAACAGGCTGGGGGTGATCAAACTGGCGCGCCGGAAGCGCTTTCGTACACTGCTATCCCCACGCATCTTTTCGCCAAGCCCTTCCCCCGGGAGATTGCCGTCCGTCCCATGTCGAGTTTCGTCCAGAAGATCTTCGGTAGTGCCAACGAACGGCTGATCAAAGGGCTGCTGCCCGCGATCGCTCGGATCAACTCGATCGAACCAGAGCTCGTCAAGCTCTCGGACGCGGAGCTGCGCGACCGCACCCGGGTGTTTCGCGAGCGCCTGACCGATGGCGAGACGTTGGACGATCTGCTCCCGGAGGCGTTTGCGACGGTTCGCGAGGCGGCCAAGCGCACGCTGGGTCAACGCCACTACGACGTCCAGCTGATCGGCGGGATCGTTCTCCACAACGGGTCGATCGCGGAAATGAAGACCGGCGAGGGCAAAACGCTGGTTTCCACGTTGCCCTCGTATTTGAACGGGCTATCGGGCCGAGGCATTCACATCGTGACGCACAATGAGTACCTCGCGCAGCGAGACTCCCAGTGGATGGGCGAAGTTCACCGCTTCCTCGGTCTTGGCGTGGGTGTCATCGTCCACGACATGGACGATGTCGCTCGTCGCGCCGCCTATGGCTGCGACATCACCTACGTGACCAACAACGAACTGGGCTTCGATTACCTGCGTGACAATATGAAGCTGTCGATCGACCATTGCGTTCAACGCGAGTTGGCCTTCGCGATCGTCGACGAGGTGGACTCGATCCTGATCGACGAAGCGCGCACACCGCTGATCATCTCGGGCCGAACCGAGCAGAACGTGAACTTGTACGGGGTCGTCAATCGGGTGATTCCGCGGCTCACCCAGGGTACGCGTGGCGAAGTGAGCAAGGAACTCGAGGAGACCGGCGACTACTGGATCGACGAGAAGGCCCACTCGGCAACACTGACCGAGGTTGGCGTTCACAAAGTCGAAAAAATGCTCGGCGTCGGGAACCTCTACGACCAGCAGATGGTTCCCGTGCTCCACGCCGTCAATCAGGCACTTTCGGCGCATTCGCTGAAGAAGCTGGATGTGGACTACGTCGTGCAGATCGGCAAGTCCGGACGCAAGGAGGTCGTCATTGTCGATGAGTTCACCGGTCGGCTGATGGAAGGTCGGCGCTGGTCGGACGGGCTCCACCAGGCAGTCGAAGCCAAAGAGGGCATCACGGTGCAGAGCGAAAACCAGACGCTCGCGTCGGTGACCTTCCAGAACTTCTTCCGGATGTACGAGAAGCTCGCCGGTATGACCGGTACCGCGGATACCGAGGCGCCTGAGTTCGCCAATATCTACAAGCTCGACGTCACGGTCGTTCCCACCAACAAGCCGATGATTCGCAAAGACCTGCAAGATGTCGTGTTCAAGAGCAAGCGCGAGAAGTTCGACGCGGTGATCGAGGAGATCATCGAGCGCAACGAAACCGGTCAGCCGGTCCTGGTCGGCACGATTTCGATCGAAACCTCGGAGATGCTCGCGAAGAAACTCGCCAAGCGCGGTGTCAAACACGACGTACTCAACGCGAAGGCGCACGAGCGGGAGGCCGAGATCGTTGCGCAGGCCGGTCGCTACGCCGCAGTCACGATATCGACGAACATGGCTGGACGCGGCACCGATATCGTGCTCGGCGGCAACGCCGAGTTCATGGCGCTGGCGAAATGCGGCCACGACAAGGACCACCCCGAGTTCAAGGCGTTGCTGGCCGAATTCAGCCAGCAGTGTGAAGCAGAGCGAGACCAGGTCCTCGAAGTGGGCGGCATGCACATCATGGGGACGGAACGTCACGAGAGCCGTCGAATCGACAACCAGCTTCGCGGCCGTTCGGGTCGCCAGGGAGACCCCGGTTCGAGCCAATTCTTCTTGTCACTCGAAGACGACCTGCTGCGAATTTTTGAATCCGAACGGGTCGCGTCGTGGTGGGATCGGGTCGGTGTCGAGGACGGCGAGGCGATCGAAAACAAGCTTCTGACACGTGTCATCGAGAACGCGCAGACCAAGGTCGAAGCGCGCAACTTCGATATGCGCAAGCACGTGCTGGACTACGACGACGTGATGAACAAGCAGCGCAACGCGTTTTATACCCGCCGCCGAGACTTGCTGGAACAACGAGCGGTTCACGAAGAGGTGCTCGAGATAGCCGAGGGAGTCCTCGTGGCGATTCTCGATGACCTGTGGCCGGAAAAGGGCGACCCCGAACACGACGACCTGGTTTCGTTGGCCGGCATCATCGAGGCGCAGTTCGGGCTGAAGCTCGATCCGAGTGTGGCGCCGATGACGGTTGATGGGCGACCGCCCACGGATCGCGACGAGTTTGGACGAACGGTGCACGACGAATTGATGCTGCGGCTCGAAGAAAAGAAGAAGCAATGCGATACGCTGGCGCAGGAACACGCGAGCGTCGGCTACCCGCGCTTCGAAGAGCTCGAGCGCGATATTCTGTTGCAGATTGTCGACGGGCAGTGGAAGGATCACCTCCACACGATGGACAGTCTCCGCGACAGCGTGGGACTGCGCGGCTACGCCCAAAAGGATCCGAAACTCGAATACCAGCGCGAGGGCTATGCGTTGTTCGAAGAGATGAATCATCGCTCCGATAGCCAGGCCATCGACGTGATCTTCAAGTTCACACTCCCCCCTCCGTTGCCGAATTCGGCTGGCGAAATGCCTGGCACCGGGCCCGGCGATGAGCCACCGGAGGCGAGACCGCAGGCGGCGAAGACGGTGCGCCGAGACGCCTCCCGGAGAGGCGGCGCCGCAACCCCCAACACGGCGGGTAAGATCGGTCGCAATGACCTTTGCGTTTGCGGGAGCGGCAAGAAGTACAAGAAGTGCTGTGGAGCGCGCTGAATCCCGGCCGTCTCGGTTGAAGACTCCCGTTCTCGAGTGCCGTTGAAAGACTCTTATCCAAGTGCCGTTGAAGACTCCTATCTAAGTGCCGTTGAAGACTCCTATCCAAGTGCCGCTGAAGATTCCCCTTCATGTTCCGGGTTTTCGTGCTGTC
>JAQBGU010000089.1:0-4352 GCA_032128375.1 Deltaproteobacteria bacterium | reverse complement strand
CCCGCCTTCCTCTTCGACCGCCGTCTCTGCCGCCTCCTCTGCCGTGCCGCCTACGCCAGCGTCCGCGATGACTTCGCTCGCGGCTTCCCCCACCTCGACCGCCCCGTCCCCGCCTTCGTCGCCGCGCCGCAGAGTTTCGGCAATCTGCTCACCTTCCACCCCCACGTCCACGCCCTCGTCTCGGCCGGCGTCTTCGACCGCGACGGGATGTTCCATCCGATCGCCGCCGACGAGGCCACCGCCCGACTCCGCGCCCTCGAGCTCCCCTTCCGCGACACCGTCCTCGATGCCTTCCTCCGCCGCGGCACCATCGACGACGAGCGCGCCGAGCTGCTGCGCTCCTGGGAGCACTCCGGCTTCTCGGTCCACGCCGAGCGCGCCATCCCCGCCGGCGATGACGCCGCGCTCACTTCGATCTTGGAGTACTTCGCACGGCCGGCGGTCTCCGAGCGGCGGCTCACCGAGCTCGACACCGGCCTCGTCCTCTACCAGGGCTCCTTCCACCCCGGCCTCGGGCGCGACCACCAGCTGTGGACGGGGGTCGAGTTCCTCGCCCACCTCGTCCCCCACATCCAGCACCGCTACGAGTGCCGCATCCACACCTACGGCGCGCTCTCGACCTCGATCCGCAAGCGCTTCGGGTGGGTCGGGAGGAGGCCAGCGATCGTCATCGCGGGGGAGGACGCCGAGCGCCGGGCGCTCGACACGTCGGCGCGAGCGCCCGACAGCCCACTCGACATCGAGGGTGGGATCCCAGGGGCGCACTCCCCCACCAGGACCACCCCGGTCTTCCGAGTCGATCCGACGACGGGCTCGCCGAGTGCTCCGACGGCTGGGGATCGCCCGACTCGGGATGGCAACCTGGACGGCCACCCCGACGACGAGCCCGATCCCTTCACGCGGGCGCGCAGACGTCGCTGGGCCGAGCTGATCCGACACGTCTGGCTCGATGATCCCGAGTCTGCGAGCACTGCGGCGGACGGATGCGCATCGCGGGTGTGTGCACCTCCCCGCGCGACGACGACGCGATCCGACGGGAACTCGAGGCGCGCGGCGCGTGGGACCCGCCGTGGGCGCGCGCTCCCCCACAGAGCGTCGCGCCGACGACGGGGTCGGGGGAGCCGATCGATCCCTCGTCGCCGCACCTTCTTCCGGTGGAGTCGACCCATCCCGACCCCTGGGACGACGAGTGGGTCCCCGATCCGTGGGCCGAGGAGGAGGGTGCGGAGGGCGATCCGGAGATCGCTCGCTCCGACGATCTCGACGACTGAGCGACGGGTGCGACAGTTCGGGCGGGAGGGGGTGTCGCGACGCGGCGCTCACCCGTTCGGATGCGCCCGAGGACTGCCCGCGCGGCGCTCCCCGCGCGGCGTCGGGGAGGGTTCTGGTGCCGATCGCCGCCCCGGAGGCCGCGACCCAGCGCTTCTCGGCCCACCGACGGAGCTCCCGTCGCCCCACTCAACTCTTGCTCTCCACGCATCTTGAGTCGAGAATTCCTACCACCTGGCAACGGAGCGGAAAGGTGCTATCCTCTGTTCCGCCCGCCTAGAAGCAGGAGAACCGCTATGGTTCGGTATCTTTGCGCTTTGTTCCTTGGAGTCATTCTGGTTCTCTGCGGTTGGCAAGCCGGTCGAGCGCTTGCTGCGATCTGTTCGGGATCTGGCTACGGAACCTCAGCGCCAACGACGCTTCTTTGCACGGGGAGCTGCGCCTCTGGTTCCTGTTTGCAGCGAAACCACTCCTCTCCGTCCTTCCGCTACTGCGGGTGTAGTGCCAGCATGCTCCCCGATTGCTGCTTTCTCAAGCTCCTGCCTGCTGCCCCGTGGTGGGGGGTTGCTGGTGCTTGTGATCAACAGCATTGTCCGCCCGAAGGTGCATGCGAACTCGACGGCGAGGGGAGCGAGCCTAAGCCCTTCCAGGCCGTTTGCAAGAGCTAGCAACCCCTCTCGGGAGTGTAACCATGTCACAGCGCACGAGGTGGCTATTCGCTGCGCTGGTTTTGTCACTCATTGCTAGCTTTCTGTACTACACCCTACGGGATGGTCCTACACGGGACGCTACGTTGCGCCGCACCAACCCCCGGGCCGCGCTTCCTTCGTCGCCCGAGCAGGTGCAAAGCGACACTGTATCGACAACTCATTCAGACAGCACTCGTGGCCATGTGGTCACCGTCCAGGCCACCAACGGGACGCCCGTTCCAGACGCCCAGGTCCTCATAGCCTGTCCAGATTGCGATGCATTTCTTCCCATTGGCCTCACTGACTCGGCCGGTCGTGTGAGGGCTGCTTCCGTTTCATTGCAGTGCGAGCATCCCACGCGCACACTGGTTGCTCGTCACCCTGGCTATGAGACGACGACGCAATCCGTACTCCGCTCACAATTGGGAACGAAGAGCACGGTCGTGCTTGTCCTTGAACGCGCCTCTGGACTTATTCGCGGTCGAGCAGTTTTCACTGACGGTACGCCAGGCCCACCGGGCATTGTTGTATTCGTCTGGCCATCTGGAAGGACTCCGTCGCGTAGTGCTCTTCATCGCGTGGAGCTTCGCCATCCTCTTGCGCCATGCGCGTTGACTGATGCGGACGGTTATTTTTTCATCGATGGCCTCGACGCAACTGCACAATATAACTTATTCGCCGTTGGCCAAGGGTGCTTTGCAGAACACGCTTTGGTGCGCCTACGTCCTGACGGCGACGGCGCTCCACTTGTTGAACTCACGGTGTATGCGCTCTTGGGTAGCCCACTGCAACTGGAGGATACCGCTGGTCAACCGCTCGAGGCGGACAGCCGTCTTTGGTCTCGTGGGCTGACTCTGCCAGATCCCGAAACTGGCGTGGCACTGCTCGAGACAGATTTTCCTATAGCCGCTGCTACGTTGTTGGGGGGGCTTGAGTGGCCTAGTGGATCGGCCGACACTCTATCGTGTGTATATTGGTTTATTGCTCAGGAGCCCGTGTCGCAAGCCGGTCCGTTCACTTTCGGTCTGAGTGTACCGGGCTATGTGCCCGGCGAAGCGCCAATACTTGCATACAGCACTGGACTCGCAGAAATCCCTGTGCAGCATGTGCAGTTGCGGCGCATTGCACAAGCACGGTCCGCTTTGGCAGTAGAAGTAACGGGCTTGGACGACACTTTGCTAGATATTCAGCCGATGTACGGCGAGCTGTACCTCTTTGATAGCGATCACAGAATGACCCTCTTGGAGCTGAGTGGGGAGCCGGTAACGATTCTCGATCCTGTGCCGGTCGGCGAGTATCGAATCCTCTTTAAGGCATCACACGGGCTGTATCAAGTACCGGAGCCTGGCCACGAGTCGATATATGTAAACGTTTCGTCGGCGAATGTCGGCTGGGGGGAATTTGTGATGTCCAATGTTGGGCACATTGTGATGTACACTGGAAACGCCGATGGCAGCGCATTCATGGGCGATTGCTATGTGCGCCTGCGCAAGAACAAGCGGTATGGCAACCCCGTATACTTTTCTGGCGGAGTGGGCGCCTTGCACGGTGTACCCGAAGGCGGCTACGAATTGTGTTGGGCAACACGGACCGGGGAAGGCGAAGAGTGGCAGGAGGAGCGCAGTGAAGCCATTGAGGTGGTTGAGGACGATCGCCTGGAGCTTGAGCTGATACGTTCTCCGCAAGACTAGCCGGGCTCTGGCCGTGGCCGAATGCCCATGTCTTGGGAGAAACACCTGGTCTGATCGCCGTCCGAGTCGCGCCACAGATCGACGTTCCCCAAGTGCGTCTTCCCCCCTGCGTCAGGATAGTTGCCGCCTGAACCAGTAACCCTGGAGGAGCAGGTCCCTGCCAAGGCGAAGCCTTGGTTCTCGTGCAGAATCGGAGGGTCGGCGGGCTTGGCGACCTCTGTGGTATAGCAGGAAGATCGCATCCGCGATGTTCTCCTCGATGCAGGGGCTCAAGGCTCGCCCAGCCGGTGTCGAGGGAACCTGACGCTCACATCAGCCGACATGGTCGGCGATGTTCCAGCAGCCACCGTCCGCCCGCGGACGACAGCTTCCCACGAGCCACCGCTTCCCCCGGCACCCTCCCTTCTCTCTCGTGGTCCGGAGCCGCTGGTCTCGACCTCTTGCGCTCGCGTCGACTCTCGACATGCTGAGATGCGCTCCCCACGGCGGGCGAGCGATCCCCATCACACCTCGTGGGGATTCCGCACCCGCCGTTGCCACTTCACTCCAGCTCTACCGCCGCTCCCCCCCTCGGGACACCGCGCTACCGCCCACGCGCGGCGAACACGACTCTGCGCACCCTCGTCGAGACGCATCTCGACGAGCTGCGCCTCGTGTACGACCACCGGTTCGCCCGCAAGCTGGGTCCGCTCACTCCCCGTGT
>JAQBGU010000088.1:0-3339 GCA_032128375.1 Deltaproteobacteria bacterium | reverse complement strand
GCTGCCCAGATCCGCGCCATTCCCTTGCGTCGATCGGCTCCACCGGTCATGGCCTATCTCGACAAGCCCGAGATCGATGCTCTCCTCGCAGTGCCCGATCGCCGACGCGCTCAGGGTCAGCGCGACTATGCACTGCTGTTGTTCCTCTACAACACCGGTGCTCGCGCCAGCGAAGCCGCCGAACTCACGGTCGACGCTGTCGCTCTCGATTCGCCGGGCTCCGTGCGCCTCCTCGGTAAGGGACGCAAGACCCGCACGTGCCCGCTCTGGCCCCACACCTCCAAGGTCCTCCGCCAGCTCCTCGGCGTCCGCCTCGAAGGCCCACGCGATGGTCCGGTTTTCCGCAGC
The DNA here is from genome assembly GCA_032128375.1 of Deltaproteobacteria bacterium. Lineage (GTDB taxonomy): Bacteria > Myxococcota_A > UBA9160 > UBA9160 > SMWR01 > JAJDAM01. Next base: position 2,991 of record JAQBGU010000088.1, on the reverse strand, counting down.
GTGCGCGGCAAGCCGGTCACCCGCTTCGGCATTTACACGCTGGTGGCTCGCACGGTGGTGAAGGCGGCCGAGACGATGCCCTCCCTGCGGGCGAAGCGCGTGAGTCCTCATACCATTCGGCATACGACCGCCGTCCACCTGCTCCGTGCCGGCGTCGACATCAACACGATCCGCGCCTGGCTCGGCCACGTCTCGCTCGAGACCACGAACCGCTACGCCGAGATCGATCTCGAAATGAAGGCGAAGGCGCTGGCGACATGCGCCGTGAACAACTCGGACCGCACGCCCGCTTGGCGAAAGGACAAGGACCTGATGGCCTTCCTCTCATCCCTGTAGGCTGTACTTGCGGAATTATGTTGCGAAATCCAACGCGGAGCCGTGGCCTTGCGCAGTCTTGCCCCCACCTCGCAACATAACCAGGCTCGCTACATAACGCATCCGGCTCTTCGAGGAGCATCGCTACGTACCGTATTGGTGAACGATGCACGGCCGCGGAAGCGGAAAACGCTCCAGGAGCCGGTTCATCTTCATCCATGAGAGCCGCTGCTGCGATCGGCGGGCGAGCGCCTTCCGCCACACCCGCGGGACCTCGTAGTAGAGCCTGGCGATCGCGCCAAAGTTCGACGTGATGCCATAGTAGGCATAGTGCCCATTCAGCTTCTTCACCAACGTGAGGTGCTGCGCCTTCAGCGGGTCGTGTCGGTGCCATCGACACCACTCGCGAAATCGGTGTAGCGCGCGACTGAAGCGATCCTTGGCCGTACGCTGCTTCACGATCCACTTGCCTCGACGAGACAAGCCCCAATAGTGGGTAAACCCAAGCAAGTCGAAGGTCCCGGGGCCGTCCTCGTCCTTGCGGACTCGGTCCGGTCGTCGGAACGGAACCAGTCGGGTCTTGTCGGGATGCAGGGTCAGGCCATACACGCCGAATCGCTCCGGCAGGACCGCAAGGAATCTCTCAGCATCTCGCCTGTGTTCGAAGACCACGGCGAAGTCGTCCGCAAACCGGACCATTTCGGCTCGGCCACCAAGCGCCGGCCGCACGTCCCGGACGAACCACTCGTCGAGCACCTCGTGCAGGTAGATGTTCGCCAGGAGGGGCGAGATCACCCCACCCTGAGGCGTTCCCTCGTCAGGGTGCGAGAGGGTTGAGCCCTCGAGCACCCCTGCGTTCAGCCACTTTCCGATCAAGCGCAACAGGACTCGGTCACGTATCCGTCGGCAAAGGATGTTCCGTAGGTGGGCGTGATCGACGGTGTCGAAGAACTTCTTGATATCGACCTCGACGATCCAACCGCCCGCCATGTGCACCGACGTGTTCCGGATCGCCTGCAGCATTTGGTGAGCGGAGCGACCGGGGCGAAAGCCATACGAGAAGTCGTGGAACGACTGCTCGTAGACCTCGCCGATCACCATCGCCACCGCACGCTGCAGGACCTTGTCCTCGAAGGTCGGAATACCGATGGGACGCGTTTCCGTCCCATCGCCCTTCGGGATGTGCACCCGTCGCACCGGCGGCGCTCGATATCGGCCGGACTTCGCGCGGTCGAGGAGTGCCTGGAGGTTGTCCTCCAGGTGCTCCGCGTATTGCTCCGCGCTCTGTCCGTCGACACCGCGAGCGCCATCCTTCCGCGTGCGGCGATAGGCCTCGCGCAACCAGTCCACGTCGATGTTGTGCGCCAGCGTTTGAAGGCCGACGCCCTGGATCTCCCTCGCCTGCTTCGCTATTCGTTCGAGCTTGGTTGAGATGTCCAGCGAGCTCGGTGACTCGGTCATCTTCTCCCTCCAACGAGCTGTTCCTCGGCGCGCTCCTTTGCTCGGCGGGGTCCCCTGGAGCGAGTTCCCCCGCGTCATTGCTCGTACTGCGCGCTCCGACCTCTCGACGCCCGACCGCCTCGGTTTCCCTTGACGTATCGTTCTGCCTCGCGGCAGAGCGTCGAGACTCCATCCCAGGTTCCTGGGCAACCCTTGCGTACGTGCCCCGCTCTACGATCCCGGTGGGCGGATGTCCTGGGACCGCGGCGCTCGGCTCACCCGGACGCGCATCGGACACCCATGTCGCCTTCGACGACCACAACCGCCTCGGCTCCCACCACGTCATAACTTTCGGGACCCAACCTCGCGGCCCGCACACTCGCTGTCTACGCTTCGTGATCACGGTCGCCCGTGTACAGCCTACGATCACGCAAGACTCGCTTCCGGCATGGCGGTCTCCGTCGTTGCCGGTGGGATTTTCACCCCGGGTCGCACTCCGAAGTTTCAGGTTTACCTCCTTCCTCTTCGGCCAGGCTTGTCCTGGCGCACTGTGGATCCGATCCTGAGCACGGGCACCCTTTTCCTCTCCCCGTGCCCGTGTCCGAAAAACCACGCAACATCCTGTCCGCAGCGTCGATACCAGTTCATGCCCTTCGATCACGAACGTCTCGACGTCTACCCGCGTGCTCTCGACTTCATGCAGATTGCTGATGCCCTCATCGAGGCGCTCCCACGGGGGCGTCGCCACCTTGCCGACCAACTGTCGAGGGCGTCGACGTCGATCGTCCTCAACATCGCAGAAGGTGCCGGGAAGTCCTCGAAGCCGGACAAGTGTCGCTATGATGGCAGCGCACGCGGCTCGGCGACCGAGTCGGCGGCGGTGTTCGACATATGCTTGCGGCTCAAGCTCGTCGATGAGCCCAGCCATCGCGACGGAAAGGCACTGCTTGAACGAATCGTGTCGATGCTCGTGAAGCTCGCGAAGAGCCTCGAGAAGCCGTGAACGTGAACGGGCACGGGCACGGGCACGGGAGCTCGCGAAGAGCCTCGAGAAGCCGTGAACGGGCACGGGCACGGGAGCTCGCGAAGAGCCTCGAGAAGCCGTGAACGGGCACGGGCACGGGCACGGGAGCGCGTTGCTCAGGATGAGAACCACAGTGCGCCAGGACAAGCCTGGCCGAAGAGGAAGGAGGTAAACCTGAAACTTCGGAGTGCGACCCGGGGTGAAAATCCCAC
>JAQBGU010000087.1:0-50259 GCA_032128375.1 Deltaproteobacteria bacterium | reverse complement strand
CATCGCCGAGCTGCTGAAGGCGCGCGGCTACATGACCGGCCAGTTCGGAAAGAACCACCTCGGCGACCTCGATTCGCATCTGCCCACCGCGCACGGTTTTGACGAGTTCTTCGGTTCGCTCTATCACCTGAACGCCGAGGACGAACCGGAGCATCCCGACTACTTCAAGGATCCCGCGCTGCAGAAGAGGTACGGAACGCGCGGCGTGATCCACAGCTGGGCCAATGCGGACGGCACCCAGAAGATCGAGAGCACCGGGCCGCTCACCAAGAAGCGAATGGAAACCATCGACGACGAGATCGCCAAGGGATCGATGGACTATCTGGAGCGCGCCAAACAGGACGGCAGACCCTTCTTCCTGTGGGTGAACTTCACTCGGATGCACATCTGGACACGGCTGAAGGAATCGAGTGAGGGTGTGACCGGGCTCGGCATCTATCCCGACGGCATGGTCGAGCACGACGGGCAGGTCGGCCAGGTTCTCGACAAGCTCGAGGAGCTGGGCCTCGTTGAGAACACCATCGTCATGTACTCCACCGACAACGGCGCCGAGAAGTTCTCGTGGCCCGACGGCGGCACATCGCCCTTCCGAAACGAAAAGGCGACAAACTGGGAAGGCAGTTTCCGTGTGCCTACCGCTATTCGCTGGCCGGGCACGATCGCGCCCGGCACTGTGCTCAATGACATCTTCTCCCACGAAGACATGCTGCCGACGTTTCTGGCTGCGGCGGGCGATCCGGACGTCAAGCAGAAGCTTCTCAATGGCATGAAGGTCGGCAAGGAGACGTTCAAGGTACATCTCGACGGCCACAACATCACCGATGCCCTCGCCGGCGCGGCGCCCAGCCCTCGCAACGACTTCTTCTACTTCAACGACGACGGCCAACTGGTTGCTCTGCGCTACAACCAGTGGAAGCTGGTTTTTTCGGAACAACGCGCGAAGGGCCTGGACGTATGGCAGGACCCGTTCGTGACACTTCGCTTCCCGAAACTGTTCAACCTGCGCTCTGATCCGTTCGAGATCGCCGACCATGAATCCATCGACTACGGCCGCTGGCGGGTCGAGCACGCCTTCGTGCTCGTGCCGGCGCAGCAATACGTCGCGAGGTTCCTGAGCACGTTCAAGGAGTTTCCGCAGCGTCAGAAGGTCGGCAGTTTCTCGCTCGACAAGGTTTTGGAATCACTGCAGAACGCGCCCAATGCCGCCAACTGACGCCCGGGACAAACCGGCCTTCCGCGCCTTGGCTGCAACTCCGGGTACCCGGCACAGTCGCGAAGATCCGTCCGGCGAGTGGCCCGGGGCAGTCACCCACCCCGCAGTGTCGGAGTGGTCAGGAATCCAGCCTAGAGAGCGCCATAGCTTTTGTGTGTCTGTGGGATCAGCCGAACCTTTGGCAGATGGCCGGCAATGCGGGCGCACAGTGCGAGCAGCCTCTCGGCCGACGGGGTATCACGCACCGGGCCGCTCGGGGTCACCGGCTGCACGATCAGGGTCGCCTCGGGCGCGACCCTCGCGACGCGGTCAACGGCTTCGTCTATTTCGTCGTCACCCGAAGAGCAGGTAACGACGATTTTCACGTTCACTTCGGGCGCTCGTCGTGCGATCGCCAAGAACCGCTCGTGCACATCGTGAAACGGTTCCACGGGCGCGTTTCGCGCGTCAGTGGCGCGCCGCACATCGCTCGAGAGCTTCCAATCCATCGAAACCACATCGACGACATCGACTAGCGATTCGAGGCCATGGATTGCAAGGCCGTGTGTTTCGAGCAGGATTCGGGGGCCGCGCGCGCGCAGCGCGACGGCGATCGCTCGCGCTGCCGCCGGTTGCAACAGCGGCTCTCCCCCGGTCAGGCTGACAAATTCGTGCTCGGCAACCTTCAGCACGCCTGCCGCCGTCACGACGTCGGCGATATGCAATGGGTTGGGCTGCGTACGGAACTCACCGGTACCGCGCTTGAGTTCGAATTGACATTCGGCCGCCGGCTTCCAGGTGTGCGGTGAATCGCACCAGCGACAGCGCAAGTCGCATTCGCCGAAGCGAACGAACAACGTCGACGCCCCGACCGTCGTCCCCTCCCCTTGAATCGACGAGAAAATCTCGACGAGATTTACGGAGACTTCCATTGGGGTGGTGCTAGCCCTCGAGAATCGAACGACCCATCGCGATCTGGGAGATCACCTCGTCGAGTCGGTCTGGGTGAGAAGCGAAATCGTGTACGCGAATCCGAGCGACATAATCCTCGCTCGGCAGCTTTTCGATCCAATCGTGCTTTCCATCGAGATGGGTGGCCATCGAGAGCATGTCGAGGTTGCGCTTGGTACGCCCCTCGTCGCCGCTGAATACCATCAGCTCCTCGCCTTCTATGAAGCTGAGCGAAAGCTCGGATGCATAGCGCTCCCGCGCCACGCGCGATGTGAAGTGAAGATCGAATTGGGGCGGAACCGGCACCACGACCATTCGGTAGCCGCCAAAGTGCACGATTCGGAAATCCCTGCCTGCGATGAACTCGACTTCCGGCGGCGGGGCTGGCGGCGTGAGCTTGGCAGCCTCCCTGGCTAGATCGCTGGGACGTCCCACCAGCATGCCATCGACTTCAGCGCGGCGATCACCAGGCTTCGCGGCGATGGACGCCAACCTCTCCCACCAGACACGCCCCCACCGCTCGAAGTCGTGCTCGCTGAAGCGCCCCGTCACCAGTTCGACGATCTTGTCCGAGAAGCGACTTCGGCGGGTCCTGTCGACCAGGACTGCAGAAACCGGGGTCTCGTTGCCTTGGGTTACAATCACGTTCTCCGCACCAATCGCTTCGCGCAGACTATTGAGATCTTCGGGCGGCCAATCGTGATGGTCAAACCACGCGATTCGCCCGGCGTACAGCGAAGCAGCCCCAATGATGTCTCGGGCCGGTGATGCCGTGAACCCCACCAAATAGATCGGCGTCTGGTCCCGCAGATTCGTCGCAATGCTCCGAAAGAACGTAATCAGATCTTCTTGTGGATAGACCCAGAAGCCTTCTAGCAGCCGGATGTCGCGAGCCAACAGAATGGCCGCAACCAGCGATCCGCGGTCGGCGTGGGCGACGATCACCGCCCTACGCCGCGGCCGCCGCAGGTCGCTTTCCTCAGTGGGTTCGGCTTCCACCTGAGCAGTCGCCCGGGACGGAGTCGGCGCCCCATCGTCAGCCTCATCGTCGTACACCAGCACGGCTTCGAGATCGGGTTCGTCGATGTCGGCGACGACCGGGAGTGCGGTATCGCCGTCGACACTGTCGTCACCGTCGTCGTCATCGTCATCGTCGATGCTGGATTCGGACTTTGCATCCTCCGGCGCATCGTGCTCGGAACTTCGTCCCCGCCCGCGACCACGACCGCGCCCGCGTCCGCGGCTCCGGTCAGATGATGTTTGCTTGGCTTCCGCGTCGGTCGCGGGTTCTGGAGCGTCCGCTTCTCCGCTAGAATCCTTTCCGGAATCGCCCTCTTCGGACGTCCCATTTCCGCGGCCTCGTCGGCGTCCGCGACCTCGTCGCGATCGGCGCGCGACGGGTTCGTCGCCATTGCCGTCATCCAGGTCGAACAACGAAATCGAATCGAAGCGAGATTCAGCCGAATCTCCAGAACCCGACTCCTCAAAAGCTGCATCTGCATCCGAATCGCGGGCAGCTTCGCCAGACTCGCGACCGGTTCGGGATCCACTACGCCGGCCGCGTCCTCGCCGTCGGCGGGCTGCACCCGGTCGCGATCCTTCCGAACCGGCGTCATCTTCCGAATCCGCTGCCGATTCGGTTTCCGTTGCCTCGTCGGACTTTTCTGCATCACCGCTTGAATCGGAACCGGCGTGTGCATTTTCGAGCGGCTTCTGAAGCGGTCGGCTCCTGGGCGGGCTCGCCGGCCGCGCGACAGCAGCCGCGGCCCCCTCACCACGCAGGACAATTTCGGGATCCCGTCCCCGGGGCGTTACGATGTCGTAAGTCTTGTGGTCGAGCGCAAGCAGCGGAAGTAGCGCCAGCGCACCCCCGTCGAATTCGGCCGCTGCCAACGCCAGCCGAACGACACCCAGCCGCACGGGTGCCTCTGCGTCGGCCAGCAGTGCAGGAAACGCCGACTGCAACTCCGCGACCGCGTCCAGAATCACGCCCAGTGTCGGAAGCGAAAGCTTCGAACGAAGCGCACCTACGACCGGGATGCCGTCCGGGCCTACACCAGCGAAATCGATCACCTCGGCATCAGCCCCACCCAATGGCCAGCATGTCGGTTGACGCACTTGTTCTGCGGCAGCGAGCGCAGCCCACAATCGCGAACGTACGCCCTCTTCGCTCGTGCGAATGCGTCGGTCGTTCAGTCGCTTGCGCAGATGTCCTTCCAGGCGATCCAGAGCAGTCGCAAGTTGGTCCGCGTCCAGCCTCTCGCGCGATTTCTCGGGGAGGATCGTCTCGAGCGAAATGGCACCGTCATCTGCTCGGATCAGCGCAACGCGGCGCGAGAGCAACACGAACTCGACGCAAGATCCAATCCCTCGGACGACGCCCCCGTGCTTGGCCGCCAACCCTTCCAACGCCGCGAGCCCGCGAGAAAACAGTTCGCGATCCTCACTTGCAACAAGCCGATCCGTGACCCTGGCTGCCGGCAACCAGACTTCGCGTTCAGAGTTATCGGCGGAAACGATCGTGTTCTCCCCATCGGCCAGCGCCGAAGCGGCAATCGCTCGGAACGAAAAAGTCCCCTGTCCGAGCAGTGCGAGTCGACGCCGAGCGGCGATCGACCACTGCGGGCACACCGCGATGACTTCTCCTGCGAATCCATCTCTGGCGGCGAGGAGCTGCGCATGGGCAAGCCCGGCGAGCGCCGCATTTCCACCATGGTCGGGAGCGAAAGCGACGATCAGCTTGCGTCCGCCCTCCCCCTCTCCGACTCCGACCGTCGCGTAATGATTGGGGATGTCGTCCGAAGCCACCGGTTCGAGTGCTTCTGTGGGTACGAGTTTCGCTTGGATGATCCTCGCAAATACGCTGGCGGCATCGATGTCTGTAGCCCGCGACCCGCCCGTAGTTCGACTCTTTCGTCCTCGCCCAAATCGGCGTCTCATCGCTATTTCTCCCTCAATTCGTATCGGACCCGCGGTGGCACACCGTGTGCGTGCCTACTCCGCCGAGGCCTCCGGCAGCTTGAGGATCAACTGGCCGACTTCGACGAGGGTGACTGTCGCGTCGAGAATGACGCGCTGTAGTTCCGAGTAGAGTCGATCGTTGCCCACCGCCGCGCTGACGCGCTCCTTGTGCTTTGCGAAATCCAACAGGACGCCGCCGAGCAGTTTGCGGTCCGATTGCACGTGTTTTACTACGAGACCCCACTTCCCGAGTGGAATCTCGATTGTCAATTCTTTGAGATCTGGATTGTCTTCAGCGAGCGGCGCTTTCGCAGTCTCGAGCACGACGCCGTCTGAATTCTTCGTCAAGGTGGCGCGCCAGATACGTCCTCGTCCGAGCAACGTACTCAGGGCTTCACCAGAAGGGAAACGTTGCCTCCCTGCTGCTCCTCTGATGATTCACCGATGGCTTTCAACACCGGCGCCAGTATGACCTCGAGCATCGCACGCCCAATCGGACGGCAACTCGGGGATTGGTTGCGAAATGCGGTAGCGGCGACCAGACACGCCGAAGCGTCATCGGTTTGGCCGAGTTGCCAGTAGAAGTACGCGCTCTCTTCGAAGCGCTCAGCCGTTCGACTGGCGAATGTTTCGTCGAAGACGGTGTCGATCGCTTCATCGAGCGTGAGATCGACTTGCGCTTGACGCGCCGTAGGTGAGACGATCAGCACCCCAGTCGACGCATCGCTGAGGCTCTCGGCAATCGGCTGCAATACATCGCTCGCGGCCGGCCAGGGACCCAGCTTGCCATCGCTCACGAGTGCGGTGATGCGCTCGATTGCGGCCTCGGCGTCTTCCGGCTCTGAGAACTCTGCCCGTGCCAGCTCGCCCGGAGTCTTCGTTCCTGCGGCCGGCCTGACGCGGGAACGCCAATCGGAAAACGAGCGCGGCAGCGGCCGATCGCTGGGGTGGTATTTGGCGATTCGGCTGATGAGCGCTTGCACGGAGGCGATTGGAGCCGCGACCGCAGGGTATTCCCTGCGGCTCGTGGTATCCCGGATGAACTGTTTGATCTTGCTGCGACCACTATTGAAGACATCGAACTCGACCACGCCGAGGCTCTCGTTCAGCGCAGCCACGATCAGCCGCGCGCCGCCCATCGGGTGCGGCTCCACCAGATACGCAACCCGTGTTCCGCGTGCGTCTACCAGCGACACCAGAGCCGCAGCCAAGTCGTCTTTTACGTCAGGAAGCTTCGCCACCACGGTGCCCGGTTTCGGCTCTGGGATGGTTTCGCCGCGCGAGCGAAGCCTGTGGTGGGCGCGCTTTAGCGCCTTGCGGGCCAGCTTCGGCAACCCCTCGGTGGAGATTCGCTTGAGCGGCTCGGCCGCATCGCCACCGGCATCGGCCCATTCGGTGGCCAGCTCGCAGCCGGCAGCCGGCTCGTTGATCAACAACCACTCGAGCACGCGTGCCGCAGCAACTGGTTCGAGCAGGTCGAGCAGCGCAAGCGGGTCGCCGTTTGCCGGCCGGATGGCGCCGGCATCTTTTTTGAGCGCGCTAGCAGCGCGCTCCAAGGCCTCGGGGAGCCCAATCTGGTTCGGCGGGCTCATTGAGAGCTCTCCGTATGAAATAAGATGAGGCCAGCCGAACCCCGGCCAACCGCCGGAAACCCGAGAACCTCAGGAAGGTGGATAGAATGGACGTCCTCGCGTCGCCCCGCCAGCCATTCGTGCGGCCCAAATCGAGTCTTGTGCTCAACCCATCGGCCGGACCGACGGTGCTGCCTATCGCGGGGAGAAGGTGGGGTATGAACACCCCTAAAATCGCAAAAATGCTCAACCCAGCCTATTTCTGAAGGTTGCCGAGTAGCGAGCTCAAGCATCGCCATGCTCCCGTCGTGGACCGGCGAGGGTTTTGCCGCTGGCGAGCTTTGCGTACTGACCGAGTGCGTACCGGTCGGTCATGCCCGCTACGTAATCAGACACTGCACGCATCTCTCCATCGGACGCGAATCGCTCTTGCACGTGTTGGGGCAGCCGTTCGGGGTTGTCTCGAAGATGCGCGAACAAATCGCGAATCGTCTGTGCGGCGCGCTCACTCGCTGAGGCGACTCGCGGGTGTTCGTAGAGATTCTGATAGAGGAACGAACGCATTTTCGCGCGCTGGCTATCGAGATCTTCAGCGAAGCCGATGAGCCGCTGCTGGGTCCGGCGCACTTCATCCACGCTGCCCACACCTGCATGAGCGAGCCGAGTCGCTGATTCATCAACTAGCGCGGTCACCAACCGGTCGATCATTGCGCGAATCGTCTGCGCAAACTGGACCCGGGCGGAGGCATCGCGCAGCTGATCGCTTACCTCGAAAAAGGTCTGCTGCCACAGCTCCAACGCTTCGAGGTCGTCGATTTGGATCAACCCCGAACGCAATCCATCATCTAGATCGTGCACCGTGTAAGCGATCTCATCTGCGTAATCGGCCACCTGGCTTTCCAGGTTCGGTTGCGCGAGCAATTGGGGAACCGCGACGGGGTGCGGCCAATTGCAGCCGTGTTTCAAGATCCCTTCGCGCGTTTCGTAGCTGAGATTCAAACCGCGAAAAGCGGGGTAGCGTTCCTCGAGCAGATCGACGACGCGCAAACTTTGCCGGTTGTGATCGAATCCCCCGTGATCCGACATCAAGTCGGCGAGCACCCGCTCACCGGCGTGTCCAAATGGCGTGTGGCCCAGGTCATGCGCGAGCACCACAGCCTCGGCGAGCTCTTCGTTCAGGCGAAGAGCGCGGGCTATCGTCCGAGCGATCTGGCTGCCTTCGAGAGTATGAGTCAGCCGATTGCGGTAGTGATCTCCCTCGTGATAGACGAAGACCTGGGTCTTGTATTCGAGTCTCCTAAACGCAGCAGAGTGTATTATGCGATCGCGATCGCGGCCGAACGATGTGCGATAGGCATGCTCGGCTTCGGCGACAATGCGCCCGCGCGACTCGCTGCTCTTGCACGCAAATGCAGCCAAGCGCTCCGACTCTTCGCGCTCGAACGCTGACCGATCGCGCAGGATCTTCACGTCAGCTAGCCGCCCGCATCGCGCAGCACGTTGTTGAGCTTTTGACGCGAGTCGTCATCGATGGATTCGTGGTTCGGCCCGGCCACCCCGTTCGAATCCCGGTCGCCGGCCGCCAAGAAATACAGGGCTGCGGCGGCAATCAGCAAGCCTCCGGTCATTGCGAGAATTCGTGTCATTTGCGCCTATCCCCAGTGCACCGGACACCGCGCGAGGCACGGCGACGGGTGGGCGGCGGTCGACCGAGAAAGTCGCTGGCGTTCGGGTGAATGGTCACTGGCGGTTCTACAGTCGCACCCAGCAGGATTACCGGGTTCAATCGGGGGCACGCAAAGATAGGAGCGGGGCCTCCGCTCGTCAACGCACCTGGATCTCGCAGGCTACTGAATTTACGGTGGTTTTCGCTGGCTGCGGGAGATCGTACTTTTCAATCGTCCGGCGAGCTTGTGCCTTCCGGCAGTGTGATCGTCACGCGAGTGTCATCCGGTCTTTCGTCGTGACACAAAGAGGGGCTCGGCTCCTGGCACTTTGTGGACCGACAACCCGGTTGCGCTGGTACTCTGGTAGCTGACCCCCATGAACGTGGTCTGGGAAGTCTCACGCCGCATCCACATCGGTTGGCGCGGGTAGTCGATCCCTCCCCGTATGAACTCGTCGATGGCGGGATAGTGTCGCGCGTTGCTACGCGATCGTCTCTCTGTGGTCGAAGTGGCTCGAATTGATCATGTCGTGCCAAGCGAACGCGGGGCAGGTCGAGACAGCTACGCTGCGTGCCGCGGTATCGTAGATTGCTCCGGGGGGGGTGACATGACTCGAACAGCCGATCGACGCACTAGAGCAGCCGTTCTGTGCGCTCTAATCTCTGTAGTAGCAATTGGAGTCGGTGCGTCCGTCGATTCGCCCGACGCGCGGTCCGCCGAAGATCTCGTTCTCGCAGTTTATTTTGAAGGCTTGCCGCAGGAGCGCGCGCGCAAGCTCACCGCGGCCGGCGCACAACATCTGGTCGAGCTTCTGCGCGCCGGTGATCATCTTCCATTCCATTCCAACATCGTGCTTGCGCTCGGCATCAGCGGCCATTTGCGCGCCTTCGAGACACTCGAGTGGTACGGCCGAGACGAGCCGGGTGACGTCCCGTCGGGGGTCTACCGCGCACGCGTAGCTGTGCCTGTCGCAATGGGTCACCTAGCACGCGGCGACGATCGCGCGCTCGCTTGGCTCACGAGCCGTGTGCGCGCTGGCACCACGCTGCCTCGCTGGCAGCGAGCGGGCGCACATTCCGATGGGTTGGCCGACACCATGCGCGCTCAGGTTCTGAACGGGCTCGCAGTCTCAGGCCGCAACGCTGCAGCCGAAATATTGAATGAGCTTGCACAAGGCGGATCTGAGCCGAGAGCGGGTGCCGCCCTGCAGTTGCTCTACCGGCTGCGGACGGCAGGCGAATCGGCACAGGGAGGAGCACGATGAGGGGCGGCGGACTCTGGTCCTACATCTCGTGCTGCAGCCGGCCGATCGCGATCGCCCTCCAGATGACCGCGCTTGCCGCAGTCAGTTCATCGGCAACCGCCCAGTCCCCGGATATCGGCTTCCACGACCTCGAGTGGTACGTGCACGACAGTCTGCTCGCGAACAACCCGCTCTCGTTCTACCAGAACCTGATCGGGCACGCGACCGAAGACGCCGGGGTGATTCTGATGGGGGACAGCGGCCCGGTCGACAGCCCATGCTGCACGGACTTCAGTGTCGTATCGGTTGGCACCTTCAGCGACCAGGGTGGTAACACCTGGGCGAGTATCGACAGCATCGCCGAGTTCAACAATCTCGATCTTGTCGATGCGACCGGCCACCGTGCATTTGTTGTCGGTGGAATCACTGTCTGCGGTAATACGTCCGGAAACCCGATAGGCTGCGCCAGCACACCCGAATGCGGTTCCGCTCCGAACGACCTCACTATCGTCATTGACATCGCCGCCGATTCCGATTTCGGACTCTTCGCCAACACACTTGCACACGAGCGCGGTCACAACGCGTGCCTCCAGCACGTCAGCGGGAATAGCTGCAGGCTGATGGGGCCCTCGAGTGGCGGAGACTGCATCAGCGCGAGCGAGTGCGACCAATTCCGAGCGGAGCGCACCAGTACAGGAGGGACCTGTGGTTGCCACATGGCATCAGCGGAAATCGCGAACGACGGCGAAGCCTGCAGCCAGACCGGAGTCACCGGAATTTGTTCCGGAGGTGTATGTGGCGAGATCGGATCAGATGCCTCCACGACCCTCGTAGCCTCGGCAGGCACCGCAGCCATCGTGAATGACACGCCCAACGATCCTTTGATGATGAGCGGGATTCCCGGAGGCTGGACGGATCAGGGCGAGTTCAGTTCCGGCTATACGCCGCAGGGGCTCGCTTACGCGGCAGATCGGGGAACGACGTTTGCTGTGTCTCCCACTGCGGGAGACGATGTGCTGCTGCAGATCGATCCGACCGACGGCAGTGCCACGCTCCTGGGATCGATCAGCGGTGTATCCGGCTTGCGCGGACTCGCCTTCGACCCGGGTCCGACGGTATCCGACCTCGACGACCGCCTGTTCGCGATCGATTCCGATACTTTCGCCCATTTGTACGAGATCGATCCCGACGACGCCTCGAGCGCGCTGCTCGGTAGGCTCGATACGGGCAGCGGCTTCAACGGTCTCGCCTACGACTCTGTGAATGAGCGCCTCTACGCCTCCAGTCCGCTGCCAGGCGGCATCTACCTGATTGACGTCAGCCGATGCCTAACACAATGCCCGACAACTGTAGTGAATGCAGACGGCCCTGTGCGCTTCGAGCCCGGACTCGCCTACTCGGCTGCGTCGAATAGTATCCACGTGATCGGCAGGCAGGTATCTCGTACCCTCTACAATACGCTCGACGCCGACGCACTCGCCTCTGGCACAATCAGCAGTAGCTACACGCGTGGACTCGACAGCTTCACGATCGGTGGGCTCGCCGCGACCCCTGTCCCCGAGCCCGGCTTCGGTGTCAGTGAACTCGCCTCCGGGCTGTGCCTATGGAGCCTTTGGGGGCTCCGCCGTCGCTAGAGTCCCGCCTCGACTGCCCGGAGGGAGGCGGACCTTTGCCTTGTTCTTTCGAGTTCGTGCTTGGTTGGATGCGTTGCGTCGGCCGATTTCGTTCGCCAATGCGATCGCTTCTTCGCGATTGCTGACGGTGCCGTCCAAGAATGCGGTTCGAACCCGGACCAGCGCGCGTCCCACCACGGGGCCCTCCAATCCGATCTCGATCAGGTCTTCGCCACTCAGCGGCACCCGACGCAGCCGGTCCTCAGCCGCCCATCGGCCGATACGGTAACGGGCAGTGGGCTCTGCGGATGCATACAGCGCGTGTAGATCCTCATCCGAAAGCGGTGCCAGAATGGCATCGATCGCCCCGCGACCTCGCGCCTTGGTGAGCGATTTGAGCCAGCTGTCGCGCGACTTGGGAAACGCCACGATTCGCCGTGCCACATCACCTCGGACCGATAAGCGCGCGAGCGCGCGCCGGCGCAGCGGCGCTTCCAGTGGCGCAAGCCACACTGACATGGCCGAAACCCACGCGCGCCACCGAGCCGCTCGCCAGGGCGCCTCAGCGACCGCCCGACCAATCCTCCTAAGGGGGGCGACCGCCTCCCGGGGCAGTGCCAATCCCGGCTCCAGCACGCCGAGAACGTGCCAATCCGAGAGCAAGCGAAGCGATCGCGATGGATCCACACCCATCTTTGCATCATCTATCAGCTTGACCAACTCGCGCCGAAGGCGGTCGCCGGAGACCCGCCCGAATGCACCGTCTCGAAGCGCCGCGCGCAGCGCTGAGCGAGACCCTCGAGTCAATGAGAATTCAAACCGAGCCGCCAGCCGAGCCGCCCGCAGGACCCGGGTAGGATCGTCATGAAAGCTGCGTCCGTGCAGAACGCGAAGCCGCTTGCGATCCAGATCTCCGATCCCTTCCTCTACGTCGACGATACCCGCGTGTCGCTCGAGGGCCGCCTTTGACAGGGGAAGCGCCAACGCATTCACAGCGAAATCGCGGCGCAAGAGATCCTCCTCCAGGCTTCCCGACTCGATTTTCGGGAGGGCACCGGGATGCGCGTAAGTCTCCTTGCGCGCTTGGGCCAGATCCAGGTCCGCGTCGGCGCTACGCAGCAGAAAGACGCCGAAGCGATCGTGATGGATCACGCGGGCATTCCCGGTCGCAGCCGCTGCTGCCAACTTCGACAATTCCGACGACCCTGACGCCACTGACAACTTCGACGAGTTGGCAGCACGCTCCACTACGACGAGGTCGACGTCTCGCACAGGTCGCCCGAGCAGCAAATCCCGAACCGGGCCGCCAACCGCGTACACCTCGATCCCGTCCGCATCTGCGGCGGCGAGGATGGCACGCAGCAGCGCGCTCGTAGGCTCGCTGAGCGCCTCGTGGAATTCTTCGGCGCCGCGCAGTTTCAAGACCGATTTCCCTGGCGATGCCCAACCTCTGGCTCATCACCAGGCCCCGGGCGAGGTTGCCCACCGCGTGGATGGCGGCTCTCTACGGTCTTGCGCAACCGCGACTGACTCACATGTGTATACACCTGTGTCGTCGACAAATCAGAGTGTCCAAGCAGCATCTGCACCACCCGAAGATCAGCGCCCCCTTCGAGCAGGTCCGTCGCAAAGGCGTGCCGCAGCACGTGCGGAGAGACCCGATCAGTCGGTATCCCGGCGACCCGAGCCAGGCCGCGAATCCGGATGAAAAAATTCTGCCGAGTCATCGCAGTGCCACGACGACTCAAATAGACCGCATCGCATTCTGGCTTCGACTTCGACACCAGAGACGGCCGACCCATCTCCAGGTAGCTCTCCAGCGCCGACATCGCATACTCGCCCAACGGGACGATCCGTTCGCGACGCCCTTTGCCCGTCACCCTGAGCATCCCAGCGCGCTTGTCGATCCCGCCCAACGGCAAGCTCACCAACTCAGTTACGCGCAGCCCAGCCCCGTACAGCACTTCCAACATGCTCCGATCGCGAAGCCCCAGAGACGTCGATGGATCAGCCGCCCCGATCAGCGCTTCTGTCTCGTCAATCCGCAGTATCCGCGGCAGTTTGGCATCAAACTTCAGCCTTCCTATCCCCTCCATCGGGTCTTCCCCGAACCTGCCCAACACTCCCTGGTATTGCAGAAATCGCCGCACTGAGACCAGCGCCCGTGTCCGGCTGCGTGCTCCCAGACCGCCGCGTTCCAATGCGCGCGCATACGCGACCAGGTGTTCGCGTCGCACGTTCAGCGGTTTTCGGACACCCACGGTATTCAGCTCCAGAACGAACCGCCTCAGATCCCGGCCGTACGCCTCGATCGTTCGCGGCGATAGCCCACGTTCGACCGACGCATGTTGCAAGAAGGCGTCTACAGCCGCGTCCAACGCGCTGCGCTCAGCCCGCAGGGCCATCGAGATCGCGGGAAACCACCTCGAGCAAGTCCACCCGCAGCGCCTCGAGGGCGTCGGGATCGGAAATTTTCTTGCCGTTGTGGTCCTTCAAATAGAATGTGTCCGAAACCTGGTCGAGAATGGTGGATGCCTTCGAAATATAGATGAGCAACCCCCGATCGCTGATCGCTCGCGTCAGATCGTGGAGCAGCCCCAACCGATCGTTCGCACGGATATCGGCAATCGTGTAGAAATCGGATTCGTCGTTGGTGATTCTCACCCTCACGGGCGCGCGGCCCGGGGATCGGCGATCCCCCAGTAGTCGACCGCGGCGTCTCAACAACTCCTTCGCGCTGAACTCACCGTTCAACAGCCGCTTCATGGATGTCACGAAGTCATCCCAGATCAATTGGCGCGCTTCCGCACCCCCCTTGGGGGTGCTGACGCGATACACCTCGAGAGCCAGCCCGGCCTTGGTGGTATAGACATGCGATCCGAGAATATTGATGTGATGTGCCGTCAGCACCCCCGCTACATCCGCATACAATCCTGGCCGATCTTCCGCACAGACAATCAACTCCGATAAATCCCCACGCATCTCGCGTACGGCTGTCGACATCACGCGATCTCGGCTGAATGCCATGGCCACCATCGCGTGTCGCGCGATCTGACGCGGAGCATGAGCCGTGAAGTAGCGCCGAGGCATGGTCTCGAAGTATTCCTCGATGTTCGACGCCGCGACGCCCAACTGCGACAGCTCCGCCGATGCACTCTCACGACGCTGTTCGACCCGCCGCTCGATCAGCTCGATCGCTTTGTTCGGATCATCAGAGCCGCTTTCGAGCAGTTCAGAAGTCCGCTCGAAGAGTTCCTGGAGCAACTGTCCCTTCCAATCGGTCCACGCGCGGGTCGACGATGCGCGAATGTCCGCAAACGTCAGCAGGTACAAATCGCGCAGATTCGTCCGGTTCCCGACGAGCCTCGCGAAATCCAGGATCAAGCGCGGATCCGAAAGGTCTCGACTCTGTGCCAGGTGTGACATCATCAGGTGCTGTTCCACCAGGAAGACCACGCGCCCGACCTGCTCCGAGCTGAAGCCGAGCCGCACAGCACTTTCGCGCGCCCGCTCGGCTCCGATCAGCGAGTGATTTCCGCCGAACCCCTTGCCGATGTCGTGAAACAAACATCCCAGGAACAGAACCGGCCGATCATCAACGTTTCGCATCATTTCGGTCAAGGCGGGCAGCTGGCGTTCGTAGTCGCCCCTCCAGAGCCGCCGCAACTCTTCGACCAGGAAAATGGTGTGCACGTCGACGGTGTACGTGTGATACATCACATGCTGCCAACGACAGACGATGTGCTGCCACTCAGGCACGAACTGTCCGAGCAAACCCACCTCGTTCATTGTCGTCAGCGCCCGCATCACCCAGCGCTCCGAATTCAGGATTCGAACGAACAACCCGGTGCACACCGGATCCCGCCGATACGCATCGTCGATCTTGTGCAGATTTTCTCGAATCAATCGCTGCGCCTTGCGCGTCAGCGGCACCGCGTGGTCCTGCGCTACCGCGAAGGCGGCCAACAGGAGACTCGGCTTGTCGACGAGCATGTGGCCGTGTGGAATCTCGAGCTGGCCTTCCACCACGCGAAAACCCCCTTCGACCTCCTGCGTGTCGCGCGCCCGGTCTGCCCGCGCAGATTGCTCGCGCACACGGGCACAGCACTGCTCGATCGCCAACAGCGAACAGTTCGCAACGATTCGCGCAGAGCGGTAGTAGTCGCCCATAAAGCGTTCCACGGGCAGCTGCGTGGCGCCATCCTCATCTTCTTCTGCGCCACCCGCGTATCCCAGAGCTGCGGCGATCTGTTCCTGCAGTTCGAAGCCCAGTTCATCGGTCTTTCGTCGCGAACAGAGATGCGCCTCATTCCGAACGCGCCAAAGAAAATCGAGCGCCGCGAGGTATTCGCGCGATTCCTCCTCGGTCAGCAAGCCCACGTGCAGAAAATCGTCGATACGTCCCCCACCGGATTGCATCGCCTGAGCGGCCCAAGTGGCGGCGTGATAGTCGCGGAGCCCGCCCGCACCCTCCTTGATATTGGGTTGCAGCAAGTAGAGCGAGTCGCCATGGCGCTTGTGCCTCTCCCGGAGAGACTCCAATTGTCCGGCTACAAATTCGCTGGGGTCGGAAAATAGCTCCCCGCGAACCCGTCGCACGAACTGGTGAAAGAGCACACCACTGCCCGCGAGGTATCGAGGTCCCAGAATCGAGGTGAGAACACTCCGGTCTTCACGCGCAAGTTCGATCGTCTCGGTGATGGTACGCGTCGCGCACCCGACCTGGAGCGACGCGTCCCACAACCAGTACTGCACGCGCTTGGCGATCGCCTCCACATGCGCCGAAAGTGGTGGCTCGTAGAGAAACAACAGATCGACATCCGAGTGGATGTTCATTTCGCGTCGACCGTACCCGCCGACCGCTACCACGGTGACCACGGCCTGCCCATCCACGCCGCTGGCGAAATACTCCATCTCTGCGAGTTGGAACAAACGACGTACCAGCCGGTCCATCGAGTTCGAGTGTGCTTCGATGACTCGATGACCGAGCGCACCCGACCGGTGAAGGTCTGTCAAGAAATCTCGATTCGCCTCGAGAAATGCGCGCGTTATGGCGAGGACGTCTGCCTTGTCGTTCTCCGCATCAGAAAAGTACGTTGCGATTTCCGGTGCAACACGCATCAGTGGGACCGCCCGGCGAATTTGCTTCCGGTGTCGCGATAGCGCTCCAACCCTTCGGCGATCTGTGAGGCGACCGAATCCAAGTACTCGGAACTCCGCAATCGATTGGCTTCGATCTGGTTCGTCACGAAGCCCGCTTCAATCAGGATCGCGGGCATGTTCGACAGGAACAACACGTAAAACGGCCCTTTCTTCGCACCGAGGTCCTGGATCTTCCCGAACCGCGATGGCAGCTGCTGGGTCAACTGAGTCTGAACCAACGACGCCAATTGGGCAGACCTGGGCGAAAGCTCCGCGATCCGAAGTTTCGCCAGTGTACGCTGTAATTCGTCCAACTGCGCGCGGGTGACACCATTTTCGCGCATGGCCACCCGCAGACTGTGCCGCTCGTGGTTCTCATCTGGATAGTAGGTCTCGATTCCGTTCACCGAACGGCGAGGCGCAGCGTTGGCGTGCAGCGATATGAAGACATCACCATGGTTCGCCTCGGCGATCGCGGTGCGTTCTTCGAGGCTGACCGCCTTGTCCGAATTGCGGGTCGACACGACCAGGAACCCATTCGCTTCGAGCCGCTTGGTCAACAACCGCGCCAGCCGCAGCGTGACATCTTTTTCCCTCAAGCCCCCGACGCCGATTGCACCCGGATCTTTCCCACCGTGTCCAGGATCGAGGATTACCGTCTGAACCCGTCCCAACATTGGGTACGGCGACGACTGATTTTTTGAATTGCCATATACATCGATGACGATTCGATCGGGATGCGTCAACACCATCAGGCGGTGGCGCTGGTACTTCTCGACATCGATTACAACCCGTGCCTGGGTGAGGGTATTCTGTCCAAGTCGAACCGCGCGCAGCAGCCCATCACCGACTTCTATGCCAGCGTCGTAGTCGTGCCCGACCCAGAATCCCGGCAAATCGAGATACAGTCGCTCGGTCTTGTCCGCCGACCGGTTCTCAGCGAGGTGCACGACTTTCGTCGATACAGGACGCGACAGTTCTACAACCACACGCGTGTAATCGCCATACGACCAGTGCCGAACCTCGATGACATCGGACAGACCACCAGGACGAGTCACCCCGAGCAGCAGAGTCGCAATCACAACAAGCGGTACCATCGGAATCCGCGATTGCCTCATACCTTGTTCTCGCGCGCTTCGTGCAGTCGCTTGCCGAGTTCTGCGAGCAGCGCCAGCGCATCGAGTGGCGTGGTTTGGTCCGGGTCCATTTCCTCGAGCCGGGCCAGCACCTGGCGTTCGAGCATCGAAATCACCTCTTCGGTCCCAAAGGCCAACGACTCCCGATCACGCCCGGGCTCCGCAGCTGGCCTCACCACGGAGAACAATCCCAACTGATCGCAATCTGGTTCGTTTTCAAGGGCTATGCCGGCGATCCGAGGGCGGCCGCGATCGTCGAGTTCGCCGTTTTCGAGGTTCGCTAGGATCTCCCGGGCACGCTCGATCACCGTCTTCGGCAATCCGGCCAGCCGCGCTACCTGGATCCCGTACGAACGATTCGCCGCCCCTGCCCTCAAGCGCCGCATGAAGATGACTTCTTCGCCCCATTCCCTTGCTTCGAAATGCGCGTTGGCGACCCGGCGCTTGGTTTGCGCGAGGTCGGCGAGTTCATGATAGTGGGTGGCAAACAGCGTCCGCGCTCCAAGGCCTGCCGCGTCGTGTATGTACTCGGCTACGGCCCATGCAATCGACAAGCCGTCGAACGTGCTCGTGCCTCGGCCGATCTCATCGAGGATCACGAGACTACGGCGGGTTGCGTTGGCGAGAATCTCGGCGGTTTCTCGCATCTCGACCATGAACGTCGATTCTCCCCGCGCCAGCCGATCGCTCGCTCCGACACGCGTGAACACGCGGTCCACGATTCCCACCCGGGCGCTATCGGCGGGAACAAAGCTACCCATCTGCGCCAACAGCACCGTCAATGCTACTTGCCGCAGGTACGTGCTCTTACCCGACATGTTCGGACCCGTTAGAACCAGGATCTGGTTCCCGGCTGAATCCAAGTCCACATCGTTCGGTACGAATTCTCCGCCACCGGCGCTCAACAGCGGCTCCACCACAGGGTGTCGCCCACCGCGAATTTCCAGCATCACACTGTCGTCGACCAGCGGTCTCACCCAACCGTCGCGCCTCCCCACTTCGGCCAGGGCCGCTAGCGCATCCAGTCTCGCGACAACGCTTGCGGCTTCTCGGATCGCCGCGGCACGGTCCATCACGGCCAAGCGAAGCTCTTCGAAGATCTCGCGCTCGAGCGATGCCGCTTGTTCGGTCCCACCCTTGACGCTGTGCTCGACACCCCGCAGTTCCTCGGTGGTGAAGCGCTCTGCATTCGCGAGGGTTTGCTTGCGTTCGTAGTCATCCGGTATCCGACCCAGATGCGTCTTGGTCACCTCGATCCCGTATCCGTGCACCGGGTGGAAGCGGATTTTCAGCGTTGGGATACCTGTGCGTTCGCGTTCGCGGGCCTCGAAGCCGGCGATCCAGTCGCGGCCTTTGTCGACACCACCGCGCAGCGCATCGAGTTCAGGACGAAAGTCGTCGCGGATATAGCCGGTTTCGTTCGCGCCGCGCGATCCCTTTGGAATCGCCGGCGGGTCGTCGATCAAACCTTCGCGCAGCAGCCTGGCGATGTCCCCCACTGGCACCGGCGGACTCAACCCACCACCGGCATCTGGCTCGCCATCCACTCCGGGAGCAAGCAGCTCGCCGTCGCCGCTGTCCAGCGCCGCTGCAATTTGCGGGAGTCCCTCCAATGAATTGCGCAACGCCGCGAGATCGCGCGGTGTTGCGCCGGGTCGAGCCGCCTTTGCAAGCAGTCGCTCGAGGTCGCGAATCGGTTTCAATGCATCGCGCAGACGTAGTCGCAGCCGATCACGTGCGGAAAGGCTGGCCACGGCATCCTGACGGCGTCGGATCGCGTCGATGTCGATCAGCGGGTACGCGAGCCATCGCGCCAGCCGCCGCGCCCCGAGCGCTGTCATCGTGAGATCCAACCGGTCGATCAGCGTTCGCGCGCGCCCACCGTCCTCGGTGTTGCGAAACAGCTCGAGGTGCGTTCGGGTCGCCGCATCCAAGATCATCGCGTCGGTGAGCTGATAAACACGAAGCCGTGACGTGTGGCTCAGCGCGAACGGTTGATTTTCCCGCACATAGCTGAGCAGCGCTGCTGCTGCGCGCATACAGACTTCGTTCGATCCGGCGTCGAAGCCCTCAGGCCGATCGGTGCAGGTCGAGGGGTCGAATCCACTCGCAGCGATGATGGTGACGGCCGCGTTCGGCAGCAAGGAGGCGAACAGGCTGGTCAGTTCTGTCGAACTACCGTCAGTCAGGATCTCGCGCGGGTCCACTCGCCCAAGTTCTTCGAGAACCGACGGCGGAATCGAACCGTCGATCGAGTCGACCTGCGTCGCGCGCAACTCGCCAGTTGATGCATCCAAAATCGCCAGGCCCACCTGCGACCCCATTCCGATCGCGAGCGACGCCAGACAGGGTTCGTGGATCCCTTCGATTGCATCGGGGTCTCCCACCAGGCCGGGAGTCACGACCTCGACGACCTCTCTGCGCACCAAACGTTTGCCACCTGCAATTTTCGGGTCTTCGACCTGCTCGCAGATCGCAACCCGGTGCCCCAGGTCCGCAAGCCGCTTGATATGGGGTGCCGCGGCGTGAACCGGGATACCGCACATCGGGATCGCATCCTCCTTGCCGCGATCGCGTGTGGTCAACGCAATGTCGAGTAGCGGCGCGGCCACTTCTGCATCGCGCATGAACATCTCGTAGAAATCGCCCATCCGGTAGAACACGATCGCATCCGGGTAGTTCGCTTTGATCGCCAGAAACTGGCGCATCATCGGAGTGTCGCGTGCCGACTTCTTCATGCGCCTTCCTTTTCCTCACCAATCAGCCCAGCCCGACCCAACGCGTCGATCAGCGCTGTGTATTCGCCCAACACGTCGACGCCATCCAATCGTCCGCCCGATTCTGCCTGCGAAACCAGCAGGCGGCCCAGCTCGGCGCGCGCCTGCAGGTCGTTCTCATTTCGCTCCAGAAGTGAGCGGAATTGGATCACCGCCGCCTCGATCTCGCCCTGCGCGATCAGCCACTTCGCCAACGCGCGTCGTGCCTCTGTATCGTCCGGCCGCTCCTTCAGCAATTTTTGCAGTAGCGTTTCGAATTCCTCGGGCCGGCCCAGCGCGGAATAGGTCGTATGAATGAGAGGATAGACCGATGGGCCGTAGCTTCGGTCGAGCGTCAGAACCCGCAAGCACGCCGCCAGCGCAGCCTTGGACCGACCCCGCGCGGACTCCGACTGCCCTACCAATACCCATGCCGCCGCGCTGCGCTTGTCTTTTCGCAGCGCCTTCTTGGCCGCCTTTCGGGACGCGTCGAAATTCTCCTCGTCCCGCGCCTCCTCTGACATCTTCACGTACAGCTCGGCATCAGTGAACGCAGCCGGTTCATTGCGATCCAGGCGCGCCAGCCTGCGCGCGAGTTCGATCGCTCGCGGAAGCTCATGGACTTGCGGCAGCAGCCTGACCAGTGCGCGCAACGCAGGTACATGACGCTTGTCGCTCGCGATCACTTCGTCGTAGGAAGCGATCGCACGTCGCAAATACCCCCCTTGCACGAAGTCGGCGCCCAAGCCACAAAGCACTGTGGCTCGCCGCTCTGGGTTCAGGTCCCCGCGCATGAGCAGGTTTTGATGGACACGAATCGCACGGCCGATCTCACCTCGCACGCAGTACAACCGGGCCAGCGCCAGATAGACATCGATGTCAGCCGGGTCGAATCGAACCGCCGCAGCCAAGAGTTCCTCAGCGCGACCGTGATCCCGATCGAGTAGGGCGAGAAGTGCTGCCCGCAGCGCGGAGTCAATATCCCGCGGCGCGCGCGCGTTCCCCCCGAACGCCCGCGTCAACCAGCGCACGCCCGCTACGAGCCTCGCTCCGGTGAAGCGGCTTCAAGCGCCGCCGGCGAATCCTCGAGTGGCAGGCTTCGCAGCTGATGGATTTCGGCCTGAAGATCGTCGAGCATCTTCCGATAACGACGCATCACGAGACGCATTCGCGCACCCCGATAGATCGAGATCAAAGCAGTGAGTGCGACGCCAGCCCCGAAAGTACTGCCCAGTGCGGCCCAAATCTTGAACTCGCCGAGCTCACCGCCCGGGTGATGAATCAAGACCATATCGGAATTTCCCGCAGCGAAATACCAACCGCCCACGAGCAGGGCAACAAAGACAACCAGCGATATCAATCGTCGCGCGAATAACATGGAGTCGCCTCGGTCCTCCTGGTAATACGAAGTACGTGCTGCGATGTCGCGGCCCAGTACGGAACAAAAAATCGGTAGCGAGACAGCGTAGCTCCAACTACACAGCGAATATCGCTACGCGATCAGACCGCCGTTATCCGCTTCTGAATCCGATTCAGTCGAAACAGGGGAGCCGTCAACCAACTCTTTCAGTTCCTTACCGACCTTGAAAAACGGAGTCCGCTTGGCCGAGATGTGCACAGGCTCGCCGGTCTTCGGGTTACGGCCCTCCCGCGCTTCACGAATCTTGACCTGAAAACTGCCGAATCCGCGGATCTCGATGCGTTCGCCCAGCTTCAACGCCTGCGCCATAGAATCGAAGATCGTATTCACGACGATCTCCATATCCTTCTTCGAGATATGCGGTGTCTGTGCGGCAATGGTTTCGATCAGCCCGCTCTTCGTCATCCCCACCCCCTGATCTGCGATTCTGCCACGCCGCGTAAGCGCTCCCCGCCTTCCCAGACGGGGAGCGCCTGTACGGCTCGTAGCTACTACTTTCGTAGTCACGCCATAGTCACGCTTTCTTACTCGCTGCTATCACCTTCGTCACCCGCCTTTTCGGCAAGCTTCTGCTTCAACAAGTCACCCAGCGTCGAGGTCTGACTTTGCGACTGCTGGACGGCCAGCTTTTTCAAGGCGTCGCGCTGTTCGCGATCCGTCAATGCCTTGATTGACAGCGCGATTTTCTGCTCGACCGGATCGACCTTCGTGATGATGGCAGTCACAGTCTGTCCGACCGCGACCACATCACTCGGGTTGTCAACGCGTTCCGATGAAAGCTCAGAGCTGTAGATCAGCCCCTCGATGCCCTCATCGAGCTTCACGAATGCACCGAAGTCGGCGACGTTGGTGACATCGCCGGTCACCTCGGTGCCAACCGGGTAGCGCTTGAGAATTTCTTCCCATGGGTTGTCGTGAAGCTGCTTGATCCCCAACGAAAATTTCTCGTTCTCTTTGTCGATCTTCAGCACTACCGCATCGACCACATCACCCTTCTTGAATTTCTCTCCCGGGTGTTTGATCTGCTCGGTCCACGAGATATCCGAGACGTGCACCAGTCCATCGATGCCCTCTTCGAGACCGACGAAAAGCCCGAAGTTCGTGATATTTCGGATCGTGCCACTGACGCGTGCATCGATCGGATATCTCTCCTCGATCACACTCCAGGGGTTCGGCTCGATCTGCTTCATGCCCAGCGAGATCTTCCGATCGCGTTCCGACACATCGAGAACCACCGCCTCGACGGCATCGGCGACCGATACGACCTTCGACGGATGTTTGATGCGCTTGGTCCACGACATCTCGGAGACGTGTATCAGTCCCTCGATGCCAGGTTCCAGTTCGACGAATGCGCCGTATTCGGCGAGCGACACGATCTTGCCCTCGATGCGCTTGCCGATCGGGTACCGCATGCTCGCGTCGATCCACGGATCCGGTTGGATCTGCTTGAGACCCAGCGAAACCCGCTCGGTATCGGCGTCGAACTTCAATACCTTCACCTTGATCTCGTCGCCTACGTGGAACAACTCGCTCGGGTGATTGACGCGGCCCCACGACATGTCGGTCACGTGCAGCAGGCCGTCGATGCCACCGAGGTCGATGAACGCCCCGTAATCGGTCAAGTTCTTGATCACACCGTCCACGATCTGGCCGGGTGCCAAGGTGTCGAGCGTCGTTTCGCGCAGCATCTTGCGTTCGGTCTCGAGCAGCGCGCGCCGCGAGAGCACGATGTTGCCGCGTCGCTTGTTGAATTTGATGATCTTGAAATTGAGCCGCTGATTGACGATGTGTTCGAGGTTTCGCACGGGCCGAAGATCGACTTGCGATCCAGGCAAGAACGCCTTCACGCCGACATCGACAGCAAGACCGCCCTTGACCCGCGCAACGACCAGACCCTCGATGGGTTCTTCGGCTTTGTACGCGCGGCTGATCTCGTCCCAGATTTTCAGACGGTCAGCTTTCTCTTTCGACAGGACGATTCGACCTTGCGCATCTTCGGATTCCTCCAGCAAGACATCGACGGTGTCGCCGACCTTGATCGAGAGAGTTCCGTTATCCGCCATGAACTCCCAGGTGGGCACCAGTCCTTCGGACTTGAACCCGATGTCGATCTGGACGTTGTCCTCGTCGAGTGACAGCACGATCCCGCTGACGACTTCTCCCTCTTTGAGGGGTTTGCTGATGACTTCAAACAATTCGGCGAATGATTCGCCATTCCCTGCGTTAGCCTCGGTCATTCAGTTGTTTTCACTTTTCCTGCCGGACCGCGTTCGAACTGACATGCGGCCTAGGTGATGCGAAATCGAGTGCGCGTGACCATCACGCGCGTTCGCTCCGCTTATTTGGGTATTTCCTTCCTCGTTCATCATGGCTCGTCCTTATGGCTCATGGCTCATAGCTCATTCTCTTTGCTGGCTCTCGGACCTGTTGGCCGCAACTTCGAGTGCAATTTCAAAGATCGTCTTCTCCACGAGCCATCCTCGCCAGTGCCACTCGCGCGTTTGCGATTGTTCGTTCGACCGCCTCCGCATCGTTGCTCTCGATCGCCCGGCCGAGCTCGCTGAGCGTCTCTACCACCTCGGCCAGCGGCGCGGCGATCGCCTTACGGTTCGCAGTCAGGATATCGCTCCACAACTCCGGGTCGCTGTTGGCGATCCGTGTGAAATCGCGAAACCCGGCACCCGCAACCTGGCTGGCGCCATCTGGTGATGAGCCGAAAGCCGAGGCAAATGCAAATGCCAGCGTGTGCGGAACATGGCTCGTCCATGCGACCTCTGCGTCGTGTTCTTCGGGGGTTCGCATTTCGATGCTTGCACCGAGAGCGCTCCAGAACGCACAGACCCTGTCGCTCTGCTGTGTGCCGGGCACACCGGTGACGATACAGGTGGAGCAATCGAACAGCGCCTCGCTCGCGTACTCGATGCCACGAGCATGGCTGCCTGCCATGGGATGCGCGCCGACGTACAACACCCCGTTGGGCAACAGGCCCGGCAGCGTTTCAGCCAGGCCCGCCTTCACGCTGCCGACATCGGTCACGATTGCGCGCTCGCGAAGCGACGTCGAAAGGCTACGCAACAGGTCGACCATCGCGTAGACCGGCGTCGCCAACACCACGAGGTCGGCCCCTTCAACGGCTTCTGCTGGGCTTCCCACGCTGTCGATCCAGCCACGCTCGAGCGCCAGCGCGCTCGCATCCTGGCTGCGGGTAGCCCCGACGATGCTGTGCGCAATCCCACTGCGACGGGCCGCAGCGGCGACCGAGCCGCCGAGCAGGCCCAGACCCAAGACCGCGACGCGATCGAATTTGACGACGGCTTGGCTCAACCCTTCGCCTCGCGCAACTTCTTCAATGTCTTCACCAGTCGCTCATTCTCCTCGGGAAGCCCGACACTGATTCTGATGTGCTCCGGCATTCCGAATGCACCGAGCGGGCGAACGATGACGCCCTCACCCAGCAGCTGCTGACAGGTATCGGACCCCGCCCTGGCGAGCATGAAGTTTGCGTCGGTGGGCCACACTTCGATCCCCAGCGCGGTAAGCTCACGCGCCAGGTACTCGATGCCCTCGGCGTTGACGCTCTTGGCGCGTTCAGCGTGCTCGGCATCATCCAGTCCCGCGAGTGCCGCCACTTCTGCCAGACGATTCACATTGAATGGGTGCCGCGCTCGCTGGAGGTAACCCGCGAGTTCGTGGTCCGCGACGCCGTATCCGATGCGCATGCCGGCCAGCCCGAAAATCTTGGAAAATGTGCGCAACACCAGCGTACCCGGCCGGCGACGCACCCAGCGGAGTGAATCGGGGAAGTCAGCTCGCCGGACGAACTCGCGGTATGCCTCGTCGATCGCCACGACGACGTTTTCCGGCAACGATTCCATGAACGCGTCGAACTCGGCCGCGCCCACACTGGTACCCGTGGGGTTGTTGGGATTGCAGACGAACACCAAGCGCGTGCGATCATTGATCGCAGCGGCCATCGCCGACAGATCGTGAACCTTGTCGGCGTTGAGCGGAACCTTCACCGACACGGCTCCCATGCCCTGGACCACCACTGGGTACATTGCAAACGACGGCCACGCGAAGATCGCTTCGTCGCCCGGACCGATCAGCACCTTGGCCAGCAATTCCAGAATCTCGTCACCGCCGCAACCAAATACGAGTTGTTCTCCATCGACGTCGAGAAGAGCCGAGAGCCTCTCGCGCAGCGCAAAACTCGCGCCATCGGGGTAGCGGTGAACGCCGTCGAGCGCCGCGCGAACCGCGTCGAGCGCCTTGGCCGATGGGCCGATCGGGCTCTCGTTGGACGCCAGCTTGATTGCGCGATCAATACCGAGCTCTCGCTCGAGTTCCTCGATGGGCTTGCCCGGTTGGTAGGGCTCGAGATCGCGAATGTGCGGCTTGATAATGTCGATTAGTGCCATGCTTCAGTCGCCTCGTTCCTGCCGCGCCGTTTTTCCGTTCGCAGGCGATTCCGCACGCGGAAACGATCCCAGCACGCGGTGCGAATGCGCGATGCTCGCGACTGACGCGAGCGCGTTTTCGACCCGCTCTTCGCTGCGGTGTCCTTCCAGTTCCAAGAAGAACAGATACTCCCACGGCTTGCCCTTGATCGGGCGCAGGTGAATCGATGTCAGGTTGATCCCGCCGGCCGCGAAAGGCTGGAGCAAACGGTGCAACCCGCCAGGCTCATCCTTGCGGATCGTAAACACCGCGGAAGTCAGATCGTTACCCGTCGGCCGAGGGCTTCGCTTTCCGATCACCAGAAACCGGGTCGTGTTATCGATGCGGTCCTGAATCGACTCCCGACTGACTTCCAGTCCGTACTTTTCCGCCGCCACGGAACTGCATATCGCGGCCAGGGATTCGTCCTTGACCGCCAGTAGCGCGGCAGCAGTCGTACTCGCTGTCTCAATCCGGTCGACACCCGGCAGGTTGCGGTCCAGCCAATCGCGACACTGAGCCAGCGACTGTGGATGCGAGGCTACTTGCTTCACGTCCTCTAGCCGTCCGCTCTTGGACGCAAGGTCGTAGGCAATCGGAAGCAGAACCTCACCGCAAATGGAGACGTCGGCGTCGACGAAGGTATCGAGGGTCTGTGTGACCACGCCTTCAGTCGTGTTCTCGACGGGCACGACGCCCAGGTCGGCGGTCTCGCGCTCGACAGCCGCAAACACGTCGGCGATGGTTGCAACCACTGAGAGGCAGGCCATTCGGCCGAACTTCTGGTTCGCCGCGAGATGGCTGAAGGTTCCCTCCGGACCCATGTATGCAATCAGCACCCCCTGCTCGAGCGAACGGGTTGCGGAGATGATCTCTCGAAATACTGGGCCGAGCCCGACATCGGGAAAGGGTCCTGGATTGATATCGACAAGCCCCGTCACGATGCGCTTCTCGCGGACTTCTTCATAGACGCTTGCGCCACTCGACTCCTTGACGCGCCCGACTTCCAAGACCAAGGTCGCGCGTCGATTGAGTTGCTCGAGCAGACAGCGGTCCACTTCGTCGATTTGCGAGCGCAAACCGTCGAGATCACTTTGCGCATTTCCGCTTGGGAGACTCGAATTCGGGGATTTTCTGGGATCGGCCATCATCGCTTTCCGTCGCACCCTCACCTGCGAGACACCTTGAACCTTCGCGAACAGCACTCGACCCAGGGTACCCTCTCGAAAATCGCTGGTCGCCCGACGATCAACGGCGGCGGATGCCTTTGTCGGCATCGGCGCCCGAAATGACAAAAAGCCGCTAACCCCCTGAAAATGCTCGCGCATAGTAGTTGACGCACCGTGCGCGCGCAAACTCCGAAAAGTCCAATTTTCATCGGGATTGCAAGGGGTTATCTCGGTTTACAAGATTGCGAAGAGTGGGAAGCCACGGCCGTACAGGCGTTGCCGTTGCGCCGGTTGCAATTCGGCGAACAGCTACCCGGATTCGGACGTGATACCACCCTAACCTATTGAAATCACAAAGTATATCGAACATTTCACGCCAGAAAGACTTCAAGAGACCGAAGCTGGTGGACGATAAATGGACCCGCGAGGAACGAACCCCCAGAGCCGAAACTTGCCTGCTGGACCGGTAGGGGACCGGCAACTTGCCTGGTCCCGCGCGTGGGATACCGATGGATGCACGTGCGTTGAACAGCCTCGCTACCCGGATCGCGGTGCTCGTTATTACCCTGACGAGCGCGGCTTGCGTCGTATACGCCCAGCTTGGTGATTCGACGTTCGGGCTGGCCGGGGCCGCCTCGATCGCCGGGCTCGCCAGCCCGCTCGCCTTTTTCCTGGCGAAGCGCGCCCAGCGCGAGGTTCAGTGTGAAGCCGATCGACGCGCATTGGAGCCCATTGCGGAACTTGCGGGTCGCATCCAACGCCTGTCGGAGAGAAATACCCGTCTTCAGCGGTCCAATCAGGTTCTCGAGCAGCTATCGATTACGGACGGTCTGACGCAGCTAAACAATCACCGCAGCTTCCAAGATCACCTGACCCGCGAGATCAAGCGAGTCAACCGATACCGAGAACCATTGTCGCTGCTGATGATCGATATCGATGACTTCAAATCCCTGAATGACCGTTTCGGGCACGCGGCCGGTGATGAACTGCTGCGTCGATTGGCCCAGATCATGCGTGAAGCGATCCGCGAAAGCGACCTGTTGGCCCGCTACGGAGGGGAGGAGTTCGTCGTGCTGACCCCGGACACCGCGCTCGACGGCGCGTACCGGCTGGCCGAAAAGGTGCGGACCGCGATCGCCGAGGCATCGTTCGTACTCGACGACTCGCGGCGCCCAACCCGCGTGACGGTTTCGATCGGGGTCGCTCAGTTCGTCGGCAACCGAATGCGATTCTTCGACGAAGCCGATCGCTCACTGTACTGCGCGAAGGCAGCCGGAAAGAATTGTGTCGCCATCAGCGGTGAAGACGGGCCCCCAACTGGCCCAGCGTCTGGATTGCGCTAAACCCCAAAAGAAGAAGCTGGCTCCGGTCGCCATCGGGAGATAGCGAGTCCATGAACGCCACCTTCCGGCGTATTGCGTCGAAACCTCATCTACGATGCGTGCCCCTGCAGAGGAACGAAAACTCCGATAGCCACATCCGCACCGAAAATTAGCGCGGTTCAGATTCGGGTTACTATGGACGCTTGTGCAATTCGGAACGAGTGCTCGTCGATTGCACGGCCAGTGGGACTGCAACCAGGCTG
This sequence comes from Deltaproteobacteria bacterium, assembly GCA_032128375.1. GTDB lineage: Bacteria > Myxococcota_A > UBA9160 > UBA9160 > SMWR01 > JAJDAM01. The sequence continues at coordinate 21,416 of JAQBGU010000087.1, read as the reverse complement.
AAAAAAAATGAGGTGGAGAGCTGTTGAGGGCTTCAATGTCGGACGTGTTTGCAACCGGGCGAACGGCTCAGGGAACCAAACTGAGGCAGAGTTTGATTCAAGTCCGGCTACTCTGCGCCACAGCTTTCCTGCTGCTCATCGGGTCCCCGTCGGTCGCCGGCATCTGCCCTGACGAGGCAGACGACGGCGTCCCCGCGTCCTGCCCCGCCGAGGCGATGAGCGACGTGATCGAGGTCGAAATGCAAACATCGCTGGGCGCGATCCGGCTGGGGCTGCTGCCCGGCGTGGCACCGCTGACAGTGGCGAATTTTCTCTCATACATCGCATCCGGCGACTACGACAACATTGTCTTTCATCGCACCTTTCGGGTGCCGAACCTGGACATCATTCAGGCGGGCGCGTTCGCCTTCGAGGACGGCGTTCTGACCAGGAGAGAACCCGGTCCAACAATCTGCAACGAGCCCTGCATCAAGAATGAGCGAGGGACCATCGCAATGGCAAAGCAAGGAGGTGACCCTCATTCAGCTTCGAGCCAGTGGTTCATCAACGTCAACGACAGCCCCGCCATCGATCCGGCCGGCAACAACGGGGGCTTTACGGTGTTTGGACGCGTACTCGAGGGCATCGAGGTAGTCGATAGCATCGCGAACCTCGCAGCCAGGCTGCCGAGCCGCACCGTCATGTCTCTGTACACGGATCTCGACTACGACGAGACAACCCCGGTCATCGCAGACATGCCGCTGCTGTCAGAGCTCGAAGAAGACCCCCAAGGTTACGGTTGCTTCGACACAGCGGATGTGGGAGTCGACCTGTTCCTCGATACTCTCATCGGACCGGTTTCCTTCAATCCCGATCCGCTGACGGGTCACTTCCCGTACGTCTCGCTGGGTTGCGTCGACGCCAAGGAACCCGACCCGGTTGTTCTGCCGGGCAACGACTGCTCGGCCGAGGGCGCTTGCTTGATCGAGTACGATGTCCAGAGTCAATCGCTCGGCGCCTACGTAGCGGTGACCCACGAGACAGTGTCGCGCTCGAGTTCCGGGCTCACGCAATTGCGGGCCGACATGATCGCACAGCTCGATGTCAACTCGGTCCACGTAACAGTCCCCGAGCCCCGCGCTCATGCCGCGGGACTCCTCACTGTCGCGTTGATTCAGCACCTTGCGAGACGCAGAAAGAAGGCACGGCGCTAGACCCCACGTCGGTTCGGCCCGTTGCGACCCTCGCGTGCGGCGCTCGGGCGGGCGTGCGATCTTCCGGACATGACCAAGGTGATTGGACTCTCGGGGGGAATCGGAACGGGAAAGAGCACGGTATCCCGGCTGTTCGAGAAGCTCGGTGCGGTGGTGGTCGATGCCGATGCCATCGTGCACGAACTCCAGGCACCGGGGGCGCCGATGCTGGACGAGATCGCAGCCGAATTTGGTGCAGCGGTGATCGATTCGGAGGGCGCGCTCGACCGGGCCGCGCTGGGAGCGATCGTGTTCCGCGATGCCAATGCCCGTCTCCGGCTCGGCAAGATCGTGCATCCCGGCGTGGGCATCGCGATGGCCGAGCGGATGGCGCAAGCGCAGAGTGATGGCGCCGTGTTGATCGTGCTCGACATCCCACTGCTATTCGAAGGACGCAAGGCCAGCAGCGGTGGTGCGTCGGCGCTCCCGTTCGATGTGACGATTCTGGTATACGCGCCGGAGGCGGCTCAGATCGAGCGACAGATGAGTCGCGATGCTTGCGATCGCGACGAAGCGCTGCGGCGCATCGGTTCACAACTGCCGATTGAACACAAGAAGGCGATGGCCGACGTGATCGTGGACAACTCGGGCGACCCGGCCGAAACCGAGCGCCAAGTTCGCGAAATATTCGCCCGGCTCACGGAATCGGAATAGTCGCGCGTCGCCGCTTTCCAAACTTCCAGGTCGTCGCCTGGCCCATCTCGGTTCCGCCTGCGATCAGAGTCGTCCTACTCTTCTTCGGCCCTGCGCACCGCCGCGATGAATGCTGCGATCAACTGTGCCGACTTCCGCGTGCCGTCGACTTCGACCCCCGAGTTAACGTCGACACCCCACGGAAATATGTCCCCGACGCCACCGATGGCTTCGCCAACATTCTCGGGGTTCAGCCCCCCCGCGATGATCACATCGAAGCCCCGCTCGATCAGCGCGCCGGCATCACTCCAATCCCAAGCTACGCCGCTGCCGCCCCCTTCGCTTGGGTGATCGAGCAGCAGCATTGTCGCGGGAAACTCTTCGGCTGCTTCGAGGTCCGCGCCGCGCAACGCCTTGATGACTGGAAGATCGACCGCCTCGACTTGTTCCTCGGTCTCGTCTCCGTGAAATTGCACCCGCTCCAGTTCGATACGACGCAAGACTCGGGTGATCTCCGCATCCTCGGCATCCTGAAATACCGCAACCCGTTCGGCCTGGTTCCCCACCCGTTCTGCGATGGATTCCGCGGTTTTCAGATCCAATTCCCGCCTCGAGCCGGGAACAAAATTCAGTCCGATCAGATCCGCGCCCGCGTCGATTGCCGCCTGCGCGTCATCGGGATGGGTAATCCCGCAGATCTTGATCCGAATACTTCCAGTCACGATGTCCTCCGTAGACACCGAAGCGCCGCTCCGATATCCGGTTCTTTCATCAATGCTTCACCTACCAAGAATGCCTGAGCACCCGCCAATTCGAGCCGTGCGATATCACTCGGCTCGGAAATTCCACTCTCTGCCACGACAAACACCGAAGCGGGCACGCGAGCAGATAGCCTTTCGCTGACCGCGAGGTCTACTTCGAAGGTTCGAAGGTCGCGATTGTTGATCCCGAGTAATTCGGCCCCACACTCGAGCGCGGTGTCGAGTTCCGCTTCGTTGGTGACCTCGATCAGCGTATCGAGACCAAGCTCAGTCGCACGCTGCCGAAGCTGGGAGAGAACCGCGGCTCCATCGTCGCCGGGAAATGCACTGACAATCAACAGCACTGCATCTGCACCACGCCAGCGCGCCTCGTCGATCTGATAGGCGTCGACGATGAACTCCTTGCGCAGAATCGGCAGCGATACGGTTGCGCGGACCAACTCCAGATAGCCGAGATCGCCGCCAAAATAGTGAGCGTCGGTCAGCACCGAGATCGCGGCAGCTCCCGCCTCCTCGTATGCCTTCGCGCAGATCACCGGATCGAAATCGGCACGCATCTCGCCTTTGCTCGGCGATCGACGCTTGATCTCGGCAATCACACGCGGTCTGTCCCCTTCGGCGAGCGCCCGGCGAAAGCCACGAATCGGTTCCGAGCAGCTTTCCGCCAGCTGAGCCAGATCGACCGCGCTGAGCAGGCGCTTGGCCTCGTCTACCTCCCCGCGCTTGCGCGCCAGAATGTCATCGAGGATCGTCACGCGCTATTTCCTGTATCGGCAATGCGACCGCGAGCCTTGCTCGATTCTTCGACCAATCGATCGAGTCGGTTTCTGGCTGCACCGGAATCGATGCTGTTACGAGCCAGCTCGATACCCTCTTCGAGACACTGTGCAGCGCCGGCCACCCACAGCGCGCCAGCCGAGTTGAGCAGCACGATGTCGCGTCGTGCCCCGCTCTCACCAGCGAGCAGGCTGAGAATGATCTGCGCGTTCTCCTTCGCATCGCCCCCGCGCAGCGCACCGGGCAGTGGCGACGGCAGGCCGAACTCGCGGGGATCAATCGACATCGGCTTCACGTGCGCGTCGGTGACGAATGCCGCGTCGGTCTTACCGCACGTCGTGATTTCGTCCATCCCGTCAGAGCCGTGAACGACCAGTGCGCGCTGCGCGCCGAGTTCTCCGAGCGCTTCGGCCAACGGCTCGACCAAGGCTCGCGAGTAGACACCCACCAGCTGCAGACGAACTCCCATCGGATTCAACAATGGCCCCAGGCAGTTCATCAACGTGCGCACACCGAGATCCGCACGAACCGCGGCAACGAACTTCATTGCCGGGTGCGCAAGCCGCGCAAAGAACGGCGCGATGCCTACGTCGCGCAAGATCCGCGCACTGCATTCGACCGGTAAATCCACGGCAACCCCCAGTTCTTCGAATACGTCGATGCTGCCCGTCTGGCTGGTGGCCGCCCGGTTGCCGTGCTTTGCCACCGGCACACCGGCCCCGGCGACGACGAACGCAGCCGCAGTAGAGATATTGAACGTGTTCGCCCCATCCCCACCGGTCCCACAAGTGTCGATCGCCATCGGGTCGACGCCCTTGACTGTGATCGCGCGCGCGCGCAGCGCACGCGCTGCGGCCACGATCTCGCCGACTGTCTCCCCCTTCGCGCGCAGCGCCACCAACAATCCCGCGACCTGAACGGGTGAGGCTTTCCCATCCATGATCTCGTTGAACGCAGCCGCGAGCAGTTCTTCGGGAACCGCGCCCCCCGTTAGTGCGATTTCGATCGCGTCGCGAACGCTCACGGTGCCGACCTGCGTTCACACAGGTCGAGAAAGCCCTTGAGCAGCGGCTTACCCGACAGAGTCAGGATCGACTCCGGATGGAATTGCACGCCCTCGATCGGGAGTTCCCTGTGTCTCACACCCATGATCTCGCCATCGGCCGTCCGGGCTGTCACCGAGAGTTCTGCCGGGCACGAATCACGGTCGATTACCAATGAATGGTAGCGAGTGGCGTCGAACGGCGATGCCAGCCCTTTGAACACGCCGAGACCGTCGTGCTCTATCGCAGATACCTTGCCGTGCATGATCGATCGTGCGCGAACGATCGACCCACCAAACGCCACACCGATGGATTGATGCCCCAGACACACGCCCAATAGCGGGATCCGACGCGAAGCACACGCGTGTACCAGACCAATCGACACGCCCGCCGCTTTCGGCTCGCCCGGTCCGGGTGAGATCACGACAGCGTCCGGCTCGGGATCGAGCAGTTCGTCGACGGTCATGACATCGTTGCGGACGACCTTCGTCTTTGCACCCAGCTCGCCGAGGTATTGCACCAGGTTGAACGTGAACGAATCGTAGTTATCGAGCACCAACAACTGCATGGCCTTCAGTCGATCCCCTCGCGGGCCATATCGATCGCGGTGACCAGCGCGCGAACCTTCGTCACCGTCTCTTCGAACTCATAGTCAGGGTCTGAGTCGGCGACGATTCCCGCGCCGGTCCGCATGAAAATCTCTCCATCCTGGATCAGCATCGTGCGAATCGCGATGGCCGTGTCGATGTTCCCCGAATAGTCGATGTATCCCACGCAGCCGCCGTAGATGCCACGGCGCATGTTTTCGAGTTCGTCGATGATCTCCATCGCCCGCACTTTCGGCGCGCCCGAGAGCGTTCCAGCGGGGAACGTGGCGCGCAGCAGGTCTAGCCAGTCGAGCCCTTCGCGCAGCTTGCCCTGCACATTCGACACGATGTGCATCAGGTGCGAATAGCGCTCGATCTTCATGAACTCGCTGACCCGCACACTTCCCACCTCGGCGACCCGTCCGACGTCGTTGCGTCCGAGGTCCACCAACATCAGGTGCTCGGCGCATTCCTTTTCGTCTTCGAGCAGCCCCTTCTCGATTGTTTCATCTGCTTCGGGGGTGTCGCCACGCTTGCGCGTACCGGCGATGGGTCGCACGTCGATCGCGCCGTCGACCAACCTCACCAGCGCTTCCGGCGATGAGCCGATGATCACCGGTCCCTCACAATGCATGTAGAACAGGTACGGGCTCGGGTTGATCGATCTCAGCTGCCGATAAATCGTGAATGGGTCGACCTGCAGCGGAACGCGAAACTGCTGCGACAGAACCACCTGGAAGATGTCGCCCGCTTCGATGTACTCCTTCGCGCGCTTCACGATCCCGTGGTACTCCTCACGTGTTGCGCTGCGTGCCACATTCATCGGCTCGCGTACGGGTTCTGCTTCACTTTGCACCGAAAGCGGCTCGCGCAGCTTCCGCACGACGGCATCGACACCCTCGAGAGCCCGCCGGTAGGCCTCGCCTCGATCGTCGCCTGGCCGCACTTCGTTGTGGCGCACCACGAATGCGGTGTGGCTGGCGTTGTCGTGAATCACGACGGTTTCGGGAAACACGAACCACAGGTCGGGCAATCCGATCGGGTCGGGGTTCGAATCGGGAATTTGCTCGACGAAGCGCACCCAGTCATAACCGACAAAGCCAACCGCGCCGCCGATAAACGGCGGTAGCAGCGTTCCGACTTCGTCCGGTACAACCGCGGCCATGTCCGAGATCCTGTCGCGCAAGTACTCGAGCGGGTCGCCTTCGACCCGCATCCGCCGTGTCTCGCCGGCCTCGGTCCACTCGACATCGTGTCCGCGCGCGCGAAAGATCGCCCTGGCGCCCGTCCCAATCAGGCTGTGTCTTGCCCACTTCTCGGTTCCGACAACCGACTCGAGCAGAAAACTGGTCACGCCGTCGTCCAAACGCTTGAAGAGCGACAAGGCTGTGTCCATGTCCGCGCGAATCTCGCGCACGACGGGGATCAAGCGTCCGCGGTTAGCGAGTTGCTCGAACGCAGTCTGTGTGGAGCGGTACACCTTGGCCTCTCGGTGGTGGTCTCGCGCGAAGCGAGCGATCTGGTGCGCTTGGCACGAAGAGCGAATGGCGCGTGGGGAGAGTTCGAACAGCCGAATGGAAAGTGTAACAAAAACAGCTCGTTATCAAACTGCCTAAAAGCCCTCAGCAAAGCCGATATCGCCCAATCCCATCGCACCAGCGGGGGAGTCATTGCCAAGCCCGACGACCCGGTACAGGAGAGCGAATTCGAACCCCAACTGCCGGTTCTGTCGAACCTCGATTCCAGCCGCCCAGCAGTCGCACTTGCTCAGATATTCGACCGCCGCACTGTGCGCCAGCACGAACGAACCCTCGAACGAATAGGCGATCCGGTGGCGGACCGACCAGCTCCGCGTGAATTGGTAGCGCAGACTCAGGTCGGCCTGGTTGACATGGTTGATGTCCTTGAAGTCGTCGAAGCGGTCTGGGTCCTGTTGGAAGTTCTCGAAAAACTGTGGAATGCGATTGAGGTAGCGGTATCGGAGAGTGGCACCGAGCTTCTCACCAACCCAGGATCCCTCAGTGAGCAGTTCGTCGACGACGAATCCATCCGGGTTCAGTTCAAAGCCGACCTTCAGCGCGGTACTGGGTACCGGAAATGCGCGGCCATCGATCGCAAGGGCCCCAATGCGTCCATTGTTGGCAAAGTCAAACAAGAAGCCGACGTCGAAATCCGCGAGCATTTTCGCGGGCCGGCTCCCGTTGCCTCGGCGGTAAAAGCGATTCCCGACTCCGATCGTGAAGCCATTGAACTCTCGCGGGCGATCGGAGCTGTCGCGGGTGATGTTCTCCAGCGACAGTTGGCGAATGAGGTGTTGCGGAACACGTGTATTCGGCGCGAGCAGAGGCTGGTCGTCGATGTCGGAGCGGGCGACCAGCGCGTAGCCGAGATGGGGTTCCAGCAGGTGGGCTACGTCGGTTCCGTAGCTCCGCTTCAACCGCGTGCGCGCATCGGCCCGCGCGGTGATGCTACCCCAGCCCCTCGTCTGAAATTCTCGCGTATTGTACAGCGCCTGGCGATAACCGACTTCTGGATACACCTCAACGTAATTGCCAATTCGAAATGGGACGGCAAGTCGAGGTGTCACCAACATCCGGTTTCCCCGGTCCGCGATGGGCTCTCCCTCTTGGAACTTCCGGTCTCCTTCGAAACCGCCAAACCCGATAAAATTGTCGCGGTGAAAGTCTACGGTTCCGCAGTTTCCGCGTCCGCCCTCCTGCCCATCGGGCAGTGCATCGATGCCGATGTCATAGAACGGCAGGTCGCCATCGGGCGAGAATCGGGGATTCGCGCAACCGCCGCCCGTCGGGAAGGTTTCGTCCGGATTATTGAGTTGGCCGAAATACGTGTATTGAAAATCGAGCGACGGCACGAGACGGTCGACGATCGGAACCCCCAACTCCAGCGGTTGAGGCAAAACCTTCAGCTCCAGATTCGGAAACCGCTGCAGCAGGTACGGGTCGCGGTCGAGGTCGTCGGGGCTCTGCAGGTCGTCGGCGACTTGCGTAGAAAGGACGAATCCGAAACGGTCCCCGACACCGAATTGGTTGAACAGAAACGCGGTCGATTCGAGGTAGCGGTTGTGTCTACTGCCTGAGAGTTCGTCAAAATCCGCCAGATACCGGTTGTCTGAAATGAACGCAAAGTCCGATTTCGCTCGCCACTCATACGGCAGGTGAATATCCTGCCGACCCCGTGCGACCCAGCGGTCTGCACCGAACGGGTCGTCGCGGGAATCGGGGTCGATTGAGTCGTCGTTGATGTACGCCCCGTAGAGCGATCCGCCCGAGCGCTCACCGAGCAGATACTCCATGCCGACCTCGCCCTTGAAGCCTCGCTTCTCCAACCATCTCGGAGTGAGTGTGACGTTCAGATTGGGTGCGGCGGCCCAGAAAAAAGGCGCCCCTAAACGAATACCATCGCGGCTGAAGAACGAGAATTCCGGAAACAGGAAACCGGTCTCGCGGTCCGTGCGGAGCGGATACGCCATCCACGGCAGCCACAAGACCGGCACACCGAGAATATTGACCGTCGTATTGCGAGCGACCGCGTAGCCGTCCAGATTGAGCTTGGCCGACTGGGCTCGGATCTGCCAAGGTTCTTTGTCGTCGTCGGGACAACGACAGGTCGTAAACGCGCCACCCTCAAAAGTGTAGCTCCGGTCGCCGGTCTTGACGACCTCATCGCCGTCCATCTTGAACTGCTTTGTCGCGGCGTCGAAGGAAGCCAGGAACATGACGCCCTGCAGGGTATCGAGGTTGAACTCGACGAAGTTCGCATAGATGGTTTCGGCACCGTCCGAAAACACCACCCGACCGCTGGCGACCCCCCGGCCGCCGGTGCGGCTGAAGCTCACCCAATCGGCGCTGAGCGACTGTTTCCCCTGGACCAACTGGACGTTGCCACGCGCAACGTAGACGTCGCGCTCGCGCTCATAGTCGATCGTGTCAGCCGAAATTTCGAAAGGAGCGTCACCAAAGTCGGCGGCGAACTGCGCCTTTGCCCCAGGCGCGAGGATCACACAAAAAATCAGCGCAGCTAGCGCCGGGATATTTCGACCCACCCGTTCCCCCACGAAAGCCGGACGCAAGCACGCTAACAGGCTGAACGGGATACGCAATCAATCATAGCTGCGAGATTCCAGGCTGGCCGAAATCGCGTCCAGATTGGGCGCGTAAATGCAATCTTCGACCAGACGAATGACCTTGCGGTCGAACAACTGGTGGAGAGCGCGGTGAGTCTCCAGCATCGACAGCCCGGACTCTTCGGCGAGCCGGCGCAATGTGGTCGGGATCCGGTTGCCGTGCTCGGGGTCTGGCTGTGCGTTGCGAAGCAGCCCCCGAATGACGGATCGCAAGAGATCATCCACTCCCAGTGCCGTCAGTCGGCGCTCCGCCTCGATCAAGCGCGATACCAGCACGCGAATCATCCGGATCGCGATAGCAGGCTGTGCCAGACACATCGCCTCCAGCGTCTCGCGGTCGAGCTCTAATACCCGGGTTCGACTGACTGCGACTGCGCGCGTTGTGCACGGCTTGCCGAGCACAACGCCGAGTTCGCCAAAGAAGTCCCCGGCGCCGAGCCGCGCGACCACGCGTCGTCGAGATTCGCCCGTTCGAGTGAGCTCGACCTCGCCAGCTTGAATCACGTAGAGCCGGTCGCCGGAATCGCCTTCCTCGAAGACCGTCTCACCAGGTTCGAGCGTTCGCTGGTGCGCGCTGCGAACGCCGAGTTCGGAATCTTCGCTGCCCATTGCGCCGTCCCCCCAGACGGGTCCTTCGCCGAGGAGTTTCTCGTCGGGATGGACACAAAGCTTGAGGAACTTGGAACCACGGTAGACGCGCGATCAACAGCCCGGTCGGAGCTTTGGGAGCCTCTGGGAAATTCACAAGGGCCGAGAACTTCCAGTTGCGACGCCAAGCACTCAGATTGATTCCGAGGCGCCCTTTGACAATAGGCTCTCCAGCTCTTCGAACTCGATCAGGCCCACGTGGAGCGACTCGATATTGCCGTCCGGGTCGATAATGGCCAGGGTCGGAAAGCCAAGCGCACCGAACTCGCGGGCCAGTGTCTCGTCCCCCATCACGATCGGGTATTGGACCCCCTGCTCTTCGACCCACGGTCCGACCACTTCCACGCCATCGACATCAACCGCGACCCCAATCACCGCGACGTCCCCGAGATCGCGGTGAGCGACCCACAGTTTGTTGAGTTCAGGCACCTGATAAATGCACGGCGGGCACCACGTCGCCCAAAAATCGATCACGACCGTTTTGCCTCGAAAATCCGAGAGCGAGACTGCTTTGCCCGAGACATCCTTCAGCGTGAAGGCGGGGGCTGGCTTGCGAGACTCGCTGGCGGGATTCTCGGTCCCAGCGGTCGATGTTCCACTCTTGGATTCAGCATCGCACCCCGCGAATCCCAGCAGGCACAGTGTCCACGTGAAAGACGCGATCGCCGACGTCATCGCAAACGCGGAGAGCCGGCCCCGCCGCATCATTGGATCGCCCGTTCGGCGGCGGCCACCCAGCGTGTCATGAAACTGAACTTGGCGTTCAGTATCGCGAACTGGCCGGTCATCAGGAGTACTCCCACCGCCATCAACACCCCGCCTGATGCGATCTCGAATTTTCGGAAATGCAGCTTGATTCTGGCAAACGCGCTGAAGAAGTGCTCAATACTCCAGCCCGCCACAAGGAACGGAACCGCGAGCCCGGCCGAGTAGATCGTCAGCAGGGCCACCCCCTGCATCGCGGTCTCGCTGCTGCCAGCGATCGTCAAAATCATGGCCAAAGGTGGTCCAATGCAGGGCGACCAGCCCAGTGCGAACGCCGCACCCACCATGAACGAGCTGATCGTATTGCTCCGGTTGAACTTCATCTGAAAACGCGTATCCCGGTATAGGGCCCGGATCGGCACTACACCGGTCATATGCAGGCCCAGCAGCACAACAAATACACCCGCGATTTGTACGAAACCGAACTGAACACCGAACAACTCCGCCTGCCAGGTCCTCAGCACGTGGCCCGCGGCGACCGCTCCGGCACCCATCAACACGAACACACACGAAAACCCGAACACGAATGCCAGGCAGGCGCCCATTACGCGCCGTCTTACGACGGCATCAGTCGCCCCAATCTGCATCTCCTCCACCGAGATCCCGGATACCAGCGAGAGATAGGCGGGCATCAGCGGAAGCACACAGGGCGAAAGCACCGAGATCAGCCCCGCGGCGAACGCGAGGTATACATGTGAGCCCAGTTCTGTCATGGCGAACAGCCACTAGGATCGCTGTTCGGGCGCCGACCCGCCAGCGATCCGCAGGGCCCTCGCGTCAGTAAACTTCTTCGACGACCGCAGCATCCACGACTTGGTCTTCGCGATATGCAGGATCGCGCCCGACGAATTCAATGGCTTCCTGGCGGCGAATGTGCTCCGGTAAGACCACGAAGTCGCCCTCGATTGCCGGCGTGACGACCGCGCGCAGGACGTCACCGTCACCGCCCGAAAGCCCATATGCGATGCCGCCGAACACGAGCCCCAGAGCGGAATAGGTCAATTTGACCGGCGCGTACAACATCGTCAGCCCTGTTGCTGCCGCATTGATGCCGAACCTCGAGGCTTTGGTTTCCGTGCTGTGTTGCCCGTCGTAGGCGTCGGCCGCACTCGCCAGCCCAGCTGACATCGCTACCGCAACAGCCAACATGCCTGCCGCTGCACCTTGCGCTATCGGATGCGAATTTCGTTGAGTTCGAATCACTGTTTTCTCCCGTCTTGCATCATGGGCGATCCAGCCTCTTCGAATTCAAGTCTGCCTCCTGACAGAGTCGAAATCCGAACGGATGCGATCGCCTCAGACGAAAGCCGGCTGGTCGACGCGTTTGCGCACGCGATGACCTGCTTGCTCTCGCCCCCCGTCCACTATTGTGCCTCTGGCAGACGAAACGTCAAGCGCCGTTTGATTCCGAACTCGACAACCGAAAAAAAATCGCTGCCCAGACCGGCCGCGATCAGAAGACCTTGTCGGTATCCAGCAGAATCGTAACCGGGCCCGCGTTGACCAACGACACATGCATGCTCACCTGAAACTGCCCGGTCACGACGGTGGCACCCAGTCCGCGTGCCGATTCCACGAGCACATCGATCAGCGGCTCTGCTCGCTCAGCCGAACTGGCTGCCAAAAACGACGGCCGCCGGCCGTGACGCGCGTCACCAAATAATGTGAACTGAGAAACCACGCCTAACGACCCACCCATATCGAGAAGCGAGAGATTCATCCGGTCAGCGTCATCGCCGAAGATCCTCAAGTGAACGAGCTTGCGGGCTAGCTCGGCCGCCTGCTTGGCCGAGTCGTTCCGCCCCACGCCCACCAGCGCCAACAATCCGGGGCCCATCTCGCCGACGACTGCATCTTCCACCGTGACCCGGGCCGACAGCACGCGCTGGACAACCGCGCGCACCGCTACAGCTCGTCCTGGTCCTTGAACCGACCCGCGTAGACGGCCTCGCGTTCGGTCCGCATCAATACAATCTGACACAAGCGTACGCCTGCGTGAATGCGCAGCGGTCGGTCCGAGACGTTGCTCATCTCGAGCACTTGTCGGTTGTGGACGCCCGGCTGGACAAAGGCAGAGGTCACGTGAATCATCAGACCTAAGCGCGCAAACCTGCTACGCCCCTCGAGAAATCCACATAGATAGGGTGGCAGAGAAATCAGTTCTCGGGTGATGCCGTGGATGGTACACCCCGGCGAGAGTACGTAGGGTTCAGCGAGCGACTGAACCCGCGTGTAGTTGCGATAATCGGCGTCTTCGTTCAGATCGATCGGCCCGTCGCCAGGCTCGATGACGCGAATCTCGTCGCCCAGCGTCAGGTCTATCGACGCCGCGCCGAGCTGGTCGGGAACCCAGGGTTCGATCTTCAACCGCCCGGATTCCAGCTCTTCGAGGATCGCTTCCCGGGTCAGCACAGGCATCGGGCGGCGAATGATACCCTATCGACGTGCAGATCATTCACCCCTTCTTCGATCTTCCCCGCCCGGTTTCAATCGGACATCGCGGCTGCGCGGGCGAAGCCCCCGAGAACACCCTGCCCTCCTTCGAGCGAGCGCTCGACCAGGGTGCAGCGATCCTCGAAAGTGACGTTCACCTGACACGGGATGGCATCCCGGTTCTGATTCACGACCCGCGGGTGGACCGCGTTACGGAGCAGACCGGGGCCGTTTCGAAATTTGATCTGAAAGAGCTGCAATCGTTCGATGCCGCATACCGGTTCAGCCCGTACGCTGACCCGAGCTTTCCGTTTCGCGGTGCGGGAATCGGTATCCCGAGCGTGGAGCAGGCGTTTGCGAGATTCCCGAACGCGCGCTTCAATCTCGAACTCAAGGCGTCCGAGCCGGGCTTGATCGACGCGATGATCGCGCTGGTCACGCGGCTGGAACGAGAGGACTTGACGCTGTTGACAGCGGGCGACGACGCGATCATGGCCGAGCTTCGCGCCGCCCTCGGCAAGCTCGACAAACCGATCGCGCAGGGTGCCAGCACGGCCGACGTGCTCGGATTCGTCCGATCTGCGACCGAAGGCACGCAGCGCCCAATCGGCCCAATGGCGTTACAGATCCCGGCCGAGTTCGCGGGCGGACGACTGGTGACCCGCGAGTTGCTCGACTACGCGCACGCGCACTCCATCCATGTCCACGCATGGACGATCAACGATCCGATCGAAATGGCCGAGCTGCTCGAGTTGGGAGTCGATGGCATCATCAGCGATTTTCCGGCCCGGTTGGCGACGCTGTTTTCCGGCATCGCAAGCTGAGTTCACGGTTGGCTGGAACATGAGACGCGACGGGGCACGGCACGACGCGAAGCTTCCGCCGACGACCGCCGAAGGCGCGACTGCGAACCGGGCCCAAGATCGGCCAGACGACGACGCGAGCGGTTCGTCGCCAGTTGGCCGCACGGCTCCACCGTCGGATTTTTTCGTCGAACACATCGAAGCGTTGCGCGCGGCAGCCCAGGCTGGGCCCATTGTCGACCTGGCTTGCGGGCGCGGTCGGCATATGATCGCTGGTGCCCGAGCCGGCCTGCCGATGGTGGGAATCGACCGGAACCCGGGAAGCCTGGCCGAACTTCGCTGCGTGGCGAAGGCGCAGCGCGTGGAGTTGGATGCCGTGCGAGCCGACCTCGAAATCGCGCCCGGCGGCCCATTGAAAACAGGTTCGTGCGGCGCGATCGTCGTATTTCGTTATCTGCACCGCCCGCTCGCCCGCAGCATCTGCGATGCGCTCGCCCCGGGTGGACTGCTGCTGTACGAGACGTTCTTGACCGACCAGATCGAGTTGGGCTGGGGGCCCAGTAACCCGGCGTTCTTGCTTCGCGCAGGCGAGTTGGCCGATTTATTTGGCGAACTCGAGATCCTCGAGAAATGGGAAGGCACCACATCCGGTTCACGCCCCGAGGCGGTAGCGCGTTTGTTGGCACGGCGCGCCGCGAGTTGATAGAGCCTGATTCTCGACCGGTCAGGCACCCAAGCGCGCAAGCGCCCAGCGCGCGTGCTCGGCGATCAGTTCGTCCGCGCTGTCCAGATGGCGCCGGATTCTGTCGCGCAGCGTCGGGTCCTTCGAATTTCCTGCAGCGACCAACGCATTGCGCAAGAGACCTCGATAGCGAGTGCGTCGCAGCGCGGTCTTGCGGGTCGCCTGTCGCCAACGCTCTTCATCCAAGTCGAGCAACCATTCGAGCGATGGGCGCATCCACTCGGGTCGCGGCGCAATCCGCTCGCGCAGGCCAAGCGGGTCCGGCGGAATCTGACGCCGCTCTCGCGTATTCCACGGACACACCTGCTGGCAAATGTCGCAACCGAAGACCCAACTGCCGTGTTGATCGCGGAGCGATTCGGGGATCGGTCCGCGCGCCTCAATGGTCGAGTAGGAAATGCAGCGCGTGGCGTCGAGCAGATAGGGTTCGACGATTGCGTCCGTCGGGCAGGCGTCGATGCAGGCGCGACAGCTCCCGCAATGGTCCGGCTCGCGCTCGTCGGGCTTCAGTTGCAAATCGGTAATCAATACACCGAGAAACAGGTACGAGCCCAGTTCTGAGTGAATCAGACAGGTGTTCTTCCCGATCCAACCAAGGCCCGCGTACGCCGCGAAGACTCGCTCCTGGACAGGCCCTGTATCCACGTAGCAGCGACTGCGAAGGGGTGCTTCCACCCGGACGACCAGCGCTGACTCCAGCGCGCGAAGCCGGTCGATCATCACATCGTGGTAGTCATCCCCGCCGGCGTACCGCGCGATCTGTGGACCCAATTCGGAATGTTGGCCGGGGTCATAGACCAGCCCCACCACGATCACGCTGCGAGCGTCCTCGACGACGAGTCGGGGGTCGATCCGCTGCTCGACTCGACGCTCGATGTACGTCATCTCGCCCGCGAACCCTCGGGCGATCCACTCGCGCAAGAACTCGGTCTCCGGTCGCGGGACAGCGTCGGTCACGCCAACCAGATCAAACCCCACGGCCAACGCCATAGCTTTCACTTCGCTGGTGAGCCCCGTCATTGGCTCACGGTGCTCCCACACCTCGTGGCCGCCCCCGAGCCAACCGGTGTTCTGGCATCGATCCGAGGCTGCCATAGCTCACGCTGAGACTCCACGACTTCCAAATCCCTCCCCAGTGGAACATTCAAGCCAGCGCGCAAGGTGCCTGACCTACCGAGCGTTCGCCGCCCCGAATGACTCGTGATCGATCGACTACGTGTAGAAAGCGCGGCGATCGGTGTCAGTCTGACCAGGATCCCGAAACGAAAGCCACGCCACGCGTGATCCGGATGCGCCGGACGGTATGATGACCGGTCATCGCGGCCAGTCCACAGGTCCGCACAGGAGCTGACGACGTGCGAATTCGATTCCCCGAATCGTTCCATTGGGGTGCTGCAACCGCGGCCTACCAGATCGAGGGTGCGTGGCGAGACGATGGCAAGGGTGAGTCGATCTGGGATCACTTCACCCACCAGCCCGGCAAGGTCAAAAACGGCGATACTGGAGATGTCGCATGTGACTCCTACCACCGCGTTTCCGAAGACATCGCGCTGCTCTCAGCGATGAATCTGACCAGCTACCGGTTCTCGATCTCGTGGCCGCGAATCTTCGCTTCGGGGGACGCCCGTCTGGGCGCCAAGCCGAACCCGAAGGGGTTGGACTACTACAGCCGACTCGTCGACGAACTGTTGAGTGTCGGGATTCGACCGTTCCCAACCCTGTATCATTGGGACCTGCCGCAGAACCTCGAGTATCGCGGCGGCTGGACCCATCGAGACACCGCCGGACGCTTCGTCGACTACGCAAGCGCAATGATGCACGCTCTCGAAGATCGCGTCGACAACTGGACGATTTTCAACGAGCCCGGCGTCTTCACTGCGTTGGGATACCTGATCGGAACTCACGCACCGGGTCATCGGGACGTAGACGCGTTCTTGCGCGCCGTCCACACGGTAAACCTCGCTCAAGCGGACGCGTTCCGCGCGATGCGAGCCGAAAGTTCGGCTGCCAAGATCGGCTCGGCGTTCAGCATGTCGCCGTGCGAGCCCTACCGAGACACCGATGCGGACGTCGCAGCGGCCGAGCGCTGGCACGGCATGGCGAATCTGCTGTTCCTCGAACCCGCGCTGAACGGTCGATACCCCGATGCGTTTCTGCACGCACCGCCCTATGAGCGAATGGGTATCGAGCGAGACGACATGCCGCGGCTCGCCGTGCCTCTCGACTTTCTGGGAATCAACCTGTACACGCGAACGTTGGTTACCTACAACGAAAACGACCCGCTGGGACTGGGGATTCACGCGAACCCGGTCGGGATGATGGGGGGCGACACAGGCAGCAAGACTGACCTCGGCTGGGAGGTCTGGCCCGACGCGATCTACGACATGATCATGCGCATCACCCGGGATTACGACACACCGATCATCGAGATCACGGAAAATGGCTGTGCGTACAATGACGCGCCTGACTCGAGAGGCGTCATCGGCGACTTCAGACGCATCGACTATCACCGCAGCTACCTCGAAGCCCTGGGCCGGGCGATCGAAGACGGCGCGGACATCCGCGGCTACCACGCGTGGTCACTGCTAGACAACTTCGAGTGGTCGGAGGGTTTCTCGCAACGGTTCGGTCTAGCCTGGGTCGATTTCCCAACCGCCCATCGGACTCTCAAGGAATCGGGACGTTGGTACGCTCGAGTTGCGGATGAGAACGGCTTCGATACCTGATCGCCCGCCGACTCGCTGCTGCAGCGAGAGCGACCTGAAATTGCTATAGATGACTGTATGGATCACGACAACTCACATCTCTTTTCCACACACGTGGAAGAAAATGACCGTTCGTACGAGCCGCCGAAGTTCGAGGTGATTTCACTCGATTGCGAGATCACCGCATACGCGCCGGACGAAGGCGACGCCCCGCTCTTCTAGTCGCAACGGGTCTAGTCGGAGCGGGGATATCGGCCGAGTGCCAGACACCCGTGGTTCGAGCTGGTCGCCTTGGCGCCACGGCTTCGAACCGGACGTGCTGAGTCTCGCGTCGATTCCTGCCGTCTCTTGGCAACGACGAATGGGGTGCTGCGACTGCCGGTGATCGGCCAGCTGCGCAATGGAGGGGAACTGCACTGTGAGGCACCGGATCTTTTCTATCATCCGAGAGGCGCTGAGGCGCTACTTCGTAGCCGGGATCCTTTTCTTCGCACCCATCGGCGTCACCATTTGGGCCATCGCATCGATCATCATCTGGCTCGACAACCTGTTATTGCCGCGGCTGATCAAAATCGTGATGCCGGACCTCGAACAGCCGCCGCCGTTGCCATTAGTCGGCATGCTGTTCACGTTCCTGGTGATCATCCTACTCGGCGTGATCGCACGGCATCTGCTCAGCGGCAATTTCCAGCGCGCCTGGGAGGCACTGCTGGCGCGCGTCCCAGTCGCTCGCAGCATCTACGCCGGCGTCAAGCAACTTCTCGAGGCTATCTTCACGACGAGCCAGAGTTCTCGCTTCAACCGCGTCGTCCTGATCGAGTACCCGCGCAAAGGAGTCTACGCGCTGGCCTTCACGACCGGTCTGGCACGTGGCGCCGTCCAGGACGCGACAAATGAAATCATGGTCAACTGCTTCTTGCCCACTACGCCCAACCCCACCTCTGGCTTCTACCTGCTGGTACCGGATTCGGAGGTCATCGAAGTCGCATTGTCGGTCGAGGATGCGTTCAAGCTCGTCATGTCGGCCGGGCTGGTCTCACCAGGCGAACTGCGAGAACGCGCGGCGCCCGTCCAGACCATCGGCTCGAAGAACCCAGCAGACCCGAAAGCCCCGCTCTCTCGTTTCCCGCGATCTGACCCCTAGATGTCGCTTGCTGCGAGACAATCCGCGGAGGCCTACCGCGGGGAGGCGGGAGGCTGAGACCGCGAGTTCAGACCTCGCACTGAGACCTCAGGCGGTTTCATCGGGACCGATACCAGCTTCGCCACCAGCGTGCGAAAGCGTTCGTGGCCCATCAGTCCGATCGTGTCCCCGCTCTCGACCATCGCGACGACGTCAGGGTCACCCATCAACGCGATTAGTTCGGGGTTTTCGCTCAGCCCGCGAATCCGGGGCCCAACCTGATGGAGCATCTCACGGGCCGATTCACCAAACGCCTGCGAATCGGCCGCGGCCGACTCGTCGATCAGACCGAGCGCCGCGAGTTGGCGACGAAACGTAGGGTCCTGGCTCAGTTCCAGGAAGCTGGGCTGATTCATTGCTGCGTCGATCGAACCCGCTTCCAAATAGACCCAAAACGACTCGTCACTTTGAAGGCGTGCGATGTGCGGGCTGTCGAGCACATCGCGCAGTTCGGCGAGCGAATCCCCAGGCCGGCCAACGATCCGCGCCACCACGCGCGCGGCGGGTCCCGAATCGGAAAGTGCCGATTCGACGCCCGCCACAACCAACGCTTCGGTAACGCTTGCTGCCGCGGAAGTACCCACCGCCGGAACCGATTCCACCCCTGTCTCGCGGAGTGCATCGAGCCATATCGCCAGGTAACTGAGGAGAAGTGCGACAAAGATCCCGCGAAGCGCACCGAATGCGGCACCCAAGAACCGATCGCGGGGACTCTCGTTGCGATCTTCGCAGCGGCGTCGAATCACGTTGGTCAGTACGGCCATCAATGCGAACACACAGAAGAACGCCAGCGAACCCACTATCGGGATTCCTATGATCTCAGGCAGACCCAATCCGATCGCCGCCGCGGATCCAAATGCTTTGCCGAAGCCAATCGCAGCCCAATAGCAGAGCAGAATCGTCGCCACGCCCATCGCCGAGACCACGGCACCGCGGCGCGCGCCCATCCAGGCGAAAGCGCACAAAAGCACAAGGACCAATACATCGAGCCACATCGCATCCCTCCAATCGGCTCTTGGCGTCGCCGCCTGAACCCGACAGACGGTTGCGAACCCGCGATTTTTTTCTGAGATGTGCCGCTTATCGCCCCCGCGGGGATCATGCCGTCAAGAGCGCAGGCGCGCCAGCCGATACCGGAGGCGCATGCGGCTCTCTTGCGCGGAAATGAAGGTTCGAACTTGATCGGCAAAACGGTCGGCAACTACTTGTTCGAGGAACTGATTGGGGAAGGCGGCGTGGGCGAGGTGTATCGCGCGACGGATACCCTGCTCAAGCGGACCGTCGCCATCAAGGCGCTTCGCGCCGACCTCGCCGCCGAACGCAAGGTCGTGGAGCGTTTCCGCGCGGAAGCCCAGGTTCTCGCACAGCTCAACCACCCGAACATCGCCACGCTGTATACGCTGGTCGAAGAGCGCAACAACTTGTGGATGGTGATGGAGTACGTCGCGGGCGAAACCTTCTCGAGTCTCGTCCGAAAGAACGGTCGCATCCCCGTCGCGCGGATCGTGCCGCTATTTTGCCAGGCCCTCGATGGGGTCGGACTCGCGCATGAACGCGGCATTATCCACCGAGACATCAAGGGCTCGAACATCATGCTCAGCACTGACGACGTCGTGAAGGTGATGGATTTCGGCATCGCCCGCGCGCTCGGCTCATCACGGATGACGCGCCATGGCCACATGGTTGGGACCCTTCAATACATGTCGCCGGAGCAGGTACGCGGCCGTGAAACCGATGAGCGATCGGATATCTACTCACTAGGCATCCTGTTGTTCCACCTGTTGACGGGTCGAGTGCCATTCAAGTTCGAGAACGACTACGAGCTGATGCAGGCCCAGATCGAGACACCCCCGCCGTCGCCGCGTCAGTTCGCGCCCGAGATTCCCGAAGAACTCGAACAGGTCGTGCTTCGCGCCCTCGAAAAAAATCCCGCTGACCGATTTCCGAGCACCGGAGCCTTCAGCGATGCGTTGCAGAGCCTGGCGGATATCGCATCCCGGGTGGAAATCCGGCCGACAACGCCCTGGCTGGACGTGCAGTCGGCGATTCCCACACCATCGACCTCGAGGCGCGTCGAAGCCACCCGCGTGATGGATGGACTCGACGCAAACACAGAGACCACGATTGATATTGTTCCCGCGACACTCGTCGATCTCACCATCCCCGATGTGCGGACCTCCCGCCTGCGTGAGGTGCTGGGAACACCGCTGACCCTTCGCCAGAGCGTCCTCGCGATCGGCGCTGCCAGCCTGCTGCTGGGGGCGAACGTGCTCGTGTACTCACAATACGGGCCGCATTTCGCGCGCGAGCGAGGCGCACAGCCGCATCGTGTGGGCGCACCGGCAACCGGCCAGGGCGTGGATGCGGGGCTTGGTACAGTGCTGGATCCGGAATTCGATGGGGAACTCGCGGCCTCGGCCGCAGCGCTAGCGAACCCCCACAGCGAAATCGGCGAATCAGCGCACAGGACGCTTGCAAGCCCGCCGCCCGGACCGGCGCAAAAATCCAATCCCATGCCGCCAACGCTCGCGCAGGAGATACCGCTGATTGACGCCGATGGCGCTCTGTTGCCGGCCGCACGCCTCACCATGCCACCCATCGCGCCCAACACTGCGAATCGCCGAAGTGCCAAGCCAGCGAGCGACAGCGTCGAGCGTGGCTCGAACCGTTCGACGCCCACGACGCGAGAACACCCAACACCGGGAGATCAGGGTTGGATTATCGAACGGTAATAGGAGCCTGCGCGAAGCCCGACTCCGCCTCCGATGACGCTGGAGACTTCGCTCTGGCCCGACACGGCCGGAGATTCTCGAGGTTCATGCCGCGACGATTTCTGATCGCAGCCTTGGCGATGGCATTGCTCGCTGGCTGCGCGACCACTCGTTGGACCGTCTTGAAGCAGTTCCGAAAGCCGGGTGAGTTTCTGCAAGCTCTTCCGGATGAAGTTTGGGCGGAGTACG
>JAQBGU010000086.1:0-40360 GCA_032128375.1 Deltaproteobacteria bacterium | reverse complement strand
CTTCGTTCCTTGCGGGGCCCACCCGGAAGAGGCCGAGATCGACGTCCTCGTTTCGCGACTTGGGCTCGATCCCGATTCACTTCCGTCGCCAGGTTCGCCTGAACTCGCGGCGGCCGCCAAAGCCATTCACATGCGCCATATCGACGATTTTCGAGGCGACAGACTGCTCGAGTTCGACAGCTGGATGCTTCTCGCAAACAGAACTCTGCCTGGCGGCGATCACACACCTCGCGCAACGTGCGCAATGAAAACACGTCGCGAGCCGAGATAGATTCGAAATCGCGGACGATCTACCCAAGCCCGCCCACTCGATCGAGTCGCTTTTGTCGTGGATCGAGAAAATCGCCGTCACTTCCTTGTAGACGTGGTCGAGTCGCGGATCACCGCTGCGTCGGATTCCGAGTCGAGTCGGGACTAACCCGCCGCTCGATCGAACTCGGTTCGAAGCATCCGTGAGCTGCCCGCAGCAAGTCCGAGAATGAGCAACCCGAATCCCCAATCGCCCAGCGAGGGAACAGCCGCTGTCGCGAACTCGGCGCCGACCAGGTCGATCTGATAAATGCCCCCGAACACGGAAACCGTCGGCGACCAGCCGCTGATCCCACCCAATAGAACCGGAATCTGAACGCCGGGATTGAGGTCGTCGAAGATCTCGCCGCCGAGGGTCGTGGGGTCGTTGTCCGGGCCCGAGATTGCGATGTAGTAAATACCGGGAACTGTCGGACCCGCCGCCAGTCCGGCCGGAAGATTCGATAGCTGGTTGATGCCGTTGGGATCGTCATTCGCATAGATGCCTGACCCCAATGAGTCGAAGAGAAAGACCTGCGTATCCAAGAGCGATCCGCCAACGGCGACGTTCGCACTGAAGTTGATCGGATCCACGATGTTGATCCGATACATGTCCTTGTCGATCGACGTGAAGATCGTGCCAGAAACGAAATCCAGGGAGCCGTTTCCAACGGTGTCCTGTGCCGTCGGCAGGAGATCGCCTGCGTCACCGACCTCCGGCCAGCCCAGCGCCGAGGCGTTGGATGCGACCAGCTGCACCGACAGAAGCAGACCTAACAAGGTTGTCCATCTCGGAATTGACCGTGCCATCGCTCGACCTCCGTTCATCAGGTTTGGAGCCGCAAAGACCGATTGCCCGCGCGGCTCCATTACAATGACACGACGCTTCGTCGAGGGTCAACCAGATAGAAGCCCTCTCGAGCACGACCTCGCGACGGTTGCTGGTATCTGCACCTATTCCTGCTAGACCGCCGCGCGGCTACTGGTCGTGAAAGTCATCCCGCGTACACTTGTGGGGTTACTTCCGTGACGCCTTCAGCGGCGATCTGACAGACCCCCGCGAGTGCTCGCGGAGTTCGCTCGAGAAGTTCGCGCCGTCGAGTCTCATGCGACTTGCGACAATTCGCAAACGCTTTCACATTCAGTAGCGTAGTCCCCCACGCCCCCGTAGCTCAGAGGATAGAGCGTCGGTTTCCTAAACCGTGCGTCGGAAGTTCGAGTCTTCCCGGGGGCGCCATTGAATTCACGGGGGTATTGGGATCGGGAAAGTCGTCCTCGGTGGCCGGAGCCGGATAGAGCCGTTTGGAGACCTATCCACGATCGGACGCCACGATCGATGTACGGGTAGAGGCGGGCGTGGTGATGCGGAACGGCAGCGTGAAAAACGGCTACCGTCACGTCCACGTGGGGGCGATCGCCTCGAGAACGCGCAGCGTCGATCGCGTCGACAACCCGTTTGTGGCCGCAACTTGGGGCCAGCGTGCAGACACGGAGGCTCTCGTTTCCCCGGAGCCTGGGGCCGGCTCGCCACTGCGTCCATACAGCTGAGCCGAGGGAACTTCCACTGATGTCGTTTGCATCGAAAATACTGATCAGCCTCGGCCTCGGTGTGCTGACCGGCATCGTCGCAGGCGAGCAAGTGGCGTTCATGGGAGTCGTTGGCCGCGGCTTCGTGCTGCTACTCCAGATGGCCGTGCTGCCGTTCGTGGCCATTTCGCTGATGTCGGGGCTCGGGGGGCTGAATCGACGAGGAACGCGTTCGCTCGTCAGGTACGCGGGCGGCTTCATGCTCGTGATTTGGGGGGTGGTGCTCCTCCTCATCCTGTCCTCACCCCTCGCCTTTCCCGCGTGGCCGACGGCTTCCTACTTCAGCGTCGGCCTCGTCGAGAAACGCGCCGCGTTCGACTTCATCGACGCCTACATTCCCGCGAATCCATTCCGATCCCTGTCCGAAGGCGTCGTGCCCGCGGTGGTCTTCTTCAGCGTCGCGTTCGGTCTGGCCTTGATGACCAGCGAGCGCAAGGCGGCGCTGCTCGATACCCTGTTGGCTGCGCAAGACGCGCTGCGGCGCATCAGCAATGCCGTGGTGCGCCTTGCACCCTACGGCCTGTTCGCGATCGCAGCGGAAGCCGCGGGGACGATGGAACCCAGTCGGCTGGCCGGCATGGAAGTCTACGTCGTCACCCACGTGGTGTTGTCGCTGGTGCTCGCCTTCTGGGTGTTGCCCGCGCTGGTGGCCGCCGTCACGCCGCTATCGTATCGCGCGGTCGTCGGCCCGGCGCGAGACGCTTTGGTGACGGCCTTCGCCACGGGTAGCCTGTTCATCGTGCTCCCGATCCTCGATGATCGCGCTCGATCGTTACTCGCCGAGCGGGGCGCCGACGAGGAGGCCGGTCGGCAGGTGGGCGTAGTGGTCCCGATCGCATTCACCCTCGCGGGTGCGGGCAAGCTACTCGGTTTGGTGTTCGTGCTCTTCGCAGGCTGGCAGTCGGGCTTCCCCGTCTCTCGATTGGATTACCCCGAATTCGCGTTTACCGGCCTGTTTTCATCGTTCGCCGGCTCTGCCGTCTCACTGCCCTTCCAGCTCGATCAGCTTCGCATCCCGTCGGACATGTTCCAGCTTTACCTGGTCTTCGACAGCGTGCTCGGCGGGCGCTTCAGTGCGTTGGCGGGATCGATGAACATTCTCGCCCTTTCGCTGGTCGCCGGCTGTGGAGCGGTGGGCTGGGTACGTTTGAAGCCTCGGAGGATCTTGACGTGGGTGCTCACGTCGGCCCTCCTCGCCGCGCTGCCACTGCTGGCCATTCGGCAGGGATTCGAGCGATTCGATCGACCCTACGAGGGCTACCGCGCGTTCATCCAGCGCTCCTTTTCGATGCCCGTCGTCGCTTGGCGCGACCGGGACGACGATCCGCTGCCGCCCTCGGAACCGTATCGCGACGCGCTTCGCCGAGTGCGCGCGCGCGGGGTGCTGCGCATCGGGTACGCGCCGGACCAGGTGCCGTACGCGTTCCGCAATTCGCTGGGTGAACTCGTCGGTTTCGACGTGGAGATGGCGCACGCGCTGGCGCGGGATCTGAAGGTCCGAGCCGATTTCTTCCGCACGAACAGCGATCGCTTCCCCGAGCTGCTCGACTCGGGTGCGCTCGACGTGGCGATGACAGGGCTCACGATCACTCCTGAGCTGCTCGAACGAATGAGTTTCTCGGAGCCCTATCTCGAGGAGACGCTGGCCTTCGTGGTGCGAGACTATCGCCGCGACGAGTTCCGTTCGCTCGCCGCGGTGCAAGCGATCCCGTCGCTCCGACTGGCTACGTTGAAGCGCAACCACTACGCCGCCAAGATCCGAGAGTTCCTCCCGCAGGCCGAGATCTCGCTTGTGGAATCGCCGCGCCGTGTCTTTCGCGCCGATGAGAGAGAGTTTGACGCGCTCGTCTTCGCCGCCGAGCCAGGCTCGGCCTGGACGCTCATCTACCCCCAGTACACCGTGGCGGTGCCACACCCCGTGTTGTTACGCGTGCCAGTTGGCTACGCGACGGCACGCGACGATCGGCGGATGGCCGACTTCATCGACGCCTGGGTGGTGCTCAAACGCAGTGACCGCACGATCGAACGGCTATTTCGATACTGGTTCGAAGGCAAGGACCCTCCCGGAAACAAACGCCGCTGGTCGATGGCGCGCGACGTCTTCGGCTGGGGGGCCCAAGACGAAGCCGAATCCGATCCATCGTTCGCCGCACCGGCAAAACCACCGCCTGTTGCGGCTCCCGTCCCTGTGGCGGGCTCGCGCTCGCCGGAGCCCGACGCACCGCAGAAGAAGGAGCAGCGTACGCGCGAGGAGCCGGCCGGTTCGAATTCGCCCGAGGGATCAACGCTCGAACCTTGAGAGTCAACCAGCCCTGCTTCAATTGGTAGTCGATCGTCAGGTCGACCTCTTGAGGTCGACGTAGCTCGCGCGCGAGCCGAAGAAACTCGTATCCGCGTTTGGGCCGGCAAAGGCCATGCCCAGCCGGAACACGGCTCCCGCACGGCTGGTAGCAGCGCGGATTGCGAGGGTCCACGTGTCGTCCCCCGCGTCGCCCAGGAGGTCGTCCCCGATGTCGAATTGGTACGCGAACTGCCCGTCGATCCGCCCGTGCCATCCGTCCGCGAGATCACGTCCGACGCCCAGCTCGCCGTACGCTTTGCCACCGACGTCGGAAACGCCGCCGGCGTACACGCCACCGTGGAAATTTCACGTCCGGATCCCAGATCACGCCGCCCCAAGCAAGCCCGCGGTGTTCGTTGAGTCCGATGGCTTCCGGAAAAGGAGACGAACTCTTCGGAATTGCGGCTCTTGATGCTCCACGCGTAGCCCGTGGTGAATTTGAGATCTCCTTCGGGCTTTTGCCGTGTGATGGCCTCGAAGGTGTTCGGGGTCATGCGGCTGTCATTCCTATTCACGTTGACAGCGTGTATTCATGGCGATGAGGTCGGCGGCACAGTGCCTCCGCTACGCTCACTGAGTTCGAGTTGGAGTCCGACTTGGTAGAAGCATGCGCTAGGAACTAACCCATGATCTGGCTGTGGTCCGGGTGCATCCTGATGGTCCTGACGCTTCTGGCTCTCGACCTCGGAGTCTTCCATCGACGCGTTCATGTGATTGGCATGGGCGAAGCACTTGCCTGGAGTGCCTTCTGAATCTCGCTCGCGCTCGTCTTCAACGTCGCGATCTTCTTCATCTACGAACGCAACTGGATCGGCGCCGGCTATGCAGGGGCCACCGACCTCGACGGGCGGCGGGCCAACATCTCCTTCTCCTACGATGGGAGCCCCCGTCGTCGAGCTAGGGCCTCGTACCGGTGAGAAGAAGAGCCGGAAAGGGAATGAAGTAGCTTCCACCGCGCTTGTACTGTTGCGCCCCGCTCGCGACCTCGGACCGAAACGAGCTCAAGAGATCATCAGCGACGTGGCTGAAGTCTCTGAGCGTCGCCAACGCATCGAACAGTTCGTCTGGTGATGCGAGCTCCCAGACTATGGGAAGGTCCTCCACGGCTGGATCTGCAAACCCCGCGTCCACGAGAACCGCCTGCAACACATCGCGGTCCGACACGCCGAAGAGAGGCGGATCGCCCCCGAGAACAGACTCTTCCGGAACGAATCTCTCCATCGGGGAGTAGAACAGGTCAAATCCAGGAACCGGCCAATCCCACACCGTGCAGGCGACTCGCCCACCAGGCGCGAGAGTACCCGATGCGCTTCGCGTAAGGCCTTGTCGGGTTCGGCCATCATGAACAGGGCGAACCCCATCACGACTGCATCAAAGTCTCCGTCGCTGAACGGTAGGTCGGTGGCATCGGCAACCGTGAAATCGATATTTGGATACCTGCGCTGGGCAACAGCAACCATGTTCTCCGCGAAGTCGATGCCCTTTGCTGTCGCGCCCCGCTCCGACGCAGCCGCCGCGATGATCCCAGGGCCGGTAGCAACGTCGAGTACGCGAGAACCCGCATCGATTCCAGCAGCGTCGAGCGTGGGCTCTATGGCTTGACTGACGGAGCCACTGAACACGTCGGCATAGGCCTCTGCGCTTCGATTCCAGAGTGGTCTCTGCAGCTCGCTGACCAGCGTCGGGTCTGCCGGCTTCAGTCGCTTGGACATGAGTTCGCTCCTTCGCGCCTTTCCCCGACGCCACGGTGCACCGGGGTGGTCGCTCCCGCCGCCCAACTCGTTCGTAACCAACTGCGAGTGTAATCGGACTATCCCGCCGCGTCCGAGGATAGGGAATTGAGTGCGACGCGACCGCATGCGTCACGGTCCTCGGCGTCGGCTTTCTCGCGTTCGCGTTGGCGGTGGTGCCCGGGCTGGCCGCAGGGACCGCGGCTTCGGGCTGGACAGCTCGTTTGGCGAGTGGGCGCTCTCGGTGGCGCGGTCGGCTTGCTGATCCCCGTGCATCGCTCGCTGCGCCCGTGGCTCGACCATCGCCTGTTCGCCGAGCAGGCGACCGGCATGGCGGGCTTCGAGACGTTGCTCGCGGAGCTCTCGCGCTGCGAGAACGCGGGGCAACTCTCGAAGCTGGCCGGTGAAGGGCTCGATGCACTGCTCGAGCCGGATTCGATCGCCACCTATGCGCGCGCCGGCGGAACCTTGACGCCGATCTTCGTGCACAGCCACATGGCACCCGCGGCGATCTCCGAGTGAGCCTCGTCGAAGATCTCGAGGTACTCCCCACCCGACTCGACGAGCTCTGTCACCTCCGGGAAAGACAGGCCGTGCCCGCTGGGTGCCGAGATCCTTCGCGTCGTCCCACTCGAACTCCACGGCCTGCGATACTACGTCAATCGCGGAGTCACTCAATGGCCCGGCAAGCGGGGCTCGATCCGCTTCTCGAACGTCACGGCGTCAAGCCTTGCCCGGCCGCGACCCGAGGTAGATCCAGCAGGACCAGCGGTCAACGCGTGATACCGTGTGCCCTGGCGTCGAGTTCAAATGCTTCCAGGGAGGCGGTATGAAAACAGATCTGACTCTCTACGCATTTCCTGCCTCATTGTGTTCGCAGAAAGTCCGCCTCGCGCTCGCCGAGAAGCGCGTCCCGTATGAAAACCAGCTCATCGATATCGAGCTGCGGCTGGAAAATTTCGAACCGTGGTACCTGCGGCTCAACCCGAGGGGCGTGGTTCCGACGCTCGTCCACGGAGATCGCGTGGTGACCGACTCGGCACTCATCATTCGCTACATCGACGAAGCGTTCGAAGGGCCGCCTCTGATACCGGAAGGCAGCGACGAGCGTGAGTGCATGGAGCAGTGGATCGAGCAGCAGGATCGCCTGCGGATGCGCGAGCTGACCTTCGCCAGCCTGCGGGGCGTGATGGGTATGGCCCTGCGCAAGATCAGCATGCCGTTGCGCGTCGCCAAGCTGCGCCGACTGCGGGACGCGAACCCCGACCTTGCCAAACGCTATGAGGCGAAAATCGAAGATGTGCGTCAATGGCGAGCGAGCATCGCCAGCCGGTCAGAGATCGCCGAGATCCGCAACGATCTCGAATCGGTGTTGCGGCGCGTCGAGGAGCAGCTCGGCAAGACGCGCTACCTCGCCGCTGACACGTATTCGCTGGCTGACGTCGCGTGGACCTGCATTCTTGCCCGCCTCAAGATGTTGGGGCTCGCGGCCTCACTGTGGGGGGACGGCCGATTTCCTCTGGTGGCGAGCTACTACGAGCGGCTGCGGCAGAGACCGAGCTTCGCTCAGGCCGAAATCTGGGAAGCGACGCCGCCTATGAAAGCCAGGCGGGCGATGCTGAAATCCGTGATCGCCGGCTCGCGGTCCCGACGCACCCACGCCTGATCGGCCAGCGCTGCAAGCGTCGCGGATCGCGCCGCGCTTTTTCACATATCAGTGATCCCAGATCACCTCGAGGTCTTTGTCCCGCCCAGCAGATTAAACCCACGGCGCTGCCGCTGCCCGTGGCCGTGAAGTCCAGCTGCGATGAACTCTGCGCGGTGAGCCCGAGCGACGAGAACGTGCCGGGGCTCTCGACGACGGCGGCCGCAAGCGCGGCGTCCGCCACGAGCGAGAATCTCACGCTCTCGGCCTCGGAGGTCGGGCGCGAGAGCGGAGGAGGAACTCGCCGAGCGCCGGGGTGCCCGAGACGACGACCTCTCGAGCATCGCAGCCGGAAGCTCGAGCTTGCCCGCGAAGTCCGCCCCGACCGCGTTGATGGTTAGCGGCGACGCTGCGCCGGTACTCGCTCTGCTGTTGGAGGTCACGCGCAGCGTGATGGGGTGCGAATAGCCTGGCTTTGGCTACCGGCTTCACTGCGCGCTGTCGGGGGGTCCGCCCACCCTCTTGAATCTGGAGCCGGAGCGGTTACGGGGATCGGGGAAGTCATCCTCGGATACCCGAACCCGGTGGGACGGGCCGCGAACTCCTCGCGGCGCCGGTCGATCGGACACGATCGACCGCCGGTCAGGAATTGCGGCGGAGTCCCGCGATGACCAGCAGGCCGAAGCCCAATAGCAGCCCTGTCCCCGGCTCGGGAACGATCGGCTCCACGACGAAGACACCGGAACCGGTGGCCCGGTCCGTACCCGTCAGGTCGAACTGGAAGCGGATCCCGATCGAGTTCGCCACTGCTGGACCGGGGAAGCTCGGGATCGGCGTGCCGAAATCCTCGAGCGGGGACAGGTTTCCACTCAGGAAGCCACCAACGCTAACGGATGAGGGGTCGGCGTAGAGAGCCACGAAGTCCGCGCCGTCGAGAAGCGATGTATAGAAGGCGGTACCCGCGCCCGTGGTGCTGAGAGTCGCGCCGTTGCCGTTCGCGTCGGTGACGCCGCCTTGGGCAGAACCGCCGGTGAGCGTGGTGGGAGCCCCGATCGGGCCGGTCACGGTGGACAATGTGATAATGAAAGTCTGCGTGCCGGGGAGCAGGTTCGTCACGTTGAAGGAGTTCGAGATTACCGGGTCCGGATTGAGGATCCCGCTCCACTCGGTGATGTCCCAGCGGCCGGTCGAACCGACGTTGCTGGGCAGGTCGCCCAGGTCGTAGCTGAAGATCCCGTCGCCATCCGAATCGGTCGCATCGAACTGACCGGATTGCGACAGCTCGACATTGAACTCGTCGATCGACGAAACCGTCACGTTGATGGGGACCGCGCCAGCCGACGACGCGACCACCACCAGCCATCCGAGACCGAGAACGAGACAAAGCAGCCGACTTCGCACAAGGACCGGTTCCGGTCGTTGACCGGCGACGAGAGCGGCGTGGGCGTAGCTGTGCATCAGAGATCTCCAAGGGAGTAAGTGCGAGACCGCAACATGTTATGCAAGGCACATACCGAGCATGTGTCGATTCTGACTAGCTGATTTATATGACTTTTATAGAGATATGCTGATCCGATACGGAAACAAAATTCCGCTATTCGATAATATTTTTCCGCTGCCGCTCCAGGTGCCCCACGGGGCGCCCCTTGGAGCCCGCGAGTTTGCCCTCTCTCGATCACCATTCTGGTGGGAAGTGAGCGTGACGAACGTGGCGCCGGATGCGCGAATTCCGGCCGCGGTAAGCGCAGTAGCGCGCATTCCACGCCCCTCGAATCGCGCAACGGGTGCACCCTGCTTTGGGCGAGGGAAAGCAGCGACTCACGCAACCGCGAGCGACTTCGCGTCGCTCGCACTCCGCCAAGCGGGCCCAGTCGGGACCGGGTCGGGACGTCCCTTCCGCTAACCGGGCATCGCGGACACGCCCGTCAAGTACGGATGCGCTAAGAGCAACACGGCATACACGACCGCGGCGCCCACCACTGGCTTCAGGTCGCCCAGAAGCGGCGTTGGTTCCGGTCGTTGCCACGCACCGTCGCGGCGGTTGATCGTCGCCATCGCGACGAGCGCCCATAGGCCCATACCGCCGAACAATACCAGCGAACGGGACTCACCGTTCGCGACCAAGTGTCCGAGCGACCAAACCGCCACGCCCGCGAGTTGCGGATGCCGAACGATGCGCTTGATGTTGGTCGGGAATCCGGACGCGATGAACAGCACCAGAGCGGGCAGGACCAACAGGATCGCCGCCATTCGACCCCACGCGGGGACCGCGTAGACAGGGACTGGGGGTGTCGAACGCCAGCCAAAGATGATCAGCGCAAGTGAAACCAGAATCACAAGCGCGAAAAGTCCCTGGTACTTCTGGGCGTCCAGGCGATTGATCAGGCTTGCGCGAAATGGCCGAGCCACACTCGGTAGCAGGTGGGCGCCGCTCCATAGCAGCATTCCGAGAATCAACAAGATCATATCGCTTCCTCCCTCATCGCCAGTGCGTCACGGTGTAGCCTTCGCCGCTGTCGGCTCGTGAGCCTGCTTCCACTCGCGAACCAGCTTCCTGGATTTCTCCTTTTCGTACGAAGAGAGCATACTTTCGACCAGCTCGCGCCACTGTTTGGCGCCCTCGTTGTCGCTGAGGGATAGCCACATGTGTGCCTTGACGAGATCGCGCCCCACTCCGCTTCCGGATCGATACGCAACGCCGACCTTGGCTTGTGCCAAGCCATCGCCGAGTTCGGCTGCCTTCAGGAACCATGCCGTGGCTTGCTTGTCGTCCTTTTCGACTCCTTGCCCGTTCGAATAGAGGGCACCGAGATTCAACATGGCAATGGCCGAGCCCTGCGCCGCCGCGCGCTCGTACCAGGGGCGCGCCTGCGCGTAGTCCTGGGGGACACCTGTACCGTCGTAGTACATCTTCGCCATCCGAAGCTGCGCCAGGACCTCGCCTTGCTGCGCTGCCGCGCTGTACCAGCGTACCGCTGCCGCCAGATCCGCTTTGACGCCTCTTCCCGCTTCGTAGAGCATTCCCATTTTAATTTTTGCTATGCTATCTCCACTGTTCGCCGCGGCCAGATACCAACGTGCAGACTCCTCCAAATCGACAGGAACGCGCACGCCGTTTTCGTAGCGGACTCCGAGTGCAACCTGTGCAACTCGTGAACCGCCTTCCGCTGCACGGCGAAAATGCTCGATAGCCTTTCCCATGTCTTGCGTCACACCGAGCTCGCCGTTCTCGTACGCCTGACCGAGCCGAACCGACGCGAGCGCAAGCCCCTGTGCAGCAGCCTTCTGATACAACTCGAATGCAGTCGATGTGTCGCGCTCGACCCCTCGACCCATTTCGTGGGCAGCAGCCAGGTTGAGCTGTGCGCTGGCAAGCCCCTGCTCGGCCGCGGCTCGGTACCACTTCGCGGCCTCCACCGCGTTTTCGTCGAGGCTGGCTTCGCCGCCGTTCGCGGTCATGCTGGCGAGTACTTGATCGGGTAGTGAAAGGCCGCGCTCCATTGCGCTGCGTGCCCACTCTGGCAGATTTTCAGCGGTGTCCGCGTTGACCAATCCGTTGGTGTAGAGCACACCCAGCCTGTTTTGGCCAGCGGCGTCGCCTTGAGAGGCCGCCTTCGTCAACCATTCCGCCGCTAATCGATAGTCGAGGGGTACGCCTTGGCCGAGCGAATAGACGAAGCCGAGCGACGACTGGGCTTCGGCATGGCCTTGCTCGGCCGCAGCGCGATACCAGATCGCCGCTTGCTCGTGATCCAGCGTTACCCCTTGCCCGATACGGCTGGCATGCCCCAGATAGACCTGGGCGATCGCATCGCCCTGCTCCGCCGCCGCCGAATACCACTGCAATGCTTCAGCGTTTCCCAGACCGGCGGTTGAGAGTTGAATCGCGAGTTCTCGCTGCGCGGCTGCGTTGCCCTGCTGCGCCGCCTTTCGAAACCAGCTGACGGCCCGCACGGAGTCTGCCGTCTCGCCGTCACCGGCAGCCGCCATCCGTCCAAGTTCGAGCTGCGCGATCGCGTCACCGGCTTGGGCCGCACGCTCGTACCACTGCATGGATTCGTCAGCTTTTTTGGGCCCCATGCCTGCGTAGAAGTGGGCCAGCTCGCGTTGCGCCGCAGCATGCCCCTGCTCGGCCGCCATCTCCAGCAGCAGCACGACTTCATCGCCGCCTTCCGGCTGCGCGCGCCCACTCGAAAGCAACTCTGCCAGCGCAAACTGTGCTGGCGCATCGCCACCGTCTGCGGCCTGGCGATACCATTGCGCGGCTCGTTCGAAATCCGTCGCGCGCGCAGCCTCGCGCGCCATCTGGTTCTGCGCATCCGAATCACCCAGGCGTGCCTGAAGGCTGATGCGATCCGATTCGCTGCAGCCCCCACATGCGAATGCCAGAAGCCCGATCAGGCCCATCGCGATTGCGGCTTGGTTCAGGCTCGAGGTGTCGTCAGGCTGACCGCTCGAATCGAACGCGCAGGTCACGGGTACCTCCGTCAATCTGATCCATTCCAGTCGAACCAGTGGGCAGCGGACCCGAGGCTAGCCCGCATTTCTCGCCAAAACGTTGTCAATTGGGTGTGATGAGAGACACCCGCGCACTCAGCGCCTAGGGGAGATACAGCAGCGGATCCAATGGCTTGCGATCGTGGCGAACTTCGAAATGAATGTGGGGGCCGCTGGCGTTTCCGGAAGTTCCCACTTCACCCAGGATGTCACCTTTTTCGATGAACTGGCCCTTGCGTACCCGGAGCCGATCATTGTGGGCATACACGGTGGAATAGCGTCCGCTGTGTTTTACGATCACCACGTTGCCGTAGTCGCCAAGCCCACCACCGCTGTGGATGACTCGGCCGGCCTGCGCAGCATAGACCGGAGTCCCGCGGCGGGCGGGAATGTCGATGCCTTCGTGACGCCGCCCATTTCTCCAACCAAAACGCGCACTCAAGCGCCCGCGAACCGGCCAACCCAGCCCCAGCGACGCCGCCTCGGCCGATGACTCCCGATCGTTTTGCATCGCCATCTCCCGAGCATCGAGCGCCTGCGTCGCTAGTCGCCTGGTGGTGCCGGGAATCCAGATCTCCTGCCCGACCCGAAGTGCTGTCAGGTCGTGAAGCCGGTTGGCACGGATGATCGCTTCGACCGGTACGCCGTAGAACTGAGAGAGGCGGTAGACGTTCTCTCCCGCACGTAACGAGTGAACGACGCCATCGGGCCGTCCCGGATCGGCCCCGGGGCCTTGCTCTGGCGTCGACGAGCAGGCCCCGCCGAGTAGCAGCGCGACGAGCCAGCCCGCAGGTCTCGCTAAACGGCGGCCCATCCGTGCGTACCGAGTAGATCGACGAATCTGCAGGGTCCCAGAACCTCGCGAGTGAGATCGCCGCCGGGCCGGCGACGAATCCGAATCAACTCCTGTTGACCGCGGGCGCCGAACGGGCCGACCAGACGTCCCCCTTCGGCCAGCTGCGCGACGAGCGGCCTAGGGATCTCCGGTCCTCCTGCGGTCACGATGATCGCATCGAAAGGCGCGTCGGCGGGTCGACCGCCCGTCCCGTCGCCCAGATGAACGACCACGTTCGAGACACCGATCCCGTCCAGCGCTGTGCGTGCACTGGCTGCAAGCCGCGGAACGCGCTCGATCGAAATCACACGTGCGACCAACTTCGACAGGATCGCCGCCTGGTATCCCGAACCGGTGCCGACTTCCAATACCGTCTCGTCCCCGTCCAATTCGAGCGCTTCGGTCATCTGAGCCACTGTTCCAGGCGACGAAATCGTCTGGCCTTCGCCAATCGGCAGCGAGATATTCCGGTACGCGTCACCGCGCAGTGCCTCGGGAATCAGCAAGTGACGCGGGACGGACGCGAAGGCGTCGAGGAGTCGGCGGCTTCGGATTCCGCTCGCGGCGAGTCGCTCGGCGAGCCTGCGCCGCGGGGCATCGAACTCGCGGCGACCGACACCAGCCGTGGCCCAGCCGCTGCTTCGCTCGGCTGTTGCTTTGGATGTAGTACCGGATGCAGTACCGGCCGCAGCCCGGGTCCCAGCCCTCGAATCGGCTTTCATCGATCTCCCCAAAACCGCAGCTTAGGACCGAAGCCTGCGGAATTGCAACACTTCGTACCCGTAAAAATCAGCGCTTGCCCGCTGCGGCGACAGCCGCGCGAACGGTGGGGTTTCGCGCCAGTTCGGCGACTGTGAGCGCCAACGCCCGCGCTCCCTCGAGCAGCCCCCGCTCGCCTCCGGGGCCTGCCGCGGCCTCGGCAAACGCCCGGGTGTGGAGCTTCAGATCGATACCGATCGGAAAATTCGGGTGGATGGTGGGCACCACGCGCGAGACGTGGGTGATGTCGCTCGAACCGATCGCCTCGTTGGGCGCATGGGCGGTTTCGGGTAGCCCCAGGTACTCGAGCTGGCGCCGGTAGGTGTCGGCCAAAGCGAGGTTCGCGCGCATCGAAGGTGAGGCGCTACCCCCTGAAAGCACTTCGAGACGCGTGCCTGTTCCCGTCGCGGCGCCGTGGGCACAGGCTGTGACGCGCGCAGCTGCGTCTTCGAGGACGTCATCGTCGAGCGCTCGAACCCAGATGCGTGCGGCGGCCCGTTCCGGAATGATATTGGGTGCCTGCCCGCCATCCGACACAATCCCGTGAACACGAGCACTCAGTGGAAGTTGCTGGCGCAGCAGTCCGATCGCAACGAACAGCGCGATCACGCCATCGAGTGCGTTGATGCCTTTCTCAGGATACGCAGCTGCGTGTGCGGCGTGACCGTGAAAGACGAATTCGAATTTCCGGTTGCCCAGGAAAAGCCGGTGTGCGCGTCGCATATCAGATGCGTGAGCCATCATGGCAACATCGACGGTATCGAAGACCCCTGCCGAAACGAGCTTGGGTTTGCCAACGCCAGTCTCCTCCGCCGGGGTCCCGACGACCAGAATCCTGAGCTGCTCGGCCGGTACCACTTCGCGCAGCGCCGCCGCTGCAAGCAGACTGGCCGGGCCGGACAGGCTGTGTCCGCAGGCGTGCCCGATCTCGGGCAGTGCGTCCATCTCGGCCAGCAGAGCCACACTGAAAGCGGCCTCGGGCGAGCCGGCTTCTGCGACGAACGCCGTATCGAGCCCAGCAACGCCCCGCTGAATCGAGAATCCCAGCTGGCTCAGGTACTCGATATAGCGACTACTGGTCTGTCGTTCTTCGCACGAGAGTTCGGGATTCGCCGACATCCAACGCGATAGCGCCAGAATCGGGGACGTACCGGCATCGATCGCGGCCAGAAGCCTGTTGCGCTCCTCGGACTCGGATGTCATCGATACCACCGCCTGCAGGGGCCCAGCTTTGCGCTCACAGTCTTTGATCGGCTAGCTGGCCAGAGTGTGGGGGTGCGCCTAACCGCGAGCCTCGATCCACGTCGACCCGAACCGGGTCTGGGCGACAATCGCCAGCAGCCATCAAGCGACGACGCGCGCTTGGTTGCGCGTTCGCCGCAGAGCGGCCAATACTTTCATTTCGTCGCATCGACCCAAGCGGGTCCGGTTTCTAGTGGTGCCCGAGCGGATCCGAAAACGTATAGCGGGCGGGGCGCATGACCAGGAAATCAAGCGGTTCGCGGATGTCCGTGGGACGGGTGATTCCGACCAGCGGACCCACAGGAAATGCAAACAACACGCCTCCGACCGCAGTCATCGCCAACCCCAGCGGGCGCAGAATCAACGCATCGAAGATGATGTTTACCTTTCCGTGGTCTTCCAAATCTTTCGCGGCTGCGGTGGCGGTGCCCACCTGGACCGCGAGAAGCGTGACGGCTACGAGCGTGACACTCAGGCCTCGAATCAAGCGTTTCATCGACTTTCCCCTCCCGTTTGCGAGCGCATTGCGAGCGTCGAGCCATGCCTATCGGCCACCCGACCGTTGGGGTGAAGCGCCCTCGAAGCTCTTGCCCAAAAAAATCTTGGATCGAACAGCACGACAAGTGGGTTCGATTGCGCCGTCTACCCATTCCAATTCATTGAAACAGAATAGGTTTCGCCAATCGGATGGATCGGAGCTGCGACGTTCATCCCTGAGGGGAGAACTTCATTCCCGCACCTGGTGGCTATGGCCTCAGGGCAGGCTTCCGTTTTCCAACCACTCCGCGCAGTCCGCAGACAACACGCGCTGCCTGGCCTTTGTAGAGTTCGAGATCTCCGGGGGTCAGCACATCCAGCCATCGGCCGTTCGAGCCCTTGAAGAAGAACGCCTTCACGCCGCCCTTGCCTTGGAGAAGGGCTTTTGGGTATCGCCGTCCTCTGCCGCGTCGACGGCCTTCGTTCGGGCGTTGACGAAGGTGTTGTCAACGACGACCCGATCGATATCTGCACCCGAACAATCGATGTCTGCAAAATCCACGATCTGTCGGACTGCGCCTTCGAGATCCTTCAACATGTCGTTGTAGTGAAGGAACAGAAAGTTGGGCAGATCTCGGTAGTTCCAATAGGTCTGGGTGTGGTGCAGATTCGACCAGAACGGGTATCCCTCGCTTTCCCATTCGAACCATCCGCGGGTCATCCAGTCTCGCCACAACGCGCGTGGGTCGTCGGGGCAAGTGACCCACTCAGAGAGAGGAAACGAGGCAAGGTTTGGTCGGGCCGGCGAGATTCGAACTCGCGACCTCTTGACCCCCAGTCAAGCGCGCTACCAAGCTGCGCCACGGCCCGACGCGCGTGCAGGAGTAGCGATTGCGGCGGCTTCTGTCGACTGGCATCAGCGTTTCAGTCTCGCAGTCGCCCCGGCCGGTACTCTCGAGCCAGACTTGCCGCCCCGGCCCGGCGCCGCCTACCCTGTCGTTCGAGTGGCCCGAGTGGACAGGCATTGGCCTTCTCGATAGAACTGGCGGCCGGCCGTGGAGAGAAGTGACCGATCCGGATGATTCGAATTCAGCGGCGACTTGGAGCCAGAAACAGCCGAATGGCGCCGTTTCTCGGATCAACGGGGTTCGAGTGGGTCGGCGACATTGCGTCGCGGCGGCGCTACCCGATTCCGCGGCTCGACGACGCCTGATGCGATCGGTGCAGGGCTCCAAAACTGGCCTCTCCCAAGGCCTGTCGTACGCGGTCTGGGTGCTCGCTCTGGGGCTCGCGCTTGCCCCGATCCGCGCGCTGGGAGCTGGCGGGGCCAAGGGCGCCTATTGTCCGCTGCCCGAGCCCGGCCAGACCCCTCAATGTCTCGATCCGGCACGTAAGCAATACGAGTTGGTCTTCGAGGCACTCGATGACGGTGCGATCAACGACGAGCAACTCGAGAACCTCGAAGCGGACGTCGCGGACGGAGCGGGGTCCGACCATGCCTATCTGGCACTCAACTCGATCACCTGGGTCTACTACCGGATCGCGCAGCAAGCAGCCGCGGCGCCGGGTGGAGACCCCGAAGTCGTCGCCAGGCTCGACCGCTTGAATCGGCTGCTGTCTAGCGCGTACGAAGCCAGCGCGGACAGTCCACAGTTTCAGACCGCCATGCTCGATGCCGCGCGCGACCTGCAGAATCGCGCCCCGAAGGTGTCGATCGAATGCCTGGACGAGGCGGGCCTACCCGCCGAATGCAGCGCCACCGAGGCCCTGCTGCGCGGCTATGCGGCGGCGTCTAGCGAGATCGGAATCCGTGGGGCGCTCCAAAAGTTGCTCGAGCGCGCCGGCGGAGACGGATCATGACGTCATTTTCGCGGCGTGTCTGGCGCGCCGCGCTGCTCCACGCGGAGACCTACGAAGAGGTCGAGGCCGATCGCAGTTCGATCGGCCAGGCGACCTTGGTGATCTTGGTCGCGTGCCTCGCGATCGGCGGCGGCAGTTGGATTCAGACCGGCGGCGCCGAATTGCCATCCAACCAGCGGTTGTTCCAGCTCGCGCTATTGATCCTGGAGCCGCTGGTGCTGTGGATCGGCGGATCGGCCTTCTCGTTGATGGTCGGAGCCACGTTTTTCAAGGGCCCCGAAACCGAATCGGACTTCATGGAGGTGTTGCGAACCACCGGCTTCGCGTTCGGCCCCTCGATTTTGCGGCTGTTTGCGTTCCTACAGCCGCCCATCATCGGACTCGGCATCGACGCCGCAGCCCGATTGTGGGTCACGGTGGCGGTCATCATTGCCATTCGCCAAGCACTCGACTTCACGACACTGCGCGCAATCGGAACCTACGGCGTAGCCAGCGTGATGTTATGGCTCCTGCTGTGGGGCCTATACATCACACCCCTACCCTTCTAGCGCGCGCCGGCCTCGAAGATGCGGCGCATCCCGGGTTCTACAGCATAGCCCGAATCGACTCTAGTTCCCCGCGGATCTTGCGGTATCGCGAGCGGTGATCGAGTTCGATTGTCAGGTTGCCGCTCTCCAATGCGCGCCCTGCACCTTGCTCTCGCAGCATGTTTCGCGCACCCGCGATCGTGAAGCGCTGCTCGTACAACAACTT
Source organism: Deltaproteobacteria bacterium (assembly GCA_032128375.1). Classification (GTDB taxonomy): domain Bacteria; phylum Myxococcota_A; class UBA9160; order UBA9160; family SMWR01; genus JAJDAM01. Next base: position 22,346 of record JAQBGU010000086.1, on the reverse strand, counting down.
CTTGATCAGCAGGATCATGTCGATGTCGCGCCGGCGATAAAGCCGCTGCTTCGACGCCGATTTGTGCGGTGCCATCCAACGGAACTCGGATTCCCAGTACCGAAGCACGTACGGCTTCACATCGGTGATCCTGCTGACTTCACCGATTCGGTAGTAACGCTTGTCGTGCGCTTGTCCGCTCAGCGAAGCCGATGCAGACCCCGTTGCAGACGTTGGCTCGGGTACGCGCGTTGTAGACCTCGATTTGCGATGTGTACTCGCAGCCTTGGCTGGCTTCCTAGACACTCGTCCGTCGTTCGTGCTCGGCATCGGCCCCCCGCCTGATGTCCAATAGGACTCGCTTTGTGGTTCAGCTGTGATCTGTGGTCACTAGCTCTCGCTAGCTCTCATCACTAGCTCTCATCACTAGCTCTCACTAGCTCTCACTAGCTAGCTATACGGATTCTCGCCTCCACCCCCTGGCGTGTCGACTTCCGTTTCGTTCAATAAGTTTTTTAGCACGAGACTCGGCTTGAATGTCAAAACTTTGCGCGCCTCGAGCAGAATCTCTTGGCCGGTTTGCGGATTGCGGCCCTTGCGCGAATTTTTTCCGCGCACGACGAAGTTCCCGAAGCCAGAAATCTTGACCTTCTCGCCTTCGGCCAGCGTATCCTTGATGGAATCGAAGACTTTCTCGACGAGTTCAGCGGATTCCTTCTTCGAGAACCCCACCTGTTCGTAGATCTGTTCGACGATATCAGCCTTCGTCATGAATCATCCTCCCCTTCTTGTCCTGGCAGCATAGGTCCGGCCTCACATGGTTTGGCATCTAACGGAGTTCCCCGTTGAACCGATGCGCCAGCATCCGCACCACGCGATCGGTCGACTTGGTGACTTCCGCGTCTGTCAGCGTTCGATCCGCGCGCTGGAACACCATTCGAAAGGCGAGGCTCACGCGGCCTTCCGGCACACCTTTTCCGGTGTACCGATCGAACAGCTCGACTCGCTCCAGGTCCTTTCCTGCGGCCGTGCGGACGGCCTCGATAACGTCCCCGGCGGGTTGGTTCGCGTCCACCAGCACGGCGATGTCACGCGCGACGTGCGGCTGGCGCGAAACCTCCACGAACGCAAGCGGTGTGGGCCGCAGTTCCTCGAGTGCGGCCAAGTCCAGTTCTATCACCGCACAGCGCGAATCCAGCTCGAAGCTCGCCGCCACGTCCGGATGAAGTTCGCCCAATGCCCCGATCACCGTGCCATTGACCTCGATTCCAGCGGCCGCGCCCGGGTGCAGATAGGGCGGGATCCGCTCACCCGGAAACCATGCCATATAACCCATCTGGTTCAAAAGCTTTTTCGCAATGCCCTTGGCCCGAAAGAACAATGGCGCAGGTTGCGCGGCGGCCCAGAGCTGGGGCTCTTGCCGCTCGACGATCGCAACCAACAGGTTCAGACGCTCGCTGGGCAGCTCGCTCGCGTAGCCCATTTCGACAGAAGCTGGAACGAACAGCCGACTCAACTCAAAAACCTCGATTCGATCCGTCTGGCGATTGCGGTTCTGGTGCACCAAGCGAAGCAAAGACGGCAGCAGCGTGGTCCGAAGCAGCGGTTCCTCATCGTGCACCGGGTTGGTAACCCTCAGCCCCGAGCGGCGCGGATCGTCGGGATCCAGCCGCAGGGCATCGATCCAGTCCGGGTTCAGGAATGGAAGCGTCTGACATTCGATCAGGCCCGCTGCCACCAACGAATCGCGTATCCGCTCCGCCAGCGACCAGGCGGCGGGCGGTCGAATGGCGCGCAAGATCCCAACCGGCTCGGTGGTTGGGATGCGCTCGTAGCCGAAAATTCGGGCCACCTCTTCGGTGAGGTCCTGGTGGATGTGCAGGTCATTTCGGTGCGACGGGATCGCGCAGACCAGCTCACCTGCATCTGAATCGCACACTTTGGACCGCACACCTACGCGTTCGAGTAGCGACTGCATTTCTTCCGAACGGAGCGACGTCCCGAGCAGCTTATTGGCTCGATCCGGTCGGAACGGGATCGTTTCGGTATACGGGACGGCCGCTCCCTGCGCGACGACGGCACCCGCCGCGACCTCTCCACCGGCAAGCTCCGCCATCAGCTGAGCGGCCCGGTCTGCCGCGCGATCGATTCCGGCGCGGTCGACACCGCGCTCGAAGCGATAGGAAGCCTCGGTTCGCAGCCCGTGGCGCCGCGCCGCAACGCGCACGCGTTTCGGCTCGAAGTGGGCGCTCTCGATCAGCACGTCGGTGGTGGCATCGCTCACTTCCGATCCCGCGCCGCCCATTACACCGGCCAGTGCAATCGCGCTCTTTTCGTCGGCGATGACGAGATCCTCGGGTTCGAGTACGCGCGTCATGCCGTCGAGTGTCGGCAGCTTCTCGCCGGAAGTCGCGCGCCGCACGCGCACGACGCCCCCGGATAGCTTTGCGAGATCGAATGCGTGAAGTGGCTGGCCGTACTCGAGCAGCACAAGGTTGGTGATGTCGACGATATTGTTGATTGCGCGAATGCCCGAAGCCGCGAGCTTGGCGACCAGCCAGTCAGGCGATGGGCCCACCGTCACGCCTCGAACGAGCCTCGCCACGTATCGATAGCAGTCGTCGGGCGCATGGATTTCGATGCGAATGTCGCGCTCTGCCGGGGGTCCGGGTTCGGGAGGCGTCGTTTCGGACAAGCGCAATTCGCCACCGAACAGCGCGTGGACCTCGCGAGCGACTCCGATCACCGAAGCGACATCGCCACGGTTCGGGGTGATTCCGACCTCCAACTCACGGTGCCCAGTCAACACCACATCGCCAAGCGGGGCCCCGATCGGAGCAGTGGGATCGAGTACCAGGATTCCGTCGTGATCGTCTCCAAGACCCAGCTCGCGGTTGGAGCAGATCATGCCGGTCGACTCCACCCCGCGAATCTTCGCCTTCTTCAGCTTCGTTCCGTCCGGAAGCGTGGTTCCGACTGGCGCAAAAGCGATCTTCTGATCTGCGGCCACGTTCGGTGCGCCGCACACCACGCTGATCAGGTCGCCGTCGCCCACGTCCACCGAGCAGACTGAAAGCCGGTCGGCATTCGGGTGAGTGTTGCGCTCGACGACATGTCCGACGCGGACGCCAGACAGATCGGGACCGGTATCGATCAACTCCACGTCTTCGAATCCGCACATCGTCAGCCGTTCGATCAATTCTGCGTCGGGTGGCAGATCGACGAACTCTGCGAGCCAGCCGAGGGATAGACGCATCAGATCCGCTCCAGCACGCGCAGATCGCCTTCGAACAACAGCCGGATGTGCGGGATCCCGTAACGCAGCAGTGCGGTGCGATCGACGCCCATGCCGAACGCGAAGCCCTGGTAGCGCTCGGAGTCGATCCCGCAGTTCTCCAACACGCGCGGATGGATCATTCCGCAACCGCCCCACTCTATCCAACCGCTTCCTGAACACATCGCACAGCCTTGCTTGTCACACAGCAGGCACACGTAGTCCAGCTCCGCGGAGGGTTCCGTGAACGGAAAATGGTTCGCGCGAAAGCGCAATTCGATGTCGTTGCCCATCAGGTGGCGACCGAATGCCAGCAGCACGCCCTTCAGGTCCGCGAATGTCACCTGCTCATCGACCAAGAACCCCTCGATCTGATGAAACATCGGGCTGTGGCGCGGACTCAGGTCGTGGCGATAGACGCGTCCGGGCGCGATGAAGCGAAACGGTGGCGTGCGGCCGGTCATGGTGCGGATCTGCACGTTCGACGTCTGCGTGCGCAACACGTTGCCACCTTCCACGTAGAAGGTGTCCTGTTCGTCCCGCGCCGGATGAACCTCGGGCATGTTCAATGCCTCGAAGTTGTTGTACTGGGTTTCGACCTCGGGGCCCTCTTCGATCGCAAAGCCCATCGACGAGAAAAATTCCACCATGTCGCGAAACACCCGTGTGACAGGGTGCAGCCTGCCAAGCGGCTCCTCGACGCCAGGCAGCGAAATGTCGAGACCCCGCCCGCCAAGCGCCTGCTCGCGCACGAAAGCTTCCAGTGCTGCGCGTCTCTCCGCAACGCACTGCTCGATCCGGCCCTTGGCAATGTTCGCGCTCTGGCCGGCTGCTGCGCGCTCCGCGCCATCGAGTTCGCCGATTCCGCGCAGGATGGCGGCCAGCGAACCTTTCTTACCCAGATACCCAGCGCGTATCGCCGTCAGGTCCGGGAGGCTCGTCGCGTTTGCCACGTCGCGGCGCGCATCCGATTCGAGCTGTTCGAGTTCGTTGGCATCCACCGTGGTGGACGATCAAGCGGCTTGAGATTTAGCCAGCTCGGCGAGTTCGCCGAAAGCCTTCGGATCGGTCACGGCCAACTGCGCGAGCACCTTTCGATCGATTTCGACCCCGGCAACTCCCAGCCCGTGAATCATTCGGCTGTATGACAACCCGTTCTCTCGCGCCGCCGCATTGATTCGGGCGATCCATAGACGTCGGAAGACCCGCTTCTTCTGCTTGCGATCTCGATAGGCGTATTTCCAGCCCTTCTCGACGGTCTCGCGAGCGACCTTGAACAGCCGACTTCGCGCACCGTAATAACCTCTGGCGTTCCGCAGAACGCGATTCCGCCGCTTGCGTGAAGCGACGCCGCGTTTGACTCGCGCCATGTGACTTCTCCTTTCATGGGTCAGAGAGTGAGCGACTTCCCTGCCGGCGTTCTTTTACTTGTACTTGCTACTTGCCTGCCTGCCTGCTCGCCTGCTCGCTAGCTGACGAACCGGGCGGGTTCCCAGATTGGGGCGCTAGAGCCTACCGAATCATCTGCTTGATGCGCTTCGCGTCCGCCGAGCTGACGAGCGCCCCTTTGCGCAGACGGCGTTTTCGCTTCGGCGATTTCTTGGTGAGAATATGCTGCTTGTTGCGGCGCATTCTCTTGATCTTCCCGGTGCCGGTCTTCTTGAAACGCTTGGCGGCACCGCGATGGGTCTTCATTTTCGGCATCGAACCGGCTTCCTTCCTATTCCCTATTCCGCGTCGGCTGCGGCGGCTTCCATGACTCTCTCAACTTTCCCAGTTTTCTCAATGTTCTCAACAGTCGCAATGGCTTCGACTGCTTCTACGGTTTCGGCGGTTTCGGCGGTTTCGGCGTCCTCGACTGTATCGATTTCCGCGACTTGCGCGACACTTTCTACTTTTTCCACCTTCGGTTCGCTGCTCGCGCCGGGTTTGTCTCGGCCCGTTCTCTCGGCCGCTTCTGTCCGTTGCAGAGCCTCGATCGCTTCCCGGATCGGGACCAGAATCATCGACAGGAATCGACCTTCCATCCGAGGCGGGTTCTCGACGTTAGCAATATCTGCCAACAAATCCTTCACTTGATCGAGTTGTTGGTAGCCGAACTCCCGATGGACCATTTCGCGCCCCCGGTACATGACCGTGACTTTGACCTTGTCGCCACCGGTCAGGAAGCGCCTGGCGTTTTTCAGCTTGAAGTCGAGGTCGTGCTGATCGGTTCGAGGTCGCAGCTTCACCTCTTTCAGCGCGGCGGCGTGCCCCTTGCTCTTCCCCAACTTCTTCTTGCGCTCGTATTTGTACCGACCATAATCCATGATCCGGCAAACCGGCGGCCTGGAGCCCGGAGCCACTTCGACCAAGTCGAGCCCTACCGACCGCGCCCGCTCAATAGCGTCCGCAGGCGTCATCACACCCAGTTGCTCGCCGTCGTCTGCGATCACACGGATTTCTGCCGCGCGAATCAACTCATTCATGCGCGGCACGTCCTCTTTTTTACCCGGCTTACGGAAATCGGATATACCTCAACCCTCCTGGCGCGAAACGCGCCGTAGTCTCACGTCTTCTGCGAGTTGCGCTACCAGGCTTTCGACCTCAATCGCACTATTCGCCTTTTGATCGCCTCGCCGATGGCGCGGCGTAACCGTCCCATCGGCCTCCTCCTGATCACCCATGACAAGCATCAGTGGAATTTTCTGGGTTTCCGCCTCTCGAACCTTGTAGCCGAGCTTCTCGTTGCGCGCGTCCAGGAAGACGCGGATCCCGACACTCTCCAGCTGATCTCGGACCTTCTCAGCATAGGCCAAATGGCGTTCGGTAATCGGTAGCAGGGAAACCTGTACCGGCGCTAGCCAAAAGGGAAAGTCCGCACCCGTCATCTCGGTGTACAGAGCGATGAAGCGCTCCAGCGAGCCCAGCACGGCCCGGTGCAGCATCTCGGGCTGGTGAAGCGCGTTGTCACGCCCCACATATTGCAAACCGAACCTGCCCGGCATCGCGACGTCGATCTGAACCGTCGATAGCGTCCATGGGCGACCCATCACGTCGGCGAAATTGCACTCGATCTTCGGACCGTAGAAGGCCCCGTCGCCGGGCTTGCTCGTGCAGTCGAATCCGGCGCGCTTGACCGCATCGACGAGCCGCTTCTCGGCCCGCTCCCAATCTTCGAGCTCACCGCTGAATTCGGCGGGGCGAGTAGCGATCGCGACCTCGACCCCATCGAGCCCGAGTGCGCGGTACACCTCGATCGTCAACGCGAAGAAGGCGTCGAGTTCGGCATCGACCTGTTCCGGCTCGCAGAAGATATGGGCATCGTCTTGCGCCATCGAGCGCACGCGCGACAAGCCGGTCAGCGTGCCACTGCGCTCGTTTCGGTGCAGCCTCGAGAATTCCGCGTAGCGGATCGGGAGTTCGCGATAAGAGTGCTTCTTCGTCCCGAACAGATGGCAATGGCCGGGACAGTTCATCGGCTTGACGCCGAGTTCTTCGTCCTCGTCGCCCTCCAACAAGAACATGTCGTCCTTGAACAGCTGGTAATGGCCAGAGGTCTTGAACAGCGCAGTCCGGAACAACTGCGGCGTCATGACTTCCTGGAAGCCGTACCGGGGGTAGAGGTCGCGCATGTAGTCGACCAGCCCATTGTACAGAATCATCCCCTTCGGCAGGTAGAACGGCGATCCGGGCGAGATCGGATCCGTAAAGAACAGCTCCAGGTCGGCACCGACGCGGCGATGGTCGCGCGCTTTGGCTTGCTCGATTCGCGCCAGATGTGCGCGAAGTTGCTTGGGGGTGGAGAACGCCGTGCCGTAGACGCGCTGGAGCATCGGGTTGCTCTCGTCGCCACGCCAGTATGCACCGGCCAACTCCGTCAGAGAAAACGCCCCAATCTGCTCGACGCTTCGAACGTGTGGGCCGCGACACAAATCCGCAAATTCGCCGTGTCGGTAGACTGATATCTGCTGATCGCCGGGAATGTCATCGATGCGAGAGAGCTTCAACTGCTCTCCTCGCTCAGCAAAGTACGCCTTTGCCTGTTCGCGTGTCATGACCTCGCGCGTGAACTCGCCCTTCTCGGCGATGATCTTGCCCATCTCCTTTTCGATCTGTTCGAGATCGTCGGGGGTAAAGGGTCGCGGGACGAGGAAGTCGTACTGAAACTTCTCGCTGTGATCTGTACGCCCGACATCGATCTGAACATCGGGGTATAGACGCTTTACGGCGTCCGCCATGACGTGCTCGGCGGAGTGTCGGATGATCTCCCCGCCCTGTGGGTCCTTGTCTGTGACAATTTCGATAGATGCATCGAATTGGATCGGGACACGCAAATCGGTGAGTTTACCGTCGATGCGGCCGGCTAACGCAGCGCGCGCCAAACCGGGTCCGATCCTTTCCGCCACATCGAGCAGGGTCGAACCCGCAGACATCGTGAGCGTCTTGCCGTCAGGCAAGCGGATTTGAATCTCGCTCATCGAGGGGTGCGGTGGTGGCAACAGGTCATGCGGTGTTCACGATCCCTTCTCATCAAGAGAACTGGCAGAAGCATGATTGGGGAGCCTTTGAACGCTGCTGACCCCATGGTCGATTGGGAAGTGGTTGGCACGGGCGGTTTCGAACCGCCGACCTCCGCCGTGTCAGGGCGGCGCTCTCCCACTGAGCTACGTGCCAAAAATCATCTCGGATACTGTCTAAGAACGCGAATTCAATACCGATTTCGCCCTATTGTGTCAATCGGGTCAAGCGCGGGTTGCGACTGGGAGCTCGAATCACCTTCCGGTTCGGGCAAGTCCAGCGCGCCGATCGACACCCGCAGTCGGAGTAAATCCGGATCGACTTGCAGAGGAACCAGCTCCAAATGGCGTGGAATCGCGCCCTCGAGTGCTCTCAGCAATTCGAAGCCAGTGAGGTTCGAATCAACGGCCAGCACAATTCGGCCAGGCATCGCTTCCACCGGTGTCGCGGAGCGTGCGCCAACACCCCCCAGGAGCGCAATTCGGATGGACTCGTACGCTTGGTAGTCATCGAGTCCTTCCAGCGCGATGCGGGTTCGATTCGTCGCAACCTTCCCCGAGGGGGCTTCGAGCATCCCGCCCGCGACGAGTCGCTCGCGGATCAAATCCCGGTCAACGTAGACCTCGACGATCACGCGGTATTCCGATTCGACCTCCGGATTCGCATTGAACAAAGCCGGCTGTACGCCTCGGTCTTCAACGACGTGAAACCGGGAAACGAACACGTAGGGGTCGTCTCCGAGCGCAGCAGCGAGTCGATCGAGGTCGAGTTCGCCGACGATCGCGACCCATGACAACGCCGACGTGTGAACCGCTTCTTTCAACGCGTCGCGAACGGCGCGGTCCCGCGGAGTTCCCGTTTCGTCCGATACGGCCTCCCGCCAGATCGCTGCGCTCCCGACTGATTCGATCTGTTCGATATCCCGAGCGACTGCGGCGGGCGCAGTCAAAACGAGTACAGCCAACCCCACCCCGAGGGCAACCCGCCAGGCCTCGAATTCCACCGCAACGCTACACCACGATCGCCAACCAAAGCCTCGACTCATGTCGACAGCTCTGTGACACGACGCCCGAACAGTCCATCGATGTCCTTGAGCAGCGCTGCGCTCGCCCGGACTCCCGGTGCACCATTGAGTGTCATCAGCGTTTCGCTCTCGCCCGGGATCAACAGCCGAATGATCACTTCGCATTCTCCGCGATTGCTGTGCAGCAGATCACGCAGTGCAGTCAGTCGATCAGGTGTGGCCTCGTCCGAGATCACTGTGACATCGAGCTGCTTCGACAGCCGCTCGTCGGCGCGATCGAGTGGCAACACCTGCCGCACCAGGATCTTGGGTGTGTCACCTGCTTCCAGAGTCCCGAACACCAGCAGCGGCACCGGACCCGTCTCCTCGCTGCCCTCGATTGCGCTCTTCATCAGGCTTCCGAACTGCGCGTGTGGTTCACTGAACATGACGAGTTCGAAGGTTCCCTCCAGATCTTCCAGTTCAGCGAATCCCATCAATGCACCACGTCGGGTCCGGGTTTCGCGAATCGACGTCAACAAGCCACCAGCCCAGACTTCGCGACCATCGAACTTCGCCGTATCGTTCGAGACGACATCCACGAACCTCGACATCTGGTCCGAAACGGCGGACAACGGGTGTCCGGACACAAAGAAGCCCAGCACCTGTTTCTCGTACTCGAGTTGCTGGCGGTCGGTCCACGCCGGGGTCTCCGGGAGCACTGCGGCGGGCAGCGCGTCCCCAGACGAACCTCCGAAAAGACTCCCCTGGCCAATCTCTCGGTCGCGCTGCGTAGCGGCCCCGGATTCGAGTGCGGCATCGAGTCCAGCCCAGACCGCTGCCCGGTTGCCGTGGATCGAATCGAATGCACCGCATTTGATCAGGCTCTCCACCACGCGCCGGTTGACCTTGCGTCCCTCGACCCGCTCGCAGAAGCCAGACAGAGTTTCGAAGGGCCCGCCGCCGGAGCGCGCCGCCAGGATCAAATCGATCGCACCCTCCCCCACGTTCTTGATCCCCGAGAAGCCGAAGCGGATTCCGCCGGGTACGACCGTGAAGTCGCGCGATGATTCGTTCACATCCGGCGGCAGCAGCTCGATACCGCGTCCGCGAATGTGGGTGATGTAGCGCGACAGTTTGTCGTGATTACCCGATTCGGTCGTCATCACCGCAGCGAGATACTCGAGCGGGAAGTTCGCCTTCAGATAAGCGGTCTGATAGGTGATCAGCGCGTAGGCGGTCGAATGCGACTTCGCGAAACCGTAGCCCGCAAACTCGGCCATCAGGCTGAACACCTGTTCAGCCTTGACTCTGTCGATGTTTCGCGCGATCGCCCCGGCGACGAACTTCGCGCGTTGGCGCTCCATCTCCTCAGGCTTCTTTTTGCCCATTGCGCGACGCAGCAGGTCGGCTTCGCCCAGGCTGTAACCGGCCAACCGGTTGGCGATCTGCAGCACCTGGTCTTGGTAGACGATCACGCCCAGCGTCTCGGCCGTCAGCTCCTCGAGCTCCGGACACAGGTACTCGACCGGGGTGACGCCGTTCCTGCGGTTGACGAAATCGTCGACCATGCCTGAACCGAGCGGTCCGGGTCGATACAACGCAACCAGCGGAATCACTTCCTTGAACGTCTTCGGTCGCAGCTTGACGACCAGGTCGGTCATCCCCGCGGACTCGACCTGGAACACCGCTTCGGTGTCTCCATTGGCGAGCATCTCGTAGGTCGCCGGATCGTCGAGTGGCGCCTTATCGACGCGGAAGTCGGGATGTCCAGATTCGCGGATCCGGCGTTCTGCATCGTGAATCGTCGTGAGTGTCTTGAGGCCGAGAAAGTCGAACTTGATCAAACCGAGCCGCTCGACGCCGGTCATGTCGTATTGCGTCACCACATCGCCCGATTTCGGATCGCGGTATAGCGGAACCAAATCGATCAGCGGCCGATCGGACACCACGACTCCAGCCGCGTGGGTCGATGCGTGCCGGGTCAGGCCCTCGAGCCCACGCGCGATCTCGAGCAGTTGCGCGACCTGGCCGTCCGCCTGGGCGCGTGCGCGAATCTCCACACTCTGTTCGATTGCCTCGTCCAAGCTGATTCCGAGCGTGTCGGGAACCAGCTTCGAGATGCGATCGACGTCGCCGTAGGCCATGCCGAGCACGCGACCCACATCGCGAATCGCGGCGCGCGCCTGGAGCTTTCCGAACGTGATGATCTGTGCGACCCGGCGTTCATCGTCGCCTTCTCCGTTGTACTTCTCCGCCACGTACTGGATTACCCGGTCGCGGCCGCGCATGCAGAAGTCGACGTCGACGTCTGGCATCGAGATCCGCTCGGGGTTGAGAAATCGCTCGAAGATAATGTCGTACTCGATTGGATCCACACCGGTAATACCCATGCTGTACGCGACCAGGCTGCCCGCAGCCGAGCCCCGACCCGGACCCACTGGGATGTCTTCCCGGCGCGCGAAATCGATGAAATCGGCGACGATCAGGAAGTAGCCCGCAAAACCCATCGGTTCGATCACACCGAGTTCTGTCTTCATGCGCTCTTCGTAGGCGGCGTACTTGCTTCCGAGTGGCTCGTCTGGCTGCAACCCGAGTCGCTCTTTCAGCCCTCTCCACGCCGCTCGCCCGAGCACCTGCTCTTTGGTTTCCCCAGCTGGAACCTGAAAATCGGGCAGGTGGTATTCGCCTGTATCTACCGCGAGTTCGACATTGCAACGTTCGGCCAACTCCAGCGTATTGCGCAGCGCAGAAGGATGATCCGAAAACACCTCCGCCATCTCGTCGCCCGACTTCAGGTAGAACCCCTTGCCGTCGAGTTTGAAGCGGTTCGGGTCGTCGAGGTTTGTCGCCGTCCCGATACACAGCAGCGCATCGTGATGGTCGTTGTCCGCGTGACCGAGGTAGTGACAATCGTTGGTGGCGAGCAACGGGAGGTTCATGTCCAGCGACATCTTGACCAACTCGGCATTGACGACATCCTGGTCGCCGATGCCATGGCGCTGCAGCTCCAGGTAATACCGGTCCTTGAACACGCCCGCGAAATCTTCGACCAGCTGCCAGGCTTCGGTCGTGCGACCACCGGTGATTGCGCGCGAGACCATCGAAGACAAACAACCGGAGGTGGCGATCAACCCCTCGCTGTGATCGCGGAGCAGGTCCATATCGATGCGCGGCTTGTAATAAAATCCGTCCAGGTACGCCTTGGACGACAGATACACGAGGTTTCGGTACCCGGTCTCATTCATGGCCAACAAGATCAGGTGGTTGATGGCGTCGTAGCCACTCGAATCGTGCGCGCGTTTTTCTTTCGTAAACCGCGAGCCGGTAGCGATGTACATCTCACAACCGATGATCGGCTTGATTCCGGCTTCACGCGCTTTGACGTAGAACTCGACCGAGCCGAACAAATTGCCGTGGTCGGTCAGCGCAACCGCGGGCATGTTCAGCTCTTTGGCGCGCTCGAACAAGGGGGAAATCTTGATCGCACCGTCGAGCAGCGAATATTGAGAGTGCAGGTGAAGATGAACAAAGGGTTCAGCCGACACTTGACGTCACTCCCACTCGATCGTCGCAGGCGGCTTCGAAGAAATATCGTAGACGACGCGGTTGATCCCCTTCACCTCATTGATGATCCGGCTCGACATCGTCGCCAACACTTCGTGCGGAATCCGCGACCAATCGGCGGTCATCGCATCGACCGAACTCACGCAGCGGATCGCGACGACATTTTCATAGGTTCGCTCGTCGCCCATCACGCCGACAGTCTGGACGGGGAGGAAAACCGCGAAGGCCTGCCAGATTTCGTCGTAGAGGCCCGCGCGGCGAATCTCTTCGATCAAGATGGCATCCGCCTCACGCAGACTCGCCAGTTTTCCCCCGGTAATCTCACCGATCACACGAATGGCCAGGCCCGGTCCGGGAAACGGGTGTCGACCCACCACTCCGGCATCGAGCCCGAGCTTGCGTCCGACATCGCGCACTTCGTCCTTGAACAGTTCACGCAACGGCTCGAGCAGTTCCAGGTTCATGCGCTCCGGCAATCCACCGACGTTGTGATGACTCTTGATCGTCGATGACCGACCCATCACGGGGACGCTTTCGATCACGTCCGGATACAGCGTACCTTGAACCAGGAAATCGGCTCCGCCGATCGCATTCGCCTGTTCATCGAACACCTCGATGAACAGGTGTCCGATGATTCGGCGCTTGCGCTCCGGATCGGTCTCGCCCGCCAGCGCGTCGAGAAAACGCTTTCCGGCGTCCGCGATGATCAGCGGCACATCGAGGAGTCTTCCAAACAGGCGCTCCACGTCCGCGCGCTCGTTTTTTCGCAGCAGGCCGTTGTCGACGAAGATACAGCGGAGCTGGTCTCCGATCGCTCGGTGCACGAGCACCGCAGCCACGCTCGAATCGACGCCGCCCGAAAGGCCACAGATCACCCTCCGATCGCCGACCCGCTCGCGGATTCGCGCCACGCTATCGTCGATGAACGACTCCATGGTCCAACTCGGAGCCGCACCACAGATATCGATCGCGAAGTTCGTGAGCATCTGTGTGCCGCCATCGGTATGGGCGACTTCGGGGTGGAACTGGATGGCCCAGATGGGTCGATCGGTGTGGCGCATGGCGGCAAAAGGCGAATTGTCGCTGCTCGCCAGCAACTCGAACCCCGGTGCAAGCCGCAGCACGGAGTCGCCATGGCTCATCCAGACCGTGCGCTCCGGACCCCCGTCGAGGTTCGCAAACAGAGGGTCGTCCTTTTCCACCTTCAGCATTGCGCGCCCGTATTCACGATCGTCGGCGGCTTCGACCAGGCCGCCCAATTGATGCGTCAGCAACTGCAGCCCGTAGCAAACCCCGAGAATGGGGCAGCCGACGTCGAGGATCCCGAGGTCGAGTTTCGGCGAGCCGCTGTCGAGCACACTCGCCGGTCCGCCAGACAATACGATGCCGGCCGGTCCCCACTCGCGGACGAACGCAGCATCGCGGTCGCCGGGGTGGATTTCGCAGTAGATGTGCTGTTCGCGAATTCTGCGCGCGATCAACTGCGTAAACTGCGATCCGTAGTCGAGGATCAAGATGCGATCGCCCGCGCGATCGCGTGTCAGCGGGCCTTGGTGCATGCGCCAGTCGTCCAAGTTCATCGTTTCACCGGAGGAAGGCGAAGCGACGGGGATGCGTCCGAGGGTGTAGTGACAAGGGGATGTCGATGTTACTCGATCCGCTCGATTCGACTACTCGATTCGACTACTCGATTCGGTAATTCGGAGCTTCTTTTGTGATGATGACATCATGAACGTGGCTCTCTTGGAGCCCGGCGGACGAAATTCGCAAGAAGCGTGCGCGTCGCTTGAGTTCAGTCAGGTTGGGCGCACCGATGTACCCCATCCCCGAGCGCAAGCCTCCGATCAACTGGTAGACGTTGCTCGTCAGGCTACCGCGGTACGGGATGCGCCCTTCGATTCCCTCGGGAACCAACTTCGACGAGTCGTCCACGTCGGCTTGGAAGTAGCGGTCTGCGCTGCCGTCTGACATGGCCCCGAGCGACCCCATGCCGCGATAGACCTTGTAGGAGCGCCCCTGGTAGAGAACGACTTCTCCCGGAGCCTCATCGGTCCCGGCGAATAGTGCTCCAATCATCACGGTCGACGCGCCCGCCGCCAGCGCCTTGACGACGTCGCCGGAAAACTTGATGCCGCCATCGCTGATGACCGGTACGCCGGCCTTGGCGGCGACCCTGGCGCATTCGAGCACTGCGGTGAACTGCGGCACACCGATGCCCGCGATGATGCGCGTGGTGCAGATCGATCCCGGTCCAACACCCACCTTGACAGCCGATACGCCCGTCTTGATCAGCGCCTCACAGCCTTCCGGCGTGGCGACGTTGCCGCCGATCAACGGCAACTCAGGGAATGTTCTGTGCAGGTCCTCGATCGCTCGAAGTACACCCGACGAGTGACCGTGCGCGGTATCCACGACCACCACATCGACTCCGGCATCCACCAAGGCCTGTGCTCGCTCCAGCCGGTCTTCGCCCACGCCGACGGCGGCGCCGCACAAGAGCCGGCCGAGTTCGTCTTTCGACGCATCGGGAAAGCGTTCGCTCTTCTCGATATCTTTGATGGTGATCAGCCCGCACAGCATGCCGTGGTCGTCGACCACGAGCAGTTTCTCGATCCGGTATTTGTGGAGCAATTCCTTGGCGCGATCGATCGTGGTGCCCGGCGGCACCGTCACCAGGTTTTCCCGGGTCATGACCCGCGAGATCTCCTGGTCGGTGTCGCGCACGAAGCGCAGATCGCGGTTGGTCAGGATTCCGACGGCCTTGCCGTCGCGCGTGACCGGAACACCCGAGATGCGGTAACGCTTCATCACATCGAGCGCCTCGAAGACGGGTTGCTCGGGTCGCATCGTGATGGGGTCGACGATCATGCCAGACTCGCTGCGCTTGACCTTGTCGACTTCGGCGGCCTGAATCGATACCGGCATGTTCTTGTGAAGCATGCCTATACCGCCGTTCTGCGCCAGACAGATCGCCGTTTCGTGCTCGGTGATCGTATCCATCGCCGCAGACAGCAACGGGATGTCCAACGAGATTTCGCGGGTCAGCTGGCAGCGGAGGTCGACATCACCGGGTAGGACATCGCTGGCGCCAGGCGACAGCAGGACATCGTCGAACGTCAGTCCCTCGCGCATCAACTGGTCGCTCATATCGATCGCGGGCGCGCGTGGGTCGCCGCAGTTCGCTGCGGATCGAACCCGGAAATTCTGCGCCGAGGTCCTGAAGTGATACGCGCGCCCCCCCAATTGGGCGCGCAGTTTAATGGTTGCTGGGGGTTAGGTCAAGCCGCCGGGGTTTTGCGTACCGGGTTCGGTGTGCCGGGTCATGCGTTCGATCAGGGCAGAATTCGCACGAACATTTCGCGCAGCAAGACGTCTGTGCTGGTTGGGTTGGCGAGCGGGATCAGAAAAAGTGCGCTCTCGTCAAAAAGAGACAGGTTTTCCCGCAGTGCATCGGGCTCGATATCGCCTTCTTTTTCGAGCAAGAGCAAATGAAAGATGCGCGCGCGAGGCAATCGCGACAAGGTCTCGGCCGCGCATCGAACCGCTTCGAGTCCCGCCGAAACGGGGCTGGAAAGCACAAACAGCACGCCGAGCGCACCGTGAGCAGCGATCGGCCACAGGGGCGCGTAGCGGGCATCAGACGGGACCTGCACGAATTCGATGCCGACTTTCGAATTCACAGCCAATCTTCCGAGCGAACCGATGGTCGTTTTCGCGCCAAATGCCGACGCATGCGTCGCACCAGGCAGTCGGCTCACCAACCTGAGGAACCCGCGAGAGGCCTCGGAATCGGATGAGACGACCAGGAGTTTCGCGTCTGTCGGCTGCGCGTGATCTGCTGGCCCTGTGCCCAACCACTCGCACAAGCGATCCCCGCGCGCCGCTGCAAATAGTCCGAGCTTCGACTCGCTCTGCGCGGGTTTCGAGCCGCGGCTCAACTCGACCAAGTCGCGATCGATCAGGGTCCGTAGTGTTCGCAACACCTGGTAGTCAGAAAACGAGCAGTGATCGACCACATCACCAACCCGCGTGTAGCCTTCGAGAACCAGCAGCACCTCCTGGGTCAGTGGGTGAATCACGATCGGCAGCGATGCGCGCCGGACCTTGAGCCGAACCCGCGCGTCGGCCGGTGGCAGATCGCGAGCCAGCCGCGCACGCTCCTGTGCCTGACGCACTCCCTCTCGCACGAGCGCGCCGGTTGGCTTCTCGAGAGTCCTTGTTTGTGTGTCGGTGCCCGACAGCTGGCTCGAATGGAAATCAAACCTGCCCCGATCCCACTCGAGCAACCGATACAGCGCCTTTTCTCCCACCGCAGAACCAGTTGTGGCGTGAATCAGGTCTCCGTCACGCAGCACGACGGTGCCCGTTTCTACCGCTCCGTCAGCTGTCTTCCGAGACAATTCGACGCGACCACTCTTCTGACTGACATGGAAGAGCTGGACCAGGTCCGCCAGCGGAAGCTGCGAGAGTTCACCTTCTACGCCATCCGAACCCGGCGATCCAGGCGGCGCGAGTGAAGCCGGCCCGAGTCGCTCGAGTAGCCGCTGTGCGAGTCGAGCGACCTCCGTGGCGGGCGATCGCGGGGGGAATACTTGGCCCTTCAACCCCAGGACAGCCGATTGGGCGGTCGTATCGGCCAGGAAAACCAGAGCCACCTCACCGGTCCGCGGGTTCGCGAGAAGAATTTCGCCGAGTTGCTCCCCGGCGATCAGCGGCAGTTCGAGCTGAACGATCATCACCACGGGCGGCTTGGCCAGTGCTGTTTCGAGCGCGGCCCCACCATGCGTGACCACCCGCACAACGAGCCCGAGTTCGGAGCAGGCGGACGCGATGCGTTGGCCGCGGTCGCTATCAGCGTCTGCGATCAGCACCCCACCCAACGTTTCTCCCCCCTGCGCGTGGGCTCCGACCACGGAGCAATCACGCAATTCGAGCCGGCTATCCGGCCAGGCCCCGTTGAACGCGAAGCGCCAGGTGTTCGACCAGACAGCGATCAGCGGTGTGAAACATCCGGCCGTTCGCGGTACCGGCCACGTCATCGCAGATCAGCGCATAGGCGGGCCCATCTCCGAAGCGGATCACGAACGGTGCATTCCCGGGGCTATCGCCCGCTACCCAGGTGACCCGCTCGTCCAGACCCCGCGGTCGGGGCTCCCCGCTCAACACAGCGACTTCCATGTCGGCAAGGGTGTCCGCGAGATCACGTCTTCCACACAGGCTATTGGAGACGGCATCGACAAACATGCGACCCGGCGACACGTACAACAGTGTTCGGCCCGTCGAACCGCGCAGAGGCTCGCCGAGTACGAGGTCCCCCATTTTTGCGACCTCGTCGGGCGACATTGCGAAGCCGCGTTCCAGCAGTAGCTCGAAACAAACCGTCAACGGAAGCCGATTCAGCTCCAACTCCCGCACCAGACTCTCCCGGTCCTGTACGACGCGCTCGTCGAGCGCGCGCATCAGGCTCTCGAGCTGCGTTCCATCCGCCGGGTAGGTGACGACCGCCAGACCCAGCTGGGGTCGACGTTCGGGAGCCAAGCCCGCCATTGCGCCGCCTTCGGCCGAGGCCTCCTCCAACACCGACTCGAAAGTCTTCGCGGCCCGCTGCTTCATCAGTGTGGCGCCCAGAGCATCGGCTTCGGGAAGCAACGCCATGAGTTGGCCTTCGCCATCAAACGCCAACAAATCGGTCGACCTCTGCAGAGCGGAGAACTGCTGAACCAGATCCGCCAACCATTCCCGGTAGGCGCGTTCCACGGCCTGCGAATTGATTCCCTCTATCCGCGTGAACGCGACCTCGAGTACCGAAAACGCGCGCCCGTGGCGAGTCGATTTCTCGATCTCCTTGCGGACGGCGTTTTCGAAATGCTCGATCGTGTACGCACCCGTAGCGGCATCCTCGAGCGTGCGGCGCTCGAGCGCTCCAAAACGGACCGCATTGACGAGCGCGGTCTGTGCGAATCCGACGAACTTCTCTGCGCTGGCTCGATCGATGGCATCGAATCGGTCGCCACCCAGTTTGTCGGTCAGCCTCACGATACCGCTCACGCGAGACTCATCTCGCAACACGAGCGACAGGCTGTCGCCCTCGTCGGCCGCGTTTCCCTGTTGATCTACGATCTGGGATCGGAGCGTCCCGTCGCGAAAATCGGCGAGCAACTCGCACACGGCGAGTGACTCCGACTCCTCATCGACGCGCACCAGTCCGCGCGCGGACACCAGACGCAGAGAATCGGCCCCGGCTTTGTCCGCGATCCACAGGATGCCCCCCTGCGCGCCCGTCTCGACACACAGACCCTCGACGATCCGTTCTGCCAGCGGTTCGACAGAAAGGAACGAGAACAGCGCCATCGCGCGCTCGATGAGCGTGCGCTCGCCCATGTATTCGATGTTCTCCTCGAGTAGCCGCGAGTGCTCGATGCGAAGCCTGCGGCGATGCAGCACGCCTTCGAGCGTGTTCGCCAGCGTTCCCCGATCGAACGGCTTGAGCAGGTATT
Source organism: Deltaproteobacteria bacterium (assembly GCA_032128375.1). Lineage (GTDB taxonomy): Bacteria > Myxococcota_A > UBA9160 > UBA9160 > SMWR01 > JAJDAM01. The sequence goes on along the minus strand of JAQBGU010000086.1, from coordinate 3,526 downwards.
CAGACGCGCCGAGCTTCATCGAGTCGACGGCGGTCCTCACATCCACGACACCGGTCACGACTACGATGTCCTGGTCGGGATCGAACCGCTTTACGCGGTGGACCAGTTCGTTGCCGTCCATCTCGGGCATGACCAGATCGGTGAGCACGATGTCGAACTTGGAGCGCCCCAGAAGGCGAAGAGCCTCCTGACCGCTCGAGGCCGTTTGAACCTCGAAGCCTTCTTCCACCAGCATTCCCTCCAGCAGCTCGCGGAAGTAACGCTGGTCGTCCACTGCGAGGATGCGCCCCTTGGGCATCCGATTCCCCTTCGCTCGATCGGTACGTCAGCCGATGGTTGGCAGTCCCAGCATCACGCCGCCGCGACTACGTGTATTCGCCGACTCGGGTGTCTCGCAGGTTACCATCGGCGGACCCTGCTCCGAGCTTCACTCCTGTCGCCACGGGCTGTCGATTCCGAGCCCGTGAAGTGCCCAGCCCGTCAGCCGAGACGGGTTCGCCGATCAACGAATGCGGCGTCGCATCGACGAGATCGACCTCGAGCAATCGGCCCGGTTCGGCTCGTCCGATCGAATCGTCTGCCTGGATCGGAAAATTTACCACTCGATTGTACGGATCCCGCCCATACCGCTGGTTGCCGCCCCGGCGACTCACTCCCTCGACCAGGACCTGCGTGCGTCTCCCCACCCGGTGGCGATGGGCGGCCAGAGTCAGTGAACGCTGCAGATTCTGAAGCTGCTCGAGTCGCTGCTGCGCCACATCGGCGGCGACAGCTCCGTCCATCGGGGCCGCGGCCGTCTTGGGTCGCGGCGAGTACTTGAAAATGAAGCTGTCCGTGAAAGCAACGTCCCGCACGAGCCCGAGCGTGTCCTCGAAATCCGCATCGGTCTCGCCCGGAAACCCGACGATCAGGTCGGTCGTGATTGCCAGGTCGGGACGGCTGTCGCGAAGCTGGTCGACGAGCTTTCGGTAGTCACCGGCCGTGTAGCGGCGGCGCATGCGCTCGAGAATCCGATCGGAACCTGACTGAACCGGCAGGTGAATGTGAGGACAAAGCGATTCGAGGTCGCCGTGGGCGCGAATCAATGTCGGATCGAAAAAGGTCGGGTGCGGACTGATGTAGCGAAGCCGCCGAAGCCCCGGGAGCGCGTCGAGTTCGGCGAGCAGTTCAGCAAAGCCGATGACGTCGTTGGGTAGCACGCCCCCGGTCGCACGCGCGCGCCTCAGTGCATGGCGCCCATAGGCGTTTACCGTCTGGCCCAGCAACGTGATTTCCCGGACGCCGCGATCGACGAGCGCTCGGGCTTCGCCAACGATGGCATCCGCGTGACGGCTGATCTCGCGGCCCCGCGTAAACGGCACGATGCAGAAGCTGCAGAACATGTCGCAGCCTTCCATCACGGTGACGTACGCGCGACCCGCCGGATCGGCCGCCAAATCCCGATGTGGCGCCGGCAGATCGAATCGCTCATGGGTACTCGCCTCGTCGGTCTTCGACCCGCGATGCCCGGCCAGCGCCGCCTCCACCATCGACGGAACCCGGCGCAGATTGTGGGTGCCGTAAACGAAGTCGAGTTGCGAGAATCGCGACAGCAGTGCGTCGCCCTGCTGCTGGGCGACGCAGCCCGCCACACCGATGATCCGACCGGGCTGGGCGGACTTCCACTCCCGAAGTTTGCCCAGTTCGCTGTAGAGCCGATGTTCGGCCTTGTCGCGAATCGAGCAGGTATTGATGATCAACAAGTCAGCCGAGTCGGCCGAGTCCGCCGCGCTCCAACCGTCGTGGTGCAGCAAGTTGCTGACCTTCTGGGAGTCATGAACGTTCATCTGGCACCCGTAGGTGCGAATCGAAAAACGTCTGGGCGGGTTCACGCGGGTCTCCTGGACAAATGCCGGTAACTTCGGAGTTGGCGGACGGTACACGACCCGCCGGAACCGCGTCAAAATCACACAATATGGCGAAATTCCAAGAATTACCTTTCAAAATACTATTGAACTAAATGACTTTGTTGTGGTTTCAGAATTTGTTCAAGATTCGATCATTTTCTCAAATACGGTTTGACTATTCAGAGCTGCCACTCCATAATGCCCGAGGTGACTGATCGCAGGTCACCAGAAACTTTCAAAAACTCTTCAAGTCTTCGAGTCCTCAAAGGATGAAATAGCGGATGAAATCCAGATCGGCGTCAAAAACCGAGTTTTGGAACGGAGTTTTAGAGCTGAGATTTTAGTCAAGTAGTTTATGGAGCGGCGGTGGATTTGGCATTTCTCACCGAAATGTCCAACCTCTCACCCCCCATCATCCGTCCACCGTCTCTCCCCTCTCCGAAACGCCCCGCTCACGCGGGGCGTTTCCTTTTTTGCCCGTCTTTGCCTGTTCTTGCCTGTTGTGCCAGCGCCTTCAACATCTCGACGTTCGCAAATACCGGGTGGGCAGCCCGGACGATCGGAGAACAGCGTTTGATTCTAGTCTATGCCAACAACCGGTGAAGGACTCGCGGTGTCTCGGAGCGCGCTCGTCATTGCTGTTGTTGTCGTCGATGTCGTTGTCGTCGATGTTGTTGCTGTTACAGCAGTACGAGCCGGTCGATCATCGCGGACAATTGACGCAGGTTGCGACACTCTTCGGCCACGTCGGTGTACGGCGCGTAGCGGTCCATCACACTGTCACCGAACCCCCAGGCACTGGGACTCTCCGGGTTCAGCCACACCACGTTCTTGGCCTTCTGGTGGATCTCGCGCAAGCACCACGCTTTGTCGTCATTGTAGTTGTTTCGCGCGTCGCCGAGCACGATGACGGTCGTCTTGTTGTCGATCGAGGACAGGAAATTCTGCCAGAAATGGTGGAACGCGTAGCCGAAGTTCGAGCGCGTATAGACGTTGATTACACCTCCGCCCTCCAGGGCTTCTTCGATCGACTCGCTGATATCGCCATCCTGAAACAAGTGGGTGACTTCTCCCAGTTCGGCTACGAAAATGAAGGCCCGAATCTTCGTGAACGCCTCTTGTAGCGTGTAACAGAACTGCAGCATGAAGCGCGACACATTCGCGACCGAAGACGACACGTCGCACAAGATCACGAGCTTCGGCCGATCCTTCTTGCGGTGCTTCCAGACCAGTTCGAACGGGATCCCGCCATGAGACATGTTGCGCCGCAGCGTCTGGTGCAAGTCGAGCTTTCCGCGCTTCATTCGCTTGCGTCGGATCGTCAGGATATTCTTGATCTTCTGCGCGAGTCGCTCGACGACTTCGCGCATCTTTCTCACTTCGTCTTCGGTGAGGTGGTAGAAGCTCTTCTCCAGCAGCGTCTCGCGCCGGAACTTCTCCATGTAGTCGTGGTTCTGCTTCTGGAGTTCGCGTTCCGTGAAGTTGCGAACGCTCTTGCGGATCGCCTCCATCAGCCGGTCGATCAATCCGCGCAGCGCGTCGAGTTGCTCCTGCGGCATCCCCGCCGCTTCGAGTTGCCCCAGCAGTTCGCGAAGCTGTTCGCCGGCTCCCTCCGCACCGAGGCCCTCCAGCGTGCGCCG
>JAQBGU010000085.1:0-4570 GCA_032128375.1 Deltaproteobacteria bacterium | reverse complement strand
GTTCCGCAGGTCGTCCAGGCTTTTGATGTGGCCGCGACCGCGAATGACGAATTCGTGCCCGGCCAACTCGAGCGTGCGCCCCCCAACGTCCTCGTTCGATTCGCGTATCGCCGCGATGACGGACGGGGTGGAGATGCCAAGCGCGTTCAGCTTGTTCGGGTCGAGTTGGACCTGGTACTGGCGGACGAAGCCGCCGATCGAGGCGACTTCTGCTACACCCGGAATGCTTTCGAGCGCATAGCGGATGTTCCAATCCTGCAGACTGCGCAGCTCGGCCAGATCGAGCGCGCCGCTTCGGTCGACCAGCGCATACTCATAGACCCAACCGACCCCCGTTGCGTCCGGCCCGAGCACGGGCGTGACAGCGTCCGGAAGCGTGCCTTGGATTGCGCTCATGTACTCGAGCACACGGCTGCGGGCCCAGTAGAGGTCGGTTCCGTCTTCGAAGATCGCATACACGAAAGAGAGACCGAAGAAGCTCTGGCCGCGCACCGACCGAATGCGGGGCGCGGACAGAAGCCTCGCGGAAATCGGGTAGGTGAGCTGGTCTTCGACCAGTTGGGGACTGCGCCCGGGCCATTCGGTGAAGACGATGACCTGCACGTCGGACAGGTCTGGAATCGCATCGAGTGCGCTTTCGCGAAGTGCGTAGCCGCCAAACAGAGCGAGAGCCGAGACCATGAGGATCGTGAGGACGGGATTGCCGGCCGAAGCCTCGATGATTCGCGACAGCAGGCCCTGCCTCGCGACGCCCGCTTCGCTGGCCACTACCAATCCTCCATCGCGGCACGCAGTCGGCTCTCGGAGGCGATCAGGAAGGTTCCGGACGTGACGATGCGATCGCCCGCATCGAGACCTGCGATGATCTCGACTGTGTCTCCGCTCTGGGCACCGACTCGAACGGCGCGGGGCTCGAAGCGCCGGTACGCCGCGTCCTGTTCATCGGCAAGCTCGAGGAACACGAACGCGCGATCTCCGGCGTGGAGCACCGCCGATGCGGGTACCAGCAGACGAGCCGCTCGCTCGACTGCGAGCGTGACGTTCGCGTACATATCAGGCCGCAGCGTGAGGCCCGGGTTTTCGAGTTCGATCCGAATCCGGCCTGTTCGCGTCTCCGCTTCGAGGTAGGGATAGACGTATGAGACGACGCCGTTGAAAGTCTCGCCGGGAACATACGGGAGTGTGATCGTGGCAGCCTGGCCCACCGAGACGAGCGGAAAGTCTGATTCATAGAGTTCTGCCTCGACCCACACGCGGTCGATGGGCGCGATGCGGTAGAGCTTCGCACCGGCCGTCACGGAACTTCCCTCGACGACGTTCTTCTCAATGATGAAACCGCTCGTCGGTGCGCGAACCGGGATGTACTCGCGGGATTTTCCGGAGCGGGCGATCGCATCGAGTTCGCTCGGCGCGATATCCCACAGCCGCAGGCGCGTGCGCGCCGCGCGGACGAGATAGTCGGCTCGGTCGGGTGCCGAGGTAGCGCTCGCGCGCTGTTGGCTTCGCAGTGCCTGCAGATATTCTTCCTGAGCGGCCAGGAGTTCCGGGCTGTAGAGACGAAACAGTTCCTCGCCCTGGCGGACCCGCGCTCCCACGGCGTTCGCCCGGATTTCCCCGACCCACCCCATGACCTTGAGAGAGACATCGCGAAGCGTGGTTTCGTCGTAGGTGACGCGTCCCGGCGCCCGGATGGTGTTCGTGCCCACCTCCAGTGTGGCTTCGGACATTCGCACACCGATGTGTCGTAGCCGTTCCGGGTCGAGGCTGATCTGGGCGGGATGGATTGAACTCTCCGCGTGTGCAGCCGGGCGGGCGCCGGCCGCGCCGAGTGCCTTGAGTGATAGACCGGGAATACCCACGGTGAGGGAACCGTCTGCAGCGAGTGAGTCGCCCGATGGGGATTGCAGGCGAACTTCGATGAGCCAGGTGCCGGCCATGTCGAGATCGAAGTTCGCCCGGTAGCGACCTTCTCGCTCCTCGCTGACTGTCGCCATCCCACCCATTGCGGCCATTCCGCCCATTGGATGCATGTGAACCTTGGTCGAAACTTCGGCACCCGATACGGGCAATCCTGCTGCGTTGTGGAGTTCGAGGTAGAGGGTGTTCTTGCCGGCGCGCGCTGCTTTGGGGTCGAGTGTGACGGCCAGCGTAAGAGCGTCCGAACGAACGACTGTTTCCGTGTGGGCAGCGTCGTTGCAGGCAAAGGGGACGGATGCGAACAGGGCTGCCGTGAAGATGAGCGCCGCGCTCTGCGAAGCGGAGATGGAGGCACGCATTGTCATTTTGTATTGACCTCCTCGACCCGCTCGGGGAACAGCCCCAGCTCCCGAAGGAAATTGGTGCGCGCCTGACTTCGCGCAGCGCGGGCCTTTTCGAGACCGTCTGACGTCATGCGAAGATTTCGCTCGGCTTCGATCAGCGCCAGAAAACTGTTTCTTCCGGTTTCGAATCCGGCTCGGGCCGCCTCGACGCGGTCTCGGGCTGGGGGAAGCAGGCTGTCACGAAACAACATCAGAACGTGCTCGGCCTCATGTAGACGAGCGCGCGCGACCGCAGCACCGAGTCGAACCTCGTCAGCAGCTCGGTCCTGCTCCGCGCGAGCCCGACCCAGTTTCGCCTCTGCTTCGCGGAGCGCGGCTCGGCGTCGACCCAGCTGCAGCGGAACGTCGAAGGAAAGCCCGACGAACGCCCGATTTTCGTCCGCCTGCCATAGCGTGTTGTAGACACCGACGACCGTGAAGTCGGGGAAAAACTCGCGCCGAGCGCTTGCAACGGAAGCTTGTTCGGCTTCGATATGCGAGGCCATGGCCCGAAGCTCAGGCCGGTTCTCGAGCGCCACCCGCTCCGGGTCAGCGGCAGAATCTGGCATTGCAGGGGCTTCGAGTGTGGCTGGAGGTGCGGGAATCGGGTGTGAGGGGGATCGATGCAGCAGTGCGTTCATGCGCATCGATACGAGTTCACGATTCGTTCTCAATACGACGTCTTGATGAATCAGATGTGCGAGCTCCGTCTCCGCCTGCAGCGGGTCCTGCTGTGAGCCGTTTCCCGCCTCGTAGCGAGCGATCGAAATCGCCTTGAAGCTCTCGAGGAGTTCGATGTGCTCGCTGTTGATCTCGATCGCCCGACCGAGGTAGTAGTAGTCGTCGAACAACCGTGAAGCGCTGGCTGCAAGCTCGAGGCGGACCGACTGCAAGTCGTGCTTGGCAGCCTCGGCGTGTGCGAGGGCTTCTTCGCCACGCAGGCGCAGTTTTCCCGGAAACGGGAAATGCTGCCGGAGTTCGACCTTGTGGCCCTCGTCGACGACATGCGAGCCAATCGAATCCGGGGTGATTCCATAGTCGAGCCTCGGGTCAGCGAGCGCGATCGACTGCGGGTACTGGGCGAGCGCGGCGCCAAACGCGTATTGCGCCGAGCGAACAGTTGGGTTCTGCTCGAGAACCGCATGGATGAACGCAAGCCGGGAAAGGCTCGCTCCACCCAGATGCAGGTCGGCCGGTGGCGCATCCGGCGACGAGTGAGCGGGTGAGCGAGGGGCGGCGTCCACTGCGCTGATCGATGGGGCCATTGATGGAGCCGCTGAAGCGGTCGATGGACTGAGATCGAACTCGCGTTGCAGCGTCCGATGACGCGTTCCAAGACCGGTCGCGCAGCCGGAGAGTGAAAAAATGAACACCACCAGAAGTGATGCGGCGCGAGTACGGGCGCTCGACGAAGTCGTGCCCAAACGGAGCGGTTCTTTTGCAAACATGAAATTCCTCAGCCAAGGGGAAGAAGCGAGGGCGTGCCTATCGGAGCGGGCAGCCCTGGCTGGCGCAGTTGGGTCGGCTGAGTGCTTCTAGGTGCGGATGACGACGGAGCGGCGCAGGGCCGATGTCAGCCAGTCCAACTCGGCAGGTACCCGCGGCAGGACGTGGCGGGTTTTTTCGTTGACCCAGACACGAACAACACTGTTGCTGACCCCGACAATGCGGGATTCGTAGCGCTTGGCGTCGGCTTCTGGCGCTGTGGTGACGTCGTCGCAGCAGCTGAGAAAGAGACTTCCGTGGCAGGGCGCAGCCTGTGTGGCGGAAACCGGCGGCGGGCAGTCTGCGCAGCACGGCGAGGCGGCGGCCAGGCCAGCGGCGAGAAGCGGCGCGAGGATGGTCAGAGTGAGAACGGTGGCAACCCGTTGGCTGGTTCGGTTGCCGATTCCCGAGCCGATTCGACGATTCATTTCAAACACGTCATTTCAGACACATCATTTCAGACACATCATTTCAGACACAAGGCTAATCCAATCCGTTCCCGTTCACACACAGGCTCGTTTCGATCCAGTCTAAACGCTCAGGAGCCAGAAAGCATATCGCCGCGCCGAGATCAACACTTGACGGCCGTGGTAAACGAGCCCCGGGAAAGACCTATCCGGGGATTCGACTATTACGGCTACTACTACGGCTACTACTACTACTACTACGGCTACTACGGCTACTACTACTACTACTACTACTACTACTACTACTACTACTACTACTACTACTACTACTACTACAACAACAACAACAACAACAACAACAACTACTACTACTACAGC
>JAQBGU010000084.1:0-113321 GCA_032128375.1 Deltaproteobacteria bacterium | reverse complement strand
ATTCGCACATCGGCCGCCGACATGGATCTCGGCTTCCGACGGATCGCGTACCTCGGTTTTGGCGATCGCCCGGGGTTGACGCGGTACTAGATCTCGCGTCAGCGGAGGAGTGCCATGGAAGTCTGGAAGATCGGCGATGTCGAGATCACGCGCGTCGTTGAAGTGGTCAGCGCTGTGCCCGGCAGTATGTTGATTCCCAAAGCCACACCGGAAAATCTGGTCGACCTCCACAGTTGGTTACGTCCGCACTTTCTCGATGAGGACGGCAACATCCTGCTGAGCATTCACGCCTTCGCGATCCGCGCAGGCGATGCTCGCATCGTGGTCGACACCTGCCTGGGTGCCGGAAAAAACCGGCCGATGCCCGATTGGAGCAACCTGCAGACGTCCTTTCTGTCCGACCTCGAATCCGCGGGGTTCGCGCCAGACTCGGTGGACCGCGTACTGTGTACGCACCTGCACTTCGATCACGTGGGTTGGAACACAGTCCTCGAAGACGGAAAGTGGGTGCCGACATTCAAGAACGCCCGCTACCTCGTCGGGGAAGCCGAATGGAGCTTCTGGAAAGATGAGGACGACCCGTACGCACCCGAAGCGAAGCACGACTCGATCCTGCCGGTCTTCGACGCGGGGCTCGTCGACCTCGTCGAAACGAACCACGTCGTAACCGACGAGGTCCGACTGATTCCGACACCGGGCCACACACCCGGTCATGTCAGCGTCGAGATCAGCTCGCGCGGCGAGCGAGCCATCATCACTGGGGACCTCTTCCACCACCCCTTGCAGATGGCGCATCCCGATTGGGAAGATCTCGCCGACATCAACCGCGAACTCGCCCACCGCACGCGCCTCGAGTTCCTCGATGGAAACGCGGATCAACCGGTGCTGATTCTCGGGACACATTTCAACACCCCTAGCGGGGGCCGCATCGTCCGCGATGGGGGCGCGTATCGCTTCGAGGTCTGAAGCGGAGGTTCGGCTCACCCCTCACAGCATTTCGGTTTACCCGTTCGACTGGCGAATGACGGATCCAAACTCTGAGCAGCCCGATCTGGCGTGCGAAGTTCATTCGGGCAACGGGCCGTACCTGCTGCTCGTACACGGCCTGTTGTCGAGCCGAGCACAGTGGGACTTGAACCTGCACGCGCTCTCGGAAGTCGCGCGACCGGTCGTCGTAGAGCTTTTCGGTCACGGTCGATCGCCGAGTCCAGAGCGCGGCGAGTTCTTTTCTCCCGACCATTACGTGTCCGCGTTCGAGCGACTGCGAGAATCGTTGGGAGCCGAGCGTTGGCTCGTATGCGGACAATCACTCGGAGCCGCGCTGACGCTGCGCTACGCGCTCGACCACCCAGGCCGGACCATCGCCCAAATTTTTACGAACTCGAATTCCGCGCTGGCGCCCGCCGATTGGAGCCGCGCAACGAGGCCGGCGATGGAAGCGCTGGCACTGGCGGTTGCCGAGCGGGGACGCAGCGCCATCGATCGCCTGCCCGTCCATCCGAAGCGGGCGTTGAACCTGCCACCTGAAGTTCGCGATGCACTGATCGCGGATAGCGATTTGCACTCAACGGATGGAATCGTGAAGTCCGGGCTCCACACCGTGCTGTCCTCATCGGTTCGCAACCGGATTACAGCGAATCGTGTGCCCACGCTGCTGGTCCGCGGCGAACGTGAAAAGCGTTTTGCCAAACCCGCCGCGTTCGCGTCGAGGAGCATGCCGATGCTGGAATCGATCGACATCGCCGCCGGCCACGCGGTGAACATCGAGGCCGCAGCGGAGTTCAACGCTGCCGCAACGGGCTTCATCGCGAGAGCGACCGGCCGGTAGAGCGCCAGCTCTAGCGTGCAGGCGACGACGGTGAAAAATTCCCTCTAGTGCAAAAAACAGGTCAGGACAGCGGGCCTTTCGAAGACACCTCGTACTTGTGTACCGACATGCCCTTGATACCGAACGAACCCATCTTTTGTTGAAACTCTGCCATGTGCGGGGTCTTGAAATGAAAGTCGAGCGCTTCCTGCGACTCCCACTCCTCGAAGATATGCACGACGCCAGCATCGGAGAAACTCTCAGAGAATACGTATGCGCCGTTACCCGGTTCCTTGTGGGTCTCGGCCATCATGATGGCCGCCGCCTGCTTGGCTTCCTCGAGCTTGGCGGGGTCGATGCTGATGATCCCGGCGACGACGAGCATGTGAGCTTCTCCTTTTAGTCCGTCGATTCTGACACAGATTCTGACATGGATTCTGCCATGGATAGTGATGCACAGGTAGTTGCGGGTAGCGAGCTTTGCGATGCATGATGGCCAACCGAACGTCTGAAGGGAGCAACCAATGAGCGCGAACGCGGGACAGGTCGTAGTGGTCACCGGAGCGGCGTCCGGCATCGGTCGCGCACTATGCGAGCGACTGGTCGCCGGAGGCGCATCGGTGGTGGCGGTCGACCTGGACGCGGACAAACTCGCATGGACCGATGACGTCGATCGGATCGCTTCGCTCGCCGGCGATATCACCGACGAAGCGACCAACGCCGCTATGGTGGAGCTCGCCGTCCGGGAGTTCGGGCGACTCGATGCCGTCGCGCTCAACGCCGGCCTGCCCGCGGCCGGTAGCGTCGAGTCGTTACCCTTGGCCGACTTCGATCGCGTCGTCGCCGTCAACCTGCGCGGGACCGTGCTCGGAACCCGTGCTGCCACTCCTGCACTGCGCGCCGCGGGGGGAGGTTCGGTGGTCGCAACCGCGTCGGTATCGGGTATGGGTGGCGACCCGAACATGTGGGCGTACAACGCAGCCAAAGGGGCCGTCATCAACTACGTCCGATCAGCGGCGATCGATCTGGCTCGCGATGCAATCCGCGTCAATGCGGTTTGCCCTGGACCGATTCGCACCGGAATGACCGCTGTGATCGAAGCATCGGTCCCCGCGGTGTATCAAGCACTGCGGAGCCACATCCCGTTGCAGCGCTGGGGAGAAGCGGACGAAGTGGCAGCGGTCATCGCCTTCCTGGTGTCACCCGACGCATCGTTTGTCACCGGGGCGATCATCCCGGTCGACGGGGGTGTCACTGCAGGGACGGGCCAGTTCCTCCCGCCTCAGCTTGCGCCAGTAAGGCAGGGCTGAACCATGTCGATCATCCGTTACGGATCGGACCTCGAAATTCTGGTCGTCACCAAGGGACACCCCTTCGAGCGGGACCCTTTCTTCGCCATCTTCGACGCAATTCCCGACATCGGCTGGTCGGCTGTCGAGCAGCCGGCCGCGCAAGCGTTCTTCACGCCGGAGCGCGCTTCACACTACGACGCGTACGTACTATACGACATGCCCGGTATCGAATTTTCGGCGGGCGGCGCGAAGTTTCACGACCCGCCGGCAGACTATGTGCGAGGTTTCCTCGAGCTGCTCGGGAGTGGACACGGATTCGTGTTTCTACACCACGCGATCGCCGGCTGGCCGAGTTGGCCCGAGTATGCAGACATCATCGGCGGCCGGTTCCTGTATCAACCAGGCGAGGTCCGTGGCCAGAGCTACCCGGCTTCCGGGTACCGGCATGCCGTCAAGCACCGGATTCGCTCGGTTGCCGCCGGACACGCCGTTACCCAGGGCCTCGACGAGGGCTTCGAGATCGAAGACGAACTCTATTTGTGTCCAATCAACGAAGCGCTCCTGACACCCCTGCTGCGCAGCGATCACCGATTCGTCGATGCTGAATTCTATTCCGCGCAGCTCGCGCTGCGGGGCAAAATGTTTTCGCGCGAAGGTTGGTCGCACCCGCCGGGTACCAATCTCATCGCGTGGACTCACCGCTACCGCAACAGCCCCATCGTCTACATCGCCTGCGGCGACGGACCCGATGCCTACCAGAACCCGGGCCTGCGCAGGCTCATCGCAAACGCGATCCACTACGTGGCCGCAGAGGCTCGAGGGTAACTGCGCGTTCGCCGCATCGAGGCATCCATCGCGACGCAAGCATCGGCGTCAGCGGTCCCCTTGGAGCCCATCTCTTCACGCTTGCACACAGCCCCGGCGTCTCCGCATCGACCGGCTCTGTGTGGGTTGATGACCAGCAGACCTGTCAATCCCGAATTCGGGGTGGGCCGCCACCGCTCACAGCGATGTGCGGCCCACTTTCCCTGCACTGAACAACCGATGGATCATCCGATATGGGTGATCGGATCGACGTTACCGATCGATTCTCGGTAGCAATCTCTGTGTAGCGATCTACGCGCGCATGCCGCCGGCTTTGGCTGCCGGATGAATGCTGGCTTCAGCGCTGGGTCGACTGGCGATGCGCTCGAGCACGCCACTGACGTTCTTCAGTGCCGGATCGATGGGTTGTCCGACACCGGGAGCGAAATCCAGAAATGCATAGAGTGTGATGTCGGCCAGCGAAAAACGATCGCCGCAGACGAAAGCGCGACCAGCCAGTTGACCGTCGAGCCATTCGAGGCCTTCGCGCGCCATCGCCTTCAAACCGTCGGCCGCCTCGGGAATCGTGCGCATCCGATCCTTGAACATCGGCAGCCCTTCGGCGTAGCGGAACGCATCGGTGAGCGGATTGTTGATCTTGAACTCGATGCGCCGCGTCCACATCCGAGTCTGCGCCCGCTCGGAAAGCGTCGATCCAATCAGCGCGGGCGTCGGATGCGCCTCCTCGAGGCACTCACAAATGACGATGGTTTCGGCGATATTCTTACCGTCGTCCAGCGTCAGCGATGGCATCTGGCCCGCCGGGTTGACATCGGTATACGCCGATTGGCGGTTTGCGCCGGCCATGATGTCGATCTCGATTGCGGGAATATCTATGCCTTTTTCGAGCATGAACATTCGAACCAATCGGGGATTGGGTCCGAGAGAGTTGTAGAATTTCACGGTTCGCGCCTCCTATTTGGGGGAATCGATCTTACACGAGATTCAGCTCGGGGAAGCCTCCTCGACGCTCGGGAGGACTCAGCATGACAGAAGCAACCCACGGAAATGCTTCGAAGGGCGCCGACGGAGCGAGCCACGACGGCATCCGCTACGAGACACCCGCCGCTGGCGTGGCCCGAATCGTGTTGGCGCGACCCGAAGCGCGCAACGCACAGGACAAGCCGATGCTGTACGCGCTGAACGCGGCTTTCGACCGAGCCGCCCATGACAATGGCATCAAGGTGATCGTTCTCAGTGCGGATGGCCCACATTTTTCGTCGGGCCACGACCTGCGCGATAGCTCATCGATGTCGGACTTCTCGCCGGTCGGAACCTGGGGCGGCTCATCGCTTCCCGGCGCCGAAGGACACATGGCGGTCGAGCAGGAGATCTACCTGGGATTCTGCTGGCGCTGGCGCAACCTGCCGAAGCCGACCATCGCGCAGGTGCACGGCAAGACCATTGCCGGCGGCTTGATGCTCGCGTGGGTGTGCGACCTGATCATCGCCAGCGAAGACGCCACATTTTCCGACCCGGTCGTCGCGTTCGGCGTCAACGGCGTCGAGTACTTCGCACACCCCTGGGAGGTGGGAGTCCGGAAGGCCAAAGAGATGCTGTTTACCGGCGAAGTGCTGTCGGCCGAGGAAGCCCGCGCGCTCGGGATGGTGAACACCGTCGTCGCCCGCGACGAACTCGAAGCCTACACGCTGGACCTCGCAGTCCGCATCGCGAGTCGCCCCAGCATGGGATTGAAGCTCGCAAAGCAATCGGTCAACCAGATGCAGGATGCACAAGGCCTGTGGCCCGCACTGCAGGCTGCAATGACGTTGCAGCAGCTCGGTCACTCTCACAACCAACAGATCTTCAAGATTCCGGTCGACCCATCTGGCATGGAAGTCATCCGCAACCAGGCGAAGCGCGACAAATGATTCACACCGAAAGCCTGCGGGTCAACTGGATCGATACCGACGCGAGCGGCCGCATCCACTACACGGCCGCACTGCGATACTTCGAGGTTGCCGAGCACGGGCTGATGCGCGCGCTCTTTCACGGCGCCGCCAGCCCAGCGGCGCGGAGCTTCGGTTTGCCGCGCGTACACGTGGAAGCCGATTACGCGGCCACCCTCAGCTACCCTGACGAGTTCCAATGCAGCGCGCGCGTCGCGGCCGTCGGTCGCACATCGGTCACCTACGGCTTCGAGGCCCGCCGTAGCGCCGACGACGTGCTGTGCCTGAGCGGTAAGATCGTCGCGGTCGCTATCGGCCCCGACGGAACTTCGATCCCGCTGCCGACCGAGTTCCGCGAAGTTCTCGAGGCCGCGAGGCAGGCATGAAGCCGCCTTTGCTATTCAATCAGCCCTCCAAGAACGTGTTGGCTGACCCGGCTTGGTCAGGCGACGACGTCGAAGCGTTCGCCGCAAATCGGCGAACGCGCGAGTAGCGGAGATCGGAAATTGTCGGAGTCAGTATCGAGCCACATCGCAATCACCGAACCCTGCGACGCTGTCGTCATTGGGGCCGGATTCGCCGGGCTCTACATGCTTCATCGTCTGCGCGGCCTCGGTTTTTCGGTTCGGGTCTTCGAAGCCGGAAGCGGCCCGGGCGGGACCTGGTTCTGGAACCGATACCCGGGTGCGCGCTGTGACATCGAAAGCATGGAGTATTCCTACCAGTTCTCCGAAGAACTCCAACAAGACTGGGAATGGACAGAGCGCTACGCGACGCAGCCGGAGATTCTCGCATACATCAATCACGTCGCCGATCGTTTCGACCTGCGACGCGCCATCCAGTTCGACACGCGTGTCGACGCGATGAACTTCGACGAGCAAGCGGGTCGCTGGACGGTGGCGACGAGCCGCGGCGAGCGCGTGTCAGCGCAATACTGCGTGATGGCGACGGGTTGTCTGTCATCGACCAACACACCGGATTTCGACGGCATCGATTCGTTCCGAGGACCGTGCTACCACACCGGTGACTGGCCCCACGATCCCGTCGACTTCAGCGGCCAAAAAGTCGGCATCATCGGCACCGGATCTTCAGCAATCCAGTCGATCCCGTTGATTGCTGAACAGGCCGAACACCTGTACGTGTTCCAGCGGACGCCGAACTACTCGGTTCCCGCCCACAACGGTCTGCTCGACCCGGACTTCGTCCGAGCGACCAAGGACGACTACGCGGGCTTCCGCAAACGAAACTCCGCAGCGCCAGCGGGTTTCGGGTCCGCCTTTCCAGCCAACGAGGGGTCCGTGCTCGAGGCGAGCGAAGCGGAACAGCAGGCTGCGTTCGAAGCGCGCTGGCAAAGGGGCGGATTGCCGTTCCTCGGCGCGTTTGGCGACCTGATGATCAACCCGCAAGCCAACGACGTAGCCGCCGCCTTCGTGCGCAATAAGATTCAAGAGGCCGTGGACGATCCCGCGGTAGCCCAAACGTTGTCGCCAACACAAGTCGTGGGTTGCAAGCGCCTGTGTGTCGATACCGGTTACTACCAGACCTTCAATCGACCGAACGTCACTTTGATCGACATCAGCGAAGGCCAGATCGATGAGATCACGACCTCCGGCCTGATCGCGAACGGCGATTCCTACGAACTCGACGCGATCGTACTCGCGACGGGATTCGACGCGATGACCGGTGCGCTACTCGCGATCGACATCCGGGGTCGCGGCGGCCAGACCTTGCGGCAGAAATGGTCGGAGGGCCCGCGCACCTATCTCGGCCTCGCAACGGTCGGCTTCCCGAACTTGTTCACCATCACAGGCCCGGGGAGTCCATCCGTGCTGTCGAACATGCTGCCGTCCATCGAGCAACACGTGAACTGGATCGCCGACTGCATCGAATACCTGCGCGAACACGAGATCGCGAACATCGAACCCACGCTGGAAGCCGAAGACCAATGGGTCGCAGTCGTGAACATGATCGCCGGAGTCACGCTCTACCCGCACTGCAACTCGTGGTACCTCGGCGCAAACGTGCCCGGCAAGCCGCGCGTCTTCATGCCGTTTCTGGGAGTCCCCCCCTACGCCGAACGCTGCCGCGAGGTCGCGAGTAACGGCTACGAGGGCTTCGTGTTGACGCCTTTGGGTGTCGATTCCGCGAACTAGCCCGAAGTTCTGACGGCTTGAGGGCCCCTCGTCGTCACTATGTCGTTGGATATCCAGGGGATTGCCGGCATTCGGGACACTGGTCGGGTGCAAATTTGTAGTCACTAAATAGTTGACACGACTGCACAAATGGATATCATTCCGGCATGGCTAGGCGCGCTGGGCCAGTTCATGTCGTCACTACGACTCGCAAGTACAAAGGACGGGTTTATACCACCCATCTGCTCAGGCGTTCCTATCGCGAAGACGGCAAGGTCAAGAACGAGACCGTTGGCAACCTTTCGCATCTACCCGACCACGCCATCGAGGTCATCCGGCGCACCTTGCGAGGAGAGGCCCTCGTGGCCGCCGACGAACTGTTCGAGATTGCCCGATCGCGGCCCCACGGACACGTGGCAGCCGTCCTGGGCACGCTCAAGAAGCTCGACCTCGATCGGCTCCTGGCCTCGCGACGCAGTCCCGAGCGCGATCGCGCGGTCGCCTTGATTGCTTCCCGCGTACTCGCACCCGACTCGAAGCTCGCAACGACAAGAACCCTCCGGGCCGACAGTGCAACCTCGACCCTCGGCGAGATGCTGGGGCTCGAGACCGTGGAGACCGACGAACTCTACGCCGCCATGGACTGGCTCGGCAGTCGCCAGGCGAAGATCGAAAAGGCGCTCGCCAAACGGCATCTGTGCGAAGGCACACTGGTGCTCTATGACGTCAGCTCCAGTTACCTCGAAGGACGAAGCTGTTCGTTGGCTCGGATCGGACACTCGCGCGATGGCAAGAAGGGATCGCTTCAGATCGTCTTCGGCTTGCTGTGCAACGCCGAGGGCTGTCCGGTAGCGATTGAGGTCTACGCGGGAAACACGGGCGACCCTCTCACCCTCCGAGATCAGGTCGAAAAGGTTCGGACTCGATTTGGTCTGTCACGGGTGGTGTTTGTGGACGATCGAGGAATGCTGACGAGCGCTCGCATTCGCGAGGAACTCGCTCCCGTCGATGGGCTCGACTGGGTCAGTGCACTTCGCTCGGAGCAGATTCGTAAGCTCGTGGAGAACGAGGGGCCCCTCCAGCCATCGTTGTTCGACGAAACCGACCTGGCGGAGATCGAGCACCCCGACTTTCCCGGTGAGCGCTTGATTGCCTGTTTCAATCCCTTCCTGGCTACAGAGCGAACCCGCAAGCGGGAAGATCTGCTGCAAGCCACCGAGCGTGAACTCGAAAAGGTGGCGGCCGCCACCCGACGCGAGAAGCGGGGACTGCAGGGCCAGGACAAGATCGGCCTGCGGGTCGGCAAGGTCTGGGGCCGATTCAAGATGGCGAAGCACTTCGCGATTGCGATCACGGACACCTCGTTCACTTATTCGCGCAACGCAGAGTCGATTGGCGCTGAGGCGAAGCTCGATGGCATCTATGTGCTCCGCACCTCGGTCTCCGCAGCCGTGCTCGGACCTGAAGACACGGTGCGTGCCTACAAGGATCTCGCCAAAGTCGAGCGAGCCTTTCGATGTCTCAAGACTGTGGATCTCCAAATTCGACCGATCTATCACCGACTCGAAGAGCGCGTACGGGCCCACGTGTTCCTGTGCATGCTCGCCTACTACGTGGAATGGCACATGCGAAAGGCTTGGGCGCCGCTCCTGTTCGCCGAAGACGATCCGAGTGGTGCAGCGCAACGCCGCGGCTCCCCGGTCAAGCCCGCCACCCGTTCCGGCAGCGCGCAAGACAAGGCCAGCCGGAAGACGACGCCCGAAGGCCAGACCGTCCATCGCTTCCGGGGACTCCTCAGCCACCTCGCCACACTCACCAAGAACACGATCCAACCCCAGAGTGATCTACCGTCGTTCGACCAACTGACGCAGACGACCGATCTCCAGCGTAAGGCTTTCGATCTGCTCGAAGTCTCCATCCAGACGTAGTCAGAACCGCGCAGACCAATGACTCGATTCGCAAATCGAAACGCGAAGTTACGTGCCGACGAATTCAGAACTTCGGACTAGTTGCGCGTTCGCCACAGCGCGGCGAAAGCTTCCATGTCGTCACCCGATCCATGTCGTCCTGCTCGTGCTGCCCCCTCGGTGGCCAGCACGCAAATCGCGTACTCGCGAGACCTGAGCGCTTGCTCGTGTTGCCGGAATCGTCGGCAGTAGGAAACACTCGCAAGCCAGCGTCGAGCACGGGGCTCGAGAGTTCGAGGGAATCGAGCCCGCGCAATGCCACGCACCGAGTCCCGAATACACAGAACCTGCGATATCGCTCGCTTTTGGCTACCGCTCTCGCGCCAAGATCGCAGCCCGATCCCGGCACAAACTGTGCGGGCAATCAAAGAACTCGGGGCAGTGGGAGCCCAACCCCCGATCCGCCCAAACAATCGTCGAGGCTGGGGGCGAGGGCGTGGCGCACGGACTGGGCCGCCGGACTACGACACGCCCTCGCCCCCAGCCGTCGGGCATCCACCTCTCGCAAGGCGCCGCGCGCCGAATCCCTATTGATCGGCCGCTAGCAACCCGCCAGTTTCGCAACCACCGCAGCAAACGGTTCGAGCGCCGTATCCGGCACGCTGACATAACTGATGCCGTAGAGTTCGCGGCGCCGTTCGAGTTCTTCACAGATCGAATCGACGCTTCCGATCAGCGCGTGCGGATGTGCGAGCATCTCCTTGGTCGTGAAGCCCAACGCGTTGCCCATCCCTTCCGCGGTCGCGGCGCCCGCATCAGTGACCATCGTCATGTAGGCGCCGATCTCGAGTTCGATGTCGGCGAAACGGCTGCCCGCTGCGTCGCGCACCCAGCCGACCTTCTTTGCCGTCTCGTCTGCCGAACCGCTCTTGAAACCATCCGGGCCCAGGATTCCAGACGCGTTATTGAAATTGAAACTCACGATGTCGGCTTCGCGGCCTGCCAGAGACAGCACCTTCTTGCCTCCACCGCCGATCATGATGGGCGGGTGAGGACGCTGCACCGGCTTGGGCGCTCCCTCGAAACCATCGACCTTGAAAAATTTTCCCTCGTAAGAGAACTGTCCGTCGGCCATCAATCCTTTGACCACTTCGAGCGTCTCGCCGAGGCGATCGATGCGAACGCCGGGCGAATCGAACGGAATGTTTGCGGCCTGGTATTCCGACTGGAGCCAGCCCGCGCCGATGCCGAGTTCCAGCCTCCCCTCGGATAGCAAGTCGAGTGTCGCGGCTTCCTTGGCGAGCACCACGGGGTGGCGATAATCCATGCAAAACACGCGACAACCGACGCGCAGCGATTGGGTCGCTGAGGCCGCCACCGCGATGGCCGGAACGGCTGCCAGTTCTTGGATGGGATGGTTGGTACCCGCGATCGCCTCGCCTGGCCCGAGGAAGTGGTCGGCCAGGTGCAGCGCCGAGTACCCGAGGTCTTCTACGCGCTTCGCGCGATCCACCCACTCTTTCGCCGAACCGGCGCTGAAGCTCTGTAGTGAGAATCGGAATTTTCGCGCGTTTGACATGGGGGGTTCTCCTTGCGTGGGCGAACACCATACCTCGGCGTCGCGCGCCTCGTCACCCGAACTCGCAGAGAGCTCGAGGAGAGCTGCAGGAGATCAGGAGAGGAAAAGGCCAGGCGAACAATGCGGATGTCTCTTTCGTGGAAATGCATGTCTCGCAGTCTCACTTCCGACACTCTGCGGCGCGCAGTACACTGTTTCGATTCCACTCCCCCCAACTGGAACCTCCCATGGACATCGGACTCTCGATCTTCCCGACCGAATACTCGATCCATCCGGCGACACTCGGTCGCGAGGCCGAGGCGCGCGGTTTCGAATCGCTATTCATCACCGAACACACCCACATCCCGGCGTCACGGCGCAGCCCCTACCCCGCAGGCGGTGACCTGCCGAGTATCTACTGGGAAAGCTTCGAGCCCTTCACCGCGCTGGCGATGGCCGCCGCGGTGACCGAGCGACTGAAGGTCGGCACCGGTATTTGCCTGGTCCCAGAACATCACCCGATCACACTCGCCAAGCGCGTCGCGTCGCTCGACTCGCTGACTGGCGGCCGGTTTCTGTTCGGTATCGGTGCGGGATGGAACGCCGAGGAACTCGAGAACCACGGGGTAGCGTTCAAAGAGCGCTGGAAAGTGTTGCGCGAGTCGATCCTGGCGATGAAGGCGTGTTGGACGCAGAAGGATGCCGAGTTCCACGGCGAGTACTTCGACTTCGAGCCGGTGTGGGTGGAACCGAAGCCCACACAGCGCCCCCACCCGCCGATCATGATCGGAGCCAGCTCGACGTGGGCGATCGAGCGCGTCGTCGATTACGCCGATGGCTGGATGCCGATCACCGGCACATGCAATCTCGAAGACCGACTGGGTCTACTCGCGCGTGTGTGCGAACAACAAGGACGCGATCGAAGCGAGATCAACGTCACGCTATTCGGATCGCCGTCAGGTCAGGCCGAAATTGACCAGCTCGAAAAGATCGGCGTCGACCGGGTCCTGCTGCCGCTTCCGACCGAAGACGAGGGCCGAATCCTCGAGCGCCTCGATCGCTACAGGTCGTTGATTGCGGATTGACATAGGGGCTGTTTCAGCGCGAAATACTGCTGAGCCCATCAGCCTCGGCAGCGAGCGAGCCCTCTGGCCAGTTCGGCACAACTCTTCGAGTCTGACACCACCGACTTCACTTCAGCCGGCACGATGTGGCGGCGGGACCGATCCAACACCGCCGTGCAAAACGAGCGGGCCAAGTCGAAATGGAAGCCTCCGAGTGCATCGGAATCGACACGTGCGGCGCCGGCGAGATCCGTCAGCAGAAGAGCACCGGAATGTTCGAGCGCGAAGCGACCGAAGCCGGCATCGGGGAGCCGAACACCCACAGCGGCTAGCGCGTTCAATAGACCCACCGCCTCGTGGCAGACCCGCAGAACCGAGCCGAGTTCGAGTCCCGCGTTTTCCGTGAGGGCAAAGTCGAGGTCTTCGCCGGAGTTCGCGACGACAAAATAGGCTGCGCCGTCGTTCGTCGCGCCGGATTCCAACACACACGCCACCCCGGGAACGGCAAGTTCGCACATGAGACCCCGTGTTTCTTCGTGACTGGAGATCCCGTCTGGATGCGCGATCTGGACCCAGACGGGTCGCATGGTTTCGAGCCAGATTCCAGCACGCCGAGCGTGTTGGCCGAGCGCATCCATTCGATCCGGGGGCTGCTCGAGTAGCACGATGCGATCGAAACGCTCGGCATCCAGATACGCGATCCATTGCGCCGGGGTGCCCTGATCCGGGTACTCGCTCGCGAGCGTCTGAAGAATCTGTCGGGCGGCTGCATCGGAATTCGCTGCGATGAAGTGTCGGGCCAGCGCAACCCCCCGCTCAGCGCGCCTTGGATCGGTCTTGGGGAAGTTCCGCAACAACATCCCCAGCCGATCGTGCAGCCGGTGATGGGGCGCAGCGCACGTTTGCAAACCGAAGTCGAACAGGCGCTGTCGCATCTGCACGGAGTGGCGCAGCAGGATCTTGGAATCGAAGTCGAGAAGCAGGTTCACGCCCTGGCTGAGCGCATCTGAATCGAAGGTATTGAGCTCGCCGTGCAAGATGACGGCCTGCGCGGCGCGAAGGGGAACAACGAGATGCGAAAGCCCATCCGGCAGATCGGCAGTCGACTTGTCGAACGCCTCGCGAAAACTCGCACTCTCCAACAGGCCGAGCAGCAGCGTGGGCCGTTTCCCCTCGTCGAAGAGTTCGGTGATCAGCTGCAAGACCCGCCGCATCTGCGCACTCGAAACTTTGTCGAACTCGATGCGCTGGAGCCCCTGGAACAGTGCTGCAGTCGCCTCTGCGGGCGAAGACGATTGCTTGATCTTTTCGAGAAAAAGAAGCACGTACTCGATGTCTGACGAGAAGCGGATGACCCCGGCGAGGAGTTTGGCGGCGGCGGCCGGCTCGAATCGCTCCGCGGCCGCGAGAACGTTCTTCCGCTCCACTTTCTCGAGTAGGTGGTGACACACGCCGCGATGGACCGGCTCGCGCGCGCCGTTCAACAACAGATCTTCGTTGGCGTTGACTTTCAGGCGCAGGTCGTGGCGATATTGCAGCAGGAAACGGAAGTGCTCGCGAAGAACACCGATTTCCTGCTCGGTGAGCGGCTGCTCAGCGTTTTTATCGAGATCGACGGTTTCGGTCTGCCTCGCCAAGACCTTTGCGGCGCGGTCCGAGGGCTTGCGTCCGTCGCGTCCGCGACGGTTCCCGCCGCGCCGCGCGCCGTCCGGCTTGCGCGCACTTTCGGGTTTCCGATCGCCCGGTGCGTCCGATGTCTTGCCATCCGGGGTCTTTCCATCGGAGGTATTGGCATCTGAGGTCCGCGGGCCGCGCCTTCTACGACGTCGCCGTTTCGGAGCGCTGGCATCCGGCGCCTCAGTCCCTTTCGGTGAGTCCATAGCCAGATAGTACCACTCGGGCGACCGTAGCCGCGAACTCGGTGCCAGTTACAGAGCGTGCGGTATTCGACACCTATGCTGGAAGACAGGTTCGCTTCGCAAGAGCGCGACCTCGCAGGAAACCTCTGAAGCCGACCGGATGAGCATCATCCACGCAGCCACTACTACGAGCGACAGGCAGCTTGGCCCCCGCGTGGTGTAGAGATGACTCGCGAGCCTGTTGGTGCATCTCGCCGAATCCGGATTCTCCGGCTCATCGCAGTATCTTCGAAGCTCGTCATTCCAACACATTTTTGGATCAATTCGAGACATCCCGATGCGTTGCCCTGCGCAGTCGAAGCCAGAGCGCGGCGCTCGCGACACCGATGAAGGGTGACGTCCAAAGGCCTGGGAAGTAGCCACCCGAGGCGACGGCCAACAGGGGATGTGCGATGCATCGCGATAGACCCCAGGTTGCGCGCTCGCCGCTACGCGGCGAGAGCTTCCACGTAGTCGCCCGACCCTTCTTGGGTCGGGCCTAGGTGGGCGAACTCAAGAACAACTGATACGCGGAGTTCTGTGTCTCGTCGACGTGCGAGTAGCCGAGATCCCCGAGGAACTGGTCGAATGCGTCGGTATCGGTGTCGGGGACCTGGACCCCGACAAGCACCCGGCCGATCGCGGCCCCGTGGTTTCGGTAGTGGAACAGCGAGATGTTCCAATCGGGTCGAAGCTGGGCCAAGAACTTCCGCAGCGCACCCGGGCGCTCCGGGAATTCAAAGCGAATCACGCGTTCGTTCTCGAGGCCCGGCACCCTGCCGCCGACCAGGTGGCGCCCGTGTACCTTGGCCAATTCGTTGTCGCTCATAT
Source organism: Deltaproteobacteria bacterium (assembly GCA_032128375.1). Classification (GTDB taxonomy): domain Bacteria; phylum Myxococcota_A; class UBA9160; order UBA9160; family SMWR01; genus JAJDAM01. The sequence goes on along the minus strand of JAQBGU010000084.1, from coordinate 98,079 downwards.
CCACACAGCGGTAGCCGCGCGCCTCGAGTTGTGCGAGAAGCAACTCGCCTTGGGCCTCGCCGGGCACCACCTGGATCCCGACGAAGACGTGCGCGTCGCCGGGGTGCGCGTAGCGATAGTTGAATTCGGTGACCGAGTGGTCGCCGATCGCGTCGCAGAACGCACGGAATGCACCGTGGCGCTCTGGAATCGTCGCAGCGAAGATCACCTCGCGGCGCTCGCCGATCTCCGCTCGCTCCGAGATATGTCGCAGCCGGTGAAAACTGATGTTTGCGCCGCTGACGATCGATACCAATGTCTGGTCGCGCGCGCTGTTTGTTTCCACGTACTTCTTGGCGCCCGCTACCGCCAGTGCGCCGGCGGGCTCTGCGATCGTGCGTGTGTCTTCGAAGAGGTCGAGAATCGCCGCGCAGATTTCATCGGTATCCACACAGATGACTTCATCGACTTTCTCTCGCGCAATCCGAAATGGCTCCTCGCCGACCTGTCGCACCGCGACACCATCGGCAAAGATCCCTACGCGGTCCAGGATCGTGCGCTTCCCGTCGCGCAGCGCTGCATACAGACAGGCCGCATCCACGGGTTCGACCCCTATCACAGCAGTCTCTGGGCGCAGATACTTCACGTAGGACGCGACGCCTGCGATCAACCCTCCGCCCCCGACGGGAACGAAGATCACATCGATGGGGTCGGTGTACTGCCGGAGGATCTCGACCCCGATGGTCCCCTGGCCGGCGATGACATCGGGATCATCGTAGGCGTGGACATACTCGAGTGTCTCCTGCGCTGCCATCTTCAGCGCCAGTTCGAGCGCGTCGTCGTAGGTGTCTCCGTGCAGTACGACGTCGCCGCCGAGATCGCGAACCGCCTCGACCTTGATTACCGGAGTCGTAACTGGCATCACGATCCGCGCTGCGATACCGAGCCGCTGTGCCGCCAGCGCGACCCCCTGTGCGTGATTTCCCGCCGACGCGGTGATCACGCCACGTTGGGCGACTTCGGGCGCGAGTCGTGAAATCTTGTTGAACGCGCCACGCAATTTGAAGCTGTGGACCTGCTGGAGATCCTCCCGCTTCAGCAAGACCCGATTGCCCAGCCGCGCCGACAGCCTCGCTGCGATCTCCAGCGGGGTCTCTCGGGCGACTTCGTAGACGTGTGCGTTGAGAATTCTGCGGATGTAGTGGTCCAGCGCTATTTCTCCGGCAACTCTTCGACGAACCGGCGGTAGTGCGCGAAATCCTCGCGCAATCTCGCTTCGGTGAAGCCGAACTTCTCGAGTGTGTAGCGATGGACTGGCCGCTTGTCCCGGGCGTTTTCGACCGCCCATTGTCGCATTTTCGCTTCTGCTTCGGCTGTCCATTCGACATCGATGAAGCGATAGATTTCTCGCGTCTTCGCCAACGGGTCCGCAATCAGCTGCTCATAGCGGATATCGAGAAATCGCTCGGGATGCTGCCGATGGAATGTGATACAGCGGTCCATCATGCGCTGTAGCCGCCCGCCCCACTGTTGTCCGATTTCGACGAGATCGACTTCGTCACTGCTTAGCACGCGGATCGCATGAATCAGACTGGTGAACGACGGGATCGTCTGGACCGGGTCGCGATGGGTCAATATCACCTGGGCATCCGGGAAGACGTCGAAGAAGACATCGAGAAAGCCGATATGGTGAGGCGATTTCAGCACCCATCGCTCCGCCGCTCTGCGCTGCCGCTTTTTCTGCCACTGAAGAAATTGCAACAGGCGCTTCAGATACACGTAGCCGGGTCGCGCGTCAAAGTCTTCGAGCCAACGCGCGAACTCTGGAACGTTGCAGAACGCCTCTGGGTTCCCGCTGATGAATGCGTGCTCCAGTAGCATGATCTCTTCATCGGGCGCGTGTGCGTCCATCGGGTGGGCAGCGACCAGGTCCGGCGAGGCTTCGATCATCATCTGGACTTCGGCCTCCGCGTCCGCGATGCGCGGGTCCGTCTCCAACGCCTCGCTGCCGGGAAACGGCGCCGGGTTTCGCGACTCGTACCAGGCCAACGAGTACATGCGTGGATCGCTGGCGATCGTGCGATGCAGCATGGTCGTGCCAGTGCGGCCGAGCCCGACAATCGCAAACGGCCGATCGATGACCTCTCCGAGGATCTCTGGATCGCGCCGAACAGCTTCTTCTGTACGCAGTCGATTGACCAGCAAGCCGACGATGCGCTCGAACTGGGTGACACGGCCGATTTCGTTCAGCCGCGCCTCGCCCTCGAGCGCGATGAGCAGTCGCCGCATCGGCTCCAGGAACGCGTCGTCGCCGAAATCGTGGAGGCCCGTTCTGCGTCGCGCCTCGTCCAGGACGGCTTTCGGATCGAAGCTCGGCTTGGCAGGTTCCATCGAGGGGGTTCCTTCGCTGATGAGAGTCCCGTTAGAGACATACCACGTTTTCTCCAGGGGCTGGCTATCCGGGGGTCTGTGGTGCTCGACTGCTCGGGCTTCTTGGGAGTTTTTCTGCGAAGTTCTCACGACCCCCAGACACTCACCCATCCGATTCTCCCCGACACACTCTGCCAACACACGATGTGAGGTCTCCATGAAGTACGGACTCACGAGGGCCCCGCGAGCGGCCGTTGTTCTTGTTCAGGCACTACTACGATGCTCATAGCGACGACGCGGCACACTCCGAACACCGCGAGGTCTTCGAGAGTTACTGAATTTCAGACGCGGCCGGGGCGAGATCAACTCAGAGGACGCCGACCACCTGATCGACCTCTACGATGCGGGAATCCAGCAGACCGACAAGGACTCTAGTGCGTCCGTTCGCATGCTTACGCGAGACCGGACAACTCGACACCCGTCGGTTCTGGTTCCGTTGCCGAAGCTGCGCCAGTCGAGCTCACAGATGCCGAAATGAAACGCATCGAAGCTCTCGGCTACGGGACACAGTGAGCTGAAGCCGAATCGCGACCTGTTAGGATTCCCGCGCGATGGACGTACGAGAAGTCGAAAAGGGTAACCGCGAGCCGCTCGAGGAAGCTGCCGCGGGGGGCGTAGACCCGGAAGTCGCGCTGTCGCTCCGCCAGGCGCTCGCGCTGTTCGGAATCTTCGCTTTGATCAGCTTCACGCTGCTGCAGCCCGCACTGCACGGCGATTTCATCAACGACGACTTCGTCTTGATCATCAACCATCCGTACCTCAATCCACTGAACGCCGAGAACCTGATCGAGATCCTCGATCCATTCGGTGCCGCGATGCTCCACGGCGTGAACTACGCGCCGGTTCTGCTGCTCACGCACGCGCTGGAACGCCACGCGTTTGGAAACGACACATTCGGGTACCACGTCATCAACGTGCTGGTCCACGGGCTCAACTCGGTTCTGTTGGTCGCATTGCTTCGCAGATCCCGACTTCCACTTCTGGGTGCGGTGCTGGGCGGCGCGATCTTTGCGGTTCACCCAACCAACGTTGAAGTCGTCGCCTGGATGTCACAGCTCAAGACGAGTCTGGCACTCGCGGCTTGTATGGGTGCCGTGCTCGCACATCGACGTTTCCCGAAACTCGCAGCGTCTCTGTTCGTATTCGGATTGCTGAGCAAAGCCTCCGCGGCGACCGCGCTTCCGTGGGCGGCTGGCCTTTGCTGGGCGCGCGGAGGGACTCGACGTGATTGGGCGTGGCTCGGAGTCTGGCTGTTGCTGCTCGCGCTATTCGCGGTGCCAGAACTCGCAGCGCATCGGTCTTCAGGCGGGATCGAAGTCGCCGCGTTCTCGGACGTCCGGGTCCATGTGCAGACGATCGGCGCAATCGGCGCACGCTATTTGTTGATGGCGGCTACTTCGATCGGGATCTCTGCATTTCATGAGCCCAACCCGGTGCTTTCCGCGACCGACCCCTGGTGGATCGCGGGCGTGATCGCCGGATTGCTGTTCGCGTGGCGCACTGTCGCGGCGCTGCGGGCGCGCAGAGAGGAAGCCGCCTACTGGCTCGCAGCCGGCGCGTCCTATCTACCCATCTCACAGCTCTCGCCCTTCCTGCATCCGATGGCCGACCGCTACCTGTATTTCATTCTTCCGGGTCTGATCGGCGGCACGTTGCTTTTGGCGCAAACGTTTCGTTCGCGTTGGCTAGCGGTATCGAACGGCGCCCCCTCGAAGCGTCGCGCGACTGCCGCGAGCTGGGCCACGCGCGTCGCCATCGCCGCTAGCCTCGTCGTGGTTCTCGGCTTCTCGCTCCGCAGCCATGCGCGAGCACCGCTGTGGCAACAGGAAATCCTACTGGTCCGCGATTCGGCAGCTCACTTTCCGCACGGTGGTACGGCCTCGTACTGGCGGGCCGTCGTCGCCGCGAGCAAGGGGGATGTAGAAACCACGGTTTCCGAGTTGCGGAAAGCGTTGGATCGCGGGCTCGGCTTCGTTCGCAATTTCAGTAACGATCCGGCCTTCCTTCGGGTCCGGGGTCACGAGAGCTTCCGTCGGCTGGTCGATGACGTCGCGCTGCAATGGATCGCGCACGCGCAAAGCCATCAGTTGCAGACACAGCCGTGGCTCCGTTCGGTCGCCACTGCGTACCTGGTTCGCGGTGAATACGAGCACGCCATTGATTTCTTCGAACGATCCGCGCGCGTTGGGGGCCCGCTGCAAGCCGTCATCCTGGCAGAGATGGAAAGCGCCAGAGCCAAGCAGCGCGAGGCGCGAGCGAAGCGGGCAATGGACCAGTGAGTGGCCCGGGTTGGATGCCCTCTCTATTGAAGCCCTCTCTATTGAAGCCCTCTCTATTCATGCGCTCTCTATTGAAACGCTCTCTATTGAAACGCTCTCGATTGTCCGATCTTACTCAATTGTGTAACCCAGCGCATCGAGCCCTTTGCGGTCCTGCTCGGAAACCCCCGGAACGCGGCCAGGCGTTCCGTATTGCTGTTTGAAATGATCGAGTCGGCCCTCTAGCTCGGCGATCCTGTCGGGATTCTCGACGGCCAAATTGTTCGACTCGCCTCGATCGCGCTCGAGATCGTAGAGTTCCCGGCGGTGTTCCTTCTCGCCGACGATGAGCTTCCACTTGCCAACGCGGATCCCATACTGCTCGCCGTTGACGTGGACGCCATCCTCATGGGTGTCGGGAAATGGGCGCCTGTACAAGAATACGGGACGTTGCGGATCGAGCGACGCACCGTCACGCATCGCCGCCGCGAGGCTATGCCGGGGGCTTGGTCGCAAATCTGCGGCGAGCGCAGCGGGCGAAGCCGGACCCGGTTTCGCCTCGACGCCCGCGAACTCGAGGAGGGTCGGTGCCAGATCTACGAGTTCCACCGGCGCCGAATGGAGCTGGCCGGCGGTGATCTTGTCCGGCCAGCGAAACACCAGTGGAACCCGAACCGATTCCTGATAAACGTCAATTCCGTGCAGCATGAACTGGTGATCCATCAACCCCTCGCCGTGATCGGCCGTCACGACCACCAGCGTCCCATCGCTCAACCCTTCGCGATCGAGAACATCGAGAAGGCGGCCGATCTCCCGGTCGACAAACGCGATCTCTCCATCGTATGCGCGAACCAGCCGACGCCAGTCGGTGCGTGCGCGGACGCTGCCGGGCTCGCCGGGCTCCGGTAGTTCGAACCGCTGTTCGAACTCGGTTGGCGGCTCGTAGGGGCTGTGTGGGTCGAAGTAGTGCACGAACAGGAAGAACGGTCGACCGCGATCGCGCTCCCACAACCAGCGCGTCACCTCTCGGGTGGTCACATCACCGCGTTGATCGAACCCTTCATCGATTGGATGGCTTTCCCAGCACTCTAATTTCGTCGTTGCGGCCGACGCATCAAATTCGTCGCGGTAGGTCGAGAAACCCTGGCTCCATCCGAATTTTCGGTTCAACACGAACGAACTGACGAATCCCGCCGTCTGGTATCCGTTCGCCAGAAGCGTCTCCGCGAGTGTTTCGTGCTCCTGCGAAAGGCTCAAGCCGTTCTTGACAAGTCCGTGCGATACGGGGTACAGCCCGGTGAATATCGAAGCGTGGCTGGGCGCGGTTTCCGAAGTCGGCGCGTGGGCCATTTCGAAAAGAGCCCCCGCGCTAGCCAGTCGCTGCAAAGCTGGCGCCGTCTGATTCGCGTGGCCGTACGCCGGGCAGTGATCAGCTCGCAGGGTGTCGACCGTGATCAGCACGATGTTCGGCCGCTCGGCCGCGTTCGCACAGACGCAGATGCTCAGAATCGCGCCGCACAGAATCACGTTGCACTTCGAGATCGCACCCAGCAGGGGTGTCGACGGGGGTACCGACAGAGGTAAGCGAATCAATGGCCTACTTGGTCGCTCGGGATTCGAAACGGCTGGCTTCCATGAGCGGCGATGCCCTTCTTGACGAGCGGTCGGGCGAGATAGCCGCGGAGGTCGACGAGCTCACTGCGGTCGAGGCAAACGCGTTCGAAGATCAGTGAGTGCTTCAGCGCGTCGTCGCGGCCGAACAGACGAAGCTCGACCTCGCCGCTTTCAACATCTTCTGTTCGCTCGACCTGACGTGCTTTGAACGTGGCGCGCAGGAAACTGGCGAGTTCGTCGAAGTCGCGCTCCGCGAAAACCCGGGTCCGCACGTCGCGCGCGATGGGACTGGCTGGGTTCGATTCGGTCGCGCCATCGCCGCCGTCCATCCCGGAGAAGTCGCCGTCGTACTGCGCTCGTGCGCGGCGGCGGTAGTCCGCGATCGGTCCGTCTTCCGGCACGAGCAGCGGGTTCGTGAAGTAGCGCTTGTGCTCGAACATCACGATGTCTTCGTTCATCTGCTTCTCGAGGTCGCGCAGCAGCGCTTTGCCGAGCTTCGCCTTGATGGGGTCCTCGCCGACCTTCTGTGTATAGCTGAACATCTGGTCCACGTAGTCGCCGTCGATCGGTGTTCCGGTGATTACGATCAACGTGTCGCAGATGCCGCGCACATAGACGAGGCCCATGCCGGGTACGTTCGTGCTCTCGATCGAGCCGTCGACCTTGCCTTGCGGCGTATCCAGTTTCATCTTCGATAAGTTCGAACTGCTTCCGCGAACATCGCCTCGCTCGGTCGAAGGCATCGACGCAGCGCCGTGCAGATAGCGAAAGTGCACGTCGTCGACCGCGTTCTCTCCCATGTCGTAGCTGCGCGCACGGATCTTCCAGCGCAGTCGCGAGAACGGGCTCCATTCGGAATCGCAGTACTCGGGAATTTCGGGCACCTCGTCATGGGGTGGCCTTGCGTCTTGCTGCCCATCTTGCTTACCCAGATGCTGATCCTGTTGATAATGGATGAAGATGAACCCGTTGCGCTCACACACCGGCCAGGCACCCATCTTCGCGCCAGGCGGTATTCGCTTCGCGTACGGGATTTCGGTGCAGTTTCCATCGCCGTCCCAACACCAGGCATGAAACGGGCAACGGATACTTTCGCCCGCGACCGTCCCTCCCATGCCGAGGTGCGCGCCGAGATGCCGGCAGTGCGCGTCCAATACGCGCGCCGCTCCTGACTCTGTTCTGAACAACACGAGATTCCGACCGAAGTAGCGGATCGGTGAAACGTCGCCTACTCCGAGTTCCTCGGTCAGGCCGATCCGCGCCCAGCCGTTTGGGTACGCGGGAAACGGATATCGCGCGTTGGGTACCCCGGGATCGAATGCCTGGCTCATGACGATTCCTCTTGAAGTGATGGGCCGAAAAACGCGCTAGTTGGGATGGATCAGCTGATAGGTGTTTTCCCGCATCACCATTCGAAGCTCGTTGGCGGAAAGATCGGGGATCGACTCCGCAAAGTCCGCCGGCTGTGCAAGGCCTTCCGGGTGGGGGTAGTCAGAACCAAACAACACCTGTGATACACCCAAGCGATCGATCAGTGCCGGGATGTCCTCCTCGTGGTAGGGCGAAACGAAGACGCGCTGCTTCAGAACTTCGCTCGGTCGCCCCTTCAGGTAGCCGCCGATCCAGGGACCGTTGCGACCCATCCCCTTCATCTTGTCCATTACACTCATCGCGTAGGGGACCCACAGAGAGCCATTCTCGACGCTCAACACATTGACGTTTGGAAACCGACCGAACAAGTTGTGAAAGATCATTGCGGCGACGGTGTCGATGATCGGCCGGTCGCCGTAGAAGCAGCTCCATTGGAACGCCGACTGGCGGTGTGAGGACGGGTTCTCTTCCTCTCCCCAGTGCACACTCATCGTCTCGTTGTATCCAGACTCTGCGATGTGGAACGCGACAGGAACTCGGGCCTCGTTCAATATCGACCAGAACCGATCGAAATACGGATCGGCCGGGGACCTGCCGAACGCGGGGCCCGGACGCAGCGCAACGATTCGCGCCCCGCGCGCGAGCACGTACTCGAGCTCTTCGACCGCGCGATCGCGATCGAGCAGACTCAACAGCGGCGGGGCGAAGATCCGATCGCGGTAGTTGAAGCCCCAAGCGTCGTCGAGCCAGCGGTTGAACGCGTGAAAATTGGCGTACATCTGCTCTACGTCGTCTTTCATGAAGTGCTCGACGCAGACCGCCAGCGTCGGAAACAGCAGCGCAGACTCGATTCCCTGTTCGTCCATTTTCGCGAGGCGCGCGTCGCGGTTCTGATATGCGGGCTGCATCGGCTCGCTGGTCGCGCTATCGGCCGTGACGCCGGTTTTCATGGTGCGCAGCATCTCTCGCAGCGAACCGGCCTTGGCGACCTTGGGGCCAGCGAATCCCTCACCGGCCAGAAACGTGAACGGCTTGTCGCCTATGAACAGTTGCCGGCGCCCCGGCTCAATCTCGCGCAGCGCGATGGCCTTGTCGCGGTAGCCAGGTTCGATGTAGCGAGTGAAGCAATCCGTGGATTCGTAGTAGTGATTGTCCGCGTCGAATAGCGGATAGTCGAAACCTGCGGACTGGGACATTTCGCCTCCGAGCTAGAACTCGATCAATTCGAGCAGCGTGCCGTCGGGATCGCGGAACAGAACGAACCGCTTGGCGCCGACGAGGTCGATCTCCTGGGGTTCTGATTCGAACTCGATGCCATCCGCCCGGAGCTCCTCGTAGAACGAAAGCAGGTTCTTGCAGCGCAGCGCAATCCGCGAGACCCCGGCATGGATCGTGGTGCGCGCGGGTTGCGGCTCCGTGGCGGGACGGACCCACTGGATCAACTCGATCTTTGTCCAGCAGCGTGGGTGGTCACCCAGCGTGATCACGGCACCGCGCATGTGACCGCCGCCGAAATCCATTCCCTCGCTCGTGTCTTCGGTGGGCTTTTCCCCAAACACGTGCAGGGTCTGGAAACCGAGCCGCTCGTAGAACGCGATCGAGCGGTCGATATCGGTGACATTGATATTGAGATGTACGATGTCTCGGATCAACGCTGCATCCTTCGCGGCGATGCCACAAGCGTGACCGCAGAGGATACCAGAAAGCGAATTCGATGGATCGTGGCCAGTGGCGATCTGAGGGCTCAGCGCGCCTATTGCTGCCTGCCCGTCTCCTCGAGCGTCCCCTCTCCAATCTCGTCGTCCTCGCCGTCTTTTCTCTTCTTGCGTTGCTTCTGGCGGCGATCGACGGGTTTGGGGTTGTCTCGCACTTCCTGGACCGCATTCGCGCGTTCCTGTCTCTGCTGGTTCCGTAGTTCTTCCTTCTTGCGTTGCGCAACCTCCAACCGTTGGCTCTCGTCCCGTTTGTGCTGCTCTGCCTGCTGGCGACGATCGTTGCTCTCGCGTTGCGCGGCCTGATTGCGCGCACGTTTGTCCGTCTCGCGCTGCTCTGCCTGCTGCCGAGTGACCTCGACTCTCTCGCGTTGTTCTGCCTGGCGCTGAGTGCGCTCGTCCCTCTCGCGCTGCTCTGCCTGCTGCCGAGTGACCTCGACCCTGTCTCGTTGCTCCGCCTTTTGGCGCCGTCGCTCCTCTACCTCTCGTGTTGCAGCCTCCTGCTTGCGGTTTAGCTCCGTCTCGCGCTCGACTATCTGCTGGTGGCGCCGTTCTTCTTTCGCCTGGTGGGCTGCCTGCTTCCGGCGCTCGTCGTCCTCGCGCTGAGCTGCCTGCTGGCGATCGCGCTCCTGTATCGCTTGCCGATGGGCTTCTTCGCGATTGCGGCGACCCATCTGCTGCTGCTCATGGCGTCGCTCCAGTTCGTCGGCGCGCTGGTTGCGATCTTCGCGTCGATCACGGTCCTGGTGATTGGGCGTTCCATGCTCGCGGTATTGCTTCCAATCGTGGTGCTCGTTGTAGCCGCGCTCACGACGAGCGTATCGCCATCCGTTTTCGTTGTATTCCTTGCGATGCTCATGGTAGTCGCGTCCGAAGACACCGTTGAAGTGGAACACCCCGCGGACATAGTTATAGGAGTTTCTGCTGCGCGGCGAGTACGTGTGGTGGTGTCGGCCATTCATGTAGCAATAACTGCCGAAGTAGTGCGGGTGGGGATGGTGACCAAAGTACGCATAAGAAACTGACTGCACATGGAAGGCCACGGGATCGCCCAGCCAATAGTAGTAGCCATCGTGGAACTCATAACGGTGATTCCGGTACGGATCGTAGCCGTGGCTATGGGCGCCGCTCTGGCTACAGAATCGCCCCTCGTGATGACTGTCGGGATGGGGGTGGACGCCGAAGTACCACGTAGCGCGCGAGTGCAGCGGTACCTGTGGAACGACCGTGTAGACGCCGACGGAATACGTGGGCTCTTGGTATTGGGCGGCGGCGGCGTAGTTGGGGTCGGAATAGCCGGGGTCGGAATAGCCGGGGCCAGAATAGCCGGGGTCGTAGTAGCCCGGTCCTCCGGGTGGGGCGTAGACGTCCGGCTCATAGGGGGCCGTTGTACACGCCGCTGACAAGAGACCCGCAGCGACGACGCTTGCGAAGACAATTGTACCCTCGTTGTTCCATCTCATATCGGACCTCCTTGGCATCGGCACATTGGACGTTCGACGCGGCCGTTTCTTCAATTCCGGATCCTGGCGTTCTTGTCACGACATCAACTTGCCAGAATCCGTTCTTATCGGGTTTACGGGAGCGTATCTGAGCGACTTTCTTGATGTTTTTCCAACTGTCTTTGTAAATATCTGTCTATATGCATGCGCACGCGATTGGGGAGAGCCTGGATCGAGGCACAGCGTGGAACTGACGCTCGAGATCGCGGGGCCGGGGGACCTGGCGAATTTCGTCGAAGTTCTCGAAGAGGTCGGCACGTGGCTATTCGAGCGCGGTATCGCGCAGTGGCCGCCTGGCTCGAACCGCGCCCAAATCGAGAACTTTCGCGTCTGGATCGATGAGGGCGACCTGATCGTTTTGCGCGGTGGCCACGTGGTGCTGGGTGGCTGCATTGTCGGACGCGCGTCCTACCCAGCGTGGGACGACCACCCGGAGCCGGCTGTCTACCTTCGAAAACTCGCAGTCGCCAGGTCGATTGGCGGTCGAAATCACGGTCACAGAATCGTTGAACGCGCGCAGCAATGGGCGCTCGACGCCGATCGCTCGCTCGTGCGACTGGACTGCTGGGACGGCAGCCAAGCACTGCGCGCCTACTACCGAGATCTCGGTTTCCGCGAACTCGACCGCGCAAAGGAGCACGGCTACTGGGTTCGATTGTTCGAGAAGGCGCTCTCGTCCGCAGTTGGCGCGTGAGCGGCGACTCACGCCCCACGAAGACGGCACACTCGGGAGCAGTGCTCGAATCAGTTCATCTCGATGCCGCCGTCGACGTTGAGCGACTGGCCCGTGATGTTGCGTGCCGCATCCGATACCAGAAAGACCACGGCGTGGCCGATGTCCTCAGGTGTCTGTTCGCGCCGTAGGGGACAGTTCTTCTGGATGAAGGCATCGAAGGCCGCGCGCTGGTCGACAACCTCGGCGTCGTCGGTATTGCGAATCATGCCCTCGAGTTTTTCCCACATGGGTGTCCACAGCAGGCCCGGGCAGATCGCATCGACGTTGATTCCATCCGGTCCCAACTCGGCCGCCAGCGACTTGCGTCAGGCTGATCGCTCCCGCCTTGGATGCGCAGTACGGCGCGAGGCCACTGCCCCCCTTGCGGCCGGCAATCGAAGCAATATTCACGATCTTGCCGTACTTCCGCTCACGCAGATGCGGCGCGAGCGCCGAAGTCATCGTCCAGATGCCGCGCAGATTCACCTGGAAGCAGCGATCGAAATCGTCCTGGTCGACGGCGGCGCCAACGTGGTCCTGCACGACCCCAGCGTTGTTGATCAGAATGTCGACCCGACCGAAGCGTTCCAGCGCCGAAGCCGTGCCTTCGCGGACCGAGTTTTCATTCGTGACGTCGAGCCGTACCACCAACACCTGACGTCCCCGCGCCTCGACCTCCTTCGCGGTCTGCTCTGCACTCACCAGATCCACGTCTGCGATGACAATGTCCGCGCCGGCCTGGGCGAGAGCAAATACGATGCCGCGGCCGATTCCCCGGCCACCTCCAGTCACGATTGCGATTTTGTCGTCGAGTTGTCCCATCGAAGGCCTCCTCTTTGGCTGTGCCCTTCCATGATGCCATTTTCATTCTTGCGAGGCGGTTTACCAATAGCGATCGCGGACAACCTTGCGCAGCACCTTTCCGGCGTCGCTGCGGGGTAGTCTGCGGTCGAAATCCACGCTTCGCGGGCACTTGAATTTTGCCAGGTGTGCTTGGCAGAACTGGATCAATTCGTCGGCCAGTTGGGCTGATTCGACAAAACCGTCGGCGAGTTGCACGACGGCCTTCACCTCCTCTCCGCGTTCCTCGTTGGGGACCCCAACGCATGCGACATCCGCAACGGCCGCGTGCATCAGCAATGCTGCATCGATTTCAGCGGGGTAGATGTTCACGCCTCCCGCAATGATCAGCTCGGAGGTACGGCCGGTCAGGAACAGGTAGCCGTCCTCGTCGAGGTAGCCGTGGTCGCCCAGCGTAAACAGGTCCCCTGCAAACGACGCCGCGGTCTTTTCCGGACTTTTGAAGTACTCGAACGCACCTTCATCGGGCGTCGTGAAATAGACGGTACCGGCTGTCCCCGTGCGTACGGGCTTGTGTTCGTCGTCGAGGACGACCACCGCACGACCCGGGTTCGGTGGTCCGACGCTACCCGGTTTTTGTAACCACTGTTCGGGCGTAATCGACGTCCCGCCGCCCTCGGTCGCCGCATAGTATTCGTAGATCACCGGCCCAAACCAATCGATCATCGCGCGCTTCACATGGACCGGTGTCGGGGCCGCACCGTGGATGACAAAGACCAGCGACGACACGTCGTAGCGGTTGCGGACTTCTTCGGGCAGCGCAAGCAGGCGGTGAAACATCGTCGCGACCATGTGCGTGTGGGTGATCCTGTGACGCTCGATCAGCGCGAGGGTCTGTTCGGCATCCCATTGATCCATCAACACTACGCCGACGCCACGCAGTAGCGGCAGGGTTAGGTTCGTCTGCAGCGGTGCTGCGTGGTACAGCGGTCCGGTACACAGCACGAGCGATTCGCCGCGCTCGAAGGTCCCAGCGATGTCCGTGGCACTCTGCTGGGGGGGCCGCGCCATCGGATTGCGTCGAACACCTTTCGGCCTACCGGTCGTCCCCGACGTATACAGCATCGTGCTGCCGCGAACCGGATCGTCGAGGTCGCTTCCTGAATGCCGCAAGAGCGAGCGCGCGTAGTCTTCGAATGGGTCCCGATCGAAATTCTCTGCCGCCCCAACCACGAGCCGCAACACGAGCCGGCCATTGTCCGCAACCCCCTGGGCTGCCGCGGCACAGCGCGCCTCGACGATGAAAGCGCGCGCTTCACAATCGTCGACGATGTAGCCAACCTCGTCCGCCGTCAGGTGCCAGTTCAGCAAGGTCAGCCGAAAGCCACCGCGAAGACAGGCGGCAAACACCTCGGCGAATTCCGGTCGATTGCTGCACATCAACGCAACCGCGTCGCCTGTACGAAGCCCCGCCGCGCGCAACTCGCGCACCAGCATGTTTGCGTGCGCGTTCAGTTCGCCGAAGCTGCGGTCGCCCCGCTCCGACAGAATCGCCGGGCGGTTCGGAGCCTTGCGCGCGGTAAACGCGATCGACATCCCGACCGCTGCGGCCGCACTGGCGTTGGGGAACGGAGTGTTGGTCATATTCGCCGTCGTGTCTGCCATAGTCAACTCGAATCGCGCGGTTCGAAATCGAGGCATTTGCCGACCCGAGGTGGCTCATGGATCTCGAGCTGGGTGATCAAGTCTGAAGCGGTATCCGACACCAGGAGAGTTTGACGATGATCCCGTCGGATGAATTTCGCTTGGGCAGCGCCTTGGCCCTCCTCCGCCATACACCAGTCCGATCTTCCGATCGGCAAGCTCGCGACCCAGCGACTGAACTGCTGAAGTGTATTCGGGTAGGCTACCGCGATTCGATCCGCAAAATACGCACAATCGCTTCAACACGCGCCACTCCTGCTGCTGCAGGACCGAAAGCGGTGTCCGCCGAATCTCCACGCGGATGTCCCCGAATAGCCCAGACCGCAGCGCGAAGCCCGCGGTTCGGCTGCCCGCTTCGCGTTCATTCCGGTAGAATCACAGCGCTGCCCTGGCCGATCCGCCCTGTTCGACCGGAAAATGCCGAGCGCGGCCTGATCGAGAGTTGACTCAGAAATCGACTCACAACCGAAAAATGTGAGAATGGACAGCTACGAACTGCCCGCACTACGCGAGCCGGGTCCGATCGATCAACGAAGCGAAATTGACCGAAGCAAGAACTGAAGCAAAGACCGAAGCAAATTGGACCTAAACGAACACCCAAACCGGAGGAACCCATGTCCCAAATCGGCGGGGCCCGAATCATCGCACGCAGCCTCAAGCAACAAGGTGTCGAATACATGTTCGGAGTTGTCGGTTTCCCCGTGATTCCGATCGCGTCAGCCGCCCAGCAGGAAGGCATTCGCTACCTCGGCTTTCGCAACGAACAAGCCGCCAGTTATGCGGCCGGAGCCATCGGCTACCTGACAGGCCGCCCCGGCGCTTGCCTTGCGGTATCCGGCCCCGGCATGGTCCACGGCATCGCGGGGTTGGCGAACGCGCAGTCGAACTGCTGGCCGATGATTTTGCTCGGCGGTGCGAACGACAGCTACCAGGACGGGTGTGGGGCGTTTCAAGAGACGCCGCAGGTCGAAGCGGCCCGGCCCTTTTCCAAGTACGCCGCGCGCCCCGAATCCGCTACACGCATCCCGTTTTTTGTCGAGAAGGCCGTTCGAACCAGCATCAGCGGCCGACCGGGCGCCGTGTATCTCGACCTGCCGAACGACTTGATCGGCGCGCGGCTCGACGAGGACGCTGTCGACTGGCTGGCCCGCTGCCCCGAACCGCCGCGTTCGCTCGTCGACCCCCAGTACATTGCGTGCGCGCTCGAAACACTGCAGTCAGCCGAGCGACCGCTGGTCATCGTCGGCAAGGGCGCCGCCTACGCGCGAGCGGAGAACGAAGTCCGCGATTTTGTCGACAGGACCCAACTACCGTTCCTGGCATCACCGATGGGAAAGGGAGTCGTTCCCGACGATCACCCGCTGTCGGTCGCACCGGCGCGCTCGCACGCGCTACAGAATGCCGACGTCGTGTTCCTGATTGGCGCTCGATTGAACTGGATCATGCATTTCGGCTTGCCGCCGCGCCTCGCCAAGGGTGTGAAGATCATCCAACTCGACATTTCCCCCGAAGAGATAGGGACCAACGTACCTACTGCGGTGCCGCTCGTCGGCGACGCGAAGGCTGTTATGGGCCAACTCAACTCTGCAGTCGAAGCGAAATCGTGGAGCTATCCAAAGCAGACGACGTGGCGCGCAGCGCTCGGCGAGCAGGTGGCATACAACGTGGCCGCAGTCGAGGCGATGCTGAACGACGACTCGGAGCCCATGGGCTACTACAGGGTGCTGCGCGAAATCCGTGATTTGCTGCCACGTGACGCCATCATCTGCAGCGAAGGCGCCAACACGATGGATATCGGACGAACCGTGCTTCCGAACTTCGAAGCACGGCACCGACTGGATGCCGGCACCTACGGGACCATGGGCGTTGGGCTGGGCTTCGCGATCGCTGCGGCCGTCGCCCACCCGCATGAAAAGGTGGTTTGTGTCGAAGGCGACTCGGCGTTTGGCTTCAGCGGCATGGAGGTCGAAACCGCATGCCGCTTCCGGTTGCCGATCACGTTCATCATCATCAACAACAACGGCATCGGTGGTGGCCTGAGCGAGTATGACCCCGCGAACCCGCCGCCGTTCGTCTACACCATCGACGCCCGCTACGAGAAGGTGATCGAAGCATTCGGCGGCCGCGGCTACCTGGTCACCAGCGTCAAGGAACTCGGACCGACTTTGAAAGAGGCCCTGAACGATCCGATGCCGAACATCGTCAATATTCTGATCGACCCATCCGCACAGCGAAAGCCGCAGAAGTTCGACTGGCTGACGCACTGATGGATTGAGGAGACTGCCATGGATCACCCGTTGATTTCGGCCGATGGCCATATCGACTTTCCGTTACTACCCGAAGCACTGTGGATCGACAACGCACCCGCGGCGTTGCGCAACCGGATGCCACGCGTGGTGGTAGAAACTTCCGGCAGCCGAGTTTGGCGGTCCCACCAGGGGGAATCCCTTGGACTCCACGGAGGAATGGGTTCCGCAGGGCGGCCCTATGTTCCGGGAGAAATCCACCGCTCCGACCGAATGGCAGAGCAGGGCCTGTACCGCGACCAGGCCAATGGCATCATGCGCCCGGCCGATCCCACGCTGCGCGCGATCGATCAGGACCTCGACGGAGTCGCAGGTGAAGTCGTCTACGGCATTCTCGGCGCCGCCGGACGCTTGAACGACCCGGAAGTCGCGGCCGTCGTCATACGTATCTACAACGATTGGCTCAGCGATTTTTGCCGCAGTGTGCCGGGGCGCTTCGCCGGTATCGGGTGTCTGGCACCGGGCGATCCCGAAGCCTCCGCGGACGAGTTTCGCCGCTGCGCGAAGCTGGGACTGAAGGGCGTCGAACTCGGTCTCACCCACGACATGACGCCGCTGTGGCACAAAGAGTGGGAGCCCATCTGGCAGGCATCGCAGGACACCGGTGTTCCGGTCCACATCCATACGGTCGGTCCCGCCGTCGACCGGCGCTGGCTCACGGAGCCAAAGAACTACCGCCCGTGGCTGGCCACGCACATCAGCTCCTTTCAAATCCCGATGATGAGCGTGCTGTCGGCGGTGATCTTCGGCGGCGCTCTCGAGCGCCACAACGAACTCAAGGTCGTGATCGGCGAGTCGGGAATCGGTTGGCTTCCCTACGCGCTCGAACGGCTCGATTTCGAATGGGAGGACCAGTTCAAGGACCTGATCTCTAAGCCGCCGAGCGAGTACTGGCGCGGCCAGATGTTTGCGACCTTCCAGGTCGACGCGGTCGGTCTCGCGAACCTCGATCGCATCGGCGAAGACACCGTCATGTGGGGGTCCGATTTCCCGCATCCCGACGGCACTTGGCCAGACTCGCTCGAGTTGCTCGGCCCGCAGCTGACAGGCATATCGGGTGAGACACAACGCAAGATCCTATGCGGCAACGCCGCGCGGTTGTACGGGTTCGAGGTCTAGCAGACCACGCAGGATGCTGCGGTCAGCCGGCTTCGCGCTTCACGTCCACTTTGAACAGCCGCCGCGCACCCGGCTGATAGGTGAACAGGAACGCTCGACGGGGTTGATCCGAGCGGTTCGGTAGTGAGCCGTGCACCGTCGACGGGTGGAAGAACAACATGCTGCCTGCAGGCATCACAGCCGGTACCTGCTGCGACTCGTCGAAATGCTTCGGGTCGGTGAACAAAGGACCAAGGGTCCCCTGCCCTGCGAGGCCCGGCAACATACCGCGGCGATGGCTGCCGCGAATGATGCGCAGGCAGCCGTTGGCTTCGTTGGAATCGTCGAGCGCCAGCATCAAGTTGGGGAGACGCTCCACTTCCGCAAAGGCATGCGCCCAGTACGGGGAATCCTGGTGCCAGCGAAAGCGTGACCCTTCGCGCGGCCGCTTTAGATTGAGCTTCGCTGTGAACAGCGAAATTCGCTCGGCACCCGTCAGGTCGCGCGCCGGGTCGACAAAGCGCGGATCGTCGATTGTTCGGTCGATGCGCTCGTCGAGATGATGGAACGGTTCGATGACACGAACGCTGTTGGAGCCCGAGGAGTGCTCGAACTGGATCGTCGATCCCGAAGCTTCGCAATAGCGATTGCCGTCGATTTCGTATTCGTCGACGCCCGGGCACACCGCGGCGGTCGCCTTGGCCGCGCATTGCTCGACCGCGTCGCGTAGATCTTCGATTTCTTCCGTGTCGAAGAGTCGTTCGCGGATGAAGAATCCATCGTCCGCATAGGCGCGCTTCTCATCGTCGTTCAGGCGAAATTGGCCGCTCACCGCGTCCTCATGTTTCTGGCTTCGTGCCGAATTGCAAAGGTCAGCGAGTGTCCGGCTCGCGCGCGAATGTCGCAACCCCGGGGGGAAGACTCGATGAGATCAAGCCGTGGGGCCGCCGGGACCTATACTGCGGCGAATCCCATTCGAGAGAGATTCGTGACCGCAAAAGGCTACGCTGGATCGGCCGAGATCTTCCAGGCGAAACTACACGGGGAAGCGTCCGATGCGATCGGTGCCGTATCGGCGACCGCACAGGGCAACGCGGCAATCGCACTGTCGAAAGGTGGCGCCCGCAAGACCTACGAACACACCGACCCGAATGAAGACGCCGCGGCGTTTGCGATCGGGCCCGCCGGTGTAGTCGTTGCCGTGGCAGACGGCCACAGTGGCCGGGATGCCGCCCGACTCGCGATCGATAGGTTGATGGGCGGCCCCGCCGAGCGCTGGACTGGCCAAGATGCTGCCAACTTTCAGCAAAACTGGGCAGCGTGGGCATGCGACGAGATCTTCGCGATTCAAAACGCGATTCTGGCCGACGTGACCGCAGGCGCACTTGACACCGCGCGTACGACCCTTGCCATCGCAGTGGTTCGGCCGGGAGACGATTGCATCGCATTTGCTTCTGTCGGCGACAGCCACATATTTCGCGTCAACGACTTCGAGTCGTTCGATCTGGGTTACCACACCGCGAGCCGAAACCGCTTCCTTGGTCGCCCCTCCGAAACTCGCGAGACGCTGTCCCAAATGTGTCTGATCGGCGTCGAGCCGCTGGGCTCGACGCGCGCGATCGTGCTCGCCACCGATGGGATTTCCGAACGAGGAATCGGCGTCGACGTGCCGGAGACTACTGTATTCGAATGTGTATCGAACGCGCAGCAAAGTGAACCCGAGCACCGCTCACTCGAGGCGGCCCGCTCGATCGCAGAGGCAGCAAACGCTGCGCACCGCGTCCACCGTTCCGGCGACAACATCGCGACGGCGGTCGCGTGGGTCGGAGATTGACGCGGCAAAGCGTGCGCCTGGACAAACAGCCGATTCTGGTGCGAGACGGGTCGCGCTCAAAACCCTTCGCTCCAAAGATTTCGATGCGCGCCATGAAGAAGCCGGCATTCGGATATTTCTTCACGAGGCCTCGGATCGCCCGATGCGGAGGAGCGGTCCAGGTTCACCGTGGTGCCGAGCCGACGCCTGGCTATTCCGACTCGATCAGCCGCGTCCGAAAAAATCCGAGGATCTCGTCGAGCGCCTCGCGAGTGGGCTCCCCCTCGCGATCGATCAGGTGCACTGTCACAACACTGTGTGGAGGCATGCGCTCGAGGCCCTCCGGGTTCGCGGACGAGTCGGGCAGCACTCGGCCGACGAAGCGATCCCCGAGCGCTTCCTCGTAAGCCGCGAAGCGCTCCGCGCGACAGAAAGGGTCGCCTTCGAACCGGTAGGCCATCACAGTCAAGTCCTCGCGCTGCATGCGTTCTTTGATCTGCGCGAGCTCAGCCGGAGCGATGTGAAGACCATCTCGCTTCAACAGAGGCAGCGACGGTTGTGAGAGCACTGGCGCGCGCACGACCGGCTCGAGCATCAGTGAGAGCGCGAAGTTCCCCGTAAAACACATCCCGATCGCGCCGACCCCGAGCCCCCCGCACAAGGGGTGGGCGTGAACTGCGAGTGCGCGCAACCAGTCGATCACGGGACTCGAGCGATCCGCGGCAAAAGCGCGGAACTCGCGGCTGATGCAGCCGCGCAGCATGACACCTGCCGCGCGGAGGACCGAAACCGGCGCGCCCGGATCGCCGAAGAGCTGCGGCATCCAGACGGTGAAGCCGGTGTCCCGCACACGGCGCGCGAAACCACAAACCTGGGGATGAATGCCGGGCATCTCGGCCATCACGATCACGGCCGGGCCATCGCCAGACACGAAGACGGTTCGGGTCTTGCCGGCAAAGCTCAGCTCGCGTGCATCAAAATCCTCGAGCATGTCGCGCTGGGTCGGGTCGCTAGTGAGCGCCATAGGCCGTCAACCTACCAGGCGCATCTCCAGTTCGCCGCGCGCCGGGGCTCATTTTGTTGGACCCGGATTGGTGGCGTCAATCCTGACGACCTGGGGAGCTAGCCTGAATGCACCCGTTTCAGATTCACCCGCCCAGAAAGGAAGAAACCGATGGACGTCCGAGAAGCCCTCTACACCACCCGAGCGATGCGCCGCGTGAAGCCCGGCCCCATCTCCGAGGATGTGCAGAAGCGACTGCTGGATGCAGCGATTCGCGCGCCGAGTGGTGGCAAATCTTGGTTGCGTTCAACCAGGGAGACCCGAGCGGGGGGTCGATCTTTCCGGCGGTCTGGAACGCGATGCTCTCTGCGCGCGCAGATGGCGTGGGCAGCGCGATCACCGGCGTGTTGTTGTTCAAACGCGACAAGTTCTTCGAAATCCTGAACGTCCCCACGGATCAAGGTTGGAATTTCGCCTGCCTGGTCACCATGGGCTACCCGACCGGCGTTGGGGGGTCGCGCCGCGCCGACCGGTACACGAAGTCGCGTACCGAAACCAGTGGGGAGGCGAGCTCGGTTTCGAGATTCCGGAACCGCTGTGGACCCCATAGGGGCCGACGAGAACGCGCTGGGCAGTTCGCCACTCTGGGCCAACCGAGCTGGGCAAACCGAGGGGCAAATCGAGGGTACAGCGACCGGCAGATCCGGCCCCTAGTCCCACGACTGGAGCGAGAATCAGACCTGGCGCCTGGATTTTAGATCTCGCAACGAGATCAATTTCTTCTTAATTTTCCAGCACATCCAGCTTATCGTGGTAAAATCACCACGTACTGATCGCTGTCGCTGCGCGGATCTCGAGTTCGCATGGCCGGACAGACCCGACGGTAAGGAAGAGAAAAATGAGACTGCTGAAGCTGACCATTCTGATCGCGTCCATGCTTTTCGTGATTGCGCCCGCGCACGCGAACACAATGACTTTCGAAATCGACGCGTATCTGTTCGGCATCGACTTCGATGGTGGTTTCGTCAATGAGTTTCAAGAGGGGATCGGCAGCGCCACCTTCGAGGCGCCCGCGCCCGACGGCCTGGCGCTGCTCGTTGATTTTGACATCGAGATCCTGTCGGCTGTCTTCACGGAGCAGGACGACCTCAACTTCCCCGGTGCTCCCTGGGCCACGATCGAAGATGGCGTCCTGGTAGGCATCGCCTTTTCGGGGTTCAACGATGCCGGCGCCTACCTGACAATCGATGAAACGTTCGCCTTTTCCGTGCATTGGAACCCGACAGGCCACATCGTCTCGGGTGTTCTGGGTTTCCGACCGGTCGACACGAACGTGAGCGCAGCCACCGGCGTGCCGGAGCCCAGCGCCGGTCTCGTCTTTGCCATCGGCTTCATCGCCGTCTCACCGTGGCTCCGCAGACGCGGCTCGGCCGCCTGATCCCGATCGAAGTATCGCGAACGAGGCGATGCGGGCTGCTGGCCAGCCTCGCCGCTCGCTGCGATTCAAGACTTGGCCAGACCCGCGTCCAGCCGGGACAACCTGCGCGTCAGTAACCCAGAGACTCCAACATCGCGCGAGTTTCGTCACTGAATTCTGCTGTGCCGCCGCGACCTCTATCGCCCAGGTTCTCGAGGAAGCGATGCAGCTGTGTATCGAGGAGCTCGGCCAGCTTCGGGCGCTCTCGCACCAGATTGGTTTGCTCATCGGGGTCGGCTGCCATGTCGTACAACGCGTGGCGCCCGTCGGATGCCCAGATGTATTTCAGGGTTCCCGACCGAAATGCCCGCAACGAGCGCAGCCACGGATCGGGTACGAAGCCGGGGTTGTCCAATTCGAGGTAGCGGATGTGTTTGCGGTCAGCGAACGGGTATTCGGAAAGACGCACCCGCTCGGTTTGGCGCGAAAACAGACTCACTGCCTCCGAGCGGTGCTTCGTCTCGACGGAAACCCCGGCCAGCTCTAACAGCGTGGGAAACAGGTCGACGTTCATGACCGGCCGCGAATCGCGTCCGGGTTCGATCAGCGTGGGATGACTGATGATCAGCGGCACGCGCAGCAGCGACTCGTGGACAGAATACTGGTGGTTGAGCATGTGGTGCTCCCCGAGCAGTTCACCGTGGTCTGCTGTCAACACAACTACGGTGTCAGCGAGCCTCCCGCTGCTGTCGAGTGAGCGCAGCAATTCGAAAAACAAATGATCGAGTTCGGAGATCGCGGCGTCGTATGTAAGACGTAGCACTCCGAGCTGCGACTCTTCCAGCTCCATCAGGCCCGTGGTATAGCGCCAAACGTTCATGCCTAGCACCGGCGATTCGTATGACCTCTCGAGCTCAGTGTCGGTCATGAACTGCTCGCGATGCTGGCGATCGGGCACCAGCGGCAGGTGAGCCTCCATGTAGTTGACTACCGCGAAGAACGGTCGCTCGCCCTGCAGTTCGAGCCAGTGGGTCAAGCCCTGCTGTGCCAACACGCCTGCTGTCTTGACGTACCGGGCCCAGCTGGGCGGTTGGCTGGCATCGTTCGAATACGGGGCCGTCTTTTCCGCGAGAATGCGATTCGCCTCGTCCTTGAACGCGGGACTCCATGGATGTTCGACTACGTCGAACCCTTGCGAGAGGGAAGTCGACGCTCCAACGTACGGGTTCGCAGAAAACAGGTACGTGCGGTAGCCG
Source organism: Deltaproteobacteria bacterium (assembly GCA_032128375.1). Classification (GTDB taxonomy): domain Bacteria; phylum Myxococcota_A; class UBA9160; order UBA9160; family SMWR01; genus JAJDAM01. Next base: position 75,100 of record JAQBGU010000084.1, on the reverse strand, counting down.
GCGTCCCTCAGAATTTCGGCGATCGTTTGGTGCTGCTCGCCGAGCTTCGGGTGGCCATCATCGACCCCGTGTTGTGCCGGGAGCATCCCCGTGAACATCGATGCATGCGAGGGGATCGTCGTGCTCGCGGCCGACAACACATTGTCGTATACCCGGGCGCGCCGGACCCATTCCTGCAGGTGCGGGGTGGTAGCCCGGTCGTAGCCATAAACGCTCATATTCGAGGCACGCACGGTGTCCCAGACGACCCATAGGATGTTCGGACGCGACAGCCGCTGCGTGGAGGATTCGAATTGGCAACCGAGTGATGCAAACAGCAACAACGCCGCAACGCACACGACGCGTACCGTCCAGCCAGAAGGCCCCCAACGCATGGGCTCTTGCTGACTGCGCTCGTTCTCGATGCGGCTTTTCACAACGAGCTTTCGCAAGCCACGCCTCCGGGCCGTTTGCATCGCATTCCGAGGCCCATTCACTGTCTCCATATCCAGTCTGCGCGGCCCTCCGGGTGAATGCTACATCCCCCATCCCCAACACAGCAGCTGCGCCAACACCTGTGCGAGGGGTTGCAAGCGCGGTGAGCTGCCCCGCCAGCACGGATCGGGTCGCAATGGTACTCTCGCCCCGTGTCGGACCCGCGCTCGACATTGCTCTTCCGCAGGGAAGACTGCGTACCGCTCGCGTCGGTGGTCGTTTTGGCGGTTTCGTTTCACGCGATTCTCGGCTCGCTGGCGATTCGCTCGGTCGACGTCACGCACTCGAATTTCGCGCTTTTCTTCGATGGACACCTCTACATCGAGATCGCGAAGTCGTTTCCGTTGCCGTTTGGCGACGGGGCTCGGGATTACATGGGACAAGCTCCCGGATACCCCGCGCTGATCGCGCTGGTCCGGTGGCTGACTCCGGATGCGCTGGTCGACTGGGGATTGGCCGCGTTGATCGCAAGCACGCTGCCGGCGGCGCTGTGCGCGAGTGCGGTATTCGTGTTGTGTTTGGAACTTGGGATTCCACCACTGTGGCCTTCGCTGTTGTTCGTGTTTGCCAATCCACGTTGGGCGATGGTGGGTTCTTCCGCGTTCGCGGAGTCGCTCGCCATCTTGTTTGCACTTGGAAGTGTCATTGCGATACTGCGCTGCCGTCTGGGCGCGTCCATGCTGTTGCTCGCGGCCGCCGGCCTGACCCGGTTCCCAATGTTCCTGATTGGCGCCCCGCTGGCCCTGCATTGGGTCTTGTGGTCGTCGAACAGTCCGGGCAGCCCGCTCGATCGATTGCGGTCAGCTTTGACGCTGCGGAGTTCACTACTCCTTGCACTGCCGATCGCCAGTTTCGCGCTGTACAACCTCTATTTGTACTGGCGCCTACCGGGCTTCGAGGGTATCGCTGACGCTCATTCGGTATTTTGGGATACCCATCTCAGCTGGCCTTTCCAGAGCCTGATGACGGGGTTTCGTCCGGGCCTGTGGAAAGGCTGGACCCTCTACCTGACGACTTATGCGACGCTGGGTTTGTATTTGGTTTCGATCGTGGCCGGGCTGTTCCGGCTCGAACGGCGGTTTTGGATCTTGCCGGTGGCGGCTGCCATCATCGTGCTGTTTCACGCGTCGCTCGCAGGAATGACCGGCACCTGGGCGTTCGGCCGGCTCACCATCGTCGCGTGGCCCTTCGCATTGCTCTCGCTGCTGTGCGCCTTCCCCGCGCTTGCGCGACCACCGGCAGCGGTCATCGCGTGCGCCGGGTTGGGAATCTACAGCTCGATTTTTTCGTTGGAGCGAATTCCCGTCGCGTTGTCCGCACAGGCCCGAACCCAACCCTTTCTTCCGGAAAAGGCGCGCCAGATTCAATCCGATCAGCCAGACTGGTTCGACTTCCGCGAGCTACGCTTCTCGCGGTCGCAGCCCAAGTCCGAGCCGCGCAGCGCGCCGCAGCACGATGATCCCTAGCCGCCCGATACAGCCTGCGAACTCAGCTGGAAACAGTTCACACCCGTTGTGACCTACAGCCGGGTCTGCAGGAAAATGCGATCGCGCGATCATCGGCGCCCTCTTCGATCGGCATGATCGCCGCGTCGAAATCTGTCACCCCCGCGTCGCGCAGGCGGTCGAGTTCGGCGTTCCTCGTCGCCAACGATCGCCAGATCAGCGGGCCCCGCCAGACTTTCGTTATCGAACATGGCGCGATAGGAGGGGAGTTGCCCGTACAGGGTCAGGAGTTTGCCGATGGTCTGTCGGGCTTGTTGGTGAGGAGGATTGGGGAAATGATGCGGGTCGGGCTCGGCGCAAAGGACGTCGCTACTGGGGAGCGAGACTGTCGACGGGGAGCCGCGTCCATTGTGAACCCACACGCGGTAGGGAGATATCGGCGTCCAGGTACGCGGCATCGAGACGCCGCGTCAACGTCTGGTCGCGATCGAATGTCACCCGCAAGCCTTCCGGGTTTTGAAGCGTGACTCGCCTGTGCCCACTGTACACTTTGTCACGGAAGACGCGGTCCAACTCGAATGTCGGCCCTTCGGTATCCCGGCGCTTGCCCATCATCTGGTGCTTGTTTCGAAGCGGCTCCCGACGTGGCCGCTTCAGCGCGGTTAGGCTGCCGTCTGCGTCGAGAACGGTTTCGCTCTGGCTCGATTCGGCGGTTTCGAACTCCAGCGCAATTCCAGCACCGACGACCAACGTCATCACGTTCGGAAACACACTTGCATGGATGAAATCATTCAACGAGACCGGGAGGATTCGTTTCTCGTCGGGATGCGTATGGAGATAGATCGCGTCGTACAGATCATCGTGCGATAGCTCTCTATATCCCATCTTCACTCCTCGCCAGTCACCGCGCACGATGTAGCGATAAACCTGATGATTGACCCGCGACACGATGACCCGAAGAAAAATTTCGAAGCTGTACCCACTCGCGTCGACCCGAACGAAATCTGCGAGTTCTCCATTCGAAACGTTCGGGTCGACCAGAAAGACGGTGTCGACCTTGGCGTCTGGCAGAGACGAGCGAATATCCGCGATGGAACTGCCGCGTGACTGCAGGAAGGTGAAGAACTCGATGCCCGTGCGACTGACGCGATCGACATTCGTACGCAGCGGCGGGCCCACACAACCCAGCCACAGGACAGCCATCCATACGGCGCTTACCAAGCTGGCGATCCGCTTCATTGACCCGATCAATGACCCGATCAACGGCAATCGCCGCACTTCCGGCACGCCCCGGCCCCAGGTTTTCCGCATCTCGCTACCACTCATCCTCGCAGCATTCGCAGCCGTTCGCATTCGAGGGAGGGGGGGCACCCGATCGCGATGGTAGGTCATTATTCGGATCGTGCCCCTGGTTGCTGGAAGGGTAACGGCACACACTCTCAGCTCGGCTCAAACCCATGGGAGGCATCCAATGCCCATCACGGGACCTCTTGCGCATATCGACATCTCTGTCGGCTATCCCGAGAAATCAATTCCTTTCTACGCCGCTTTCCTCGAGGCGCTCGGCTACCGCCGCTGGAAGATCGATTCGCCGGATTGGAGCGGTCCGAATCCCCAGCGAGCAACCTGGAGCCTCCGGTATGCAGAGACGATCCACTTTTCCATCGAGGTGCGCCCGGCAAAAGAAGACAGACGCGATCGCCGCTATGATCGATATGAGCCTGGGCCACACCATCTCGCATTCCACGCAGACTGCCCCGAAACAGTGCGCCGGGTACACGAAGCCATGCTGGCGGTGAATGCAGAAATTCTCGACCCTCCTCATGACTACAGCGACCAACCGGCATACACCCAAGGCTACTACGCGGCCTTCTATGCGGATCCGGACGGAGTGAAGCTCGAGTTGGCTCACATTCCCCCCGAGAACCGATAGCGGCGGACCCCGCGATGGATCACATGGGATACAACATGAATCAAGAGGGTCCGTACATTCTCCATGCTGCAGATGTGTCGTACTTTTCGGGCAAGGTACGACCCGCGCTGCCACACAAAGGACTGTGGTATCGCGAAGTCCTCCCGGACTACAAACTGATCCGCGAACAGACTGGGATGACTTTCATTCCGGTATTGATGACGCCCGAGGGGGAGGGCTGGCAAGACACCAGCACGATTCTGGATCGTCTGGAAGAGCGTCATCCCGAGCCTCCGCTCTACCCGAAGACGCCGGTGCAGAGGATCATCGCGTACTTGATTGAACTCTACAGCGACGAGGTCGCGCTGCTCCCTGCCATGCACTACCGCTGGGCGTTCGAGAAAAGCGTCCACAAGGCCAGGATCGATTTCGGGTTTGCAAGCGGCCGAGCCGATGCCGGCCAGCGTTTCGCCGACCGGATGTCGGGGAGCTTGCCGTTTCTGGGTGTTACGAAGGAGTCCGGTCCGGCGATCGAGGCCCATCTGGCCGAGTTGATGGAAGTGTTGTGCCGACACTTCGACGAACACCGGTTCCTGCTCGGCGACGCGATGTCGCTGGCCGATTGTGCGCTGCTGGGGCCGTTCTACGGCCATCTGTTTCGCGATGCTGTGCCGCAAGAGCTCTTGTACGAAAGCGCATTTCGCGTCTGCTGCTGGATCGAGAGAATGAATCGGCCGCCCATGGACCAGAGGAACTGGCTCGCCGACGATGAAATCGCCCCCACGATGCGCGAAGCGTTAGGCGTGATGGCCGATGGCGTTGGGATGCTCGTCGCCGCGGTGGCCGCAATCGAAGACTGGGCGGACGAACACGCGGCCGACGGAACGCCGCCGCGCGCCATCGGGCTCGCCGAGTCGCAATATCGCGGGACAGCGCTGCAATGCGGTGCGCGGCCTTACACGTTGTGGATGCTGCAACGCTCGCTCGACGCGTATCGGGCGCTGCCGAGCGCCGAGCGCGCGCGAGTCGACGCAGTGATCTCCGGAACCGGCTGGGAGCCGATCCTTGCGCTCGCGCCGCGGCACCGACTGATCAAGCGCGGCAATGACCTCGCCTGGGCCCCAGCAGCAGGATCGAAATGACGGGGCCCATGGATGGCGTCAGGGTGGTGGAGATGGGCGTCTGGATCGCGGGCCCCGCGGCCAGCTTGATCCTCGCCGATTGGGGTGCCGACGTCATCAAGATCGAACCGCCGGGCATCGGCGACCCAGCCCGCACATTCGCCAGAATGATCGGCGGCGACCTGCCGTTCAATCCACCGTTCGAAATGGACAACCGCGGCAAGCGAAGCATCGTGATCGATTGGACGACCGACGAAGGGCAGGCACTCGCGCTCGAGCTCGTGGATCAGGCGGACGTATTCGTCTCGAACATCCGTCAGGCCGCATTGCAACGCTTCGGTTTCGATCCGAGTTCGCTTGTCAAGCGCAACCCGCGTCTCATCTACTGCGCGATTACTGGTTACGGATTCGATGGTCCAGACAAGGACCGCGCCGCCTACGACATTTCTGCGTTCTGGGCGCGATCGGGAATTGCGCACATGTTGAGTCAACCGGGCGGTCAACCCCCGTTCCAACGCGGTGGGATGGGCGACCACGGTGCAGGCATGGTGGCCGCAGGTGCCGTGTCGGCGGCGCTGTTCGCGCGCGAGAAGACCGGAAAGGGCCAGCTCGTATCGACCTCGCTGCTGCGCCAGGGGATCTACACGTTGAGCTTCGACATGGCGCTAACGCTGCGATTCGGCGTCCCCATGCAGCCAGCAGAGCGCACGGCCATGGGCAACCCCACCATCAACGCCTACCAAGATAGCGATGGACGCTGGTTCTGGATCGTCGGGCTCGAAGCCGAGCGGCACTGGCCTCCGCTGGCGCGCTGCGCCGGCCACCCGGAGTGGATCGACGACGAGCGATTCGCAACCCGCGACGCGCGCCAAGAGAACGCCAAGACTCTGATCACACTACTCGACGAAGTGTTCGCAACCAAGAACCGCGCGGACTGGACACGAATCTTCGACACCGAGCCAGATATGTGGTGGGCGCCCGTGCAGAGCCTCGATGAGGTCGTCGCCGATCCCCAGACACACGCGGCCGGTGGCTTCGTCGAAGTTCCAGATGGTGTTGGGACGACGCTACTCCCCGCCACGCCAGCCGATTTCGGAGGGAAGCCGTGCGAACCACGCTGGATGGCACCCAACGCAGGGCAACACACCGATGAAGTTCTGGCGGAACTCGGGAGAGACTCGGCGGCGATTGAGGCTCTTCGCTCGCGTGGTGTGGTCCACTAGCAACAGCGACCGCCCGCACTTTCAGCGAAAGTCGATCCAGATACGGCCAGCCGAATGACCCACTATGGGGCATGCCCGTTGGTCAACTCGCTGCGATAGTCGTTAACGGTGGCGCCACCCTTGTTGACTTGTACCCTTCCCACGGTTGTTATTAATAACTTCCACCTTCCCAATGGTTTGGTGTGGGGTGGCGTCACTACTGTCGACCTGGTCGGCTTCTGCACCGTCGCCTGTCTGCAGGCCGGAGAATGCTCAATACTGAATAATGGGTGCTTTGTGGACCCACGTGTCGTCAGTAAGCATCTGGATCATCGCATGCGCGCAGTCCGCAAAGGTGATTCTCGAAAATCCGCTGAATGCGTCGAATCCCAGCCGATATTCCTGGCGCCTCGGACCAGCGCCCATTTGCAGCGGCCGAATGCCGATCCAATCCAAATCGAGATTCTGCTCGAGTAGCTCGAGTTGATGGACTTTGTCGCGCTGTCGGAGCCCCATAAAAGTACTGGCAAAGAAATGCACGAACTTCGCTCCAAAGGTAATCACGTCCTCGTCGACGAGAGTGCTGCCTCCGCCGCACCACACGAACCTTCGAATGCCCAGCCGCCGCATCGCCGCCAGGATGTGTCGCGTTGCGTCGGTCGAAAGATCCTCAGGCGAATGTTTATCGATACCAATCGCGAACAGGATCGCCTCCGCACCGTTGCCGAGCGCCCGCTCGACGTCTTGGGCGTTGAGACCGTCGCCTTCGATGACCGCGACCCGACTCGCCAGGCCGCTCGGTAGCTTCGACGGGGTGCGGGCCAAGACCGTGATTTCGTGGCCCGCTTCCAGCGCTTGCTCGAGGCATTCGTTGCCCAGGTCGCCGGTCGCGCCAAAGATGGTGATCTTCATTGGGGGGCCTCGTTGATCTGGGTTCGATGCGAAATTTTCGGGACTCGTTGGAGATCGCGGTCGATTTGTCGTCACGAGGCCCGATAGGCGGTGACTTTCTTTTCTTCGAATCCCTTGAGTGTCATTGGCTCGTTCAGCACGCTGAACTGCGCTGCCAGCGCGGGTGTCTCGTCGCGGAGTCGTTGGACTACTGCCTCGGTCGCGATGATGCCGCCGGGGGGGATTTCCTTTAACAGCCGCGCCGCCAGGTTGATGCTCTCGCCGATCAGGGCGACGGACCGCCGCAGCGGTGTGCCGATGACCCCAATGACAATGGAGCCCGTGTCGAGGCTGAGTCGAGCGCGAAGGCGATCGCCGACTTCGGGCGTCTCGTTCGCAAGCGCTTGCCGAATCGAGAACGCAGCTTGCGTAGCCTCTGTTACGGTTTCGAAGTACAGCAGCGCACCGTCGCCCTCATAATCCTTGACGTCCCCACAGTAGTTGAGGGCGCCTTGCGTCACGATGCCCATGAATCGCTGGACGAAGGCAAGCGCCTCAGAAGGTGTTCGCTCGACGATGGTACGGGTGGAGTCGGCGATGTCGACGAACAGTACCGTCAGATCGCGTCGCATCGGCAAATCGTGCTTGTTGACGTAGTTCTCGACCAGCCCCGGGAGGAACGCAGAGGTGTGCTGCCTCGCGGCTCTGTCCGTTTCGTTGGGGGTCTTGGCGCCGGTGCCTTCAGGATCGAACGTCGGAAGCTCATCGAGATCGACGGCAGCCGTCGGGTAGCCCGCTTCCTTCCAGGCTCCGAGGCCGTCTTGCAAGACGTGGACGGCGAACCCCTCTTCGTTCAGCCACAGCGCCGCACGGGCGCTGCTCATATCCTCTGGTCAGGTGCAATAGGTGACGATCTCGGCGCTCCGGGACAAGCGGTGCGACTGTTCAGAAACTTCCGATAGCGGCAGCCACAAGGTGCCGGGGATCTCACACGGTTCGAAAGCGCGGGCGTAGCCGTTGCGAACATCGACGACCACGATCTCAACGCCCTTGGCTCTTCGGTCGCGCAATTCCTGCGCGCTCCAGCGCCCGATGGTTCGCCTATCCATGTGCACAGCCCTCCGATCGACGCGCGAATTCAGCCCGCCTGATGAGCCACTTTTCGCCGATGCCGACACCAGCGCTCGGTGAATCCGAACGCTGTTCCTTCTCGGAGCTGCCCCGCTCAGCTGAAGCCGAGCGAGTCATTCGAAGCGCTGGCTGAATTGAATGAACTTGCTGACGAGCCGCTGAGCGCGCTTCGCCATCGAAGCGTCTGTAAACTCTCCCTGATCGCCAAATGCATTGAATGCAGAAGACACGGTCAGTGACTGGGGAAATACCACGGAACCAATTGCAGATAGCATGGTTTTCAGGTGAGTACTCGCGCGACCCCCACCGCCGGGACCAGGCGATGCGCTCGCAACCAGTAGTGTCTTGTCAGCAAAGCCAGACAGATCTACAGATGCGTCGTCAGAACGTGTGCACCAGTCGATCGCGTTGATCAGTAAGGGTGTCATGAAGCCATTGTATTCTGGACATGTGACGATGAGTCCGGTGTTGTCTTGTAGCAGCTTCTTGAGTCGCCTGGCTGCGTCCGGCAACCCTTCGGTGCCTTCCAAATCACCATTGTATATCGGCAATTCAAAGTCCTCGAGATTCACGAGCGCAACTTCTGCGCCTTCCTGTTTGGCGATCGACGCGAGTTGGGTCGCCAGCTTCAGATTGAAGGATTCCGCTCGGCTACTACCGCTCAGAACCAACAGCTTCGTCATGATGAGATTCCGTTTCCCACAAGAGATTGTCTTTCGTCAGCCGACCGCGCCGCCAACCCGGCGCCCGGCGTACCTGGCGGGCGGCCGGAAGTGGATGGGACGCGGCCATGGTTGTCGGCACCGTAGCGGCTGAGCGACCGAATTGATCGTGGGGTTGGAAACCTCAGCCTCACCCTGCGAGGTCGCGGGCGACGGAGTGCACGGCGTCCTTCAAGCGATCGTCGAGCAACGCGAGGTCGCCGTCTTCGAAATCGTCGGCAAACCGCAGCCGCTGCGCGGCCGGGGCGGGGGCCGCGCGCGGCATCCAGCACGAGTGCAACAACATCGGCACCGTCTCACCAGCGGGGGCCGCCAAGCGAGCGACCGCGCCTTTCCCAACAGAGTCTGCGTCGAAGACGTCGATCACGAGCCCTGCGTCACGCAGTACCGGCATTACCACCCAACCGTCGTGGCCACCGGGGTCAGACCCCTCCAATCCGAAACGATCGCGCCCCGGATTGCGCGGCACGAAAACCGGCGAGGTGGGCAGTACGTCGGTCGTCGGATAGTCGTAGCGGCTGCGAACGTCGAGACTGCCGCGGTTCAGGCTCACCAAGGTGGCGGGGGTCTCTTCGCTCGGAAACTCGTCGGGGTCGACGCGTCCTTTGTAGATCTCGAGGGCGCGGCGCGACACGTTGTGGGGTCGCCAACCGTGGACCAACTGGTGGTGGACTGTCGGCGCGCTCAGACCGGCAGGGCTCCAGTCCATGGCCGACAACTGCTTACTCCACGTCCAATCCTCCCGCAGCTTCGCGCGGCCGTTGAGCTTGCCGGTCTCCACATCGAACTCCACCTCGGTGAACGAGGACGGCGACATCGCCATGTTGTACAAGCCGATCTGGCTCGGATCGATGGGTTCGCCATACACGTCCACATCGCCGGGCCTGTGGTAGATCGCGAGGTCTTCGAGATCCATGTTTTCGAAGATTACGCGGATCCCATCGCTGTCGTCGTAAACGGCATACAGGTGAGCGGTCGGTGGAGCGATCATGAATTTTTTCATCGGCACCGGCTGGCCGGACGGCGTCGATTCGAGGTCATCCTTGCGCACCACGAACACAGGCGACTCGTAGTCGATCAGGACCGTGCGCTTGCCGCCACCCATCTCGCCCGGGTCGGGCTTGAAGTTTCCCGAGTCGGCGAGGATGAGAAAATTGCGCGTCTGCGTGATGGTGTGCATGGTCCCCATGAAGTGGGCGCCGGTCACTGGCCAGGTGCTGACCTCGCTGCCTTCGCCATCCCAACGGATCACGGTGGTCCCTACGTGACCTGGGTGGTCAACCGAAGGACTGAGCTTGACGGTCCACAGGCAATCGCGATCGGGATCGATGACGGGGTGCGCGGTCGAGAAGATGAACGGAAGTACGCCGGGAATCGGAATTGACTGGCCCCAACTACGTTTTGATCCCACCTCTGCGAGAAACTCGAGCGACACCGGATCGAGTTCGACGGGCCGCCCCACATCCCAGGTGGCGAAGAGTCGATCGCCCCACGGCATCACCGCGGTATTCGCCATGTTCAACAGGCCAAACGGCGACGTGTAGCCGGCCGGACCGCCAGCGCACACATCCCGACATTGCTCAAAGAGTCGCACGGAAGGGCCGCGAATCTTGCGCGCTCGCCACGCAAAGCGATCGGGCGCAGCACCATCTGTCCCGGGGCGCAACGAAAGGCGAATCGTATGACCTTCGGTGAACAGCTGGTAGCCGATATCGTCGGTCTTGGGGCCGGGGGCGACAACCACATACTCACCAGTGAGTCCGTCGGGCCATTGGCCCTCGACGAGTTTCAGATCGAGATCGGTGTGCTCGGATGTGCTGAGGCTCTTGGGTAGGGGCATGTTGATCTCCTGGAATCGAAAGCTAGTTGTTTGTCGACGTCATGGAAATGTCTATCTCCGCCCATTCGCCAACGAGCCACGCAAGCACAGGCGGCGATTCATGAGCCGGCGAAGGCGCTGAAAGAACGTCGCGCTCAAGATCTTCCCCCGCGACGACCGATCGACTTCCAACCCGCGGTTCCCTGAAGTTGCGCAGGGCATGGCTGTCATCACCGCGAAGCGTCAGACTTTACAGTGAGGGTAGCGGTGTCACAGGCTCAATCGAAAAAAACTGAGAAGGTCGGCGTCCCCGGTATGCTTGGGTTAGCCGTGGCGGGTGCCGTACTCGGCGGATTCGTGGCGGGCGCTTTTTCAAGGGTGGAGGCAGCCGCGGGGCTGGGTCTGGGGCTCGGTGTCGTCTTTGCGCTGCTACGTAGGGAACGGGCGCGCAGCACTTCGCTGTTCCGTTCGCACGCGGAAATGCTGACCCGAGTCGATAGGCTAGAGCGGACGATCGAGGACGCGTCGCGAGTGCCGCCTGCGCAGCGGGAGCAACAGACGACCGGAGGCGTTCCATCGACGTCGCCGCCGGCCGTGGCACCCTCTCCTTTCGCAGATGCCACCCCAGCCGATTTTCCCGAGGTCGCGCCGCGCGCACAAGTGCCGAGCCTTCCTCCAATGGCGCCACCATTTCCTCGCCGGCCGCCTTCCCCGCCAACACCCAACGCATTCGCTCGCGGCATCAACGCGGTTCGCGCCTGGCTTTTCGGGGGCAACACCGTTGTGCGCGCCGGGGTGCTCGTGTTGTTGGTGGGCATCACATTGCTTGCGCGATGGGCGGCCGAACATTCGCTGTTTCCGATCGAGGCGCGCCTTGCCAGCGCGGCGTTGATTGGGGTCGGTCTCGTCGGCGTGGGGTTTCGACTTCGAACGGCGCGACCGAGCTTTGGGACGACGCTCCAAGGGGGCGGTCTCGCAGCGCTTTACCTGGTTGCGTTCATGGCGTTTCGGATCTTTGACTTGGTGCCGGTTGGCTTGGCGTTCGTGCTGTTCGCGGTGATCGCTGCTGCGGCTGGAATGTTGGCGGTCTTGCAGCGTGCGTTGCCATTGATCGTGATCGCGAGCCTCGGTGGTTTTCTCGCCCCGGTCCTGGCATCGACAGGTTCGGGCAACCATGTCGCGCTGTTCAGCTATTACCTGGTTCTCAACCTCTCCATCGCCTCTATCGCGTTCATGCGCAGCTGGCGTGTGCTCAACTTGCTCGCATTCGTGTGTACCTACGGGGTCGCAACCGCCTGGGGGGTCCTTTCCTATCAGCCTGAGCAGCTGGCGAGTACCATGCCGTTCGTTTTTGCCTTTCTGTTTCTCTTTACCGGCGAAGCGTTGCTCTTCGCATGGCGCCAGCCGCCCAACCTGAAGGGAATCGTCGACGCGACGCTCGTCTTCGGGACCCCGCTGGTTTCGCTACTCGCGTTGGCATCGCTGCTCAAAGCAGTCGAACTAGCGCTGGCGATCGCGACCGCGGGGATGGCTCTTGTATATGCCGGCATCGCAGTCTGGTTGTGGAGGACTGCGCCCGAGACGCTTCGCCAACTCTCCGAAGCGTTCATTGCGCTCGCCGTCGGGCTCGCCACGATGGCCGTTCCGTTCGCCTTCGAAGACTCCCCGACGACCGCGATCGTTTGGGCACTCGAAGGCGCCGGCGTGCATTGGATCGGCGTACGCCAATCTCGTCGGCTCGCGCGTGTCACGGGTCTCGCCCTTCAGCCGCTGGCCGCGGTCGCGTTCGCCATTTGGCTGATCAGCAGTTACGAAGCACCTACCCAATGGCTCGCCAACAGCCGCTTCCTGTCGGCGCTGGCGCTCACATTCGCCGGCCTCACGATCGCGCGGGAAGCAGATCGCGTACGCGACGACCAGGGCATCTGGTTCTGGGCGATCGCACAGGCCGCTGGCGTTTGGGGATTGGCCTGGTGGGGCTGGGGGGCGGTTCACGAATTCGAACAGTTCCTTCCGGACCGTTTCACGATGGCCTGCGAAATTGGGCTGCTCGGCGCGAGCACGGCACTCCTGCATTGGGGGGCCCAGCGGGTCTCGTGGGAGTCAGGGCGGACGATGGGCTTGTTGTCGATTCCATTGGCGGCCTGGGCGCTGGCACAAGCACTCGAGAGCCAACCGAGTTTGCTGGCCGCAGGCGGGTTCGTGGCTTGGCCGCTGTGTCTGGCTGCCATCTACTGGGTCATCCATCAGCTCGAAGATTCGGCGTATGCATCGACCTCGTATGCGTACGCACCATGGCTGTGGCTCTCGAGCTTGTTCGTCGGGTTCGCTTTGTACGGTTTAGCCGACCGATCTCTGGCACTCGGTCCCGACTGGGGGCTCGCCGGCATCGGCATTGGCTTGGGCGGCGTTTCCGCGGCGGCTCTACACCTGATTCGGCGGGAACTCGGGGCATTCGGTCGATTCGCGCGGATCCATTTCACTTTCGGTGTCGGACCGATATTGATCGTTGGTTTGTTGTGGGTGTTCGGGACGAACTTCGCAGCCGACGGCGCCTTCGCGCCGCTTGCCTATCTTCCACTTCTCAATCCGATCGATCTCACGATCACCTTGATCGCGGTATCAGCCGGCGTCTGGGCGCTTCGGCTTGCTTCGATGGAATCGGCGGAAGCACTCGAGGCGAGTAAACCGGCCATGCGACTGGTCGCAGTGGTCTTGGCCTTCTGCTGGATGAACGCGGTACTCACTCGCAGCGTCGTCCAATGGACCGGGGTCGCGCATCGTCCGGATGCATTGTGGGACTCGATTTCCTTGCAAGTATGTTTGTCGATCGCGTGGACGCTCGTTGGGGTCGCCGGGATGTGGTTCTCGACGCGTCAGCGGCTTCGCAAGCCGTGGATGGCGTTCGCTGGGCTATTGGCAATCACCGTAATCAAGCTTTTCGTGGTCGATCTTTCCCAACTCACCACTCCTGCAAAGATCGGCACCTTCTTGGTCGTCGGCGTGTTGCTGTTGATCGTTGGATATCTGTCGCCGGTTCCACCGGAAGAGGCTGCTGAAGCGGGCGACGCCGGGGGGCGATCATCGGAGGCCGGGGCGCCTGGCCAGGCAACCCGCACATCGTTGATCTGGATCATCGTATGCTTCGCCACAATCAGTACACGCCCCGCGTCTGCCCAAAGCGCGGCACCCCTGTCGAAAGATGATTTCGCGTGGAGTCGTGCGATCGAAACCACGAGCCGCCGAGTCATTCAAGGGGTCGAACTCCCATACGAAATTTATCGCGACAGCGTGGAGCCGGGGCTCGCCGATCTCCGCGTTTTCGACGCCGCGGGAGTGGCGGTGCCTCACGCCATCGCCGCACAGGTCGTACCGAAAAGCACAGTGTCGACGTTGACCTCTTTGCCTCTGTTTCGACTTCCGGACGGCAAATCCCCGAGTGAGATCCTTGTGCGCGGCGGGAGGTATCGCGTCGACGTAGACATCGATGGGGAGCGAGCCACCCTTGCGCTGGAGCCTGACGCGTCGAATCCATCAGACGCTGTGAGCCCACGGGCCTATATCATCGATGCCTCGAGCCTGCACGGAGAAGTGGCCGGACTCGAACTCGACCTTGCACCCCAGAGCGAGGACTTCCTGGTCCCACTGCGAGTCGAGGCAACCGGCGATTTTGTGGCGTACAGGGAACTAACGGCCGCCGCCGTCGTTGCGCAGTTGGCCGGCGCAACGGATCAAATTGAACGGCGCCGCGTAGAATTTCGCCGAAGTCGCGCGAAGTACCTGCGAATCAGCTGGCCGGCGAATGAGAAGGCGCCCACGATCCTCGGTGTGAGGGCGGTCCAACGTGCACCCGAACGGACGGTGAAGCGTCTGGAAGCGGCCATCGAGGGAGATTCGATCGACTCAGGCTCGTATCGGTACGATCTGGGCGGTTGGCCGCCGATCGATCAGATCCAGGTCGATCTCGCTGGTGGCCGCGCGCTCGTCTCCGCCGAGGTTTATCGGGCCGACCAGGCGGAGGGGCCGTGGCGGCAGATTCACCGCGGGATCATCTACCGCCTCGGCGTGACGGACGACCAGGAAAGCCACAACGAGCCCATCGAGTTGACCTCAGGCCCGGCGAGATTCATTCGTATCGACGTCGCTTCGAAGGGCGGGGACGCGTGGAAGCACGCGCCCACGCTGCGGGTCGCGTGGCCTCCCGAGCAGCTCTACTTCATCGATCAAGGCGGGGGCCCGCATACGTTGGTCTACGGAAAACTGGGCGCACCGGCCGCGCGCTTCGAAGCCCCAAAGCTGATGGCGATCAGCCGACGCGTTGCGGGGGGCGCAGAATCGATTTCCCCAACTGCGGTGCTCGGACCGCGAGTCGCGCTGAGGGGCGCCGCCGCGCTCGAGCCGGAATCGGGTTACCCCATCCGAACCCTGATACTCTGGGCCGTGTTGCTTGGTTCGGTCGCGATCGTGGCTTTTCTGGCCCTTCGCTTGGTCCGCGAAATGCGCGAGTAGCTCGCCAAGAACGCGTTATCGAAGTTGAGGCCGGCCGGCGCCACATCGAACGCCCCAGCTGGGACCTGTGTCGGCTGACGGGGCCGCCTGGATTGCCGGTCCGACCTGGGGCGAATTCATAGAATTCTTCACCGTCGTCGCTTGTACGCTAGAGCTGGCGCTCTACCGCGCAGACTCGTAGCTTCGCCGATGGACACGAGCTCCGAGAAGCGGCGGCTTGGTTCCGCGCGACGGGGCGCCTTCGGGCGGCCGGGCTCCCGCCGCGGCCAACCGGTAACGGCACACGAAGGCCGCGGCGATCGCGGCGGGATTCGTCAGCCCCAGCACACGCGCGTAGTCCGTTACGAAGCCGCGGATGTATGGCTCCGGAGGGACACTGTCGAAGGACTCGCTTTCGATGCTCTGGAGGCACCGAATCCGCGTATCGCGAACGAGCTCCTCGAACGTCAAGCCCAGGTGCTCCCGCCAGATCCGAAGCGTCGCGCCGGGGGCGTCGAGGTCGATCGGCGGGAGGGGAATTTGAGATTCCTCGGGCTCTGGAATGCGCCGCAGCACCTCCACCGCGCACTCGGCTTGCGTCTCTGTTGCGGTGTAGGGTATGCCGATCTTCTCCTCACAACCCGCCTCGTCTAGCGCCAGGCCGCGAACGGCCAACCGCTCCCGATCATGGGTGACGTGTCCTGTGTGGATCAAAGTGTCGCGCTCGTCGTGGTTTCGCGAGTCGATGACCCGATCCTTGCTGAGGCGGTCGACCACGACGCGGAGATCGCGCGCGAAATCGCATCCCGGAAAGAGTTCGACCACCGGCTTGCTCTTGCTCACCGCTACCCGCACGCACTCGTCGCGCTCGAGCGCGCCCACGAACTCGAGTTCGGTGCCGAGGTATTCGCGGCAGGCGGTGACGATGTCGCGGCCCATCAGGCGGTGCTCTAGCGTGCCGGCCTGATTGACGACGATCATCGGGGAGAACGCTTTGGCCTGTTCCTGGATGCGCGTCGCGGCGAAATCGTCGATCTTCCGGATCGCGTCCATGAGGTGGCGGGGCGAATCCATGCTGTCACCCACCTGCTGACTCTGCGCGTGGTCGACAGCCGCGCGCACCTGCGGGTCCTTCGCGGCCTTGCGCAGCCCCCGGAAGAACACGGCCCTGATGAAATCGTAAGCGTTCTCGATGGAGGTTGGCTCTGGGACCACCACCAGGATTCCGCGGTGGGCGGAAAGGAAGAAGTCCAGAACGTTGAACGCGCTGCCTGCACCGAGGTCGAGAAGCACGTGGTCAAAGGGGAGCCGACGGATGTGGCGCAGCAGCTTGCGCATCCGCGAATGCTTGGGATTCGCCATTTCGTAAGGCGCCTGCGCGCCGCCAATCAAGTACAGGTTCGGGACCGGTCCGGGGCACATCACCTCGGTCAGTTCCGCGTACTCGTTGTTCAGAAATTGCGCGAGGGTCCGCTCCGGACGGGGGACACCGAGGATCGTGTGCAAGTTCGCGCAGCCGAGGTCCGCATCGACTATCACCGTCCGGTCGCCATTTCGGGCCATCGAGATCGCGATGCTCGAGGAAATGACGGACTTGCCGACGCCGCCCTTGCCGCCTGCAATCGCCCAGACATAGGGACCGCTCGCGTGTGCGGGCGCTGATTTCAGACTGCTCGTTGAACGGTTCGTTGAATGACCCGGAATTTCCATCATCTTCTGCATGCGTCTCATCAGACCGAGATACTGCGAGTTTTACACTGCGAGCGGACTCTCATCTGCGCATCCGTGCGAGCGCAAGGCTGCTCTACTCGTGAGTGCCGTTTGGCCCGAAAACGTGACGAACTAGGCCACTTTTTCGAACGCAAGGCGGCGCGCTAGGACGATGGATGTACGGCCGCGGCCCCCCCCGCGAGAACGTGTCGCACGTCACGCGAGGGGCGGCGCGGTCTGCCGATGCCTCAGACAAGGGAGAAAGTCCATGAACGCCAATCCGTCACAACGCCTCGCTATCGGAATCTCCGCACGATCGCTATTCGAACTCGACAAAGGTGAGCAGGTGCTGCGCGAGCACGGCAAAGCGGCGTATCGCCGATACCATCTCGAGCAAGGGGAGCAGACCCTCCCGGCCGGCCCCGGGCTGCCAGTGCTCCAGGCGCTGTTGCGCGGCGCTCGGCCGGCGAATCGCGGCATCGACCTGGTCGTGCTCTCCGATTGCGCCGCGGATCTCAGCCTGGCGGTGATCTCCTCGGCCCGGCAGGAATCGCTCGAGGTGGATCGAGCAGCCTTCACCGGCGGCGAATCTCTGGTTCCGTACCTGCAAGCGTTCGGGGTGGACCTCTTCCTGTCTGCCGACCCAAACGAGGCGGCACAGGCGATGACGGCCGGAACCGCAGCGGCGCTCGTGCGTTCGGATCCGAAGCAGACAGGGATTCCAGCGGAGATCCGCATCGCGGTCGGGGGTGACGCCGTCGCACTGGCAACCGAGGTAGCAGACGCGGGGGAGGTCACAAAGCCTCCGGCTCCCCGCTGGATCCGGGCACTGTCAGCGCTTCAACGCCTGGGCAGCTCGGCGGAGAGCCCGATCCTGACTGCCCTGGTCTGCTGCGAGGAGTCGTCAGCACGCGAGCGCATCCTGCGCTCACTGGGCGAGTGGGAGATCGAACTCGACCGAGCCTTCTTCACCGATTCGGCCGCGAAGGCCAACTTGCTCGACGCCTACCGCCCGCACATCGTATTTGACGTAGATCTCCGAGCGCGCCCCAGCGCGCAATTGCACGAGGTCGGCGACTCGAAGCCCGAAGCCGCGCGCTCCCTGTTCCGGCTGCGCGCCTGAGCCGAGAGCGTGTCAGCACGCCCACAACAAAAGTCAGAGAATCACGCCGACCGCGCTCGAGAACTCCCGATGTTGCCGAGCGCATCGCCCGCAGGCTGTCTATCGCTCCGGGGTAAAGCGGACCGGCATGGATTTGACGCTATTGACCGTAGACGATCGCAGCCGCCGCACGGGTCCGCAGACCTCGATATCGGAAAGACGCGCGAGCAGCTCAGAAAAGATGCTCCGGATTCCGCCGCGAGCGAGGCTCGCCCCCAAACAGAAATGCGGCCCCCAACCGAAAGCCAAGTGAGGATTGGGATCGCGAGTCACATCGAACTCGTGGGGATGGGGAAATACGTCCGCGTCGCGATTGGCTGAGGGATAGAACATCACAACCTTCTCGCCCTCACGGATCTGCCGCCCAGCGATCTGCGCATCGCATATGGCGGTCCGTCGCATGGTGATGACGGGGCTCACGTACTGCTACGCGACCCTGTCATGGGTACACGCAAATGCCGCAGAGTTCGGGGTCGATCCGCAGCGGGTGGCAGTGCTGGGTGATTTTGGAAGACATCTTCCAACCGGACCATGTGGAACGTCTACCTGAGAGATAGCGAGCACAAGCAAAGCGGCGGCCGCGCACCCGTCCCGCCGTATGCAGCTCCGCTTCACCGCGAGAGCTTTGCCGTTGCCACCCGCATGGGTCGAGGTCGCAGAGTTCGACCCGCTACGCGACGAAGGACGGCTGTACGCCGAAGCATTGCAGGCCGCGGGCGTATCGGTCGGCATCCGCGAAATGAAGGGCGCAATCCACGGCTACGACATGGTAGAGAACAGCGCGACAATCGACGCCAACTTCAAGGAGCGAATGGCAGCGATCCAACGTTTATTCGGTGATACATGCGGAGGCGTATCTGACTGTAATCGAGTTCTGCGCCGAGCGCTCGCCGGCCTGGACGTCTGCGTGCTAGAGCTATACGCGACGCGATCGCGAAGACCACGCGGTGAAAAATTCGCCGCTAATCGGAGTACCTGTGCATCTTCGGGCCACCGTCCATCAATGGACCGATTTTCATCATTTTGGCCATGCCGGGCGACTTGCCGTGAGCGTCGATGTCTTCTTGGCTCGCCCACGACTCGATCAGCGCATAGCGCGTATCGTCGTCCACGCACTTGAACAGATCGTAGGCCTCACAGCCCTTGTCCTCGGCCTTGACTTGAGTGGCCGCTTCGCCGACCGCCGCTTCGAATTCGGCGCCCTTGCCCTCTTTGATCTTGAAGTGAACCGTGAGACGTAGCGACATGGGGGTTCTCCTGTTGTTCCCGTTGTTTTGACTTGTGAACTAGGTCGAATGGTTATGGGTTGATGGTGTGGTGGTTGAAGTGATTGGAAAAACGGAAGGCTCATACTAGGGAGAATCGATGCGAATGTCTTCACCCGCGGCCGCACCCTCGAATGCCGGCGTCGCGCCTTCGCAAGCCCGCGCACTGACATAGGCTGCCACCCGATCGAGCGCGTTGCTCCGCAAGTTCAGATAGAACAGCTGATATTCGATCGGGTGGTAGTTCTCGGAACCCATCATCCAATCCAGGATCCGGCTGATGAAATCACGCGGCGCCGGCCCCATTTCGCTGATCGTCAACTGGCCGTTCTCACACTGCGCATCGGCGAACGAGTCGCCAGCTCACACACCGCCGTCCAACCATTCGTACAGCCCAATGGGACCCACCGGTGACTGGAGCACCTGCCTGAATTCGCAGCCCGCTACACCTTCGTGCCGTGTCTCGCGAGGTGGTGGCTGGAGAACTCGGGGTTCTTTTCCATCAATCCACTGATTTCGTAGATACGCCGGTAGCGGGTTTCCCTGATCTTCCAGCGCCCATCGGCCTTTAGGTAGCGATCCCAGTACACCGCAGTTCCCCTGGTGTGAAACTTGTGTGTCATGATCCACATGTCATCGGCGAGGTACCAGATCCCGGTGGCCTCGCTCTCGCTGAGGATTTGGATCTCCGGGTGATGGCCGTTGTGGTGTCCCACTGCCTCGCGCGTGAACGATTTACGCAGTGATGCGAGGTACTCCTGTTTGCCGGTGAGCTTCCACTGGTAGCTACCACCGACGAAGTCGACGCTGACATCGTCGTGGAACAACCCGTCCAACTCGTTGAAGTTGGCTGTATCGAGACAGCGAAAATAGGCGTGCTTCAGTTGTTTGATCGCCTCGATATCCATCAATCGCTGGATATCGGCACGCAATTCGTCGATTCCGCCGCTCGAAACATTCAACGGCAGACCGTCTTTGATTCCCATGCCGGGCTTGTCGAGCTGGCCAGCGTACTGGTCATCTTTGGGTCCACTCATCGTTCGACTCCTGGTGTTTTCTGGAGATGGGGATTCCTCGAGACGGGTTCTCTCGCGATCGGATCGTACGCGATCGCGGCCACTTATTGAACGCCGTTTCGTTCAAAGCGCACCCGCATTTGCCCTGATACGCTCCTCACAGCAGTGCTGCGGCTCCGAGAAGGCTGGGCCGATCGAGGGCATCATGAAAGAATCCAGTCCCATTACGGTCCGCCGTGCGGACTACTCCCCGCCGGCGTTCTTCGTCGATCACATCGACCTGCGCTTCGAACTACACGCCACTCGAACCAGGGTGACCGCCACCAGTAGTGTGCGACGATCGCCGCAGGCGCGGCCCAACGCGCCGCTGGTATTGAACGGCGTCGCGTTGCGACTGCTGTCCATCTCGATAGACGACCAGTTGAGCGACGATGCGCGCATCGACGGCGAAGATCTCACGATCGGCTCCGTACCCGACCGTTTCAAACTGGTGGTCGAGACCGAGATCAACCCGACAGATAACAAAAGCGGTGAAGGCCTCTACTTGTCTGCTGGCAGCTACTGCACTCAATGCGAAGCGCAGGGCTTCCGTCGTATGACGTACTTCCCGGACCGGCCGGACGTGATGAGTAGTTACCGAACCACGCTCGTCGCGAATAGGTCCGACGCGCCAGTGCTTCTGTCAAACGGAAACCTCGTCGACTCCGGAGACGTCGATGCAGATCGCCACTTCGCAACCTGGGAAGACCCGCACAAAAAACCCTGTTACCTGTTTGCGCTGGTTGCCGGCCGACTCGAGCGACTCGACGACAGTTTCACCACGATGGGCGGGCGCGAGGTAGCACTTCACGTGTACGTCGAGCCCGGGAACATCGACCAGGCCGGCCACTGCATGGAATCGCTCATCAAGAGTATGAAGTGGGATGAAGAGACGTTTGGACGCGAGTACGACCTCGACATCTTCATGATCGTCGCGGTCAGTTTCTTCAACATGGGCGCGATGGAGAACAAGGGGCTCAATATCTTCAATACGCGCTATGTCTTCGCGCGTCCCGATACCGCGACGGACGTGGATTTCCAGGGCGTCGAAGCCGTGGTCGCTCACGAGTACTTCCACAACTGGAGCGGCAACCGGGTGACTTGCCGCGATTGGTTTCAGTTGAGCTTGAAGGAAGGCTTCACGGTTTTCCGCGACCAGGAGTTTTCGAGTGACGTCGGTTCCCGAGCCATCAAGCGAATCGAAGACGTGCAACGACTCCGCGCCGCGCAGTTCCGTGAGGATGCCGGTCCGACCGCACACCCAATCCGGCCGGACAGCTACCAGGAGATCTCCAACTTCTACACTCCGACGGTCTACGAGAAAGGCGCCGAAGTGGTTCGTATGGCGCACGCGCTGCTCGGCGCAGCAGCCTTTCGCCGGGGGTGTGACCTGTATTTCGAACGTCACGACGGGCAGGCGGTAACCTGCGACGATTTTGTGACCGCTCTCGAGGACGCGAGCGAACGCGATCTCTCGCACTTCCGCCTGTGGTACGCGCAGGCCGGAACGCCGGTCGTAACCGCTCGCACCCAACACGACGCCGAGCGCCAGACTTTCTCGATCACCCTTTGCCAGCACACGGAACCCACCCCGGGTCAAGCGGAAAAGAAGCCACTGCACCTTCCGGTACGCGTGGGGTTGATTGACGCCGCGGGCGGGGATCTCCCGCTGACGATCGATGGCGCATCTGTCGGCACCGAGGCACTGCTCGAACTGCGCGAAGCCGAACAGACCTTCGTCTTCGAGGGCGTCGCGCAGCGACCGGTTGCGTCATTGTTCCGAGGATTCTCGGCTCCCATCAGGCTACGTGCGGACGAAACTGATGACGACGCGCTGTTCCGGATGGCGCACGACTCCGATGCGTTCAACCGCTGGGAAGCCGCGCAACAACTCGCAACGGCGCTACTCCTCGCCGCGGTACGCGAGCAACAGCCCGATCGCGGCCCGTTCATCGACGCATTCGGGACAGCGCTTGGCGCAGACGAAGCAGACCCCGCATTGCTTGCGCACGCGCTGTCACTGCCGGACGAAGCGCTGCTGGCTGCTGAGATGGACCCGATCGATGTCGAAGGGCTGCACGCCGAGCGGGAATCGCTGCGCGCGGCGCTGCGCGAAGCACATCGCGACGCGATGCTACGCCGCTACGAGTCGCTCTCCGATGCGGGGCCCTATTCGAAAGATCCCGCGGCGATCGGCCGCCGAAGTCTTCGCAATACGCTGCTGGGCTATTTGAGCGCGGGGAACGACGACCTGTCGCTTGCGGCAGCCCAGTTCGATTCCGCAACGAATATGACCGATTCCATCCGGGCGCTGGCGCTACTCGCCAATGCAGATGCAAATAGAAGTGCCGAGTCTGCGCTGCGCGATCGCTGTTTATCGTCGTTTTACGAGCAGTGGCACGACCAGGCGCTGGTGACCGACAAGTGGTTCACGATCCAGGCACTCTCGACGCGGTCGAGCTGCCTCGATGACGTCAAAGCACTACTGAGTCACGAAACATTCAACATTGAGAACCCCAACCGGGTTCGGGCGCTGATCGGCGCGTTCGGCGCGAATCATCTGCACTTCCACGCGATCGACGGCAGCGGTTACCGCTTTCAGGCACAGCGCATCATCGAAATCGATGCGTTCAATCCCCAGGTCGCGGCCCGGCTGACCAGTTCGCTCGCCCACTGGCGTCGTCACAACGAACCGCGTCAGGAGCTGATGAAGCGCGAGCTCGGCCGCCTGCTCGATCGCCCTGACGTCTCGCGCGATGTGTTCGAAATCGCAACCAAGGCACTGGCGTAGTGTTCGCGCATTTGCCGGCTTGGAAGTGTCGCGAGTGTAGGTGTAGGTTGAGTGGAGCAGAATCACGTGGTAGGCACAGACGACGGGTCCCGTCGAAGAGTTCGCGGCGGCCTGGGACCAGATCGCGACCCGCCGGGCCCGGTTCGAGATGAACACGACCCATGCCTCTGCTACGTCGCTGGCGATGTTTCCCACTAGATGCCATACATTTTCTTCGCAGAAGCGCGGCCAGTAGGCAGATCTCACCATCGCGAGCACTCTACCTTCTCTATTCTTGTGCACTTCTCTCTACCCTCCTCTACTTTCGGCTTTCCATGTTTCAAGTCAGCCGCACCGAACTCGAAAGCGTCGCAGAGACATGTGACACGCTGATCGAAAAGGATCTGGCCATCGATCCCTTCTGCAGCCGCACCGCATGGCAGCTTTCCTATCACGATGCGTTCGCTCCGCAGCGGCCTGTGTGGTTCGCGCGCGACGCCGAAAGCTTCGTCATGCTTGCAGAAAATGAAAACGCTGCGCTGGGAAGCTATTTTTCGCCGCTGGAGGACATGTGGGGATTTGGCTCCCCGCTTGTTGGAGCGGGCGCGGGCGCGCTTTTGGGTGCCGCGCTCAAGGAATCGCACCGCGCTGCCTTGCTGTTGGGTCTGCCACTCGATCGCGCACGCATCGCCCCACTGGTGCGCTCGCTCGAAGGCCGATTCGCCATTTACGAAACCAAGCCCACCACGCGCCGAGCCGCGTCGCTGCACGGCGGAATGCCCGCGTGGCTCGAACGCCGCTCGCAGAGTTTTCGGCGCAATTTGCGAGCGGCTGCCCGGCGGGTGTCGAGCGCGGAAATCGCCTTTCGGCGAGTCGAAGTCGCCGAACTGACGTGCAGCTTCGAGCGCGTGCTGGAGGTGGAAAGGCGCAGCTGGAAGGGACGCCTCGGCACAGGAACGAACACGGGCCCTATGTGCAGCTTCTACTCTGGGATGTGGCCGCGTCTCCAAGCCCGGGACCAGTTGCGGCTGCTCTTCGCCGAGCGCGAAGGCGAAGCCGTCGGCTACCTGCACGGCGGTCTGATCGACGGACGGTTTCGCGGCCTGCAGATGGGTTTCGACGATGATGAGCGCGCGCTCGGTCTTGGAAACGTGCTGCAGTTCGAAATGCTGAAATGGTTGTGCGATGTCGGGGCCGACACCTACGACCTGGGTTCCTTTTCGGACTACAAGTCGCGATGGGCCGAAGACGGACTAACAACTTTCGGATTGTTGATCAAGCCAATGTAGGAGCGTTGGCCTCAGCGCTATTCGGAACTTCGACGTGCCATCTCGACGGCCGTCGTGGCTGTATCAATGCCACCGAAAATTTGGATGCCAGCTTCGGTCGGTGTGTAGGTATACGAATCAGACCTCGTCGGCGTTCTCGTCCAAGGCACGCCTGAGGATTTCGTTCGCGTCGGTCGATCCGCTGGCATCCTGTAACTCTCGACACCGGCGCAGAATTTCTCCAAACCTCGGCGAAGGCTCGAGACCCGCATCGATCAGGTGGCGCCCCGAGACCACATCTGCTGGCGCCTGTTCGGCTACAGCCAATTGCTCGGCGCGCGCGAGGAAGGCGTCTCCAGCCGGGAACTCGCGGCGAAGCGCCTCGGCTGTCGTCCGACCGAGATGGTCAGCGCGCGCCACCCGCTCGAGATCGCGCATCGAAAGGCCCACTTGGCCGAGCTGTCGTGCGAGCTTTCGGTAGCCGCGTGCGCCCGCCTGGTTCTTCGCCGATGTGAACAACGCGGGGGCCAGGTGGTACTCGACCAGGGCCGCGACCTGGTTCTTCAAATCGCCGCCCACGGCCAACCTGGCGAGTAATGCGCGCGTCGGTTCGACGCCCTGCCTGTCGTGATTCCGCGACCGGATCCGGCCCTCGATCATCTCGGTGGTCGCCGGTTTTCCCAAATCATGACACAGCGCGCCGAACATCAGCAGTTCGTCTTGCTCGGCGATTCCCGTGTGAAGCTCTGCGGCGCGATCGGCCACCATCAACGTGTGGATCCAGACATCACCTTCGGGATGCCACTGTGCATCTTGCGGCACTCCCACCAGCGCGGTGAGCTCAGGAAAGAAGCGCAGCAGACCCGAGTCGAACAGAAACGACAAGCCGCGCGACGGTTCGCGCCCCTTGCAAAGCAGTTTTCGAAATTCCGCTCCGATCCTCTCGGCCGGAAGCTCCGAAAGGTCCAGCGGAGCACACAACGCGATCAATTCGGCCGTCGGTTCCATGCAGAAGCGCGCGGCGAATTGTGCAACGCGCAGCCCGCGCAGAGGATCCTCGGGGAACAACACCGCATCTGTTGCCTGCAAGCGGCGCCGCTGCAGATCGTCGCGCCCACCGTGCGGATCCAAGAACTCTCCCGTCGCGAGGTCGATCCCCATGCTGTTGATCGTCAGGTCGCGGCGTCGCGCCGCCTGATCGAACGAGAGCATCGGGTCCCACTCGATATCGAAACCCTTGTGGCCTGGCGCAACCTTGTTGTCTCTGCGAGGCAACGAAAAATCGATGGAAAGCCCGTCGATCGCCAGCACGCCGAACGACCGACCGATCGTGAGCACGTCTCCGAAACGACCCAGCACACTGTGAAGTCGATCGAGATCGAGACCGAAAACTTCGACGTCGAGGTCTTTGACTCTCTCCCCCAACAGTCCGTCCCGAACCGCACCGCCGACCAGAACCGCCCTTCCGCCAGCGTCTGCAACTGCGCGCGCGATCAAACGCAGGCGACCTCCGTCAGCGGTCGCTTCGATGCTGGCGAGCAACTGGGCGCTAAACGCGACGTCCATTGCGGGGCTAGCTGCCGGTTTTCGGCTGCGCGCCATCGAGCAGTGCCACCACCAAATCCGCAATCGCCGGTGATGCGGTGAGTCCCGGCGATTCGATTCCAACCAGATTCACGAAGCCCGGTAGGCCGCGATCCGATTCCTCTCGAATGACGAAATCCCGAAACGGCTCACCGGGCGCAGCCAGTTTGGGTCGGATGCCGGCGTAGTCGGGCGACAGCCATTCCCGTTTCAACCCGGGTAAGAATCGCCCGACAGCGCGAGCGAACTCGTCAGCCTTATCAGCGTCGATGTCGTATCTCGGGACATTGCAGTACTCGGCGTCCGGTCCGAGCCGAAAACGCCCCGCGAGGTCCATGGTGATGTGAATGCCCAGCCCCGCCTGGACGGGAACCGGATAGATCAGCCGCGAGAGGCTCAGTTTGGCAGCTGGTGCCACGGCAAAGTAATCGCCCTTGCACGGATAGATGCGGTAGTTGCAAGCGTCGATATCGATGCCAGCGCGCTGCGCGATACAATCGGAAGTCATTCCGGCGGCGTTGACGACAGCAGCGCACTCGATACTGCTGCGCTCTCCATCGCTGCCGATCGCGATGATCCGATATCCGCCCGACAGCGGTTCGATCGCGAGGACCTCGGTGTGGAGCGAGAGCAGCCCAGCGTGCGATTCCATCTCGGTCAGGTAGGAAAGGCACAACGCCTGCCCGTCGATGATGCCTGTGTGTTTCGAGAGCAGCGCAGCCCGCGCACGAATGCTCGGCTCGCACCGTTCGATTTCTCTTGCGTCGATGAACTCCAGATCTACACCGTTTACTGCCGCCTTGCGCTGGAGATCCTCGAGCGTAGCGAACTCTGCGGAGTCGACCGCGACGATCAACTTTCCGCAGCGACGGTGTGGAATTTTCTGGGTTACGCAGCGCGCATAGAGCGCCTCGCGACCGGCGACACACAGCTTGGCCTTCAATGATCCGGCCGGGTAGTAGATCCCCGCATGAATGACTTCACTGTTGCGGGCAGTGATCTCGCGGCCGATCCCCGGGTTTCGCTCCAGAACGACGACCGAGCGCCCCGACCGCGCCAGTGCCGCGGCTGCTGCGAGTCCGACGACCCCCGCTCCAATGACTACGACATCGGTGTCCATCGCTAGCCCCAACAATCCATTCGGGAGCTACTGCCTGCCCCGTCTTCCGGCCAGTATCTCGAGCAGGTCGTGGCGCCGCTTCCCCCCGCCTTGAATCAGCAGTGCGACGGCCAACGCCAGATAGAATCCGATGAACAGATATCGAACTTCTGTGCTCGTGAACAAGAACTGCGCGAGGAAGAGCGCCGCCAGCGACATCGCTTCCATTCGACTGAATCGAAGGTCGACGATCAACACGACCGCAAGCAGCGACTGGGCCGACGTCAGGACCAATTCCTCGGTCTGGCGCTCGTCTAGCGGCAAGCCAGCCAGCCCCCCCGACGACAGTGCGAACGCGATCGGAATAGCACCGACCAGCAGCGTCCACTGATTCACCTTCGATGAAATCAGCGTTCCAATTCCGACCGATCCGCGCAGCTTCCAGGCGAACAGGATCGCGATCAGGAATTCGGGCGATTCCGACGCAAGCGGCGCCAACCACTGCACGAGCAAGAACTCATCGATATGCCCCGCCCGTCCGATCGCGACCAGGCTGTCGGCGAAGGGCGCGGCAGAAACAAAGATTCCGTACGCGGCGAACGCGAACAACACCACGATCAAGATGCGACGACCGGTGTCTCCGAACTCGCGATCGAGCATCCCGGACGGCCCCATCAATTCGACCTCGTCCGAATCGCTCCGCATCGCGGCGAACGTGTAGGCGGCGAAGATCGCGAAAAAAACGGCCGCATCCAACAGGTTGATCGTGCCGGACAGCGGCACGAGGAACGAATAGAGCGTCGCCCACAACAGGAAGCGGATCTCCAGGATACGGCGCGGATGAATCACGAGTTTGGTCGATTTCGAGCGGAAGCACGAGACGAGTACCACGGCCGCCCAGCCAATTCCGATCAGCAAACGGTTCGCGCCGGTCATGTTGGCGACTGCGAATGGCGCCATCGATATATCCTTGCCCGCCGCCCACGCAAAATGCAAGTCGATGGCGTACTCGGGCAGGACACTGATCAGCGCCAGCGCCAGGATCGCAACGGCTTGCGGGATATCCCGCTCCGCCAATTCGGTGGCCCACGACAGCAGCATGGCGCCACCGAGGATCGCGAATCCCGCCAGCGTCGCGGTCAACTGTGGCGGATAACCCAGGCCCTCGAATTGCGCCGAGATCATCCACGGCAGCGGGAGAGATCCCGCTGCCAGAAACATCAGCAGGTCGCGCTTGCGAGATTGGAGATGCGCCAGCTTGTCCGTCAAAACGCGCTGCCGAACTCTCGCTCGTATCTTTCTTTGAACGCGTCGATGGTCAGGTCCAAGTTCTGCGTCCCCTCGAATTCCACTTGCCATGTTCCGAGCAGGCTGGCGATTCGGCCGGCCGTCTCGAATGGGAGCCCACTTGCGCGACCGTGGATCAGTCCAGCCCGGTAGGCGTCTCCACATCCGGTGGGATCGGCGACGCGCGCCGCGGCCACCGGCGGGATTTCGATCACGCGCCCGCCTTCGTGGATCAACGATCCGTCTTTGCCTTTGGTAATGACGACCGCATCACAGCGCTCGATGATCTCCTGTTCCGATAGCGAGGTCTTCTCGAGCGTGAGCGACCATTCGTAGTGGTTGACGACGTATGCCGCGCATCCATCGATCAAACTGAGCGTCTCGTCGCGATCGAGCAGAGGCAGGCCGTGACTGGGATCGATAAAGGTTGGGATGTTGCGGCTCTTGAGCACCCGCGCATGATCGAGCATCGCCTGCTTGCCGTTCGCGGATACGATTGCAAAATCGAAACTTGATTTCAGATCCTCCACGCGAGCCTCGTGGGCGCGCGACATCGCTCCTTCGTAGAAGTTCCAGATCTGGTTTCCCGAGGTGTCAGTAGTCACGAAACCCTGTGGCGACCGGACATCGTCGAACACGCGCAACCCCTCACGGCTCATGGAGTGACGATCGAACCAGTCGCCATAGGGTCCAAAATCGGATCCGACCGTCGCGAGGATCAACGGGTCTTCACCCAGCAAGCGCAAGCAGAAGCCGATGTTGCCGCCTGTGCCGCCAAAGTGCGTCTGCCAATCGGTAATGTTGAACGCGACGTTCAAGTCATCGAGCTTATCGGGCAGGATGTGATCCGCGAACTTCTGCGGGAAGGTCATGATGTGGTCGAACGCGACAGAGCCAGAAACGAGTATGGTCATTTTTCTCCCGAGCCAGTTTCGCGGCCACCATCAGGAGCGTCAATGGCGGCGGTGCCCGGCAGCCCGTTAGAATAGCGGCCATGCGGATCGCTGATATGTACCGCGATGGCGGGCGCGCGTTCTCGTTCGAATTCTTTCCGCCGAAATCCGAAAACGGGTTCGGTTCGCTGTTTCGCACCGTCGAAGAGCTCAAGCGTCTGAACCCGGACTTCGTCTCGGTAACCTGGGGTGCCGGTGGCTCATCGCGCGGAAAGACGGTGGAGATCGTCGCGAAAATTCAACGCGAGCTCGGCATCACCGCGATGGCGCACCTGAGCTGCATCGGATCCTCGCCGGAACAACTCACGGAAACTCTCGATCGCCTCGCCAGTGAGGGAATCGAAAACGTGCTGGCGCTCGGGGGCGATCGACCGGACGAGAACGAACCCCCGGCTGGTGCATTCATGTACGCAAATGAACTC
This sequence comes from Deltaproteobacteria bacterium, assembly GCA_032128375.1. GTDB lineage: Bacteria > Myxococcota_A > UBA9160 > UBA9160 > SMWR01 > JAJDAM01. Next base: position 45,320 of record JAQBGU010000084.1, on the reverse strand, counting down.
GCGCGATTCATTCGCTCGCGCTGGGATTTCGCGTTGGCCGGCGCCTGCTACCCGGAAACACACCCGCTCGCGCCGAGCCGAGAAGTCGACCTCGAGAACCTGACCCTGAAGACCCGCGAGGGCGCCGAAGTATTGATCACCCAGCTGTTCTTCGACAACCAGGGATACTTCGACTTCGTGGCGCGCGCGCGCGCGGCTGGAATCGAACAACCAATCGTCCCGGGAATCATGCCCATCATCAGCACATCGAACATTCGCCGTATCACCCAAATGTGTGGCGCGCGAATACCCGCGGAGCTCGAAGTTCAGCTCTCCAGCGTCGAGGGTGACGACGCCCGCACCCTGGAAGTCGGCGTAACTTGGGCGACGCAGCAGTGCCGCGCTCTGCTGGACGGCGGCGCGCCCGGAATCCACTTCTATACGATGAACCGTTCTCCCGCGACGCGGCGAGTCTTCCAAGAGCTACAGGGCTCGTGACAGCTGCCGGTCCGGTCCGATTGGCCGTTTTGCTGTCTGGAGAGGGGACCAGCCTTGCGAATCTGTTCGAACGCATCGAAGCCGGAAGCCTGGCCGCGACGGTCGAAGTCGTCATCGCATCGAAGAAATCCGCGGGTGGACTCGAACGCGCGCGACGACACGGCGTACCGGCAGTGGCTGTACCCCGCAAAGACCATCCCGACCCGGGCGATTTCAACGACGCGCTGCACGCCGAACTGGAGCGCTTCGAAGTCGATTTGGTCGCATGCCTGGGTTTCCTGTCGCCATTCGAAACCCGCGGAAAGTTCGCCGGCCGTGCGATCAATGTTCACCCCGCACTGATTCCGGCCTTTTCCGGACGAGGTTTCTATGGACGTCGTGTATATGAAGCCGTCTTGGAAGCCGGTGTGAAACTCACCGGCGCCACGGTTCACTTCGTCGACGCGGATTACGATTGCGGGCCGATCATCGCGCAAGAAGCGGTTGCTGTTCTCGACGGCGATACGATCGCGACGCTCGCCGAACGCGTACAAGCGGTGGAGCGGCGGCTGGTTCCAGAGGTGATCGGTCTGTTCGGCCGCGGGCAGCTGGTGATCGAGGCACGTCGGGTGCGGATCGCCGACCCAAATCCGCCGTGACGCACAATCTTTCGGGCATCGTTGATTTTGGTTGACGAAAGGCGAAAATAAGACGAAAGTATTTCCGTGCTCCGCTCCCCCTCGGACACGGGTCGTTCCGCGCCAGCCGCGGAAGACCTGTTGGAAGACCTGTTGGAAGGCCCGTTGGAAGGCCCGTCAACGGACCTGCTATTGGGCCCGTTGACGGGCCCAATGGCGAGCCCGCTAGCGAGCCCGCTAAAAAGCCTGTTGCACGATCTCGGCTCCCAAATTCGCCTCGGTGGCCCACCGCTGGGCTCATCCCTCGAGGCAGGGCTCCCGACTGGCCTCCCAGACATCGACCAGCTGTTGGGCGGCAGCGAGCCGGGGTTTCCACGGGGTCGACTGAGCGAAATTTCTGGCCCCGCTTCATCGGGCCGTACCTCGCTGACTCTCGCACTGCTGGCACAGACCACAGGCGCGGGAGAAGTCGCTGCTCTCGTAGACTGCGCGGACGCGTTCGATCCGGCTTCCGCCGCCCGTGCGGGCACCCAGCTCGATCGCGTGCTGTGGGTCCGCGCACCGGGTACCAACGAATCACTGCGCTGTGCAGAACGGCTGCTGGAAGCTCACGGCTTCGCGCTGGTTCTACTCGACCTGGCGATCCCGAACCTCCGCATCGCACCGGCCACGGGCCCCCGTTTGGCCAGAGCCGCCGCGAGCACAGGGACAGCACTGATCGTGTTGACCCGAGAGCGCAGTATGGGGACCGCAGCCGAAGTCGCGATCGAACTCGCAGCTGGCAAATCCCAGTTCACCGGCACTCCCCCGTTACTCGAAGGGTTGGTGATTCAGGCGGCCCTGGTTCGACATCGCACCGCCCCCATCCAGCGCTGCGCGACAGCACGACTGCGCACTTCGCAAGCTGCCTGAACGGCCATGCGCACCGCGTGCCTACTGATTCCCAACCTGCCGTTGGCGGCAGAGTTGCGTGCGCACCCCGAACTCATCGGTCAGCCGCTGGCGGTGGTGACGGCCGCGGGCCCGCGGGCCGAACTCATCGCGGTTTCGCCCGAAGCCGCACGCCGTGGTGCCCGTCGCTCGACTTCGGTCGCTCATGCGCGAGCGGTTTGTGCAGAGCTGATCGTTCGCGTCGCTTCCCCAGCAATCGAAGCCGCCGCGCGCGCCACATTGCTCGACGCAGCGATCAGCGTGTCTCCACGAGCCGACTCTGCACCACGCACTTCGGGCCCTTATGCGTCGGAGGCCGCGGTCTACCTCGACGCGTCTGGCGTCGAGGCCCTGTTTCGCTCCGAAGCCGGTTTCGCAGCGGCACTCAGCGCGCGTGCGGAGCGACTCGGGCTTCCCGGCCAGGTCGCGATCTCCTCCTCGCGCAACATTGCGCACATCGCCGCGCGCCAGCTTTCAAGAACTCTTTCAAGCAGTATGGAGCCATCGGGATCAGTTTCGCACGCCGGCTCGGGTCGAACCTGCATCATCAAAGCTGGCGAAGAAGCGAGCTTCCTGGCGCCGCTGTCCATCGACATACTGGATCCAGATGACGCGACAGCCGAAACACTGACGCGATTCGGGATACACACGGTACGCGATCTGCTGCAGTTGCCACGACGCGCACTGCGAACCCGGCTGGGCCCACGCGTACTGCAGCTGGTCGAACTCGCTCAGGGTCACGATCATCATACACCTCTTCCCGTACCCAGCTCTACGCGGTTGACCGAAGCCATCGACCTCGAGTGTCCGCTCGATCGCCTCGAACCGCTCGTCTTCGTGCTGCAGGGCCTGCTCTCTCGCCTACTTGCGCGCCTGGAAGCCCGCCACATGGCATGCGACGAGTTGACACTTACGCTCGACCAGGAGGGCGGCGGCCGCGATACCCGACGCGTTGGCGCGGCCGCCCCCACCCTCGATCTGCGGGTCCTCATGCGCCTGGCCTGTCACGCGCTCGAGTCCCAACCGCCTCGCGCTGCGGTAGAGACCGTGACGCTCGAGACCGACGGCTGCCCCTATGAAAACGACCAGCTCGACTTGTTTCGCCCAGCGGGCCCCGCCCCCGCCGTGCTCGGGCGAACGCTCGCAGAACTCGAAGCCCTATGCGGCCGCGATCGTATCGGTTCACCACAGGTAGCTGACAGCCATGATCCCGACGCGTTTGGCATGGGACCTTTTCAACCGCCCCGCCATCTCTCATCTAGGATCTCGGCGAATACCACAGCCAGCACCTCAGCCCACACCCCTGCCAGATCACCGAGTTCGCTGTCGGGGAATCTGGCCATCCGCGCGTTGCGTCCCCCGCTGAGCGCCAACGTGCGCGTATCACGCGGCATTCCAGAGTTCGTTCGCAGCGCGATCGCGAACGGCCACGTCGTTCACCTTGCCGGCCCCTGGCGCACGACCGGAAGCTGGTGGTCCCGCGAAGGTCGCTTCGCCTACGACAGCTTCGACATACAGACGAGCGACGGTACCGTGTCCCGGCTACGGCTGGACTACATCCACAAGACTTGGCATATCGATGCGGTGTATGACTAGGTTGCGCGTTCGCCCCTGCGCGGCGGAAGCTTGCACGTCGTCGCCCGACCCATCTTGGGTCGTGCTGCTGGAAGCAGACCGGTGGCCGAAAGTGGGATGGATCCGCGTCTACCGGTCGGTAGAAACGAGCTCTGAACGGGCGTTCAGGGCGGTGTTCAGGTTGCGCAGAACCGCAGGCGTGTCATCGCCTTCCGCGAGCAATGCCATCTCGTAGTGACCGATCGCCTCGTCGTATCGCCCACCCACGAAATAGAGGTAAGCGATGTTGTTTTGCGCAGCCTGGATGCTGCCCACTGAGCGGAATTCTCGCAGAGCCTCGTCGTAGCGGCCCTGGCGGCCGAGCGCGATTCCCAGGTTGTTGTGATAGGCGGCATCGTCGGGATTGAGTGCGATCGCGTCACGTGCGGCCGATTCGGCTCTGACCATGTCGCCACTCATCAGGTACGCGATCCCGAGATTGTTCGCGATCTTGGCATCTTCGGGATCGAGTTCTCGCGCGCGCAGCGCATGGCCGATCGCCTCGTCGAAGCGTTCCAGGTCTACGAGAACCACCGCAAGCGAATCGTGCGCGTCGGCAGAATCGGGGCACAGCGCGATCGCTCGTTCGAGCGGCGCGAGCGCACCGGCTGGGTCTCCCTGCGCGTATCGCGCAAGCCCGAGTCCCAGCTGAGCCATCGCCGATTCCGGATCGGCGACCGCGACCTTGGCGAGCACCCGTTCCGCGCGCGCGGGTTGCTCGGCGAGCTGCAGAAACGCAATGCCCGCTTGAGCGCTGGGGTTGTCGGGCTCGAGCCGAAAAGCCTCGTAGTACAGGCGCATCGCACTGCTCGAATTGCCGGCGCGATGAAATTTACGAGCAGCCTCAATCGTCTCGTCGAACGTTTTGGGCTCCTCGTCTTCGGACAGGGCGATCTCTGCAGCCGCGAGTTCTGCCATGTATTCGCGATGTTCGCTCAGCGACTTCGCCGCTTGATCCCCACCCGAAAACATCGCGCAACCCGAAAGCGACCCCGCGATCGCGAAAGCCAGCATCGCGTGCGCCAACGCTCGAACCCTCGCAAATACCCGATCAATCATGATCATCGTCCCCTCCAGGACTGAGCGGCGCAAACGGGCCCATGCTGCGATCGACCTAGGGCTCGAAGATCCCATCGGATAGCTTGAACCCTGCGATTTCGAGCTGGGCGCCGAACTTGGGTCGGATCCCGGTAGGCAGCAATTCACCGATCACCTTGCCATTCTCGTCGATTCCTTCGCGTCGGAACTCGAAGATCTCCTGCATCGTGACGATTTCGCCTTCCATGCCGGTGATCTCCTGCAAGCTCACGAGCTTGCGTCGTCCATCACTCAAGCGGGAAAGCTGGATCACGACATGGATCGCCGCCGCGATCTGGTTGCGGACGGCGCGCTGGGGTACATCGACGCCGGCCATCGCCACCATCGTCTCGATGCGGGTCAACGCGTCGCGCGGCGTATTCGCGTGGATCGTCGTCAGCGACCCGTCATGCCCGGTGTTCATCGCCTGCAACATGTCCAATGCTTCGGAGCTGCGGACCTCGCCAACGACGATGCGATCCGGCCTCATCCGAAGACTGTTGATCACCAGATCGCGCTGGGTGATCTGTCCCTTGCCCTCGATGTTCGCCGGGCGCGTCTCGAGCCGGACGACGTGTCGCTGTTTGAGCTGGAGTTCGGCCGAATCCTCGATCGTCACGATCCGCTCATTTTCGGAAATGAAGCCCGAGATCGCGTTGAGCAGCGTGGTCTTGCCAGCGCCGGTTCCGCCGGAAATCAGAACGTTCAGGCGACACTTGACGATGCCTTCCAACAGCTCAGCCACTTTTCCCGTGACCGCTCCGACCTCGATCAGGTCGGAGATTCCGAGCGGGTCCGTGCCGAACCGGCGAATCGACATCGTCGGCCCATCGAGTGCCAACGGTGGAACGATTACGTTGACGCGCGAACCGTCCGCGAGACGCGCGTCGACCAGAGGCGAACTCTCGTCGACCCGGCGACCGACCGCTGAGACGATCTTCTCGATGATACGCATCAGATGTGCATCGTCGCGAAAGCGGGCCACGGTCCTTTCGATCTTGCCGTGTCGCTCTACATAGATGTTGCGATGACCGTTGACGAGGATGTCTGCGATCGTCGGATCCTGCAGTAGAGGCTCGAGCGGCCCGAGGCCGAACACTTCGTCCTGGATCTCGCGGATGAAGACCTCGCGTTCTTTGAGCGTCAGCAGGAACTTCTCGTCTTCCACGATCTGAACGGTCGCGAGCGCGATGTCTTCGCGGATCCGCTCGTCACTGACGGTTGAGATGCGAGCGAAATCGATCACGTCGAAGAGACGATTGTGAACCCGCGATTTGAGTTCCTGGTATCGAGCGTCGTGCCCAGGTGTCACCTCCTCAGCGGCGGGCGAGGAAGACACCGCTACAGCGGAATCCTCCGCAGTCGTAGATGATGGAGAGCGCTTGAGTCGGTCCAGCAGTGCCATGAGACCATCCGTATGTGGTTCGTGTGTTGTGAAACGATGTGACCGCGCGCCGGTCTGTCGCTAATTTCCCGCGTCGATGATGAGCGACGGCAGAGCCGAATCGCTCGCGTTCGATTTTTGGGATTCGTAATAACGTTGTCCGACCAGATCACCCGTATTCGGGTCGAGTGCGATCGGTTCACCGACCTGGCCGGCGTCCGGGTTGGCGGTCATTTTCGCCAGATTGCTTTCGTACGCGTCTCCCCAGCCATCATCGACTTGCGATTGCTGCGTCGGGAATGGCCAGTAGTAGCTGCTGCAGCCTACCAGCGTGCTCAGCCACACGACGACTGTTAGCGATGACACTCCGCAAAGTTGCACGAATCTCATAGGTTCTCTCCATCGAAAGATGTGGACACGCGAGGGCCGGTTTGCCCGATCATTCCGTGCGCCTCCAAGCTGTCGCCCTTCAGGCGCGCGCTGCGCCGTGGATTTCCCTCCATCGCACGGAGCAGGAAAAACTCCCACGCATTGGGCGCGATGAAGCTGTCGGTTGGCAGCGCGTACTGGCCAGGCCCCATCGGATCGACCAGAACCGGCGTGATGATGATGACCAGTTCGGTCTCGTCTCTTTGGAACTTCGTGCTGCGAAACAGCGCTCCGAGGATCGGAATGTTGCCGAGCAGCGGATGAACGCCGGCGAGCTCTGTGACCTGGTCGTCCAGCAGACCTGCAATCATGAAGCTCTGCCCGTCGGCCAATTCGACGCTGGTCGCCGCTCGCCTCGTACGGAAGCCCGGCACCTCAGTCATCCGATTCCTGAGTGTCTCATCGATTCGACTCACTTCGGGATTCACCTTCAAGTGGATTCGGCCTGGCCTCAAGACGGTGGGCGTGAAGCTGAGGGCGACGCCGAAGGGCTTGAATTCAACGGTGTTGTTGGAGTTGAAGCCGCCCTGCGTGACCGTGATGGGAACTTCGCCGCCGACCAGGAAGTTGGCTGTCTCGCCACTCCGCGCGACCAACGTCGGTCTCGCGAGGACCTTGCTGAGGCCGTTCTCTTCGAGCGCGTCGAGTGTGAATTCCAACAACTCGAGAGCGCCGAGCCCCGTGAACGAGCCGAACAGCCTAGCCACATTCGATGCCACCGCAGCGGTGCTGGTGGCTCCCCCGTTGAACGCGGTACCGACCTGCCCGACACCGGTCTCGATCAGCGCCGCAAAGTTGGTGCCGAACTCCCGGTTGATCGTTCGAGACATCTCAGCCACGACCACCTTCAGCATGACCTGGTGGTTACCGCCGACATTCAGCAGGTTCACAACCTCCGGAGCGTCTTTACCGTCACCGACCAGTGCTCGAGCGAGTGTCAGGGCCTGCTCGAGTTCGACGGTGCTGGGTACCGAACCCTTCAACACAACGGCGTTTCCCGCGTTCGAGACCTCGATCGACTCGTTGGCGAAGGCGTGGCGGAGTGCCCGCTCGACGGCCGTATAGGCGGTTCCGACTTCGATACCGATCACGGCCTGCGGCCGGCCGTTCGAGTCCCAGATCAACAGATTGGTCGATCCGACCCCCTTGGAGACCAACTGGATCTCACGCCCCCCGAGTACGACCACTTCGACCACAAATGGGTTACCGACCGAAACCCGTTTGACCGTGAAATCGGTCTTGATCGATGCGGACTTGCCGCTCTCGAGCGCAAGACTGTATTGCATCTCCGTGTCGGAGCGCGCCGAACTGAGGCTGATAATCCCCTGTGTTGCCGCGAGTTCCCCGGCGTGAACCAGCTGAGCGTCCGCAACAACCCCGAACATGATGACAACGCCTGCTATGCCCGCTGTGAGCCTTGCCGACCGCACGCGGCCGCGAAGCTGACTCGTCCGAACCGACGCGGTCACAACAGAAACACTTGACTTGATGGACATTCTCCCCCCCAGGGTTCGTCTCACGCTCTAGCTTCGGAGTTCGGCCGTCTCACCTTGATCGAAACTGCGAATTTTTCGGGCCGCGAACGAACACAGGAACACAAAACGGAACGGCTGCCCGGCTAGCCCTTCAGCATTCTCCAGTGTTTTCGAATCTGGGTTGATTCAAATGCGGCTGGACTGCTGTTTTCTTAGCGGGTTCGAAAAGAGCGCGGAAACCGTTGTCTGCTCCTCTGGAAGTTCTTCGACCCGGGCGTCTGCTTCGCTTCTGGTTGATTGGTTTCGAATCGAGACTTCGGGGCTCGTCTGCTCAGGTTTTTGGGTGACAACGCAGCTGAGCGTCTTTCAGCGATTCGCTTATCGCAACTGGCACCGCAGCTTCTTTCACACCACGGTGTATCAGGAGTGATTGCTTTCCTGATATGCCGCTTACTCCGCCTACCTCTCCTGTATGCCAGCTGGCCCCAACTGTCGTATGCGATTTTTTTTGCGACCGTGTTTCCGGGCCTCTGTCAGCGCCAGTTGCGCACAGCGAACGAGTTGGTCCGCAGCTTGCAATCACAACCACACACACAGTGACACTCAACCGACCATCAGGAGAAACAACCATGTTCGATTCAATCAAGCGCTTCATGAAAGACGAGAGCGGCCTCGAGACAGTGGAATGGGCCATCGTTGGCGGGATCATCGTGGCAGGCAGTGCTGCGTTCTTCGTAACGATCGGCGCCGACGTGCTCCGCGGCGTCACGGCCCTCGACGGCGAGACCAGCAACATCCCGTAGGTCACAGGACCCACAGCAACGATCAAGAATCAGATTCAAGTAGCCATTCAAATAAGAAATGCCAGAGGAACTAATGAGTACCGACACCGTTTCCATCACCAGTCCGACTACGGAAGTACGTTCCGCGCCCGTTGCGTGGACCGTGGCCTTCGCGCTCGGATTGGGTGTGGTCGGCTCGGGGCTTGCTAGTTCGACGCCGCTGCCCGTATTCGTATGGGCAGCGGCCTTTCTGTTCTTTGCGGTGGCCAGCGACGTCCGCTCCCACCGCGTTCCGAACCTCCTTACCATGCCGGCCTTCATCTGCGCGCTGATCGCGGCCCCCTGGATTGGCGCAAGCGCCGGCATGACCGACACCCTGATCGGTGCGGCATTGGGATTCGCTTTGCTGATCGGTCCGTACGCACTGGGTGGCGTCGGCGCAGGTGATGTAAAGGCGCTGATGGCGCTGGGCGCCTGGGTAGGGGCAGCCACCATCCTGGGCGCGACCGCCTGGGCGATGATCGCCGCCGCCACGTTCGGCATCACCTCGCTCGCGCTCAATGGCGAACTGCTTGGCTTCGCGAAACGTTGGGGCCGGATCGCGATGGGCATGTTGACGCTACGGCGCAACGTCTATGAGCCGCCTGTTGCGGGTTCGCATGCGGCTGGTGGTATTCCGTTTGCCGCTGCGTTGGCGGTCGGGCTCGCAGTCCAGTTCTACGGAGGTTTCCCATGGTAGAAGAATTCGAAAACGCCCATCGCGTCCGGCGCGAGCGGGGAACTTCGGTCGTCGAGATGGCCATCGTCCTCCCGCTGCTGCTCACGGTCGTGTTCGCAATCGGCGACTTTGGTGTCGCTTACACACGCTGGAACAGTCTGACCAACGCGACCCGCGAAGGGGCCCGCACGGGTGTCGTGTTCAGGGCGGCCTGTAATGCCGGTGCGGTCCAGACCGAGATCGAGACGACGCTCGCCAATTTTGCGGCGAGTTCCGGTCTCGACAGCGGGACGATCACGACCACCGTCACCGGTGCGTGCGGCGGTACGGGCACACCGCTGACCGTCCAGGCGACTGCACCGCACAGCTATCTCGCGCTCGCGGCGTTGGCCGGCCTCGCGCCGACCACCGGCCTCAGCGCCCGAAGCGTCATGCGCAATGAGTAATTTCACGAACCAGATCGAAGGAGTCACACGATGAAGAATCGACGCGGATTGATCTTTTTGGGGCTCGCCCTCGTGATGGGTATCGCTGCAGCCAGAATTTCTACCCAGATGGCCGCAAGCCCGGTAACGGAGAGCACTGCTAGCGCCGAGGTGGTTAGCCTGGTGGTGGTGCGCACCAACCTGGCGGTTGCTTCCACGCTGAGCGCCGCACAGCTCGAGACGGTCGAATGGCCGGCAGACCACATTCCTGCGGGCGCCCTGCGAACGATCGACCAGGCTGTGGGCCGCGTAGTCCGTAGACCGATCGGAGCCGGCGAGCCGGTGGTCGATATCGCGCTTTTCGATGTCGGTGCATCGGGAGGCTTGCGAGCCGTGATCTCTCCCGAAAAGAGGGCCGTATCGGTCAAGGTCGACAACGTCATCGGTGTGGCCGGCTTCGTATCGCCGGGCTCGAGAGTCGATGTACTCGCGACCATCCGACGCGTCGATCTCGAGCGTGCGCTTCCGTACTCGAAGGTCATTCTGCAAGACGTCCGCGTACTCGCGGTCGATCAGAAGCTCGAGGAAATCAAGAGTGGTGATCCCGAACTCGTAAACGTCGTCACGCTGGAAGTCGACCCGAAGCAGGCCGAGCACCTGGTCTACGCCGCGCACGAAGGACGACTTCAGCTGGCACTCCGTTCGCCTGGCGACAGACTCGATGTACCGACCACCAGCATCGGTGTGGCCGACGTACTGGGCGAGGTCCGGCAGAAGTCGAAGCGCGTAGCGAATCAGAGCCACGCGCCGATCGCGCAGGCCTCGGTGGAACTCGTCAGTGGCTCGGCGGTCGAAGTCAAGACGTTCTGATTGGGTAGAAGTCGGCGGGCCCATAGCAGGCCCCCACAGCGCACCACCTCGGAGATCCGAAAATGAATCGCAGACACAGCCAAATCAGGCTCAGGAACGAACGGGGAACGGTACTGGTCTTCGTCACGATCGGACTGGGCGCCTTCCTGGGCCTCGCCGCCTGGGCGACCGAGACCGGCCGCGTCTGGCAGGCGAAGAACCAGCTGCAGGCTGTAGCCGATTCGTCGTCACTGGCCGGAGTCGGGAACCTGTTCAACGCCGACTTCACGGCAGTCGATGAGGCGGCTGCACGCGCCGAAGCCCTCGTCTACGGGCCTCAGCACGTGGCGCTCGGCGCGGCGATCAACATCGCCGCGTCTGACGTCGCAGTTGGCAGCTGGGACTTTTCGACCGACAGCTTCACGCCGATGCCCGGTAGCGTCGATCCGGATCTGGTTCGTGCGGTGCGGGTGCGGGCGCGTCGCGACGCGAACAACAATGGCGTGATCCCCGCCAACTTCGGCCGTGCGATCGGCTACAACGAGTTTTCTGTTGTCGCCGAGTCGGTCGCATACTGGGGCCAGGCGGGCGGCGCGGGGCCAGGAGCGGTCGACCTGCCGATTGCCATCGATTGCTGCAAGATCTCCGGCGCGACGCCAGGTGCATCGTGCACGCAAAATTATTGCGACACGATCCAGAACACCACGCCGAATCCCTGCCCGCTGGCGAACGGCGACATCGTAACGTGTTTCGAGTTCGGCTCGAGTCCGGAACAGAACGCGTGCTGGACACAGTTCGACGGGAAGTCGCCGTCGATCAACACGAAGGATATGACCGAGATCATCGCGGACGGAAACGAGTACGACATCTCCGGTCCAATCTACGTCGACAACGGAACGAAAACACCGCTCGTGAGCGACATCTACGATCGCTTCCACGGCGAGGGGAACTTCTCGAGCGATCGAGCCGGGATCGACACCAATGGCGACGGCACAATGGATTCTTGGGTCGTCAAGTTGCCGGTCATCGAATGCCAGAACCCGGGTGACGGGTGCGCGAGTGGCGACCCACAGAACGTCGTCGGCTTCGTCTGTTTCGACATTCAGGAAGTCATCGTCACACCCGACAAGATCATCAAGGGTTCGTTCGTGTGCTCGAGCGACCCGCGCTGTGACAATGCGGGCATGAAACCGGGCGGAGGCCTGTTCGGCGGCATCTCGTCGGAATTTCCCGTAATCGTCAACTAACTGGAGAAGTCATGGATCGACTCTCATTCGTCATTGCGGGCCCGTCCCCGGAGCTCGGCCAGGTGTTCGAGGCCAACGGCCGGATCGAGGTACTCGCACATATTGAAAATGCCACCGAGATCGCGGACGTGGTCGCAAACAAGCGACCAGACGCGCTGCTCGTCTCCTTGTTCGAGAATCCACAGTCTGTCTTCAAGGCACTCGAGCGGCTCCAAGCACCCCGTCCGCTGGTCTTCTGCTTCGGGCCCGACGACAGCCATTTGATCCTGCAGTCGATGCGCCTGGGTGCCTGCGAGTACGTGGCTCCGGGACCCGACGAAAAGCTCGAACTGTTGGCCGCCGTCGAGCGCATCGCTCGTGAACAGTTGGGTTCGACTCGAAGCAAGAAGGCACCCCTGATCGCAGTGACCGGCGCCAAGGGTGGTGTCGGCGCCAGCTTCGTCGCGTGTCAGCTCGGCGCGTCGCTCGCCCAGATGGGTTCGAAACCGGTCCTGGTCGATGGACAGCTGCGACTCGGCGATGTTGCGCTGTATTTGGATCTGGCTCCGAAATACACGTTCGCAAGCCTCGCAAATCCCGGCGAAGACATCGACCCGACGTACCTGCACTCGGTGTTGGCTCGTCACGAAAGCGGTTTGCAGGTCTTGGCGACGCCGAAGCATCCGGAGGAGGCAGAGGCGATCACAGTCGACTGCGTGGCAGGCGTACTGAGCTTGCTTCAGCGCGAATTCGATTGGGTAATCTGGGACACGCCGCAGGATTTGGACGAACGCAGCATGCACATCCTCAACAACGCGGACCCGATCGTGCTGGTGACGACGCCCGATGTACCCGCGATGAACCACGCCCGAATGCAGCTGGACCTGCTCGAGCGGCTCGGGCACCGGCCCGAGAGCATTCGCGTCGTCGTCAACCGGATCGATCGATCGGCGTTGGTTTCTGAACGAGCGGCCCGGGAGTTCTTGGGGCGGTCCGTCGATATCAGCATTCCGAACGACTACGCACGCGCCTCGGCGTGCGTGAACGAGGGTCGAACGCTACGCGACATGGCGCCTCGAGCACCGGTAACGAAGGCGATGAGTGGCCTCGCTAGACACAGCTATGAGTGGTGCGGTCAGCGGCCCCCCAAGAACGACGACGCGAGTCGCGGAATCATGGGCCGCCTGATGGGAAAATGAGGATCCGCGCTCTTACCGGTTCATCAGCGACTCGGGTCGCTTGGGAGGTCTCATGCAACTGATGATCTTTGTGCTCTATTTCCTGACCGCGCTACTGGCGCTCGAAGGCGTTGCGGCGCTGCTGCGCAGGCGTGCGGACCCAAAGGCCGTTCGCAATCGGCTGAAAACACTCGCCTCTCACGTTTCGAGCGGAGAAGACGCGGACGGAGACTCGATTCTTCGCAGCCACAGTCGCTTCCAGTTGCCGAGCCTTCACGGCGTCCAGGTGGTGCTCTACCGCGCGGGCGGCCCAATGACGCTGAGTCGCTTCTTGCTCGTGAGCCTATTGCTGGGTACCTGCGGTTTGACGGGAGCGCTCGCGCTGACCGGCGTCGGGATTCAGTCGGCGCTCGGTGTGTTGTTTGTGTTTCTTCCATATCTCTGGGTCTCGCGTGCGGCCCGGAGCAGAATGCGCCTGTTCGACGAACAACTACCCGACAGCCTGGAACTGATGACTCGCTCGATTCGCACCGGACACTCACTCGCGTCAGGGTTCGTGATGGTGGGCGAAGAGATGCAGGACCCGATCGGGACTGAGTTCGGCCTCGTTGCAGAAGAGCTTCGGCTCGGACTCGAGTTGCGCCAGGCGCTGGGGAACCTGAATCGTCGGATCGGAAACGAAGACTTACCGTACTTTTCCACGGCCGTATTGATCCAACGACAGACCGGCGGCAACCTTGCGGAGCTGCTCGACAAGCTCAGCAAGCTGTTGCGCGAACGCAACCAGTTCTCTGGGCGCGTCAAGGCAATGACCGCGCAGGGACGCGGCGCCGCGACATTCCTGGTGCTGTGGTTGCCGGCCATGGTCCTCGCGATGTTCTGTTTCGCGCCCACGTATCTCGCACCGCTACTCGAAACCACGACCGGTAATCTCATCCTGGCGGGCGCATTTGCGATCGATGGCATCGCTTACGTGATGGCGCGACGAATCGCCGACGTGCAGGCCTAAAAGGAGACAGCATGGAAATCGTAATCGGACTTCTCGCGTTCGGATGTGCGTTTCTGGTAGTGCTCGCTGCCAGCTCGATGACTCGGACGCCGACCATCGATCGCCGGCTTGCGCGACTCAGTGGGGCATCCGAGACGGTCACGGCGACCTCAGAGTCGCTGGTGCGGGGGCGGCAAGGTGGGCTGGCCGGTTTCTTCCACAAGATCGGTGAGCGGAACGAGACCACCGAGACGGGAGCCTTGCGGTTGCGCCTGATCCACGCCGGTTACCGGAACCCGGCTGCCCCGGCCATCTACTACGGGATCCGGATCAGCCTCGCTATCGGTCTACCGATGATCGTGGCGCTGACCCCCGCGCTCTGGACGATGAACCCCGTGCATCAGATGTTGATCGTGCTCGCCCTTGCCGCGGTCGGGTTCATCGGGCCGAGCGCGTTCGTCGATGGCCGTGCGAGCTCGCGCAAGCACGCGCTCACGCGAGCTCTGCCGGACGCGCTGGACCTGATGGTCGTCTGCGTCGAGGCCGGATTCGGAATCAACCAAACCCTTTCGCGCGTTTCCGAGGAGTTCAATGCGCGAAGTCCGATATTGTCCCACGAGTTCCAGCTGGTCGCCCAGGAAACGCGGGCGGGTAAAGGCACCACAGACTCGCTGCGCTCGCTGGCGACGCGAACCGGTGTCAGCGATATCAGCTCACTGGTCGCCCTGCTGGTGCAGACCGAGCGTTTCGGCACCAGTATGGCCAATGCACTGCGTGTTCACGCTGATGCGATGCGCATCAGGCGAATGCAGCATGCGGAGGAGCGGGCTCAGAAGGCGACGCTGAAGCTGATCCTGCCCAGTACGTTGATCTTCACGGCACTTCTGTTGATCTTCGTTTCTCCGGGCTTCATGGCGCTCTCCGGGGCGCTCGGCGGAAAGTAATCACCGGGCCGATTCAAGCAGCCTCCATCGAACTCAGATCGATTCGCCCAATTGGCTGGTCAAGTGGTCGATGCGCGGCTGCAGCTGGGGGAGCCTCGGATGTATTGCGATCACCTTCTCCAGGGCTTCGAGTGCTTCGAACGGGCGATGTTGAGATTCTCTAATCATCGACAGGCCCGATAGAGCTCCGAAGTGTCTCGCTTCGAGCGCGAGCGTCTGATCGATATCGGCGATTGACTGTGTCTGGTTTCCCAGCATCCAATGCAGCGTCGCGCGCTTGTTCCAGCCCTCGGCGAAATCGGGGGCAGCCGCGATGACCGCATTGAAGGCGGCCATTGCGGCTCGCGCATCACCGTGGTCCATTGCGCTCATGCCGCGGGCAAGGTCGCGGTCGACCTCATCGCTGCCACTCTTCAGCCAACGGGCCCAGATCTCGCTCTCGTAGCGGGCGGCCTCCCCGACCGATCGGGACGCGGCCAGCGCGTCGAACAGTCGTGTGAGAGCTGGATCGTTCTGGTCCGCCATGGCACCCCCCGCGATCGAAATTACCGCCGCGCCAAGCCAACTCGAAACGCGCCGTCGTGTGAACATTCTCGTCGATAAATCGCGCGAGCGCATGTTCATCTGCCAGCTTTCCCCGCAGAACGAAGCGATGCCGGACGTACGGCAGCCGACCCCTCAGAGCGAACCTTCGCCAGATCGACCGATCGAAGCGGGTCCCGACCCTCCAAATGGAGTTCGAGGTACTCGAGCTGATCGACCCCCCAGAAGAGTTCGTCCGCGACGATCATGGTTGGAATCCCGAATACCCCCTTCGCGATCGCGGCTTCGGTCTCTTGGCGAAGCGCGCTTTTGGCTGGCGGCTGGCTCGCCTTCTTCATCAGCGCTTGCCCGTCGAGGCCCGCCGCGGTGATCGCCGCGCTGAGATCGGCTGTGTCCCCGAGGTCTGCGCCCTCTCCCCAACCCGCTTGGAATATCGCTGCGACGACTTTCGCCTGGTCGTCGCCGGCAACCGCTTCGAGCGACACCCGCAATGCATCGAGTGGCCGGTAGGGATGAAAACGCGGCGACCGAAACGGGACCCCATGGAGTGCCGCGTAGCGCGCACAGAGTTTGAAGGTGTGAATCGCCTTGGGGGGAATTTCGGCGGGTCCGCGTTGGCCCCAGTGATCGAGCAGGCCGGCGAACAGCACCGGCCGAAACCTCAGCTGCGCACCACGCTGCCGGCACAGCTCCGGCAGCCGAAGTGCCGCGAAATACGCAAACGGCGACAGGTAATCGAAATAGAAGTCCACCCCAGCTTGGGGAATCGGACCGTTCGACGTCATGACCGGAAGCGTACCTCTGTGTCGCGGCCGGCGCCCCATCCCAGGGGTGGGACCGCCAGTCGCGCAGTTGCGATCCGCGCGCGGTACAGACATGATCCGCGTCGAAGTGACGAAAAGCCATATCGCCGCGCAACTGGAACTCCTGCACGATGCGATCGATCGACGCGCGCGCGACGTCGGCGAGCAGAACCGCGACCGCCTGCAATGTCGGCGCGGCTGCTGCAGCTGCTGCATCGATGACTTGACCGTATTCGAAGTCGAAGCGTCGCGGATCGTCCGTGCGCACGCTGCGCTGCTTCGACAGGGCTCTCCCCACCCGGTGGGCGCGTGCGCGTTTCTGGACGCGGAGGGCGCGTGCAGGATCTACGCCGATCGACCCTACGTGTGTAGGACCCAGGGGTTGCCGATGCGTTGGTACGAGTCGGATTCCGGTGAAGCGACGGAGCTACGCGACATCTGCGAGCTGAACGTCGCTGGCGAGCCGATCGAAGAGCTACCTGAATCGGCATGCTGGGAAATCGGGCCGACTGAATCGGCGCTTGCCGGGCTCCAACGAGAGTTCGACGGCGGCGTGGGGCGGCGCGTCTCGCTGCGCTCGCTGTTCGAGTCGGGCCCCGGCGACAGCGAACCCGATGCACATTCAACCCCGAAGCGTCGGTCGAACACGCATCGAGACGCCGGCTGATGCGCCCCTACGGAAACCCGCTTCCTGGCACGCCGACTTCGAGCAGTTCCACGCGCGCACTGCGCAGCTTCTGACACTCTTCCGCTTCGACGCTGGGTGCTGTCAAAATGAACAACGTCTTGCGGTCCTCGCCTCCGAGCATGCAGGCGATGGCCATTTGCTCTGTCGCCACGCGCTGCGTCACCTCGCCACCTTCCCTCACCCGCATGACTTCGCGACTAATCGGTGACGCGACCCAGATCGCACCCTCGGCATCGATGCAACATCCGTCGGGAATCGCTCCCGAGAGTTGGGCCCAGACTCGCCGGTTGCTCAGTGAGCCGTCTGACTGCAAATCGAACGCCGTCAGGCGGGCAGCGTACGATTCTCCGACGATCAGAGTCTTTCCGTCCGGCGTAATCACGCTGCCGTTTGGAAACTGCAGATCCTCGGCGACGATGCGCGCGTCACCATCGGGCGTCACCAAAATCAGTGCGGCGGGCTTCGGTGCGCCACCGCCAGAGATTTCCGAACCGAAGTTGCCAACATAGGCACGGCCCTGGATGTCGACCACCATGTCATTGCAGTGGTAGCTGGCGAGCGCGGAAAGATCGGAGTGCAGAACAAGCCCTTCCGGATCGAGCCGCAGCAGGCATCGGTCGGCCATCGAAACAACCAGTAGCCGTCCGTCGGGGAGCCAGCCGAGCCCGGATGGTTGATTCTCGACCGCGCAGACGGTCTCCGATCGGCCGTCCAGATCGACTGTCATCACCCGGAGATCGTGCATATCGGACAGCCAGAGCTTTCCGTCGCGCCAGCGCGGGCCTTCCGGGAACACCAGGCCGTCGAGCAGAAGCTTCGTATTCGCCATCGCCAGAAGATACGCCAGCTTCGCTGTGTTCTCGACTTCAAGCCGAGCGGGTGGCGATATCGTGCGTTCCACCGCGGTAGCGAACGAGCTCTATTTGTCGTCGGATGCGCGCTTGCCGTTCACCTGCTCGTCGATCCAGGGGTAGGTCTGCTCGATTCCCTGGATCAGGCTCGTGCGGGGCGTCCAGCCCAGCGACTGCATGCGATCGATTCGGTGATAGCGCGCCTGCACCCCGACCGGGCCGTCGACGTAGCGAATCTGGATGTCCTTGCCCGCGACCTCTGCGACGGTCGCGACGAGCGCATTGACCGACGTGAGTTCGCACGAACCGATGTTCGTGGGTTCGCCCGCGTCCGATTGCATCAGTGTGTAGATTCCATCGCACAGATCCGTGACGTAGGTGTAGACGCGAAGTGCCGAACCGTCGCCCCATACGTCGATGCTGTCGCCGTCGCTCGCCATCGCAATCTTCCGACAGATCGCGGCCGGCGCCTTCTCTCGGCCACCGTCCCACGTTCCTTCCGGGCCGTAGCAGTTCTGAAACCGCGCGATGCGGACCGTGATGCCGCGATTTCGACCGAAGGCGAGCGCCATGCGCTCGGCGTAGAGCTTCTCCCAGCCGTACTCGTTGTCGGGGAGCGCCGGGTAGGCGTCGTCCTCATTGATGTAGGATTCGCCGAGCTGCTGGTCTCGGTAGACGCATGCCGACGACGCGAAGAAGTAGCGCCCGATGCTTGCCTGATGAACTGCATTGATCATGTGGATGTTGATCAACGCACTATGCGTCATGATCTCGCACTCGGCATTGTGGATGAAACCCATCCCACCCATGTCGGCGGCGAGTTGGTAGACCTCATCGAACGGGCCCCCGGGCATCGGTGCGACTGCAGCCGCGCAACCGCCGGGAGTTCGGAGATCGAGCATTCGGAACTCGTCCGCAGCAGAGTCGGTGAATTCGGGCGATTTGAGGTCGACTCCACAGACTTCGTGACCGCGCGCTTTCAGGTTGCGCACGAGGTGATGCCCAATGAATCCGCCGGCCCCGCACACGAGTGCTCTGCTCATTTCGCGGTCGAGTCCCCCCGACCCTCATCGTCGAAAAGCGGGCGAATCCTTAGTGATACATCCACGGGACTCGGGTGTGGAATATCGCGCCGTTGAGTACTGAGATTGCCGGCCGGTTCATCGCCCGGCCGCGCAGCCCGTATCATTTCCGAATATCCGACTGGGCGTCAGGCCGGCACCCGGTCTCAATCAACTTCGACCGGGATCAAGTGCACCTGTTCCGGATTCGCCGACAGCGACACCGCCGCGCCGACCATCAGCGTTTTCGCCAGACCGCGGCCGGCCAATAGCAGCGTACGCAGTTCGGCACCTGCCCATTCGATCTTCACGTTGGCTGCGACACCGTCGTTGACGATCTCTGTGACAAAGCCCTTTCCGATCGAATCGATATCACCTCGACCCTCATCGAGTTTCAGGTGCTCGGGGCGAATCCCGATCCACACGCGCGTTCCGGGTGGAAGATTCGTATTGGCGGCGACCCGCTGTTGAGCGTCGATTTCGATCAAGGAGAAATCACCCCGACGTTCGTCTGTGACGGTGGCCCGGATCAGATTCGACATGCCCACCACTCGAGCCACTTCGGCGCTGAGCGGCCTCTCCAGCACGGTATCACGAGCGTCGACCTGAACCAGGAGACCGCCGATCAACACCGCGATACGATCGGCCAGAAGCAGCGCGCGTCGAAGATCGTGAGTGACCATTGCGACCGCGATGCCGGTGTCGGAGATGGCTCGACGCAAGTCGAGTGAGAGCGTCGCCTGGCCATCGGCATCGAGATCATCGAACGGTTCATCGAGTAGCAGCACAGCCGGTCGCAACACGAACGCGCGCGCGAGTGCCAAACGGCGGAGTTCCCCGCCTGAGAGCGTTGCGGCGCGTCGGTCCGCCAGGTGTGGGATCTCGAATCGGTCGAGCGCGAGTGAAACGCGCTGCGCGAGATCAGCGGATGAGATTTTCCTCCCGAGTAACGCGGCGCGCACATTATGCCCGACTGAACCAGCAAAGGAGGCGGGACGCTGGAACACCATCGTTACCGGTCCGTGAACGGCTGGAGCCACGGCTCCAGCGATCGGCTGCTCGAGCCCCGCAAGTGATCGCAGCAGCGTGGTCTTGCCCGAGCCGTTTGGCCCCAAGATCACCAGCACTTCGCGCGCGTACAGATCGAGCGAAGCCACTGCGAGCGTGAACGCGCCGCTGCGCGAGCGGCGCGCGACCCGGAGATCGCGGGCGGACAGGACGATCGAATCGCTCACGACCTGCCGCTCTGCTGTACCGCGGTAAGGCCCCCCGCCAATAGCAGCATCAATCCGAGCAGAACGGCAGCCAACCCGAGTGCCGACCCGAAGTCACCCATCTGTGTATACATCAAGATCGCGGTGGTGAGCACCCGTGTTTCGCCCTCGAGATTCCCGCCGACCATCATCACCGCGCCCACTTCGGACAAGATTCCACCCAGCGCGGCGATCACCGCTGCCAGCACCCCGAGCCGGATCTCCCGCAACAAGAGCCACAGCCGCCAGCGCGGCGGCACACCGAGTGTCTGCACCTGGAGTTCCCAGTCCTCGTCGAGCGCGCCGACAGCTGCAAGCGTGATACCGATGATCAGCGGCAGAGCGATCACGATCTGCGCCAGCACCATCGCCCGCATGCTGTACATCCAGCCCCAATCGCCAAGCGGGCCGCTGCGCCACAGCATCAGCGCAACGAGCAACCCGACGACGACCGGCGGCGCACCCATCCCGGAATTGATCAGACTCACGAACGCTCCACGTCCGAGGAAGCGTCGGCGGCCGACCGCGATCCCGATCGGGAGCCCGATGATCAGCGAGATGGTCAATGCCGTGAAACAAACGGACAGTGTGCGCGCGGTGATCTCGAAGAGCAGTTGTGCGGAGAGCGGGTTCATGGCCCTGCAGAATCGCTGGCGGCCGGCGAGGCGAGAGCGGAGTCGGTGGCGCGCCCGAGATGCAACGGACGAAACAGCGGACGGCCGTAGCGTTCTCGGCCGAAGTCGAGAATACGCTCCTGCGTGTCGGACGCCAGCAGGAATGCCTCGAAGCGCTCCGCGGCGGTGGCGTGAGCCGCGCCGATCTTCGCCGGGTCGACGCGAAGTACCGAGTAGATGTTTCGCAAGCTGGGTGCCGGGCCCGAGAGCGATTCCAGACCGATGCGTTCGCGAAACGCGAGAAACGTGCCGACATCGGAAAGCACATAGGCACGTCGCTCCCCGGCCACCTGCAACGTGATGCCCATTCCTGCGCCGGTGCGCGCGAATTTCTCCCAACGCAGATCGGGGTCGAGTCGCGCTTCTTTGAACAGCGCGATCTCGCGACGGTGGGTGCCCGAATCGTCTCCGCGACTGACAAATGGCGACGAAGCCGCTGCGATGCGCGCAATCGCGTCAGCCGGCGAGCTGGCGCCGCGGACATCGGCAGGATCCGTGCTGGGCCCGGCGATCACGAAATGGTTCTCCATGAATGGCTTGCGGCTGACCAGCGCGCCACTCGCGACCAGTGCCTTCTCACCTTCCGGTGCGTGGGTCAGCAGCACATCGGCGTCTCCCGAACTCCCCATCTGCAATGCGGCCCCGCTGCCAACCGCGACGACCTGCACCCGCACGCCGTCGCGCTGCAGAAATACCGGCAGCAGAGCGTCCAACAGTCCCGAATCCCGCACGCTCGTCGTCGTCACCAATAGCAGCGAGGCAGCCGGCTCCGCACCGACCGGTCCGGCGGCCAGCGCCAGAAGCAGGCCCACCAGGACTCCCGAACGCAAGACATTGATTATCAGAAGCAATGTCAGCGTCCCGACGAGGCTCCGAAGAGCCGACGAAAATCTTGTCATTCGCTCAGCATACCAACTCTCCAGAAGTCAAGAACTCGCGCAGACGCTGGCCCCCAGAGCCTTGGCGCCCGACCCATCTTGGGTCGGGCTGCTAGCTTTCGCCGCGTTTGATCTGGTGGGAGAGGCCGGTTCTTTCCGCGTGCTCGCGGGTGCCTCGGACCAGGGCGGTGGTACCGAAGCGCTGCGAAATTTCATCGAGCGCCCGGTTCAGACGCGTTCGGCGGTCGTTGCGCTCCGCCGGCTCGAACAGTGACAACTGTCCGGCAGACTCGGCGACGATATGGGTCACGCCTACGCCCAACAACCGGATCGGCTCGCGCAGGTTCGCGCGCTCCAGCTGCGCGATCGCTGCCCTCGCGATCGTATCGCCATCGTCGGTAGCCTCGGGAAGCGTCGTGCGCCGCGAGATCATCGGGTAGCCGCGAGCACCCGGCGCGGTCCTATGCGCCATCTTCAGCTTCAGTACCACCGTCCGCGCGCGGAACCGATCGCTGCGCAACCTTCGCGCGACGGATTCTGCGTGGGTGATGATGGTCGAACGCAGCGTCACGACGTCGATCACGTCGCGCCCGAACGTATTCTCTTCGCTGTACGACCGCGGCTCGCGGTACGGCTCTACTTCGCTTCGTTCGATTCCGCGTGCCAGCCGCCCGATATCGAGTCCCCACTGTCCGAGCAGCTTCTCGAGTCGGAGGGGCTCACAGCGCGCCAGGTCACCCACCCGCTCGAACCCCAGCGCATTCAGCCGCGAACGCGCAACCGGCCCCACACCCCAGATCCGACCTACCGGCAAAGGATCCAGAAACTCTCGGACACCGCCGTTGGGCACTTCCAACAGGCCGTCGGGCTTGCTCAAGTCGCTGGCGATCTTGGCGACCATCTTCACTGGGGCGATCCCAACTGAGACTACGAGTCCGGTCTCTGCGCGCACTTCAGCGCGCAGCCGCCCGGCCACTTCGCGCGGTGCCCCCATCAGCCTCTGCGTGCCGGTCAAATCCAGAAACGCCTCGTCGAGCGACAACCCCTGCACCTTGGGCGAGTAGCGGCGGAAGATCTCGAAGATCCGCTTGGACTCGGTCGAATAGCGCGTCATCTCTCCGCGCACGAAGATTCCATCGGGACACAGCCGGCGCGCTTCATAACCCGGCATCGCCGAGTGCACGCCAAAAGCTCTCGCTTCGTAGCTGGCCGCGGACACGACTCCGCGCGCACTCGTCCCACCCACGATCACGGGCTTTCCACGCCACTCCGGATGATCGCGCTGCTCGACAGACGCATAAAATGCGTCCATGTCGGCGTGCATCACGACCCTGCGGGCCGCGCGCTCATTTGCCTGCGGAGCGCCCGTCGTGTTGCGGTTCTGGGATGTACTCGTACGGTCCGGCATGCAAGCTCGCTCCGCTGCCCGCCTACTTCTCGACGCGCATCTGCAAAGCCTACGACGAAAGCGCCGGAACCCCAATGGAGGACTGTTTTGGGCCACTGAAGGGCCGCATTCGACACTCCTTCGACACTCGTTTGACACTCGTTCGACACTCGTTCGACACTCAAATAGGGCGCGCCGCATGACTCGGGTGGGCCGATCCGTATTGGGCACGAGTCTCCGGCAGGTCGACTGCGTGGATACTTCGACCCCGCGTTTGGGAACCTTCTGCGGGACGTCTACCGCGGCCCCCACGCCGCTGCCATCGCCGCGTTGCTTCTGGAAGCCGGCGCAGGCCGCAGCGTCACTCGATCGGAAGTCATCGCGGCGTTGACAAAAACCGCACTCGATATCGAAGCGGCTGGAAACGACCGCGCGGGAATCATCGACGGGTACGCCGCCGCGCTGCAGATCATGCCGGCACTCGGGACGCTTGGGCTCGTCGTACTCGTGAGCGCGATTGCGGTCGCGGGAACTCGCCCCACCCAGTAGATGCGGAGCAATGCTTCCCGGTTTTCGAATGGCCGATTCCGCCGCCCGTAATCACCGCGACCTCGGCCGACAAGCCTGCATCAGTCTTGCGTCTTGCGTTAGACCCGCTCACCAATTCCGATCATGTGACCGTCCGGGTCGCGGACCACGAAGTCTCGCAGCCCCCAAGGATGGTCGACGAGATCGCGCGCGATTTCACTTCCGGCATCCTTGCAGCGTTGGCTGAGCGCTTCGATGCCGCGAACGTAGAGATAGGCCTGTTCGGCTGGCGGGTTGTCAGTCTGCACGAGAGCGACTTCGGCGAGCCCCTTCCCCAACAATGCGAACGAGCCATCATTCGTGGAGTTTCGGACCTCGAACCCGATGACGTCGCGATAGAACGCGATCGAGGCGTCGATATCCCTGACCAGCAGATTCGGCCGAAAGTTGATGAACTCGATGTCACGGCGGACCGCCATTTTTCAGCTCCAGGAACTCATGGATAGGTTCGGCTTGCTTCGTCCAGTGCTCGGGAATATGACCGATCGGGCTGGTCCGCGCTGTGGCGAAATGACAACATGCGTCGTGAGACGACCAGTCAGCGAATGGGTTCCAACAATGACGGCTGACTCATCGCGCACTTCAGCGTACCCTGGCGGGTCAAGTACGAACCAAGGGGGTCGAGTGAAAATCTACACATTCAGGGTCGCACCCAATCCCACCCGTGTGCGGGTGTATTTGCGAGAGAAGGGAATCGCGCTCGAAGAGGTCCTCGTGAACCTTCGAGAGGGTGAACAGAAAAGCAAAGAGCACCTGGCGCGCAACCCGTTCGGAAACCTGCCTGTGCTCGAGTTGGACGACGGCAGCTACTTGACCGAATCGCTCGCGATCATCGAGTTGTTCGAAGAGCTGCATCCCGATCCTCCGATGATCGGCACCGATCCGCTGGCACGCGCGCGGGTGCGATCGCTCGAGCGAATCATCGAAGTGGGGGTGTTGTTCCCAACCGCCCGCCTCGTCCATTCCACCAACTCGCCTCTGGGCCTTCCACCCAACCCGGCGATCGCCGAAGACGCGCGCAGCTCTCTTCCCATCGCGCTCGGCACGCTCGACGAACGCATCGCAGACCACCCGTTCGTTGCAGGCCCCGCCCCTACGATCGCGGACTGCACGCTGTTTGCCGCGCTGAACTTCGGGCGATTCTTCGGCGTCGAACTCGATCCGACCTATGCGAACATCAGCCGCTGGTTCGAAGCGTTCTGCCAGCGACCGAGTGTCCAGGGCTGATTCAGGTTACGAGCGCGCCACCGAGACGGGCAGCGCTAGCAGCCTTCCGTGATCTGCGAGTCTTCTATTCTTTCCTTCTTTTCCTTCTTTTCCATCTTTTCCTTCTTTCTTCTTTTTTCCTCTTTCCTCTGCATGCCTCTGCATGCAGGCCCGGGGAGCCAGCGCGATGATTTTGCTGGCCATTTACTGCTCCCTGTTGTCGATATAGTTGCCAAATAGCGAAAACAAAGCGAAAGTCCATATGTGGCTCCCCCGTCCTCATCCCGCCCTCTTCATGGCTCCTGTCATGACTACGTCGAACTCCGCTGCCGGAGCGCATTTTCGTTTCTGGACGCCTCCTCCAACCCGGAAGATCTCGTCGATCGCGCTGCAGACCTTGGCTACGACGCGCTGGCGCTCGGGGATGTCGGTGGGGTCTACGGGATTCCACGCTTTCATCAAGCAGCCCGCAATGCCGGGGTGCGCGGAATCGTCGGGGCCGACCTATCGATCGTCGCTGACGGCTCCGACCGGACTGCCCCGCCCGTGCCACTGCGGCTATTGGTGGAAACTCCGCGAGGTTACGCGAACCTGTGTCGAATCCTGACACTCAGCCACACGCGCGCCGCCAAGGGCCTGTCCGAAAGCAGCTGGGACGATATCGAAGCCTACGCCGAAGGCCTCAGCGCGCTTGCGCGCGGGGACGGCTCGCTGCGGACCGAAACCCTCGATCGTGCGAAGGCATCCTTTGGGCGCGGCCGGCTGTGGGTGGATGTGTCGCGCCACATGGACCGCGCCACCGAATCCGCAACGCGCCGGGCTACAGCACTCGCCGAAAGTGTAGGCGTTCCGGTGCTCGCCAGCGGCGACGTGCGGCACGCGCACGCAAGCGGCCGCCAGCTGTTCGATGCATTGACCTGCTTGCGCTGGAAGACGTCTCTCGATCGCGCGGGCCGCCGGCTCGCAGTCAATGCAGAGCGCCACCTGCTGGCTCCCCACGAAATGGCCGAGCGTTTCGCGGACCATCCCGAGTGGGTCCGAGCGACCCGGGACGTTGCTGAACGCTGTTCATTCACACTCGAAAACCTGGGCTACCGGTTTCCCCACTACCCGGTTCCGTCAGGCGAGACCCAGGCCAGCTACCTGCGGAACCTGACATGGCGAGGAGCCCGCGCGCGCTACGGCTCCCCCTTGTCTGCGCGTGTGACCCGGCAGCTCGAACACGAGCTTGCGTTGATCGAGAAGCTCGATCTGCCCGGCTACTTCCTGATCGTCCACGATATCGTGCAGTTCGCACGCGACCAGAAGATCCTGGCCCAGGGACGCGGTTCCGCAGCCAACAGTGCCGTGTGTTATTCGTTGGGCATCACCGCAGTCGACCCGGTCGGAATGGAGCTGCTGTTCGAACGCTTCTTGTCAGAAGAGCGCGGCGAATGGCCCGACATCGATCTCGATCTGCCGTCGGGCGACCAGCGCGAGAAGGTGATCCAGTACGTCTTCGACAAGTACGGGACCCACGGGGCTGCGATGACGGCCGTAGTGATCACCTACCGCACGCGCATGGCAGTGCGCGAGATGGGTAAGGTACTCGGGCTATCGCCGGACTCGATCGATCGGCTCGCCAAGACGATCTCGCGTCTCGAACACCGCGAGGACCTCGACGAACTCGAGAGCTTGCTCGCACAAGCAGGCGTCGACGCCAAAGCGCCGCGCATCGCGATGCTCTTGAATCTGGTCGACCGGGTGCGCGGCCTCCCCCGCCATCTGGGTCAACACACCGGCGGCATCGTCATCTCTGCCGGCCGGCTCGACGAAGTCGTCCCGATCGAGCCTGCGAGCATGGTCGACCGGCGGATCGTGCAGTGGGACAAAGACGACTGCGCGGACCTCGGCATCATCAAGATCGACCTGCTGGGTCTCGGGATGCTGGCCGCCATCGAAGACACACTCGAGTTGATTCACGACCACGAAGGCGTCGTCGTCGACCTCGCACAGCTGCCCGCGGACGATCCCGTCACTTACGAGATGATCCGACGGGCCGACACCGTCGGCACTTTCCAGATCGAAAGCCGCGCCCAGATGTCGACTCTGCCGCGCATGAAGCCCACCTGCTTCTACGACCTCGTCGTAGAAGTGGCGATCATCCGCCCCGGTCCCATCACCGGCAAAATGGTCAACCCCTACTTGAACCGCCGTGCAGGCATCGAGCCGGTCGTCTACCCACACCCGTCACTCGAGCCGATTCTGAAACGCACGCTGGGGATACCGCTCTTTCAAGAACAGCTGCTGCGCATCGCAATGGTCGCGGCCGGCTTCACGGGCGGCGAGGCGGAAGAACTGCGCCGGGCGATGGGCTTCAAGCGCTCTGTCGAGCGTATGACCCGACTCGAATCGCGGCTGCGAAGCGGCATGAACGAGCGCGGCATCGTCGGCGAATCGCAGGAGATGATCATCCGTGGCATTCATTCGTTTGCGCTGTACGGCTTTCCGGAATCTCACGCGGCGTCGTTCGCGCTGATCGCGTATGCATCGGCTTTCTTGAAGGCTCATCACCCGTCTGCGTTCCTCGCCGGTCTGCTGAACGCGTACCCGATGGGCTTTTACACACCGGCGACGCTCGTCAAGGACGCGCAGCGCCACGGTGTCGAGGTCCGTCCGATCGATCTCGCGCACTCGGACTGGCGTTGCACTCTCGAAGCACCGCGTCATGCCAGCGGCCAGCCCCCGTTGCGGTTGGGGCTGCGTTATGTGGATGGGCTGCGCAAGGACACCGGCCACGCGATCGAGGCCGCGCGTGCGAACGAGAAGTTCTCGTCCGTATCCGACCTCGCGCGGCGTGTGACACTTCGAAAGGACGAACTCGACACGTTGGCCGAACTCGGCGCTCTCGCCAGCATCGACACCACTGCCAATACGCGGCGCTCTGCACTGTGGCAAGTGGCCGCGTTGGATCGCGATCGCGGCTCACTGTTCGCCGGGCAGCCTCCCACAGCCGCAGACCCGAGTGCCAGCCATTCCTCACCGCTTCCCGAAATGACCCCAATCGAAGAAACCCTCGCCGATTACCGCAACAGTGGGCTGACGACTGGCCCGCAGGTGATGGCTCATCTGCGACCGAGGCTCCGCGAACGAGGCATCCTCGACGCGAGCGAACTGAAGAACGTCCCGAATGGACGCCGGGTGCGCACGGCAGGACAGGTCATCGTTCGACAGCGCCCGGGCACCGCGAAGGGTTTCATGTTCCTGACGCTGGAAGACGAGACCGGAATCTCCAATGGAATCTTGACCCCGCAAGCGTTTCGCCGCTTCCGTGTACCGCTGCACACCTCGACGATCATCGAAATCGAAGGCCCGCTGCAAAACGTCGAAGGCGTGATCCACGTGCGGGTCCACGACCTCGTCCCGCTTGTCGGTCGCGAGAACCTGCCCGCTTCGCACGACTATCACTGACTTGTCTCCATTGGAAGCCTCCAACTGGCAGCCATCGAGACGAGTCCATCCCTGGAGGTCCGTTGATACGAGCGGCGCTACGCCACATCCATCAGGCGTTCGTTCGGGCGAAGCGCTCCGCGAGCCAATCGATACCCACCGCAGCCAGCAGCGAGTACGCAATCGCTTCGGGCACGTGATAGCGCTGTCCGCCCAAGAACAGCACGTGCAGACCAAACCAGGTCGCCAGCAGCCCAAGCGTCAGCACGCCCGACGCCGGAGGCCAGCGACCGAGTCGGGTCGCCCCGAAGGCCGCCAGCCCCAACATCGCAAACCAGAAAGAGTCGGCCAGCGCACTCAATCGCTCCCAACTCGCGCGTGAGATGTTCCAATCCTCTTCCGGACCCGCACCGCGAGCCGTCTGCAGCGCCTGCGAATCTCCCCGATAGGTGATCGAGAACTTGTTCAGCACGATCATCGCGGCTTCGCCCGGATTGGCCCGAATGAACGCGAACGCGTCTGCCCAACCAGCGTCCATCCTGGCCAGGCTCGTCTGTGCATCGTCGGCTCCGCGATAGAACCGGTTCAACGCGGAGTTCGCCACGTGATTCTGGCCGCCAGTAGCGCCCGGATAGAACACCAGATGCGCGCTGATACCGCCGCTAGCGGAAAGCGGGATCAATCGCTCGAACACCCTGTAGTTTCGAATGCTCCAGGGTGTGAGAATCGCCGCTACCGCGACCCCCAACGCGATCGAGTGTTGGACGAAATCCCTGGCTGAGCGGCGTCGAATCCACAAGAACAGAAGCACGACCAGAAGCAGCGGCACCGGATCGGGCTTGACCAGGATGCACAACCCGAAACCAGCCCCCGCCGCGAGGAACCAACGGGTCTGGCGCTGCTCGGCTTCACTCGCAACGACCAACGTCAGCAGCGTCGCGGTGAACAGCATATTGAACACCGGTTCGGTGTAGAGCGTCGCGCTGTAGTAGACCAGGCCCGGCCAGATCGCGAACAACCCCGCTGCGATCAAGCCACAGCGAGCGTTGAACAGGCGCGCTCCCAAATGTGCAAGGAAGCCAACCGCTATCGAATCGAACAGCGCGTTGGCCCACATGCCAACGCTCGCGCTCGCGCCGAACAGTCGATACAGCCCAGCGAGCAGCATGGGCCAGCCCGGCATCCAACGAATCGCGGGGCTCCCATCCACGTTGATGTAGGCCGACCCGTGGCTCATGGAGACGGCGTACAGGTGGTAGAAGCGGCCGTCAGCCCACGGCACATGGGGGGCCCAACCGACGTAGACGAGCCGGATACACAAGCCGAGGCCCACCAGACCTACCCAATGTCGCGTCTGCATCTCACTCACATCGAGCCGGCTCCGGATCGCAGGGTACCTCATGCGAGGCACGCCGAAACCGGGACGCAACGTGAAGCCAACAACCTGCACTGCAGCATTCAGACTGCACGCTGGTCGTTCTCGTGCGATCCGCAAGGGTCCCAGTCGGCACGCCACTTGCGTGTTCTTCGATGGGTGGTTCGATGAGTGATTTTTCGATGAATGGTTCTTCGACGAATGGGGCCGCGACGCATGAGTTCGGAACGAAAGCGGTAGAATACTCACCGCGGGAGCAAAGCATGGATCGACGTTTTCCCTTCAATCGGCGATGGGCGGCCGCGGGACTCGCGGCGGCGTCTGCACTCGGCTGGGGTTGCGGCGACGCTGATATCAACCGCCAGATCGCAGTGCGGCCCGGTGGCGAACTCTCGATCGACATCGCGTTGGGCTCCGGGGTGTCCTTTGATCACGGCTCGCTTCAAGTGACGTCCGATGCCGTCGACGAAATCCGGATCGCGACCGACACGAGCGGCTGGGGCGGGTATGCGGTGAACGTCGACGTGCGTCAGAGCGACGGGCACGTGCGCTTGGTCGGGCGGGTCGATGGCGCGCTGCACTGGATGTTCGGCGGGCCTACGGTCGAATTCCGCGTCGTGGTACCGCACGACTTTCGGGTCGAAGCGCACATCGCCGGCGGCGATCTTCTGCTCGAAGACCTGATCGGCCCCGTCTCGGCCAGCGTAGACGGAACCCAGATCACGCTGCGCCGCTCGGAAGGCGACGTGACGCTCGTCTCAGATGGCGGCCCGGTCATCGTGGAGGATGTCGACGGCGCGCTTCGAGTCGAAAGCGCTGGTGGAGACGTCTTTGTCACGGGCGTCAACGGCCAAGTCAAGCTCAATTCCGGCAACGGCCGGTCCGAGGTTGCGTCGGTGACTGGCCGAGTCGAAGTCGTAACAGACCGGGGTGCGATCGGGTTGAGTCGCATTCGCGGCGATATCCAGGTGCGCAGCACACGGGGACACATCGAGATCGCAGAGGTCGAGGGCGAGGTGGGTGCAGAAACGGATCGCGGCCGCATCGAAGTCGCCGACCTCGATGGTCCGATCCGCGCTCGGAGCGACAGCGGCGGAATCGACGTCGAATTCGTCTGCCCGCCCGAGGGCACGATCCATACCTCGCGCGGGTCGATCCGAATCGAAGTGCCCGGACGGTTCGGTTTTGACCTCGACGCGGATACAAGGCGTGGACAGATCCACATCGACCAACACTTCGCGTTCGAGCCTCCGGCCGCCAGCACGGATGTCTCGGCCGGTCCGATTCCCGCAGAACATCTCCGCGAGTTGGAGCGGCTCGGCGAACAGGTCGCCGACGAAGTTCAAACACGCGCCGCCGCCCAGTGGGACGAGGTGCAGCGCGAGTGGGACGAGTGGCGCCAGAGCGGAGAGTTCGTCTGGGATCCCGCCCCGAGTCTCGAGCGGTGGTCGAAACCCTGGCCATGGGATCATCATCGCTGGGACTGGAACGAACGCGATCAAGGCCGCGCCTATCGGGATTGGGCGCGCAACATGGCCGACCGGGCCTCAGAGCATTTTCCCCGCCTACACAAGCGGCCTGGATCCCAGATACTGGGCCACATCAATGGCGGCGGAGCGCTGCTGCGATTGCGAACCGAGCGTGGATCGATTCGAATCGATCAGTAGCAGCGGAGTCTTCATCGATAGAGGGGTCCATCGCGCGAGACCACGGCCGATAAACTCTGATAACCGTGTGCCGCCTCGGAGGCTTGCCGCAATCGACGCTACGACCCGCATCCCCGATTCAGCAACCGTGGCCATCGCGAATATCGGGCTGTTCATTGGGCTGTCGATTGGACTGTTGATTGGGCAGTGGCCATCTCTCAGTCGAGCGGCTGAACTCGCGGTCAGCGACGCGGAAGCTGAGGCCCATCGAGTGCGGCTCGCCGACGCGGGTTTCGAACTCTTGATCGAGCGACAGCTTCACTTGACGCGCGTGGATGCGCGGATTCGCCTCGCCAATGCGCCGCTATGCGGTGCCAGCTTGGCACTGGTCACGGGGATCGTCGCGCGAACGGCAAACGAACTCCCGGAATCATTTCGGGATGTGGCTTATCAGCGCCACGCTGTGGGTGACCTGGTGAGGGTACTCGGCGTCGTGCCTGGTCTCGCGGGCTCCGAATCGGGCGTGCGTGTAGGCGACACGGTCCTGCGCGTGAATGGCAACGAGACCCACCTGGCTGCTGCGTTGGAGGGCCAGCCGCTACTCGAACCCGACCGCGCTCCGATGCTGCAGATCGAGCGCGCTGGTGCAGTGTTCGATGTGAGGCTCGAACGCGCCGAATCCAGGGGTTGTCACCGGCCCGCAGAGCTACTGCCACTCGATGTCATCGACCTCTTCCCCGAGCACACACCGGCCGCCAATCGGGTGCGCATCGGAACAGGCATGCTCCGATTTGTCGATTCAGACGATGAACTCGCCATCTTACTCGCTCACGAACTAGCTCACAGCCTGCTCGCCCCCGAACCGCGTGAACACGACACCCCGGTCGAAGAAACCGACGCCGACCGGCTCGGACTCTACCTCGCTGCGCGCGCGGGGTTCGACGTCGCGGGCGCTGTGTCGCTGCTTCAGAGACTCGAGCGTGAGTTTCCACTCGCAGTCGAAGATCGCACCGGGTACGCGCACCCCGTCTCGGAGGAGCGCTGGACCACCCTCGAATCGACAACGGCCGAGATCCAGCGAAAGCGAGATCGTGGCGTGCCGCTCGAGCCGGGGTCGCGATGAGCGCCACGTCGCAGTACTTGCGAGCTATCGCGCTCGGCACGCTGCTTTCGTGCGCCCCTTTGGTCGGACCGCCATCGCCGATCGACCGCCCGAATACGACGCTGCCGGCCGACCTCGCAGAACAATCCGTGTTACTCCAGATCAGCCGGCACGAGCGAGTGCTCGCGGTGAGTTACGCGATCCGCACACAAGGCGTCGCGCTGTGCGGCGATCAGATCGGTCCGATTCTCGGTCTGGCGGTCTGGCGCGAAAATCCGCTGTTCAGCGTTCCGTTTGCTCGCGCGCTCAGCCGGCTCTATGGACTGGACTCGAACCGGATCGCAGTCGTCGCCGTTCTCCCCGACTCGCCTGCCGGGCGCGCCGGGGTTCGCGTGGGGGATCACATCGTTGCCGTCGAACGCCAACCCGTGTGGACCGAGTTCGACGTCTTCAACCGCGCTCGCTCACTGAACACAGCCACGATCGGCCTGACAGTACAGCGCGACGGAACACCGATCGATTTCTCGATCACGGCGATCCCCGGCTGCCACCACGAGGCATTTCTCGAGATGGACGACCTGATGCTCACCGACGCCACGGCCGGCGATCACTTCTACGTCACATCGGGGTTCGTTCGTTTCGCCGAGACTGACGACGAACTCGCGCTGGTCATCGCGCACGAGATCGCTCACCGACTCGCCGGGATGACCGCGATGCGAGGCCCTGCGGTCGAGATCCGCGCGGACCAACTCGGTCTGTACCTCGCCGCGTTGGCGGGTTTCGACGTTTCGATCGCGCCCGCGTTCTGGGACCGGGTCGCGTTCGAGCAGCCCTGGTCACTGTCTAACGATGTTGAGCCCTTCGGCTGGAGCCGGGTTCCGCCGCACGGCTACATGCCATCGCGAGCCGCGGCGATCCGGAACATCACGGAATCGATCCGAAAGAAATCGGAACGCGGCGAGCGCTTGCGACCCGACTCCCGATGATCGAAGGACACAGAGAGCAGCGCACTCTCTGTGTCCTTCGAATCTCGAATGCCGCATGCCGGGACGAAAGATGATACGAAGGGCGGCGGGACGCGGTCAGTCCGTCATGGCGGCAACGGCTTGCTGCACCTTCACGGCATCGGCGCTCGGCGGGCCGCCCGCCTGCATCGACATCAGCTTCGCCATGTCGCCTTCGACCTGGATCTGTCCGCTCATGAATGCCTGCATCGATGCGTTCTGGTCGTTGTCGATGAACATCTTCTTCGCGACAGTGTACGGGACTGTCAGTTTCGTCGGTGCCACGTCCGCCAGACCCTTCACGAAGCGACCGGCTTCCATGCGGGCTTCGATATCACCATCCGGGCCGCCCTTGACGACGAGGTTGATGACCAGGCCCTTGAGGGCGTCCGGTACTGCGGGGTCGACCGACGCGCGAATCTTCTCGGCTTCGTCGAACCAGCTGTCTGAGAGGAAAGCATGACCCATTCAGTGACTCCTTTTCTTGGCTTCGTTGGGGTTTCGGAATTGGCATTGCCGACGTGAATCCTTCCTCAATATTGGATCGAAGTCCAGTAATGGAATACGATCCGGTCACGAATCGCCCGCTCTACGGCTGCGTTTGCGCCGGACTCCGCCTGCCCAGCCAGACAGGACATTGAAAGGAAGCCCCAATGCCCAAGATCATCGGGAACATCACCGGCGACGACGACTACACGCATCCTCTCGGACCCGAATCGAATTTCAACGAATCGGTCTACTTCAACTACTTCGATCGCAACGCCAACCGCGGTGGTTTCATCCGGATCGGCAACCGAGCCAACGAGGGCTACGCAGAGATGACAGTCATCGTCTACAACCCCGATGGCTCGGCGATGTTCAATTACAAGAAGCCTGAGATCTCGAGCAACGACGGCTGGGATGCCGGCGGCGTGAAGGTGGATGTGTTGGTTCCCGGCGAGAAGATCCGAACGCGCTACGCGGGCTCGGCCGTTTTCCTGGAGGACCCGCGCGTGATGGCCGACCCGGGTCGCGCTTTCAAGGACAATCCATTCAAGAAGCTCGAGATCGACCTCGAACACCAGGGCGTCGGACCGCTGTATGGACATGTGGGGAAGCCAGGCGACGGCAATGACTTCGCGCGCGCACACAGCGAGCAGCACATGAAAGTGACCGGAACACTGAAGATCGAAGGCGAACAGGAGATCACAATCGATGGCCACGGGCTGCGCGACCATTCCTGGGGTCCGCGCTTCTGGCAATCGACGCCCTCGTATCGCTGGATCACCGGCAACTTCGGCGACGACCTCGGCATGGTCATTTCAAGAGTCGGCGATCGTGTCGGAGGCGTGTTCCATCGCGGAGACGAGCTGATTCGGATCATCGAACTCGATCTCGAAACCGACTACGAGCCGGGAACGCGCTTTCACACAGCTTTGCGCGCCAACCTGAAACTTTCCGACGGCACCGCGCACAGCCTCACCGGAACCGTGAAGGGGTTCATCCCATTGCGCAATCGCCGCTCGGGCTCGAACACCACGATCGGTGAGGGAATGACCGAGTACGTGCTCGACGGAGATCGAGTCGGCTACGGGCTCAGCGAATACCTGGATCAACCGGAGTAGCCGGGCTCCCGATTTCGCGACGAGCGCGCTGCTGCTAGCAACCAGGCGCTCTCGGTATGGTAGGTTTCGGCTTCCCGGTCATACGCCTGGTCGCGGCCGTAGACGCACGCGCGGCGCGCGGCGCAGCTCATGCGACAAACCGGCGTCGACGCCTTGGTCGCGAAGCAGGCCTCTACGTCGAAACCCGAGGTCAGGACCACCCGATCACTCGGACATGCGCGTGCGCACGGCGCCGGGCATCCGGGACACGGGCTCCAGTCCGATGCTTCCGTCGGCGGGCACGAACGCTCGGTCAGCAACAACCCACGGATCGATACCCAAGGTCCAAATCGCGGGTGCAGCAAGATCCCGAGACGACTGGACACGCCAATTCCACTGGCAGCTGCGAGCGCCGTGAAGTCTGCAAAGTGGCTTTCGCCGCCCGATTCGCGCGCATCGACGTGCACAAAGCCCAAGGTGTCGAAGCCCGCATCTCGCCAAAGCGAGCGCTGAAACTCCAACCATCGACGCGCGAACCGATCGACTGGATCGACCCCCGCCCGCCACTCCGGCGAACACCGAACCGCGCGGAAGAAGTCGGGCCCACCGCAACCGAGCAGCACCGCCGATCGTGCAGTGGGCAGTATCTGTGCACTCCGCCAAACCGGCGCCACCAACTCGTCGTAGCGGTCGACCCCTAGTGCGCCCACCAGATTGAAACCCTGATCGTCGAGTGCCGAATCGAGGCCCAATTTCTCCGCTGTCTCGCGCTCGGTCGATTTTGTCATCGCAATCGGCTCTTCAATTCGGCCCGCCAATTCGGCCCTCCAGTTCGGCCCCCCAATTCGGCCCTCCAATTCGGCTCTCCAATTCAGCCCCCCAATTCGGCCCTCCATTGGACGCCAGCATGTTACATTCACCGCGCTTCACGCGCCGCACATTCGTCACCGTTTGGTGTCCATGACCTGATCCGAGATGGGTCGGGCGACGACAGGGAAGCTTTCTCCGCACACTTTCGCCGCAAAGAGCCGACCGAGCAGCCGGGGTCGACGCGACCGGCCAGGACACCTGACGTGGAATCAAACGACCCAGTGCACGATTTCGTACCCGATGTACCCGATTATGCCGGCCGCGCCGAGCCGCTCCCGTTGCTCGAGAAGGTCGGATACGGCCTCGGAGACTACGGGATCAATTTCCACTTCTCGATGACGACGAATTTCCTGCTGTTCTTCTATACCGAGGTCTTCGGCCTGTTGCCGGCCGTCGCCGGAACGGTCTTGTTGGTAGCGCGAATCTCCGATGCGCTGACCGACCCGCTGATGGGTCTGATTGCGGATCGCACCCACAGTCGTTGGGGAAAGTTGCGCCCATACCTGCTATTCGGCGCCATTCCTCTCGGCGTGGCGTCCGTCTTGCTGTTTTCGGTACCCACCCTCAGCCCGGGTGCCAAAGTCGCTTATGCGTACGCGACCTACATCCTTTACGGAGTCGCATTCACGATCGTCACGATCCCCTACTCGGCACTCACGGCGAGCATCACATCCGATGCACAGCAACGCACCGAGCTTTCGACGTTCCGGATCGGGTTCGCCACGCTGGGCGGTGGATCGGTAGCAGTCTTCACACCGGGCCTCGTCTCGCTGTTCGACGACCCGGCCACCGGCTACCAAACCCTGATGACCGTGTACTCGGTGCTGGCGACAGGAATGCTGTGGTACTGCGTCGCCCATGTCCGTGAACGCGTGAAGCCGGTTCGCGACCGGATGGCCGGCCCCAGGGACATCTGGACGATCTACCGATCGAGCGGCCCCTTGTGGATCTTGATGATTGTGTTCGTGTTGGGGTCCGTCTCGTTCACGCTCCAGACTGGGGCCAAGCTCTATTACTTCAAGTACAACCTGGGCCGCGAAGACCTGTGGGGCCTGTTCCTGCTTTCCCAGGCGATCCCCGCGTTTCTGGGAATCGCTGCCGCTCCCAGGATTGGCGAAAAGCTCGGCAAGGCGTGGGGGATGGTGGCGTGCAGCGGGCTGGGCTTCGTATCGGGGCTCGCGATCTATTTCACACCGTACGACCAGATCGCGATGATCTTCCTCTGGTCGATGCTGGGCGCACTGAGCGGATCACCCATCGGGGTTCTCACCTGGTCGATCATTCCAGACACGGTCGAGTACGCGGAGTGGAAGACCGGTATCCGAGGCGAGG
Organism: Deltaproteobacteria bacterium; assembly: GCA_032128375.1. Lineage (GTDB taxonomy): Bacteria > Myxococcota_A > UBA9160 > UBA9160 > SMWR01 > JAJDAM01. Next base: position 7,934 of record JAQBGU010000084.1, on the reverse strand, counting down.
GCATCATCTACGCGGTGACGGGCTTCTTCCAGAAATTCGCCGGCGCGCTGGGTGGTGCCCTGTCGGGCTTCATACTCAGTGCCACCGGTTACGTCGCCGGAAACGTGCAGACGCCGGCTGCGTTGAACGGCATTCTCAACACCATCACCATCGTACCCATGGCGTTCGGCGCGGTTTCGGTGTTCGCGTTGATGTTCTACAAGCTCGACGCGAAGACGCACGGGCAGATCGTTCGCGAGCTCGAAGCGCGGCGGCTGACCGAGCCGTAGCTGACAGAACCGGCGGATTCGCCGGGATCAGTCGCCGGTCCGCCGGTCCGGAACCTCGGAGACGATAACCGCGGGCTCCTGTGCCACCAGGTGATCCCGCAAGAAGTACAACTGCACGAGCATGAAGACGAGCATCAGCGCGACGTCGCCAAACGTCTTGAAGTTGACCCAGATGGCTTCGCCGAAGTTCGCCGCAACCAACACGTTCGCACCCGCCTGCACGACGAAGAACACGACCCAGCACAGGTTCAAACGGGTCCAGAGCGGCGGCGAGAGTGCAAACGCCTTCCCGAGCAGCCGCTTCACCATGAGCTCTTTGCCAAAGAAGTGACTGCTGAGAAACGCGAGTGCCATCAACCCGTAGATCAGCGTGGGCTTCGCCTTGATGAACTCCGGATCTCGCAGCGCCAGCGTTGCACCGCCAAAAACGAGCGCCAGACCCAGCGTCAGCAGATGGGACTTGTCGTAGCGACCCGCCGTCAACCGGTAACCGAACGTCTGCAGAATGCAGGCGATGATGACCGCAGCGGTGGCCGTGTAGATGTCACCCATCGCATAAAACGCGAAGAACACGACCGCGGGCAGAAGATCGATGACGATTTTCATTTCAACACAATCCAGGATCAGTCAATCAGGGAGCCCAACGCACAGCGGCCTCCGCGATCATAACACGTCTTCGGAGCGGAACCGGTAGACCTACTGGGAACCGTGGGCTTGCGAGGACGGTTGCGTGAACGTGTCGTTCCGAACGGAGCGGCGACGATCCGTCGCTCGCGGGATCCCCCCAAACACATCGCGGCGCTGGGGAGTCCACGCGATCGCGGGCCGTGGCCGCACGCTGCCACTGCCCGGATACCTCGGTCGGCTTGATCACGGCTGCTCCGGTTGCTCGGCCTGCTGATGGACCTGCGAACTAAATGACAGCCAATCACGGCAGCGCCACGGGCGCCAGAACCCGAGCGTCGTATTCGGCGAGATGTGCGGAGAACACCCGTCCACCCCTCAGCGGCGACAGCTGTGGCACGTCGAGGAACAGCTCGGGGTCAATTTCGGAATCGACTCGAAGTCGACGACCCGCACATGCGTCTCTCGCTCGATGCGCTCGGCCACTGCACCGGCGGCGGTCCGCTCGATCCAAGCGTGGTTGACCGGCATTGAGATCACTTCGACGTGGTCTGCAGGGTCGACAGCGTGGTCTCCAGCGTCGAAAACTTCGGCACGAACCCGTTCGAGACCGGCGACGAGCCAGAAACGAGTGCAGCCTCAGCCGGGTAGAACGAATTCGCCGCAAGCGCCTCGACTGATTCGCGCAGCCGATTCTTCTCGGGCTGGACGATGTCCAGAATTTCCCGGTTACAGCGTGCCAAAAGCAAACCAGCGATCAGCAACGATAACCCTGCGATCGCCGTTCGCAGTTCGACCCGACCCGCATTCCCGCGACGATTCCTCTGGGAACTGGAAGTAGATGAAGGCATGAACCGATTCTCCAAGCAACATCGCGAAGCCCTGCCCGAACACCAGCAGCGGCCGATAAGCAAGCACGGCGTTCGAGCCAGTCGCCGCCATCACCACGACGCCGCGGCGGACAGCACCGCGGCGATGCAGTCATCTACGAGTCAGACAACACATGTGCTTGGCATCGAAGAGCAAGCTGCGTGCCATCTACATTCGAGTGATTCGAGCCACGGTCTGACCGCGCAGACGGCCGGATGCCGGCGCCAATGGATGTGCGAGATGCGACGCTGCAGCGATCTCACGACAGCGCGTCGCCGACCGCAGGCAGTCGGCTGCACCCGACGGAGCCTCGACTGGCTCGGTTGCGATTGCCGCCACGACGCAGACGGCAGTGGCTGCGCTCAGTTCACCGATCGATCGCGTCCGCCGTAGTGACCGGTATACGACGCGACCCCAGCGGCCGCAATCTGCTGTCGGTCCTGCAACTCGGGGACATCCGCGTAGCGATCCGCCCTCAGTTCTTCGAGGTCATAGCGTTCCCGACCGTCGAGGATCAGGTCGGCCATGATCGCGCCGACTACCGGGCTGCGCACGATCCCGTGTCCGCAGAAACCCGCGCAGTGATACAAATTCGCGATCCCTGGGATCTCGCCACACATGGGGCTCCCGTTCGGCGTAAACGTCATGATTCCGTGTGTGACCTGAAAAGGGACATCGTCGTGCAAGAACGGGAAGCGGTGGCGCGCTGCCTCCAACAGATGCGCGACGGTCAAGTCGTCACGCGCGACGCGCATCGCGCTCATGTCGAACGAATCGCCGAGTGCCTGCATGTCGTAGACCTGCGGTTCGGCTTCGTAGATCCCGACGAGCAGACCCCCTGCATCGGGGCGGCTATAGATCCGATGGTCGTAATCGCGGACTGCCGGTGTCATTCGACCGACGTCGCAGCGCGCAACGGGTGTCGTCGTGAGATAGGAGTGTCCGATCGCCACGGTCTGCAATACGGCGCCCGATCCGTTCGCCACGCCGTACGACCAGGGGCCCGTCGCATTCACGACAACCCCGGCATGGATGCGTCCGTGAAGGCTCTCGACACCGACCGCCCGCCCGCTTTCGATCGCTATTCGTCGCACCGGTGTATGCGTGCGAAATTCGACGCCGTTTTGTCGTGCCAGCTTGACGAACGCCGCGTGCAACTCGGCCGGCATGAGATGCCCATCGGTCGGGCAGTAGCTCGCCGCAAGCACGTCATTGGTGTCCATGTAGGGGGCAAGTGACTCGAGCTCCGCCAAATCGATCAATTGGAGGTCGAGGCCCAACGCTTGACCGAATACAACACTCTGGCGCGTTGTTAGTTCCCGCTCAGGCGTTGTCGCGATGCGCACGCTGCCCGTTTCGACGAAGAGTTCGATGCCGAGTTCTCGCTCGATCGAGCGGACGATCTCGAGGCTCTCCATCAGCATCGCTGTCGCCGCTTCGGTGCTTCGCAGCTGCCCCAGCAGCCCGGCGGCCCGGCTCGTCGAGCCGGAGCCGAGCATGGCCCGCTCCAGAACCAGGACCTTTTGACCGCGCGTCGAAAACTGGTACGCGATCGACGCACCCGCGATTCCGCCGCCGATCACCAGGACGTCCGGTGCTGATGTCATGCTGTTCCCCGTGGCCTCGCGGCGGTTGCCATCACCGGGACCCCCGGTTCGCGTGGCCCAGCCGCTGAATCGAGCGTACGCTCCGACGATGGCCTCCGCCAAGCTTGAAAGGATCGCCGGGCTGAGTTGCTGGTCAACGGCGGTCGAGCCGATACCGCTGGCAGGCGGCCTCACCAACGAAAACTTCGTCGTCGTCGACGCCCGGGAGAAATTTTTCGTTCGGCTTGGCCGCGACATTCCGATGCACGGCTTGATGCGCTTCAACGAGCTGGCCGCGAGTCGCGCCGCCCACGCAGCGGGTCTGTCACCCGAAGTCGTACACGCGAGCGATGGCGCGCTGGTGCTGCGATTCATCGAGGGCGAAACGCTGAGCGCGGCTGACGTTCGCAAACCGGAGAACCTGCCGCGGATCGTCGAAATGATCGGTCGTTGCCACACGGAGATCCCCAAACACTTCCGGGGACCTGCGCTGGTGTTCTGGGTGTTTCACCTATTGCGCGACTATGCGTCGACGTTGCGCGAGGGGGCCAGTCCACACTGCGCGCGGCTTCCGCGCGTCAGCCAGATCGCCAGCTTGCTGGAGCAGGAGGTCGGATCAATCGATCTCGTGTTCGGCCACAACGATTTGTTGGCGGCAAATTGGATCGATGATGGTCAGCGTCTGTGGTTGATCGACTGGGACTACGCGGGCTTCAACAGTCCACTGTTCGACCTGGCCAATCTCGCCGCCAACAACGAATTTTCATTCGACCAGGAACATTCGCTCCTGGCAGCCTACTTCGATCGCTTGCCGGAAAAGCAGCTGGGTCGATCCTACTCTGCGATGAAGTGCGCGTCTTTGATGCGCGAAGCGATGTGGAGCATGGTTTCGGAACTCCACTCCAACATCGTTTTCGACTTCACCGCATACACCGAAGAGAACCTGGCCCGCTTCGAGGCCGCATGGGAAGCCCACCAGCGGGAGTTTCCCCTCTGACCCTTCAGATTGCTGAAAAACAGCACCGGTTCAGGGTCAGGCCGCCGCTTCCTCGACCCTTTCCAGGATGCTCAGCATCTCGCTTCGGCCCGGCCCCCGGAAGATCGGCTCGCGCTGTTCGCGCTTCTGGTACGACGCCATCACGCGTTGCATGACTTCCGGGCGCGACATCAGGTCATCGGGCTTTTCGAGCAGGTTCATCGCGCGCATGAAGATGCGCATCAGCGTCAGGTCTTCGCGGAGCGCCGGCAGCAGCCCTTCGCGGAGCACGGAACGCATGAAGGCCTTGGGATCGTTGGTGCCGTCGTCGCGCACCACCTGGTAGGGGTTCTCGCCTCGGCGCTGCGCTTCCGCCACGTCGATCGCATCGCGATCCTGTTGCAGCTGAATCTTGTACCAGGGGACCACGTCGCGCTCGATTCGGGCGTCCAGATCCAGTGCCAGTGCGCGCAGGTCGTGCGGGTGCTCGCGAAGCGCATCCGCCAGCGCGAATGCGCCCACCCAACCCAGGCTGCAGCCACGCCCGACGATCGGGTTGGTGTGAATCAGCGCGTCGCCGATCGCACAAACGCCCAGCGCCACTGGTTCACCGTTCTCGACCAGGTAGCGCCGTGTGTTGTTCAGGTTGGCCATCCCATTGACACCGGAGATCGGCTGCGAAATTTCCGGGTTCGTCCAGGATGCTGCGACCGGAATCGCTGCGGCGGCCGCGTCGAAGCCGGGTTCGTGAAGGATCTTACGCATCACGTCGTCATGGGGATCTGCTGCCAGCGTGAGGCTGAAGATCCGCGAATCACCGGGAAACAAACCGACCTTGAGATATCCGAGGTCTGCACCGACGATGCCCCCGTCGAGTTCCGGCGGCTTGGCTCCATCGTGCAGGCGATAGAAGCGCGAGGTATAGAAGATTCCGCACGGTTCCAGATCCTGACGTATCTCCGGTGTACCGATCTGCGGCAACCACTTGCGCAGCTGCGATCGCCGACCACTGGCATCGACAATCAAGTCGCCCGTTACCTCGAACGCCAAGCCGTCCTTGTCTTCGACGCGAACTCCAGTCACACGCGGAAGCCTGGTCGCTTCATCACGAATACTCGACAGGCCGGTCACGGAAACCCCGTCGCGAAAGTCCACCAGACCGGTATCGAGGATGTGACGCCGCAGCACCCATTCGAACGTGCTGCGCCGGCAGGCGAGCAAGACGATGTCCTCGTCGCCCTCTTCGAGTTCGACGTCTCCGAATATCTCACGGGCGCGATCGACGAAGCCGAGCTCTTCGGCACCACACGCGAGAATTTTTTCGAGCAGGCCCGGGGCGCGGTCGCGGATGAACAGGTACAAGCGCGCCAGCAGCGCGTGCGAGTGCCTGGTTTGCGGCGAGCCGCGCCGGTCCCAATCGAAGGCTTCGAGGTAGCTCTCCGGCATCGGCGCGGAGTCCGCTTCGAGGATTGTCACGCGATGGCCACCCGATGAGAGCGCGAGCCCGGCACCCAAACCGGTGATCGAGCCACCGATGACGACGATGTGTTTTTTCGACGAATCCTTCTCGGTCACGATTTCGGGTCACCTTGTGCGTCGTTCGGAACCAGTCCGGTAAAAAGAAGCGCGAAGAACTGCGCGCGAATCACTTCTTTCGAGACCGCAATCTCGTCGGGTCGAAACACCCAGCCGCTCAAGATCGCGCCCGCGGTCGACAGCAGCGACGCGGCCACGAGCCGAGGATCGATCTGGGTCCGGAATTCCCCTTCCTTCTGACCTCGCTCGACGATCCGCGCGATCAGGTCTGGAAACGCCCAGCCGTTTTCCCTGCCGAACGCGAGTACCTCCGGGCTCGTCGAGAATTCACGAAGCATCGCGAGCATCACGTCGCTGTGGTCGGCGAGGCCCGCGGCGATGCGATCCACCAACGCCTCGAGTTCGATGCGTGCGCTGATGGGGTGGTCCGGCAGGCTCAACGAAAACTCGTCTGCCACCTTCTGGCTGAACTCGAAGAGCAGAGCGGATTTGCTCGGAAAGTGCAGGAAGAACGTACCGCGCCCGACATCGGCGCGGTCGCAGATGGCTGAGATCGTGACACCGTCGAAGCCATCAACGGCGAACAACTCCATCGCGGCTTCATAGATCTGACGCCGCGTGCGTTCCTTCTTTCGCGCTCTCCGTGAACCGGCCTCGGGTGCGTTCGATTCGGGCAAATGCGGCTCCGTTCGCTCAGCCATCGGATGATTCAACTTTTATCCGTGAGTCCATTTTCGGATTGTATTCCATAACTGGACTTCGGTCTAGCTATCTGGAATGATCTGCCTGGCGCGCGTATTCGGATCAAATTCCGACGGAGGCTCGATGGCCGAGATTCAGCACCGCACGATTGCAACCAACGGCATTCAGATGCACATCGCCGAAGCGGGCGCAGGACCGCTGATTCTGTTGTGCCATGGCTTCCCGGAATCTTGGTACTCGTGGCGACATCAACTCAGCGTTTTGGCGGACGCCGGCTACCACGTCGTCGCATCCGACCAGCGCGGATACGGCCAAACCGACGCGCCCGAAGCGATCGACGCCTACACGATCATGCACCTCGTTGGCGACCAGGTCGGGTTGCTCGACGCGCTCGGCGAGCAAAGTGCTGTGATCGTCGGACACGATTGGGGGTCGATCGTGGCGTGGGACGCGGCGTTGATTCGACCGGACCGTTTCCCGGCCGTGGTCGGCATGAGCGTGCCTTTCCTGCCACGCACACCGATCAACCCGCTCGATCTGATGAAGGCGATGGCAGGCGATCGGTTCATGTACGTGTTGTATTTTCAGGAACCCGGCAAAGCAGAGGCCGAACTGGATCCGCGCGTGGAAGAAACGATGCGCGGCATGTTGTACACCGCTTCCGGTTCCCTTCCAGACGACCACGAATGGAACTTCAACCTTCCCAAGACCGCCGGCTTTCTCGATGCCATGGTCCAACCCGACAAGCTGCCAGACTGGCTTTCGGAAGAGGACCTGGCGTACTACGTCGGTGAGTTCAAGCGCACAGGCTTTCGCGGCGGGCTGAACTGGTATCGCAATTTCAAGCGCAATTGGGAACTGCTCGCACCGTGGGCGAACGCGAAGGTAAACGTACCCGCAATGTTCATCGGGGGTCTGAAGGACGGTGTCGTCACCGGCCCGCAACGCAATGGCGAGGGTCCGATGGTCCAAATGCTCGATACCGTGGTCACAGACCTGCGCAGCAAGGTATTGATCGAAGGCGCGGGCCACTGGAACCAGCAGGAAAAGCCCGAAGAGACCAATCGGGCCCTGATCGATTTTTTCGAACAGCTCGATCTCCAGGCAGCGACGAACCGAAATAGACCACAACCGAAAACACACGACAGCGAGCCGGAAGAGCGCTGAAACTCGCAACGTCAAATATACCGGAGCCCCCATGTCAAGCACTCAAATGTCAGCCAACTCTTCTCGGCCGCATCGAAAGCGATACGGAATCTTTCTCGCGCCGTTTCACCCGGTCGACGAAGACCCGACGATGGCCATGCAGCGTGACCTCGAACTCATCGACCACCTCGACGCGCTCGGCTACGACGAGGCCTGGATCGGCGA